>JAEYWX010000032.1 GCA_023428755.1 Bacteroidota bacterium
GTATGGCACCTTCGTAACGTTCGAGGGCTTCTTCGAGGGCGATCTGAGAGTAAGTATCAAGATGGCTGGTCGGCTCATCGAGCAGCAGCAGGTTCGCGTTACCGGCAGAAATTTTGGCTAACTGCAATAAATTCTTTTCTCCCCCGGATAGAGCACCAATCTTTTGCTCCAGATTATCCTCCTCAAAGCCATACTTGAGTACATGAGCTTTAATTTCATCATAAGTTTGAAAGCCAAGATCAAAGAACTCATCCAGAATAGTATTGGACTCCGTAAGCATTTCTCCTTGAAGCTGAGAGAGGAACGCTATCATAGTATCCTCCGCTATTTTGATAGAACCATGCTTGTTCTTATATATCTCTCGAAGTAAAGTGGTCTTGCCGGTACCGTTTGGCCCAACCAAGGCTATTTTTTCGTTGGATTTTATCTCGAAGGAAACATGTTCAAGAAGTACATCATCAAAGGAGACACTATAGTCCTCCACTTGTAATGCAATTTCATCCTTCCTTACATTTGCAGTGGTCAGACAAATATCCGGCTGCTTGATCTCTACAAAGGGAGCCTTAATTCTTCTCGCTTCCAATCGCTCCTGAATCTTAACCCGTGCCTTTAGAGCTTTGCCTCTGGAGGCCTCAAAGTTATAGGAAGCGACATGTCTTAAATTATCTATAATCTGTGAATTTCGCTCAAGCTCCAGGGTATCAGCGGCAGCAAGCTCCTGCAGCTCAATTTTTCGCTGAAGTAAGGAAAGATTATAATCATTGTAGCTGCCGTCAAATTCCTGAAGCTCATGATTCTCAAGATGCAGGATTTTGTTAAAGCAGTGATTCAGGAGATACCTGTTGTGGGTAATAACCAGCAGGCTTCCTTTGTGTGAATGAATCAGATTCTTCAGGGAGTTAAGATGCTCGAAATCTAAAAAAACATCAGGTTCATCCATGATCAGTAAGTCAGGGTTTGTGAGCATTTCCTTAATTACCTGGAGCAGTTTGAATTCTCCTCCGCTCAGATTGGCTACCGGCAGCTGTTCATACTTTCCTAAGTTGGCCAGATTGAGCTTTTTGTTTATGTTACTTTCAAAATCATCTCCGCCAATTGCCTGAAAAGCATCAAAAGCCTCCTGATATTGTTCTAATAAGGAATCCATATCCGAGGTGTTCTCCATCTCAGTGCAGATAGCAGCAATTTGCTGCTGAAGTTGAATAAACCTTTCACCTGCATATTCAAAAACTGTGATACCGTCTGTTTTATCCGGTTGTGAGAACTGACGCACATAGCCAATGTGGCAACCAGGATCGATCTCCAGCTTGCCCTCGAACATATAGTTGTCAGGATTCATCATAATATCGATCAGAGTGCTTTTTCCGCTGCCGCTGGTTCCAATAAAAGCACATTGCTGACCAGCTTCCAGAGTAAAGGAGATATTATTATAAAGATCCTTTTTGGGAAAGGAGTAGGATAAGTTTTCAACCTTAATCATATTATTACCTTTCTATATCAATAAAAAAGAGCTTAAAAGCAAGCTCACCATATAGTATCTGCTTTATTGTAATTTTTACAATTACATTATAAAAAAGACATTTAATTTAAGTTACCGTTGGTAGCATAACATTTTTTTTGACTTTTTTCAATCACTTCATGGGGGATCCGTGGCAAAGCTTGATCTTCATCTTCAAAAATAAAAATTGGCAGCAAGAGTCGCCCGGTTAGATTCGGGTAGGGATGTTTCATTTATTATATTAATCGGATGCGAGCAGAATATCTTGACAGAAGATAGAAAAGAGCTTAAACTATAGATGAACAAATATTCATTCAATAAGGAAATAGAATTATGCCAAAATCACCGCAACGATGCGAAGAAATTAGAACAGAAATGAGAAACAAAATAATCCATGAGTCCATTCTATATTTTGCAAAGAATGGATTTTCGGGTACTAAGATTAGCGATCTCGCTAAGTATATGGGAATTGGGCAAGGAACAATTTATGTCTATTTTGAATCAAAGGAGCAGTTGTTTCAAGAGATACACAAGAGGATTGAAAGGGAGAAGGAGATCAACCAGTTAAAAACCCTCCTGCATCTACCAATCTCAGCCAAGGAAAAGATCCATAGACTAACCAGGAAAGTACTGTTCGAGCTGGAACACGATGATAGCTTTGCAGCAGGAGTTGCATTAAATACACAAGCGATCCTGGAACGAGATGAGGTGCATTCTTCCGAAGGAGCCATGTATCAGACAAAGCAGTATGAATATATGGCGCAGCTGATTGAACAGGGGCAGAAGGAGGGCAGTGTTGTAGACGGCAATCCTTTAAAGCTTGCGGATTATTATTGGGGAGTGGTATATCTCTACTCACTTAAGAGACTCTTTACGACAAAGTATGAATTAATTAATGCAGCGGATTTGGAACGAACCATATTAAAATAAATTAGAATAAAGGATCAAATCACAGTAATGTAGCAGAATAGGGAGGGAAATGAAGAATTACATATGCTCGGAACGCGCAGATTTATTTGAACCTAATATATATATTAATTTTTGGATACAGATGGTGGGAGATCCGAAGCCGGAAGATGTAGTAGCGGCTGTCAAAGCAGCATTTGCAGCCAACGAAGCTACCATGTCTAAGGTAGTACTGCTTCGGACTGGAGAAGCCTATTATGACCGCCAGCAGGAAAGTGGCTGCAGAGTTGAGCTTAAGGAAGCTAATTGGCTAGAGGTGCTACGCCAAAATGAAAAGATTCCCTTTGCAATCAATAAAGGGGAACTAATGCGGGTTTTTATTCTTACAGCAGAGGAGAAGCTAGGGCTGCTCATTATGGCTCATCATCTGGTGGGAGATGGGAAGTCGATCACCTATTTTCTTGAGGACATAATGCGAGCACTAGCCGGAGAAAGCCTGACCTTTAAACCAATGAAGCTGATCACAAAGGATGCTCTGCCAAAGGACTCACGGTTGTCATTACCCGAAAAGCTTTATGCAAATTATTATAATTGGAAATGGAAGCATATCGGCAAGTTATTTCAATGGGAAGACTATGAGGCGATTCATAGGCACTATTGGGAAAAACATAGCACTCACATTGCATATGAATATTTTTCCACAGATGAGATAAATCGGATTCATGCTCATACAAAGGAAATGGGGGTATCAATTAACAGCTATATTGCAGCGGCATTCCTGGAGGCTGAACGAAAAAGAGATGCCGTTGTTGGGATGGCAGTAGATGCACGGATCGATGGGAATAAATCCATGTCCAATCAGGCGACCGGTATTAGTGTGAAATGCAAAGCTTTCACATCCGGCACCCCCCGACCTTGCGGTCGAATGTCCGTTAGTGTGAAATCCAGAGCTTTCACATCCGGCACCCCCCGACCTTGCGGTCGAATACCCGATAGTGCGACGCATAGC
>JAEYWX010000011.1 GCA_023428755.1 Bacteroidota bacterium
AGCTGGAGCTCGTCGAGCTCCGCCTCGACCTGGCTCGTCGCCGCGCTCGCGGACTCGGCCGAGGCCGCCGTCTCCTGGGTGGCGCCGTCGAGGCGCTCGAGGTTCGTCGCGAGGTCCTCCGCGGCGATCATGATGTCGTCACCGCGGGCGACGAGTCGGCGCACCCGGTCGTCGCTCACGACCACCCCGGCGTCCTGGGCCTGAGCAGGCCGCCGATCCCTGATGAGCGTTCCCAGCGGCATGACGGTCTCTCTCCCTCGTGGTCGAATCCCCCTCCATTCGGCCGGCCCGGGTCGCATGTGAGGGGACCATCGCCATACTGGGCGCACCACCGCGCGAGGAGGCTGCCGTGACCGACCCCCAGGCGACCCGCCACGAGATCGCCGACGCCGTCGCCGCGATCGAGGCGGAGCTCGACGAGCTCCAGCTCGGCCGCTTCACCAACGACGACGCCCACCGCCTCGGCCTGCTCCTGCTCGGCTGGGCGAAGGAGCGGGACCTGGCGGTCGCCATCGACGTGACGCGCGGGACCCAGACCGTGTTCCACGCGGCGACCGAGGGCACCAGCGCGGACAACGACGACTGGCTGCGCCGCAAGACGCGCGCCGTGCAGCGGTTCGGCGTCCCGAGCCTGCTCATCGGGCTGCGGCCGCGACTGGCCGGCAAGCACATCGAGGACGAGCCGTGGTTCGACGAGCGCCGGTACGCCGCACACGGCGGGTGCTTCCCGGTCCTGGTCCGGGGTGTCGGCATGGTGGCGACCGTGGCCGTGTCCGGGCTGACCCAGGAGGAGGACCACGCGCTCGTCGTCGAAGGACTCCGCGCCCTCGCCGAAGACCTCTAGTGCATATGCTCTAGGGCATGGCCGAGTCCCGCCGCCGGGGTCGCACCGGCGCGCGGATCCTCGCCGCCGCGCTCGAGCTGTTCAACCGGGACGGCACCGGCCGCGTCACGACGAACCACATCGCCGCCCACCTGCGGATCAGCCCCGGGAACCTCTACTACTGGTACCCCGACAAGCAGGCCATCGTGCGCGACCTGTGGACCCGGTACGACGCCCAGCAGGCCACCCTGTGGGACGGCGCCGGTGACGACCTGCCCACGCCACGGGAGATGGTGCACCGGCTCGGCGCGCTCACGACCCTGACCCGTGACCACGTGTTCCTCGCCCGCGACGGCCTGGCCCTCGTCCACGAGGACCCCGCACTCCGCGCCGCCGTCGTCGCCGCACGCGAGCGCACCCTGGCGATCTTCGGCGCGCTGGCGCGGAGCTGGCGCGCCGACGGACTCCTGCGACCGGTCGACGACGCACGCCTGGAGGCCCTCGTCGCGGCGCTCTGGACGCTCACCGAGGCGTGGCTCCCCTACGCCGATCTGCACGACGGCGAGACGCCCGCCACCACTGGCGACCCGGCGACCGACACGGCCCGGCTGCAGGCCCTGCTCCTCGCGGTGCTCGAGCCCAACCTGCCCGGCTGACCCCCGCCCGGGAGCAGGCCCTCGTCCGCCAGGCCCGACCACACCCGGCCGTAGCCGAGGCGCGCCTGCTCGAACGCGACGACGTCGCGCACCAGGTCCGCCTCGGAGACGTCCACCGCGTCCGGCGCCGCGTCCGTGAGCGCGGACTCGCGGACGTACTCGTCGAACACCTGCTCCTTGCCCTCGAGCAGGGCCACGAGCCGCTCGTCGACGTCGCCCGTGCCCAGCAGGCGGTGCGCGACGACGGTGTGCACCTGGCCCATCCGGTGCACCCGGGCGATGGCCTGAGCCTCCATCGTCGGGGTGACCTGCGGCTCGCACAGGACGCCGACGCTCGCGGCCTGGATGTTCAGCCCCACGCCCCCGGCGCGGATCTGCGCGACCAGCACCGCACCGGGCGGCGCGGCGGAGAACGCGTCGACGAGGCGCTGGCGCTCGTCGGGCGTCGTGTCGCCGGTCAGCGGCCCGAACGGGAGCCCGAGCGCGCTGCGGCCCACCGCCGCCGCGACGACGTCGAGCACGTCACGGAAGTAGGAGAAGACCACCACCCGGTGCAGGTTCTCCGCGGCGTCGTCGACGATCTCGAGGAGCTCCTCGAGCTTCGCCGAGTCGGCCGGGTCGGGCGTCGCCCAGGCGGCGCGGCGCATCGCCATGAAGCTGCCGCTCGCGACGGCGTCCCGGTACACGTCGGCGCCCGCGGGCGGCGCAGGCCGCCAGTGGTCGACGCGGACCAGGTCGGGGAGCTCGACGAGCACGTCCTCCTGGTTGCGGCGCAGGTACACCGGCGACACGGTGCGCCGGAACGCGTCCGGGCCGGCCAGGCGCACGTGCCGCGGCACGAGCCCGGCGACACGGGCGGCGAGGAGCCGGACGAGCTCGAGGAACTCCTCGAGCCGGTTCTCCATCGGCGTGCCGGACATGAGCAGGACCCGCAGCGTCGCGCCCGCCCACTGCGCGACGAGCTGCGAGCGCTGCGCGTCGGGGTTCTTGACGTAGTGCGCCTCGTCGACGACCAGCAGCCCCAGCTCCGACGGCGGCACGTGCGCGAGCCCCTCGAAGGTCGTGACGCCGACGCCGCCCTCGGCGAGCCAGCGGGCGAGCGCCTCGTCGCGGTCCGGACCGTGCAAGCGGTGCGCGGTCAGCGCGGACCGCGTCCGGACCTCGCGCAGCCAGCCGACCAGCACGCTCGCTGGGCACACGACCAGGAACCGGTCCTCGCCGTGGGCCGCCAGGTGCGCCATGACGGCGATCGCCTGGATCGTCTTGCCGAGGCCCATCTCGTCGCCGAGCAGCACGCGCCCCTGGTTGAGCACGAAGCGCGCACCGAACGCCTGGTAGCCGCGCAGGGAGACGCGCAGCCCGGACACGTCGAGCGGGTGGTCGGCGACCCGCATCGCGAGGTCGGCCGTGATCCGCCCGTACGTCGCCGCGGACTGGCCGGCCCGCGGCGCGAGCTCCTCGAGCGTCGTGTAGTACTCGGCGCTGCGCGCCGCGTAGTCGGCCCAGCCGCCGCGGTGCTCAGGATCGGGCTGCGCGCACGCGTCCGCGAGGCGGCCGATCACGGTCGGCACGTCGCCGGCGGCCAGCCACGGCTCCCACCGGGCCAGGCGCTCGAGGGCCGCCCGCGCCGCCCGGCGGGTCGACGGCGTGGCGAAGGCGAACGACAGCCGGC
>JAEYWX010000026.1 GCA_023428755.1 Bacteroidota bacterium
GCCTGTGGAAGCGCCGTCACGGCGCCGCCCCGGAGGCACCGCAGCCGGTGCCCGGCGCGGAATGAGGAGCAAAGGCTAGGTGGTGCCGCCGGCCAGCCGCTTCACCAGCTCGCGGCTGTGGCTGGGCAGCGCGTCCAGCCGGCGGACGCAGACGACCAGCGAGCGGACCGCCCAGGAGTCGGTCAGGCGCACCGCGCGGATCTTGGTGAAGCGGCGGCAGCGCTTCGCCGAAGCTTCCGGGACGATGCCGAGCCCCACCCCCTGTTCGACCATCCGGCATATCCCGTCGAAGCCGCGCACCCGCACGCGCAGCTTCAGCGGGTGCCCGGAGCGGATGGCGTGCTCGTTGATGTGCTGCTGAAGGGCGTTGCGCGTCGCCAGCCCGACGAAATCCTCTTCCAGAACCTCGTTTAGGGCGACGCTGCGGCGGTTGGCCAGCGGGTGGCCGTGCGGCGTGACCAGCACCATGCGGTCGGTGCGGAAGGGAAACACCTCCAGACCCGACAGGTCGGCATGATCGGACACCACCCCGGCGTCGGCCAGACCCTCCGCCACCGCCCGCACAATCTCGTGGCTGGGCCGTTCCTCCAGATCGATGTCGATGTTGGGGTGGGCGGCGAGGAAGGGCGCCAGGGCCTCGGGCAGGAATTCGGCCAGGGCGGCGGTGTTTGACAGCAGCCGGACATGCCCTTTCAGCCCCTTGGCGTAATCGCCCAGCTCTCCGCGCATGCGCTCGACCTGCTGAAGGAGGAGGCGGGCGTGATGGACCAGCGCCTCACCCGCCGGAGTTGGGTGGACGCCGCGCCGCCCGCGCTCCAGCAGCGGCACGCCGAGCGTCTCCTCCATCCCGCGGATGCGCGCGCTCGCCGAGGCGAGGGCGAGGTGCGTCCGCTCCGCACCGTGGGTGATGCTCTCCGCCTCCGCCACGTTCAGGAACAGCCGCAGGTCGGTCAGGTCGAAGCGCATGGGCGGGGTCTCCGGCGGAGGTTCAGCCTTCGTTTAGGCCGAAGGCTGGCTGCGTGACATCCACATTGCCGGAAGCCGTGGCTAGGCTTCAAGTGGTGGGCATGACCGACCTTCCCCTCCTCATCGTCGCCGCCATGGCCTTGACCTTCCTGCTGGCCGGGTTCGTCAAGGGCATGATCGGCCTGGGCCTGCCGACCGTTGCCATGGGTCTGCTCGGCCTCGTCATGCCGCCCGCCGAGGCGGCGGTGATCCTGATCGTGCCTTCGCTGGTGACGAATCTCTGGCAACTGGCCTTCGGCCCCGGCCTCGGTGCCACCATCGAGCGATTCTGGCCGATGATGCTGGGGATCACGCTGGGCACCTGGGCCGGGGCGGGGCTGCTGGCCGGCGCCTCGTCGGGGCAGGCCGCGGCGGCGCTGGGCGGGGCCTTGGCGCTCTACGCGGTGGCCGGGCTGGTGAAGCTGCCGCTGCGGGTGCCGCCCGCGGCGGAATCCTGGCTGTCGCCGCTGGTCGGCGTGGCGACCGGGGTGGTGACGGCGGCGACCGGGGTCTTCGTCATTCCCGCCGTGCCCTACCTCCAGGCGCTGGATCTGGAGCGCGACCGGCTGATCCAGGCGCTCGGCCTGTCCTTCACGGTGTCCACGCTGGCTCTGGCCGCCGGGCTGGCGCAGCATGGGCTGTTCGACGGCACGCTGGCCTGGGGATCACTGGCGTCCCTGCTGCCGGCCCTGGCCGGGATGGCGCTCGGCCAGAGCCTCCGCCGGCGGGTGCGGGCGGAGGTGTTCCGGCGCTGTTTCTTCCTCGGCCTGCTGGCGCTCGGGCTGTTCCTGATGCTGGAGCATCTGAGGTAAAGAGCTACTCCGCAGCCGTGCCCTGTGTTGCCGTGCCGTGCGCCACCGCGTCCGGGTCCTTGTGGGCGAACCAGCGCTTGAATCGCCGGGACAGCGCGTCGAGGTACGTCAGGATCACCGGAACCACCAGGAGGGTGAGCAGGGTGGAGCTGATGAGGCCGCCGATCACCGCGTGGGCCATGGGTGCGCGCTGCTGCGCGCCCTCGCCGATGCCGAGCGCCAGCGGGATCATGCCGAAGATCATCGCCATGGTGGTCATCACGATGGGGCGCAGCCGGATGATGCCGGCCTCCACCACCGCGTCGCGCAGGTCCACCCCGCGGGCGCGGGCCTGGTTGGCGAAGTCGACCAGCAGGATGGCGTTCTTGGTCACCAGACCCATCAGCATGATGAAGCCGATGGCGCTGAAGATGTTCAGCGTGGAGCCGGCGACCAGAAGCCCCAGGAACACCCCGACCAGCGACAGCGGCAGCGACATCATGATGGCGATGGGCTGCAGGAAGCTGCCGAACTGCGAAGCCAGGATCAGGTAGATCAGGATCACCGCCAGCAGCAGCGCCTGGGTGGCGTAGGCCGACGTTTCGGCGATGTCCTTGGTCGAGCCGCCGAAGACGATGCGGTAGCCGGGCGGCAGCTTGATCTCCGCGATGGCCGCCTGAAGCTCCTTGCCGGCGTCGCCCGCCGGACGCCCCTGGACGTTGGCCTGGACGTTCACCTCGCGCGACAGGTCGCGGCGGTTGATCTGCGAGGCGCCGAGCGTCGTCTCGACCCGGCTGACCTGCGACA
>JAEYWX010000006.1 GCA_023428755.1 Bacteroidota bacterium
ATCTACGGCGATTACAAAGACAATGGAACCATTACCGGCACCTTTCTGAATAAAGCAGGCGAGATAGAAGGTCTGTTTCATAACGGAGCTGCAGAAGGAAAATTTGTTTTCTTTCCAAAAGGCGGCAACAGCTTTTTTGATCAGATCAATGGCTTTTATGGCAACTGGGGTTATCAATCGAACAATAAATATTCAACCAATCCCGAGTTTAAATGGGAAGGAACAAAAACGAGTAATGCAACACCCGCCGATTTTAAAGTAAATGTTTGGAGTGGTAAATGGAATACATCGCAAGGGTATCTTATTCTGCAACAGGTTGGGAATAAAGTAACCGGTAAATATCATACAGTCGGAGACATTACTGCTACATACAATCCATCAACCAAAAAATTAACCGGCACATTTACCAACAATGGTAAACAAGGGTATCTGGAATATACATTTGAAGGTAACAGTTTTAAAGGAAAGTGGGGCTGGACAACTGCACTTACCGGTGGCGAATGGACAGGCACCAAACACGTAAAAACAAATAAAGCAGTAAGCACAACTGCAACATCATCGAGTACAACAACTGTAGTTACACAAACTACTACAACTACAAGCAGCTCAACTCAGTTGCAAAATGATGCAAAGGAAAAATTCAGAATTAATATTGTACAAATAAGTGTTGCTCCTAAAGATTTACCAATAGCAGCCGCAACACAGTATTGGTGGTTTTATGGATTTTCAGGCGTGCGTGTTTACAAAGTTACCAGTAACGGCAGGGCAGAAATTAAAAGCTTTGGTAACAAAAGTCAAAACTTTTTTGATAAAACGGAAGACAACCCACTTAACAACAACAGTAAAACGCCGTTTGTTTTTTCAAACACACCCGATTACTACAGAGATTTTGAAATCAGCAAAGCTGATTTGAATAACCCCGATGTGGCTATCGAAGTTGAATACTGGCATCACATAAAAGTAAAAGTTGCCGGACCTAATAAAGATTATGGCAAAGTAAGAAAGACCTTAAACTTGAAAGAAGTAGTAAACAAGGGAGCCGTTGAGGTTTGTGAAAACTGCAGCAACAATGTACGAGTGAGTTTTAAAATTACGAAGCTTTAATGATGAAAACAATTACTACCACCGCAATTGTTTTTTGCTTGCTACTTATTGCCTGCAAATCAAAAAATAATTCTACAGCAGAAACCAATCTGAATAAAGTAATAAACCAAACAGCAGGTGAATCAACAACCGACTGGAGTGGTAAGCTTACAGAGTTGTTTACACTTGAAATGGCGGCAGCTGTTACAGGGTATGCGCCGGCCGAAGCAAAACAGGATTACAACCAAGTGTTGAAAAACTCCAGCACGCACTCACTGGCTTATCGTTGGGAAAAAGGAAGAAGTAAAGCAATCAATAATCCCATCAACAATAAAACCATGGAAGTACCTGCCGATGATTTTATTCAACTGGCATGGGTGCGTGCAACTACACTCAACGAATTTAAACGCAACTACCACACACCTACTGCCGAAGAAAAAGCGAATGCGGAGCAGGCGATGAAAGGAAAACTGAAGCAGATGGAACAAGAAGGTGCCATCAGCAGTGAGCAATCTGCAGCAGCAGAAAATATAGCAACGGGACTGGGTGATGAACTTTCATTTACCGAAGTACCCGGCGTGGGCGAGTATGCTGTGTGGAACAACAAACAAAAACAACTGAAAGTATTTTACAAGGGGCTGGAATTTGAAATCACAGCAGAGTTAGCAAGCGATGAAGTAGTGAACAAACAAAAGTCGATTGAAGCAGCAAAATTGATTATTCAAAAAAAACTATAGACCCATGAAAAACACCCTTTCATTCATCAACACAAAAACTCATTCAATGAAAAAAGTAATCAATACAATTTTCTTCTTTCTATTTGTAACAACCGTTACAGCACAATCGGTAAAAGGTGCTCTCTTGATAAACGAACAATCAAAAGCTGAAATACAATTACCCTCCAACAAAATTGTAAACCTGTATGCAGATTTCAGACAGGGAAAACATCAGATCCTCTTCAGGTTCGAAGGAAACAGTTTACCTCTTAACAGCGAAAAACAGCAAGTTGTGTCAATCGTGTTCATTACAACAATAAAAAAAGACGGCAAAGTGGTTGCCAGCAGCAAGCGTGCTCCTATTCCTTTTTTCCCGGGTGATATGTTTATGCCCGTAGAAACATTTGATTTTATTTCTTTGTTGTCAAACTTGCAAACCAACACATTTGTAAACGTATCGGCAATTGAACCCGGCACCTATCAAATAGAGCTGGAGGCGAAGCCAGTACTGGCTAAAGGAGAGCTGACGCCTTTGCGGTTTTTGTTAATAATTCCAGGCTAAGTGCAGAAGTTCAAAATTGAGATGATTCAATAGAAACGAAAAAAGTATTGCTTTCAAGAGCCGCTACAAGCAATGCCTTATTTGATAGACTACCTGCAACATTGCATTGATAGCCGATGCGCAACACTGCCAGAGCCCTTCTTAAGAAAATTGAATTTCATATCACCCTAAAAAGGTATTCTTAACTCAAAGTAAAACAGTATTTTCAGCACAGGATTTCCCTGTGCAATATTACTTTCGTTATATCCCGTGTATTTTTTTAGCAGTGGCTTGCCTGGCAACAGCCAATGCACAGCTTTATTTTAAGAACCGTACACTTACAGTTACAGACGGGTTAAGTGATAACAGAGTCACCTGTTTTTATAAGGATACAACAGGCTATGTTTGGATTGGTACAAAAAACGGTTTGAATCGTTACAATGGTCATTCGTTTACAATATACAAGCCATTAGCGGAACCATCTGTTTCGAATGAAGTGATTAATGCTGTAACCGGCGACAGGCATGGAAACATCTGGGTTGCTACAATGAACGGGTTAAATCGCTTCAACCCTGAAACGAAAGAGTGGACTACCTGGTTTTCCGACAATTCTAGAGGAAAAAACGGGCTGCCCAACAGTCTGGTTTGGGATATTGCTTTTGATGATGATGCTTTATGGATCGCATCCGATGTGTTTGCTTTTGCAAAGTTCGATCCCGCAAAAAATAATTTTACTTACTACGACTGGCCTGGGTTTGTAAAGTCAATCAGCGGAAAACAAACAGAACGTGGGTATCATTCTATTCAGCGCTTTCTGAAGAAAAATAAACATGAGTTTTGGCTAGCTTCAAATAAAGGGCTGGTGCATTTAAATACCGTTACAAAACAGTTTACTTATATCGGAGGCAATTACAATGAAAATGTGCACGATCTGAAATGGGATTCTGTATCTGCACAATTGTATCTCTCACTCAAAAGCGGACGTATATTTTCGTATAACCCGCAACAGCAAGTTTATAAAGAACTGTTTGCTGCTGAGGAAGCTTACCCCTCCACATTACTGCCGCAAAGTAATCAACAGCCTTTTTATCTTGCCGGCAGTAAAGGGCTTTTGTATAAGAATGCACACAATTCATTGCGCCTCATTAAGCACCTGCCATTTTTAAGTTTTTCATTACCTCCCGGGGCTGTTACCACAATTTATACAGATAAAACAGGTTTGCGTTGGACTGGAACAGCAAACGGTATTGTGTTACATGATCCCAGCCAGATGCGCTCTGCATTTTTGCCACTTTTTGAAAGGCCGGAGAAAGAAGGGATGAATAATATGACAGGTGTGTTTTACCGGGAAGAAGACTCTGTTTATTATGCCTGTTCGCTTGATCCTGCCGCTTTCGTTACAATACATCGGTACAACGGCGCTATTCGAAAAATCACGACTGATAAAAACGGTAATTCTTTATCGGGTTGTTATGCTGTAAAAGAAGCAGGTGGATTTATTTGGCTGCTGACAGAGGAGAAATTGTACAAAATTATTCGTGGAGAAGCTGTTCACTTTCCAACTCCAATTGATGATATTTCTGTAAGTTTTCGTGATCTGGTTTCCGATGACCGTGGTAATTTATGGATTGCCACATTTAAAAAAGGGTTGTTTGTGTATGAAAAGGCAACAACAGGTTTTCGTCAATTAGAAGGTGCCGGCTCAGCATATTTAAAAGATGTAACCACTTCACTTTATTTCGATCAGTTGTCAAACAAACTCTGGATTGGCAGTTACGGCAGATCGCTCCATGTATACCAAACAGCATCAAACAACATCACGAGTTATATTGAAACAGTAAACAGTCGAATTTATTCACATCTCAACTTGTGTAATAATATTGTAGCCGATTCCTCCGGGAAAATCTGGGTAGCAACAAATGCAGGTGGCCTTTTCTACCAATCAACAAGTAATACCATTGACTCTGCTTTTGTTCAGATTGATATGCGTAGTGGATTACAACACAACCAGGTGTTATCAATTGTTCGGGGAAAAGGTTCGCAGCTCTGGATGCTTACCAGCCAGGGGCTTTCGGTATTGAACACAACTGCAAAACCGCATCAGGAATTTGTAATAAACGACGCATTACCTTTTACTGCCTGGTATTCTGAACCCTCGATTCCTCACCAATTATGTTATAACAGGCAGGTGCATGAATTGGCTGTTGGCGTGGCGGGCGGTTTGCTTTTTTATTATCCTGAACTGGATATTAACATAGAGCGGTTTCCGATATTGATTGAGAATATAGTGGTAACAACAAATAAGCAGCAGGTTGCAGTAGCTGATTATTTGGAACCGCTTACCTTTTCGCACAACTTAAAAAAGCTGCAATTTGAATTTTCAGCATTGTACTTTGGTAATGCGCAGGTAAGCTATGAATACCAGTTAAAAGGTTATGATGCGAGTTGGCAAAAAGTAAACGGTCAAATGCATGTAGTTTATCAAAATCTTCCAGCCGGCAACTATGATTTTCATGTAAGAGCAGTAACCGGCAATAACAAAGTTGTAGCAGAAAGTAATCGTATCAACGTTACAGTTGAACCGCCTTTCTGGAAAACATGGTGGTTTTTCCTGTTGTGTTTAGGATTTGTATCGTATGCTGTGTATTGGATCAACAGTTATTTACAACAGCGAGTGAATGATGAAAAAATTCTAAATCAGTTTGCCACATCGCTGTATGGTAAAAGTTTACTGGAAGATATATTTTGGGATGTAGCAAAAAACTGTGTGGAACTGCTGGGTTTTCGGGATTGTGTTTTTTACCAGGTTGATCCGCAGCGTTCCGTGCTGGTGCAACGGGCTGCAGCCGGGCCAAAAAGTCCGTACAATAACAGAGAAATCATCAACCGTCTGGAGTTGGCAATTGGTAAGGGCATTGTGGGTACAGTGGCAAAAACAGGCATTGCAGAAAGAGTTGGGAATACAACGCAGGATCCAAGATATATTCTGGATGATGAGTTGCGCTTTTCTGAAATAACTGTACCTGTTTTTGTTGATGGTGTTTTGTTTGGTGTAATTGATTCAGAACATCCCCAAAAACATTTTTTTACAAAACGACATTTACGTCTGCTGCGGCGAATTGCAACAGTATGTGCAGAACGCATCAGTAAATATTTAACGGAAGAACGGCTTCGCACCAAAATTGCAAGGGATTTGCATGATGAGATGGGTTCTACCTTAACCAGCATCAATATTCTGAGTAAAGTGGCCATGTCGAACGATCATTTAAGTGAAGATGTTCAGTCGTATCTGCAAAAAATCAAAGATCATTCAGGAAAGATGATGGAAAGTATGAGTGATATTGTTTGGGCCATTAATCCATCGAACGACAGCCTGGAAAAAGTTTTGATTCGCATGAAAGAGTTTGCAGCTGAGATGCTTGAACCGGCTGGCATAAACTATTATTTTGAAACGGATATAAGTCAGGGAGAAATACAATTAAACCTTGAGCAACGAAAAGACCTGTATCTAATTTTCAAAGAAGCGATCAATAATGCAGTAAAATACAGTAATGCGACCGAGCTTACTATTTTACTCCAATGCCGGGAAGGTCTGTTGTTGTTGCGGATAACCGATAATGGCAATGGATTTGATAGCCATCAATCGGTATCAGGCAATGGGATTAAAAATATGGAAAGCAGAGCCACTGCTATGAACGCTTCGTTTCATATTGAATCAATTCAGGGAGCCGGCACCAGTGTTGTACTAAAAAAGCATATCACCTGATATGGGTATTTTAAAAAGCTGTGAATTATGTAGTTTGCACATTATAAAGCTGCGATGAAGCAACCGGTACACATACTCATATTTGAAGATAATACGATTCTGCGGGAAAGCCTCTCTAACCTGCTTGCCCTAACCGGAGAGCATGAAGTATTAGCTACTTTTCCTGATTGTTTGGAAGTAGAAGAACAGGTGAAGGCCTTTCGGCCCGACGTAATTTTAATGGATATTGATATGCCTGGCATGACGGGCATTGAAGCTGTAAAAAAAATCAGAACATTTGATCAGGCGGTACAAATCGTAATGCTTACTGTATTTGATGATAATACACATGTATTTGAAGCAATGTATGCAGGGGCAAATGGATACTTGCTGAAAAAGTATGTATCAGATAAGCTTATTCATTCCATTCGGGAAGTGTTGGATGGAGGGGCACCAATGAGTCCAACGATTGCTCGTATGGTCATTACAAACATGCAGGTAACTGCTGCCTCCATTGCTAATGATTATCAGCTAACCAACCGTGAGAAAGAAATTTTGCAACTGCTTTCCAAAGGAAACAGCTTTAAGCTGATTGCTGCTGAGCTTTCCATCAGCCTCGATACCGTTCGTACACATATCAAACGCATTTACGACAAATTACACGTATGCTCACAGATTGAAGCAGTGAGTAAAGCTATTCACGAAAAACTGGTGTAATCCTCAACAGAACTTCTTTTTCATCACATCATCACGGTATTGTAAATCAACCTTCATTCGAAGAGATTTGTAGTGTAATAATTCCTTAACGAAAAAACATTGCACTATGATTGCACGTATTATCCTACTTATCACTATTTCTCTTTTTGTGAGTTGTGAAAAAAAGAAAGATGGCTTACCCAATTCGCTTAGCACCAACCCTAATAGTATCAGTGCTATTTTTTTAACAGAAAAAGATGCCAGCAATTACAATTATCTCACCATTACAGGCGCCATTACGTTGTATCGCCAATCAGTCCCTAAAAACTATCCCCTTTCAGATTTAAAGAATGAAAAGGATTGTTATTTTTTCGCAGAATGGAAGGGTACTATCGGAAACGTTTGGCATGTTTCATCAAAAAAAAATCAGAACACTTTTTGGCGTGTCTACAAAAGTGCCGCTGATAATAAATGGGCAGTTGGATTAGATGATGTTCCCGGCGCTTATCCCAGTCCCAACCCGAGTGATCTTTCTTATCAATTCATTTTTCACAAGCTCGGAAAAGAGAATGGGATGGATGTAGTTGCCATTGAAAGTAAATTGGCACCAGGACATTATCTCAGCAATACCGGGTTGCCAATCAACGCAGTAAATGCAGCCAGTTTTACACAACACGCCACCCCACAACAGGCAACAAAGTTTTACGTAGGGAAACCGTAAACAATTAAAAACAACACGATGCTGATTCAAGTTTACACCAAAGAGCTTACTGGTAAAGTGAATACAATACTTCTGCTTTTATTTCATTTTGCAATCGCTGTAAATGTAAATGCACAACAGGTGTTTAAAATCAGCAGCGGAACTATTTTCAAAACCACCGGTAATGTTATTATTACATTGCAAGACATGGACCTGGTAACAGATGCTCCCATTCTCCAGCTTACCGGCGAAGGTACTTTTCGATTCAATGGCAGCTCATCCAATACAATCAGTGGAACAAGCATTCCGCTGTTCAACCAGATGGAGTTGGCAAAAACAGGGAGTGGCCGTATCAATCTTCAGCAAAGCATTCGGATAGGCATGTCCCTTAACTTTATTAGCGGCTTACTTGATATTGGAAGCGCACAAGTACAACTAGAACCAACTGCACTGTTGTTGAATGAGCAACAAAACAGCCGCATAACTACTACAGGTAATGGAACCGTACGAATTACAACTTCACTTTCGGCACCTGCTTCCGTTAATCCCGGCAACCTGGGTGCCATTATCAGCAGTACACAAAATCTTGGCGCTGTTACGGTAGCTCGTGGTCATGCTGCCATTAATCTTCCTGTAGTTGGTCGCCCAACCATTCATCGTACGTACGAATTTACTGTTGCCAATAATAATCAACTGAATGCCACTCTCCGTTTTCAATACTTCGATGCTGAGCTGAACGGACGGACAGAAAATCAACTCAGCCTCTGGCGAAGCAATGATAATACAACCTGGAATGGTGCCGGTTTTACTTTGCGGGATGATGCTTCCAATTACATACAATTAAATAATGTTGCTGTTATTACAAAATGGTGGTCGGCAACCGACATTAGCTTCCCAACCAGTGTATTTGATCTGCTGCCTGAAAACAAAACACATACACTTTGGCCCAACCCGGTATCAGCAGATCATCCAGTTTATCTGAAGTTATCGGCAGCAAAGCGAACCGATGCTGATTTACGTGTAATGGATGTAAACGGCCGCATTTTATTTCAGCAACCGTTACAACTAATGAAAGGGATTAATACCATTTCATTTCCGGTAGCAAACCTTCCAAAAGGTGCTTATCAGGTACAGGTACTGGCAGAAGGTGGATTCACAATTCTCAGTCGCTTTATTAAACAGTAAGTTGATGTTGTTGCTTTGGTTCATACTATCCGTTAACCTGTTGTTGATTATTCTTTTTTCAGCGCTTGATTTGTATGAACGAATACGATCCTGGAAGAGAAAAAGACTATATCAACAACAGATCAGTATTGTAAGAAAACACAGCAAAGCTGCTGCATAATCACCGAAAAGAAACGAGCCGTGTGTTTGAAAATTTAATTAACCAGTTATTAATTAAACTATATGAATATGAAATTGAAAATTTATATTTACCGTTACTGACTATCATCGCATTGATTGCAGGATCATTTGTTGTTACAGCACAAAACGTAGGGATTGGTACCAACTCACCCAATTCAAAAGCCATTCTTGATTTAACAGCCAGCGATAAAGTATTTCTTCCTCCACGGCTTACAACAGCACAAATGAACGCAATTACAACACCACCTCAGGGCAGTATTATTTATAATACAGACCTGCAGCAATATATGGGATATGTGTTGAGCCATGTTACAAGACTCACGGTAAATGGTAATCAAATAAATGTGATCAATAACCGGTGGCAGCCTATCAGTACTGGGCCAAGAATGCTTGCCTGGGGATTAGTAGATAGTTTTGGAACTGTTCGTAATGGGAGCGGTAACTTTAGCATTACGTGGGATGGCTATAGTGTAACACCTCCACCAATTACAACAAACTGGTACAGGCTCGCTCTTACGGGAACAAATTTTCGACGAGACAGTATGATGTTAATCATTACTGCGATTGGAAACGGTAGTTGGGATCAAACAATTTCCATTGGCGAACTTACGGAGGGGCAAACGACTCTCGCATCTATCAAGTTTACAGATGTTTCAAGAGCTATTCTCGGTTATGGTGAAATAGATCGCCGAAGAAGAAGCTGGTTTTACTTTTGCTTGTACGATCTGCGGGCAAACCCTTTTTGAAATGTTCTTTATGATAAATCAAGAATTTTAACAAGTGAAGTTTGTTGCCATGCCTAAGCTTGCTACCTTTACAGCTCTAAAAAAATACAGCATGAAAAAACTATCCCTCGTTTTGGCAGCAGCTTTTATAAGTGTTGCTGCAATGGCTCAAAACAATCCAAAACCTGCTGCGAAGGGCGTTACCTATGGTGAAGGCACCGTGAACAAAGATGTAGCAACCGTTGGCGATATGGACGAACAGGTACAAAGTAAAGGCATCTTTACCGGCAAGATCACCGCAAAAGTGGTTGAAGTGTGCCAAGAAAAAGGCTGCTGGATGAAAGTAGACAAAGGCAATGGCGAAACCATTATGGTAAAATTTAAAGACTATGGTTTCTTTATGCCAACCAATATTGTTGGACAAACAGTGGTATTGGAAGGCGAAGCCAAGGTAAAAGAAGTAAGTGTAAAACAACAGAAACACTACGCTGGTGATGCAGGTAAGCCAAAAGAAGAGATCAAACAGATCAAAGAAGCAAAAAAAGAAACACAGTTTGTAGCAAAAGGTGTTTTGGTATTGTGATAAACAAACGAATTATAAAAAACCCATCCTGCAAGGATGGGTTTTTTATTGGCAGAAAAAAAGCCCGCCCCACATTTTATTTGTGGGGCGGGCCAAATACGAATTATGAACGTTGACTTACTTTGCCTTGTTCAGTTCAAGCAATACAGTAACATCAACATCTTTTCCTACAACCAGGCCACCAGCTTCAGTTGCACGGTCCCATTTCAGATTGTAATCAAAACGGTTAATAGTTGTCGTTGCTTTGAAGCCAGCTTTATCGCCTCGTGTGCTGGTAGCAATACCACCAAACTTCACATCAAACTTTACAGCTTTTGTTACGTCACGAATGGTAAGGTTACCTGTTAATTCATACTTGTTGTTTCCAAGTGGCTTAAATGAAGTGCCAACAAACTTTGCAATTGGAAATTTTTCTGCATTGAAAAAGTCATCGCTTTTCAAATGCTTGTCACGGTTTTCGTTATCCGTGTCAATTGAATTCATATCAACTGTAAAGTTGATCTTCGCATCGCTCCAATCGGCTTTTGAGTGCTCAACTGTACCGTCAAAAATTTTGAACGAACCTTCTGTTTCTGCCACCACCATATGCGCTACCGCAAATTTTACATTGGAGTGCGACTTGTCGAGTGTCCATTTAGTAGGCGTTTGCACAGAAGCTACAGCCGGTTGACTGTTGGTTGCGTTTTCTTTCGGAAGAAAAGCTGCCATTACTACGAAAGATCCAATGGCAACTGCTGATAAGAACAAATGTTTCATACTTTGATTGTGTTTAGGAATTTTTAGTGTTTGAACATCAAAAATAAAGATTTCATTTTGTTAAACCCTGTTAAAACATTTACAACCGGCAGATCGGTCTGTTTCAACAGATTTAAACAACAACAGTGAGATTAGTCGCTAAAACCGTTCCATTCCTGTGCCGTTTATCAAAAACATTTGGAGAGGCAGTATTGTTTTCTGAATTTCAATTTTCCTAAAACAAGCTTGTATGAGAATAATCGCTCTGGCCGTTTCGGCCCTGTTGTGTATTTCAGCCACAGCACAAATTAAAAATGAACATTTTAAGAACCTGAAACCCAGAAATATCGGCCCGGCCGGTATGAGTGGACGGGTAACAGCAATTGATGCATTGTACACAAATCCCGATGTGATTTTTGTAGGTGCGGCCAGTGGTGGTGTTTGGAAAACTGCCAACGGCGGTGCTACCTGGGCACCTTTATTTGATGAGCAGCCTATCCTGAACATCGGTTCACTCAAAATTCAGCAAAGCAACCCCGATGTAATTTGGGTGGGCACCGGCGAAGGAAACCCACGCAACTCCCTCAACCTGGGCGAAGGCATTTATAAAACCTTAGATGGCGGGAAAACCTGGAAACGTATGGGCCTGGAAAAAACAAGGAACATCCATCGTATCCTCATCGATCCAACGAATCCCGATGTGGTGTATGCCGGTGCTATCGGCAATCCGTATGGCATCCACAGCGAAAGAGGCGTTTTCAAAACAACCAATGGTGGCGCTACCTGGGAGCGTGTATTGTATACAAATGATACCAGTGGTTGTGCCGAACTGGTAATGGATCCATCAAACCCTAATAAACTCATTGCCAACATGTGGCAGCATCGCCGCAAACAATACAACTTCAACAGTGGTGGTCCGGGCAGTGGTTTATATATTACGGTTGATGGTGGCAAAAACTGGAAAAAGATCGGCAAAGAAAACGGGTTGCCCGATGGACCCATTGGCCGTATCGGTATAGCCTTTGCTGCCAGCCAGCCTTCAAGAGTGTACGCAAAAGTAGAAGCAACCAAAAATGGTTTGTATAAAAGTGATGATGGTGGGTTTACATGGAGTTTAGTCAATAGCGATCCTGCTCAGGTAACTGACCGTCCATTCTACTACCAGGAAATTTATGTAGACCCCAAAAACGAAAACCGCATTTACGATATTCATTCAACCGTAACGTTTAGTGAAGATGGCGGAAAGAGTTTCAGCACATTGATCCCTTACAACGGTATTCATCCTGATCATCATGCCTGGTGGATTCACCCGAGCAATCCCAATATCATTATTGAAGGAAATGATGGTGGCATCGGCATCAGTAAAGATCGTGGCGCAAGCTGGCGTTTTGATGAGCAGTTGCCCTTTGGCCAGTTCTACCATATTAATGTTGATAATGAAATCCCTTACAATGTAATGGGCGGTTTGCAGGATAATGGCAGCTGGCGTGGCCCTGCTTACACATGGATCAATGGTGGTATCCGCAACTATTACTGGGAAAGTCTGTGGGGAGGTGATGGATTTGATGTAGTGCCCGATCCGGAAGACAGCAAATGGGTGTATGCCATGAGCCAGGGTGGAAATGTGGGACGTTACAACTTTACAACCGGACAACGTGAAACCGTGAAACCACCTGCACCGGATGCAACCATCAAAATGCGCTTCAACTGGAACAGTGGTATTGCGCAGGATCCGTTTGATCCCAAAACAGTTTATTTCGGTTCACAGTTTTTACATAAGAGTACCGATAAAGGAACAACCTGGCAAATTATTTCACCTGATCTCACTACCAACAATCCCGAAGAACAAAAAGAAGAAACAGGAGGATTGACATTGGATATTACCGGTGCTGAAAATTTCAACACCATCATGGCCATTGCACCTTCGTCTAAAAACAAAGATGTGATTTGGGTGGGTACCGATGATGGCAACGTACAGTTAACAAAAGATGGTGGTAAAACATGGACCAACTTCCGTGGAAAAATTCCGGGAATGAATACCGGTGCATGGATTACGCAAGTACATGCAAGTCGCTACAACGAAGCAGAAGCATTTGTGGTGAGCAACGATTACCGTCGTGGCGATTTCAGCATTACCATTTTCCGCACCAAAGATTTTGGAAAAACATGGGAAAATATGTTGGCGAATAAAGGATTGAAAGGGTATGCACTTTGCATGATCCAGGATCCCGTTCAGCCCAACTTAATTTTTGTTGGAACAGAACATGGCTTGTGGGTGAGCTACGATAATGCAAAAACATTTGGTCAATGGACAAACGGCTATCCGTCTGTATCAACCTATGATTTAGCTATTCAGGAACGTGAAGCAGATTTGGTAATTGCCACCTTTGGTCGTGCGGTGTGGGTGTTGGATGATATTCGTCCGTTGCGTGCCATGGCGGCAGCTAACGGTGCGGTGCCAACGAAAAAAATCACAGCTATTGAACCGCCAGTTGCTTACCAGGCACAATACCGCAATGCACCTGGTTACGAATGGAGTACATGGGGATTGTATGAAGGTGAAAACAGAAGAAGAGGCGCTGCTATTTCATTCTTTGTAAAACCGGAAGCAACGCCGGCAGCAAAAGCCGATACAGCGATCGTAAAAATTTATGATGCACAAAACAACCACCTGCGTACGTTACGTGCAGCAGCGGGTGAAGGATTGAATCGTTTTTATTGGGGCTTTGAAACAAAAGGTACACGCCAACCAGGTCAACCAAAACCACGCCCCAATGCACCTGAGCAAGGTGGTGGATGGCCTGTGTTTCCCGGCACCTACAAAGTGGTGATCACAGTAGGCAAAGAAGCTGACTCTACGATGGTTACGGTGAAAGAAGACCCCCGCATCGAAGTGAAGAAAGAAGTTTATGATGCCAAGAAGAAAATGATGGAGCGTTTGCAGTTGAGTGCTGATAAACTTACAGCCGCATTGGATAAGATCGCTGATGCAGAAGAAGCCATGACAAAGATCGAAGCATCCCTCCGTGGTGTAGAAGGAAAGCAGGCCGATAGCTTACGCAAAGCAGGCGTTGCCATGCGTGCTGAAATTAAAAAGATACGGGAAACGATCTCCGGCCGCAGTGCTGAAAACAGACAAGGTATCACTCGCTTTGCCGACCGTACCACCAACACTGCATTGCAAGGTGCCCGTTCCGAAATTATGGGCAAGATTGCTGCACCAACTGCACAAACAGAACGTTTGGTTGTGGAAGCTGAAACAGCGGTAAACAACAGCGTACAGGCCATCAACGAATTTATAACTGGTAAATGGGCCGGTTACAGAAAACTGGCTGAAGCTACTCCTATCAAGTTTTTTAAAGATTGAAACAGTCTTTGAATATTAAAAAAAACCGTGCTTTAGCACGGTTTTTTTATTACATAAAAAAAGCAACAGCCGAAACTGTTGCCTCCGTCCGTACCAAGGGAACCAGAATTATTTTACAAAGCGGTGTACTTCTGACGTACCATCGCTGTTGATGATTTGTAAAGCATAAACACCGGCAGGCAGGTTGTTTACATCCAATACTTGCTGGGTTGTTGTGCTGTTCAATTGTTTTACAACAATGCCGCTGTTGCTTACAATGCGTAACTGACGACTGTCGTTGCTGAAAAACTGAACCATGATTTTGCTGCTGCCTAATCCGCCAACCAATGTCTTTTGTCCGCCATTACCTTGTTTGATAATAGATGAGTAGTTGATGCTGCCATCAATATCAACCTGCTCAAGACGATAATATACTGTAGCTGCAGTAGCATTTTTGTCATTATATGTATAATCAGTTACAGAAGAAGTTGTTCCTTGTGCTGCAACAATTGCAATTGTGCGGAAACGTACACCATCTTCTGAACGTTGTACGTTGTAGTGTGATGCATTTTGTTCCTGCATTGTTCTCCACTGTAAAGCAACAGTAGCGTTGTTTACACGTTTACCTGCAAAACCACCCCATACAACAGGAAGCGGAGCAGCGGCTGTAGCAGAATTACCAAATGTGAAGGCGATGCGTTGACCTTCCGCACTGTTTGCAAAGTTACCTGCAAGTGTTACTGTGCCAGTAACAACAAAGCCGTTTGAAAGCGATGGTAAAGAGATATACCAAAATGATTCACCATCATTATTGTTACGTCCATATGTACCGTTAATCGGCATGCCATCGATTGTCAAATTCGATACATTGATTGATGAAGCGCTGTTTTGCGTGCGAACAGCAAGTGTCATAATATTAACACTTGTAGCTAATGCTGCTTTTCCGTCTGCCGTTAATCGACCAGAAACATTTGGAAAAATGTTTGATCGTGTTATGCCATTGGCAGTTGTGGTGGTGGTGTAGTTGTTAGAGGCTACATCATAAGTAAGTGTAAAGGTGAAAGATCCTGCGTTGCTATAGGTCAGGTTTCCATCAACTCTTGAACCACTGCGGTTTGAACCTAAATCAGGTATGCCTGTAAAAGTTGCTTGACTTTGATCTGAGTTCGTAGTACGCACATTTCTGTAACGAGTACCTAACAAAGATTCAGAAGAACCTGGAAAAGTTCCGGAAATCAATGACTGTTGAGCAAAAGTTTGAGAAAAAGTAGCAAAAGCTAAAACTACAAAAGAGTAAAATTTAATCACGGTACGGGTATTTAAAGTTTTCACGTATAAACCCCTATGTTGCGATGGTAAAAAAACAGCTTAGAAATCAGCTATTTAGATGTATATGTATCGTTCTCTAGGGGTAAATGCTTAGCAAAAGTATAGAGTAGTTTTAAATTATCCTAATCTTTTACGGTATTTTTCATAAATGATATCGTTAATTTACGATTCAGGGTTCGTATTAACTGCAAGTAAGCAATTGTGATTTAATACGTTAAGTAATTGCCTTGTGACCGTAAAAAAGACAAAAATTTTTTTGAAGAAATTCTGTGAAAGGGGGAATACAGTTCCGTGTACAGCATTTGTTCCGTACGATTGGCCTATATTTGCACCGTTATTTTGAGTTATACAGTGATATGTAATTGAAATCGTCCTATCTGCTACGCACACTCTGCTAATAGTTAGTCATTTTTTACGCCTCGTATTTTCTCAGATTTTTTATTAATCAATGTTTAATTAACAAACATGAACATTTATGTTTCAAACTTGAGCTTCAACGTAAACGATGATGACTTAAGAGGTTTTTTTGAAAGCTATGGTGAAGTAACCAGTGCAAAAGTTATTAACGACAAATTTACCGGTAAGAGCCGTGGTTTTGGATTTGTTGAAATGAGTGATGATGCAGCTGCTAAAACAGCCATCAGTGAACTGGATGGTGGAATGGTTGAAGGCCGTGCCATTAAAGTAACAGAAGCAAAGCCACGTGAAGAGCGCAGCAACAACGATCGCCGTTCTTCTTTTGGTAACAAAAGCTATGGTAACCGCTACTAATCTTGTTTCAAACACAAGAAATTAAAATGCCCCCGGATTTTCGGGGGCATTTTGTTAGGTAATGATATTTGAAGAAACTACTTTACCATACTTTTCACCACTGCTTCATTTACCTTAACGGGATATTTTGCTTTCAGCTGTTTGATCCAGTTTTCCTCCAACTGCAGTTGATAATCGTTGATCACCAAACCTTTTGATTCATCAAAGCTGCGTGGCTCCGTTGTATTGTACACCTGGATGATATAGCAAAAAGAAGCGGAGCCGTCATTAGGATTGGTTGTAATGGGTGTGAATGTTCCGGCTTTGAAATTTGTTTGGTCTGCAACCGGTAGTTGATTGAATTCAAACCGGCTGCTGTCGGCCAAGGCAGTTCCGCCAAGTAGATCCATGTGTTCTTTCCACTTCAGCGGGTCTTTTTTCATCATGTCCAGCGCCCGGTTGGCAACCGATGTATCAGCACAATTGAAAATAACCGCATTTACGCTGGGTTGCCATTTATACTTTGCTTTGTTGTTATTGTAATAGTTACGCAGGCCAACACTATCAGCAGGAGCAACGCTCCAGATCTTACGTTCCATAATTTCAAACAGCAGACTTCCTTCTCGGAACTCCTGTATTTGATAGCCTACTTCATCATTGGTTTGCTCGAGACGGTCTTTATAATACTGTTCAGCTGTAGCATCAACAAATTGTTTCATCAATATTTTGTATTCACGCTGCTGTGGAGTGTATGTACTGGTTTGAAGACCCTTTACATATTTCAACCAATCAGCTGCAGAAACTGTTTTACTGCCAAGTTGAAACAATGGCTTTTTTTGATTAGCCGTAAAAATAGCGGCATAATTTTTTGCTTTGAGCATGGTATCGGTAACAATCCATAACTGCTGCTCATTGTAAGGTAAAGCTTTGTAATTGCTGCTTTTCAGAATTTCTTCTTTTTGTTTGGCAATGGCCACATTGATGCGTGGATCGGCCATTACTTTTTCTGTTGTTTCCTGCACAAGCTGCGGATCGTTCTTATCATTTGCAGGCGGTATCAATTCAATTCGCTTAATGATATGAAACCCGGAACTTGTTTGTACAGGCATACTGATATCTCCATCTTTCTGTAAACCAAAAGCAGCTTTGCTGAATGCCGCATCGTATTTTGTGTATGTAAACTCAGGAAGTACGCCGCCATTCATATACGTAAGCTTATCCTCGCTGTAAGTAGAGGCAAGCGTTTCAAATTTTTCTCCTTTCAGGGCGAGGCCATGTACCATTTCAGCTTTTGTGTGTGCCACAGCAATTTCATCCTGTGTAGCATTGGGGGGTAAGGCGATCAATATCTGTGCGGCTTTCATTTTACCGGCCGAAGGTCGCCTACTAATAACCTTAAAAATGTGATAACCATTTTTGCCTCCTACGGGTTTCGAATAAGCGCCAACAGCCGTATTGTAAACAGCATTTTCCAATTCGTACGGCAGTGAAAAAACCGATACAAAACCAATATAACCATCGGTTGATTTTACATAATCGTTGGTAGAAAGCTTGTGGGCGGTAACAGTAAAATCGGCTCCTGTTTGCAGTTGACCAAAGGCTTTGTCAATCGCAGCTTTGGATTTGGCACTGTCTGTATCGTAGCCAATGAACACATGCGCCAATTCGATTTCAACAAAACTTCGTTCAATCGCTTCCGTTACCAGTTCGTTGCTGCTGCCCTGGTTACGCATAAACTGTTCGATCATTTGTGCACGAAAGGCAGCAATGTCGTTTTGGATATTGGGCAGTGTATCGAGCTTTGCATCTTTGGCTGCCTGTACTTTCAATTTGAAGCTAATAAACAGATCAAGGTATTCACGAATAGACTTTTCATCAGTTGCACCGTTGTTGTTTTTTGAAAAGGCTCGCCAGAATTCTTTCTGATCAACTTTTTTAGTGCCGTAAGTAAATAATGTTTGAGCGTGACTGCTGAAGCTTGCAGCCATTATCACAAAAAATAGAATGTTACGCATAAGCTTAGGTTATGGATGGTTGGATGTTTGATTGGTTTGTTTGTATTGCAGAAATTCATCTACCTGTTCAGGATTGATCTTTTTTGCGACAATGCGTTTCTGTTCGTCCAGCAAATATATAGTGGGCGTTTGAAATACATCGTAGGCCTGTTTAAAACCGGGCACCTGTTTTGTTTGCTCATCCAGCCGCATTTGTGCTGTTTGATACAGGTGTACCCAATCTTTCAGCTGCTGTTGACGGATATAATCAACCCACTTTGTTTTTGCTTCTTTTGATTTTGTTTCATCCGTTGCAGAAACATCCGACAACACACCAACGATCTTTACACCTTGTTTCTTCCAACGTAAACGGTAAAGACTGTCTACTTTTGGTACTTGCTCCCTGCAATGGCCACAATCCGGGTCCCAAAACACAATTAACGTGAAAGGAGATTTGATGGAATATAAATTCACTTTACGATCAAGTGTATCCAGCAAATTCAATTCGGCAGCGGGTTCGCCAATAATATTTCCGTATAAACTGTAAGCCCGGTTAAACACAAGGTCACGGTCTTTTTTCTCTAACCAATCTACCTGATTTGTGATATAATATTTTTCAAATAGATGCAGAAATACAACATCCAGTCCCATGTATTTCGGATTCATATACTCGTTTGTAAAACGATTGATGAAATACCGGAACATGGTTTTATTGGTTCTGCTGTATAAAATAAATTTATCGAGTTCCAGTTTGATACTGTCCGGGTGGCGGATCACGGCTGTTTCCATGTAACGGTTGAGCCGTTGTTCAAACATAGGCGTACGCAGCAACCGTTCATCAGCAAAGGAAACGGCTGGCCAGAATTGTTGCTTGTATTGATAAAAGGCATTGATACTGTCTTGCCTCGTTTTTGTTTTAGGAGCATTGTACACAGGCTCTTTCAACAAACGAAACAACAAGGCCAGATAGCTTTCCGGTTGAGAAACCACAAAACTGTCACGCCATTGCTGGGCTAAGCTGTTGGCTTCGTTCATTTTTGCTTGAACCGAAACACTGTCTTGTTTGGTTTTAGCAGCAGCCAGACTGTTTTGCAGTTGCTGGAAATTGCGGTAGTAATAAGCGGAAGCTGTTTTATACGCAATCAGGTATTCATTTTCTTTGGACCCTGTTAACGACGCAATTGTAAAATTGGAAGTATCGATCTTGATGCTGAACTCCTGTTCCTTATCGATCAGGATATCAAAAAAAGTTTTTTTCTCCGGATCAACGATCAGGTATAAACCGCCGGTGAGTTTTTCAGCACCGCTGAATACGGCTTCTCCGTTTGGCTGAAGAATCGCTGAATCCTGCACATATTTTTGATTACCGAAATAATAACCGAGATAGAGATAGCCTTTCTCAACTGGTTTGTATTGAACTGTAATACGAAAACCCTGTGCGTTGGCAGCAGCACAGAAGAGAAGAACGATCAGAAATAAGCTTGTTTTCTTCATAGTGGAACAGGGGTAAAGTTAATTCAAAAGCTTTCTGTTGCTGTTAATGATTTGCAAAGTGCATGATTGTTACCTTTGCGCCGTGAGAAAAAAACAGAAAGTCAGAATACTGGAGCAGGTAAAGGTGGAAGATTATGCTGCCGAAGGAAAATCCATTGCACGGGTTGATGGCAAAGTGATTTTTATTGAAGGTGCTGTACCTGGCGATATCATTAATGTGCAGCTCGGAAAAAGTAAAAAAGACTGGGCCGAAGGGAAAGCCGTTCATTTTCACGAATACTCCGCCGACCG
Organism: Bacteroidota bacterium; assembly: GCA_023428755.1. Taxonomy (GTDB): domain Bacteria; phylum Bacteroidota; class Bacteroidia; order Chitinophagales; family Chitinophagaceae; genus Lacibacter. Next base: position 20,094 of record JAEYWX010000006.1, read on the forward strand.
CACACAGCCGTTCTGCGATCATTTTGGATTATGTGGCGGATGCAAGTGGCAAATGCTGCCGTACGAAAAGCAGCTGGAATACAAACAACGGGAAGTAGAGCAAAACCTGCGGCGTATTGGTCGAATTGAACTACCAGAGCTGCTGCCGATTGTGGGCGCCAAACAAACCAAATATTATCGCAACAAGCTGGAGTATACCTTCAGTAATAAACGTTATTTAACCCGTGAAGAATTATTGAAACGGGATGAAGTACGATTGAAAGCACAGGAAGCAAACGCAGGAACAGATGAAAATGCAACGCCGGCGCCCGAACCGGCAGATGTGGCGCTGGGCTTTCACGTTCCCCGCATATTTGATAAAGTAATTGATATTGAAACCTGTTACTTACAGCAGGAGCCCAACAATGCCATTCGCAATTTTGTACGTGAGTTTGCAAAAAAGCACAACTTTTCGTTCTACGATATCCGTGCACACGAAGGCTGGTTGCGTACCATGATCTTTCGAATGACCACAACCGGTGAAGTAATGGTGAACATCACCTTTGGATATGATGATGTGGCCAACCGTGAACTTTTGTTCAACGCAATGTTGAGTGAATTTCCGGAAATCACCACGCTGCTGTACACCATCAACCCCAAATGGAACGATAGTATCTATGATCTGCAACCTCAAACTTATTTTGGCAGTGGCTTTGTAACGGAGAAGCTGGAAGAATTTGTATTCAAGATCGGTCCCAAATCATTTTTTCAAACCAATACCAAGCAGGGCGAGGAATTGTACAGAATCACCAGGGAGTTTGCAAAGCTCACCGGCAACGAAACCTTGTACGATCTCTACTGTGGCACCGGCAGCATCGGTATCTTTTGCAGCAAAGGAGCAAAAAAAATTATTGGGGTAGAAGCCGTGGCTGATGCTATTGAAGATGCAAAAATCAATGCAGCGGCAAACGGCTTAACCAACACCTCGTTTTATGCAGGCGATGTAATTGATATTTGCAACGATGAGTTTTTTGCAGCACACGGAAGACCCGATGTAATTATCACCGATCCGCCACGTGCAGGTATGCACGAAAAGCTGGTGCGAAAACTGCTGGAAATAGAAGCTCCACGTATTGTATATGTAAGTTGCAACCCGGCCACACAGGCAAGAGATCTGCAATTGCTCAACGAAAAATATGTGGTGGAGCAGTTGCAGCCGGTAGATATGTTTCCACATACGCATCATATTGAAAATGTGGCAGCGTTGGTGTTGCGTCATTCATAATCGAGGTTTGATTTAACGTTTCCGTCAAAATGTTTTCAGGTGGTTTTCGTGATCTATTCCGAAATTCGCAGTTAACCTCTCAAATAAGTTTATAGTGAGTTATCAGCAAATACGTCCGGGTGGTTTTAATGTGTTACCTCCTGTTATAAAAAATCTAATCATCATTAATGGCCTTGTGTTACTGGCGCAATATACCAGTGGTGCATGGGGCAGCGAGCAGGCGATCATTGATTTGTTTGCGTTGCACAATGTACAGTCTGATTTGTTTAAACCACATCAGTTGGTAACGCACATGTTTATGCATGGCGATTTTTTTCACTTCTTCTTCAACATGTTTGCATTGTGGATGTTTGGCAACATGCTTGAAAACTTCTGGGGCTCTAAACGATTTCTAACATTTTATGTATTGTGTGGATTGGGTGCTGCGGCCATTCATCTCGGCTGGTTATCGTACGAAATGCAGCCGATGATGAATGATGTGGCAGCTTTTCAACTGTCACCTTCACCCCGAAAATTCATTGCATTTTTCCAGGAGCATGGTGTGGGCAGAGGAATGGATGTGGAACAACTCAATACGCTGGCCAATCGCTGGTCGACCGATTTGAGCAATCCTGCTTATATCAACGATAGTATTGTGTATATAAAAGAAGGATCACAGGCAGTGCTGAGCCGGCCCACCGTTGGTGCTTCCGGCGCCGTGTTCGGTTGCCTTGCTGCTTTTGGGTACCTGTTTCCCAATACGCTTATCTACATTTATTTTTTCTTCCCCATAAAAGCAAAATGGTTTGTGATTTTGTACGCAGCTGCCGAACTTTGGATGGGTATCCGCAACAGTGGCGGCAGTGTAGCACACTTTGCACACCTTGGCGGGGCATTGATCGGATTTTTATTAGTATGGTATTGGAACAAACGGAACCGAAAGACGTTTTATTAATAAATGGTTGATCTATGAGTTATATGCAGGCAGAACGGAAACGGAGAGTTCTCTTTGGACAAGATGGGGATGCTGTAATGCGGCTCATCTTCATCAATGTGATGGTATTTGTTATTCTCAAATTTATTGAGATCGTTTACCAGCTTACGCCGGGTTTTAATGTGGCCATGTACAAAACACAAATTCTGGATTGGGTTGGCTTGCCGGCAAACCTTTCAACTTTTATTACAAGGCCATGGGTATTGCTTACACATATGATTGCCCAATACAGTTTATGGCAGTTGCTGGGCAATATGCTTTTCCTCTGGGCCTTTGGTTTTTTACTGCAGGATCTGGTAGGTAATAAACACATTGTTCCGTTGTATGTTTATGGCGGATTGGCGGGCGCTGTATTGTTCATTGCCAGTGCAAATCTGCTGCCCCGTTTTGCTTCAGAAATTAACTCGTTCAGTTATCTTGGTGCAAGTGCCTGTGTAATGGCTATTGCAATTGCAGCTACTGTTACTGCTCCTGATTATCGTGTGTTTCCTATGATCAACGGAGGTATTCCGTTGTGGATCATTACGCTCATTTATGTGATCATTGATTTTGCAGGATTGGCGAGTTCTGCCTTTCCACATCACCTGGCGCATTTGGGAGGGGCGGCTATTGGCTATGTGTACATAAAACAGGTGCAGGCGGGCAAACTTCCCGGCGATTGGATGCACCGGTTGTACAATTGGTTTGTTGGTTTGTTTGAACCGAAACAAGAGCCAAAGCAAAAACCATTTAAGAAAGAAGTATTTTACAACACCAAGGGAAAAGATCCGTATGTGCGGAAACCCACCGTTACTCAACAACGTGTAGATGATATCCTCGATAAGATCAGCCAGCACGGGTATCAGTCACTCACGCAGGAAGAAAAAGACATCTTGAAAAAAGCGGCTGACAACGAAACTTCGTAATCATTATGGCGGGATTTGTGCGCAGGTTTACCAAGCAGTTCATCATCATCTGCAATGTAATTGTAAGCGTTTGTATACTGCTGTTGTATGCGCTGCCCTATCTCTCACCAGCTACTTCCTGGATCGTAAATCTGTTTGCGTTACTCTTTCCTTTTCTGCTCATCCTCCAGCTTGGCTTCCTGGTTTTTTGGTTGATGGTAAAACGCAAGCTGGCATTTATTCCGGTTGTTACACTTGTACTGAGCTGGAACCTGATCGGTTCTTTTTTTGGTTTTCATCCATCCGAAAAAGCAACACAACCAACCACTGAAACGGTTCGTGTAGTTACATGGAATGCACACCTGTTTAATTTTTTTGAGAACGGAGGTTTGCTTGATCCTGCCATGTTGCAGGAAGCCAAATCGTTCAAGGCGGATGTCCTCGCTGTACAGGAGTTTGTGTTTTCGCTCGACAGTGCATCGCCCATTACACTTGAAAAAGTAAAGCAGAAACTGGGCTACCGGTATGCTGTAACTGCTAACGACAGGGCCTTTGGTGTACATACCAACATCCGTCAAAAAAATGAACGCTATCATCCGTTTTGCGTTGCCATCTTTTCCAACTATCCCATCATTCGCTGGGAAAAAGTACAAAGCATCAAGGAGTACAATCATACATTTTTATGGGCCGATGTGCTGGTGAAAGGCGATACCATCCGCTTCTTCAATATTCATTTGCAAAGCATGCATTTTGCAAAGAACGATTATGCATTTATCGAAAACATCGATCAGCAGGATATGGATGATGTGCAAACAGCCGGCCGCAACATTATTCGTAAAATGAAAACGGCCAACCTGCTCCGTTCTACCCAGGCAAGAGATATCAAAGATGAGATCAGGAAAAGTCCCTACCCGGTTATTGTTTGTGGCGATATGAATGATGTGCCCAACTCCAATGCATACCAGATCATCAGCAAAGATTTATACGATGCGTTTACGGAGAAAGGATGGGGCATTGGCCGCACATTCAAATTTCTTTCTCCTACGTTGCGCATTGATTATATACTGCACAGCAAATCGCTGCAAGTGGGCCGTGTGCAGGTATTGCGTTCGCCCCGCAGTGACCACAGCCCTGTGCTTGCCGATTTTATTTTGAAGAAAAATTAACCGGTGGAAGCCCTATCTTTGTTGCAATGAAGAATTTTGTACACACCTGTTGTTGTTTTTGTTGTTGCTGATCCCGGCAACCTGTCCCTCTATAACAACAATTCTTCATTCCAATCATTCAGTTTTTTATGTCGCAGTTAAAAGTTTATAACTCCCTCACACGCCAGAAAGAAGTTTTTGAATCCATTACACCCGGTCATGTGGGTATGTATGTATGCGGTCCCACCGTAAGTGGTGAAAGTCATTTGGGGCATGCCCGTCCGTATATCACATTCGATGTATTGTACCGCTATCTCACGCATCTCGGTTACAAAGTGCGTTACGTCCGTAACATTACCGATGCAGGGCATTTTGAAGAAGAAGGAAGAGAAGCAGAAGATAAAATTTCGAAAAAAGCGGTATTGGAAAAACTGGAACCGATGGAACTGGTGCAGAAATACACCAACCTGTTTCATTGGGCGATGGAGCAATTCAATACCATACAACCTTCTATTGAGCCAACCGCCACCGGGCATATTGTAGAGCAGATCGGGATGATTGAGCAGATCATTGAAGCAGGCTATGCGTATGTGGTGAATGGGTCTGTTTATTTTGATGTAAAGAAATATGCAGCCAGTCATGATTATGGAAAACTCAGTGGTCGTGTAATTGATGATCTGTTAGAAACAACAAGAGAGCTCGAAGGGCAGGAAGAGAAGAAAGACCGTGCTGATTTTGCACTATGGAAAAATGCAGCACCGGAACATATCATGCGTTGGAAAAGTCCGTGGGGAATTGGTTTTCCCGGCTGGCACATCGAGTGCTCGGCCATGGCTACAAAATATTTAGGCGCACAGTTCGATATACATGGTGGCGGTATGGACTTACAGTTTCCGCATCACGAAAGTGAAATTGCACAAAGCACCATCTGCAATCATACAGCACCGGTTCGTTACTGGATGCACAATAACATGATCACCATCAACGGTAAGAAGATGGGAAAGAGTTACAACAATGTGATCAAGTTAACGGAGTTGTTCAGTGGCGATCATCCGATCCTGGAGAAAGCCTATCATCCAATGACGGTTCGTTTCTTTATTCTGCAAACACAATACAGAAGTACCCTCGATTTTGGGAACGAAGCATTGCAGGCAGCAGAAAAGGGATTGAAGCGATTGATGGAAGCACATGAATGGTTAGCTAAGTACGAAATTGGAAGTACGACGTACGAAGCAAAAGACAAATCGCTTGATGAAAAAGTATCACAACTGGTAGCCGAGTTCGATGAATTTATGAACGATGATTTAAACACGGCGAAAGTATTGGCCAGCATGTTTGAATTGGTACCGATCATCAACGGGTTAAAAGACAAGCATATTGCAGCCGATGCATTGAGCAGTACTACCATTGCATTGATGCAGCAACAGATGAAACTGTATATCGAAAACATCCTCGGCTTGCGCAACGTAACAGGCGAAGACAACAATAAGCTGAAGGAAGTGATGCAGATCTTAATTGAGCTTCGCAAAGATGCAAAAGCAAAAAAAGATTTTGTTACCAGCGATAAGATACGGAATCAATTGGCCGAACTTGGTATTCAGCTGAAAGATGAAAAAGATGGCGGCATGAGTTTTACCATGTGATGCGATATTTTTTTCGGTACAAATATTTTCAGAGGGGCAATAGCCCCTCTTTTCATTCCGTCTAATGGTAGACTCACTCCGTTCATTCAACAGTTCATCCGGCTAAGCTGCCCGTTTTGCTTTTTTGTTGTTCTCTTTCAAAATCAAAATCATGAAAAAGAACTATTTCGTACGCAATGGGATGATGGCCCTCGCTGCAATTACATTGATTGGCAGCGCAAGCAGTTGTAAAAAGAAAAATGATCCGGCTCCAAACACACTGGTGGAAGTAGCTACCTCAGCCGGACTTACTTCGTTAGTGGCAACAGTTGAAGCAGCGGGTTTAACCAACACATTAAGAGGTGCTGGTCCGTTTACCGTTTTTGCTCCAACAAATGCTGCGTTTACTGCAGCAGCTATTCCGGCTAACACACCGGCAGCTACTTTGCAAAGTGTATTGCTCTATCATGTGTTTGATGGTAAAGTGCTGGCAGCAGGTGTTCCAACAACCTTAACAGCAATTGCATCTAAGAACGCAACCTTCGATAGCTTGTATGTGAAGCGTGTAGGAAACGATGTGTTTGTAAACGGTCAGCGTGTAACTACAGCCAATGCAGAAGCTTCTAACGGTGTGGCACACGTGATCGGTCGTGTATTGATACCCGCTGGCGGACAAAACATCGTGCAGATTGCTGTAGCAGCAGCACCGGCTCTTGATTCATTGGTTCGTGCAGTAACACTTGCAAGTGCAGGAACTGCAGCAGGTAGTGCTGATAACATTGCTGAAGTTTTATCAACCATTAATGGTGCTACGGTGTTTGCTCCAACCAACCAGGCGTTTACAGATCTTTTGGCACAGTTGGGAGTAACCAGTTTATCACAAGTACCGGTGGCAACACTGCGTCAAGTGTTACGTCATCACGTGGTGGCAGGCGCCCGTGTATTCTCAAATGATGTAGCTGCAGGTAATGTGGGAATGGCAAATGGTACCAACGCAACAATTGCTATTTCAGGCGGCAACGCTACCATCAAAGGAAGTGGTGCAACCAGCGCAACGGCTACTATTGTTGCAACAGATATTATGGCAAGAAATGGGGTGGTACACCTTATCAACAAGGTAATTCTTCCTTAAAATCACTTTATTCATTTACGCCGGCCCAAACCTTTGGGCCGGTTTTTTGTTTGTACTATGGACACTATGTTTTTTCAGCACAAATACCGTTATTGGTTTGTTCTGGCACTGGCTGTTTACACCTATGTAAATACGGCGGTGTGCCGGGTGTATGATTATTTCCAGCTGCCGATTGAATGGTACCAGGCTTTTTTAAGCATATTGCTCATTACGTTTCTCAGCTGGGAGTGGAGCCGTATGTTACAGCCATACATCAGCAAATGGTTTCATGGCGATGAACATATTAACAAGCGGCTGCTTTCGTTTTTTGGGGTGGGATTAGCCGGAAGCCTGATTCTAACCATTATGGTGGTTATGTCGTTTGAAGTATTTGTGCTGCATGTTCCTTTATCGCTGGATAATCCGTTGAAGCTAACACTCACGTACACATCGCTTATTACACTGCTCTTTCACTTGTTGAATGCAGTTGTATTTTATATGCACAAGTATAAAAGCAAGCAACTGGAAGCTGAAGAATTGTTGCGGATGAATACACAGGCGCAGTTGCAAAGCATTAAATCGCAGATCAATCCACACTTTTTATTCAACAACCTGAATGTACTGTCATCACTGGTGATGAAAAACAGTGAGGAAGCCAATGATTTTATTGAAGCATTCTCAAAAGTGTACCATTACATTTTGCGAAATCAGGATAAAGAGTTGATCGAATTACAGAAAGAGGTGGATTTTTTGCAGCCGTATATGTATCTGCTTAAAAAACGCTTTCCGGCCGGTGTTGAATTGAAAACAGAAATTGATGAACGCTGGAAAAATGCCTACGTAGTTCCGGTTGCTTTACAAATGCTGGTGGAAAACGCCATCAAGCACAATGTTGTATCGCAGGCAAAACCACTTGCAATCAATATCAAAGCAAATGGAACAGCTGTACTGGAGGTTACTAACAACCTGCAGCCGAAACTAAACCGTGAGCCTTCATCGAACATTGGCTTAAACAATATTAACCAGCGTTATGAATTAATAACCGGCAGGAAAATTGAAGTAGAAAAAAATCAGCATGAGTTTAAAGTAACACTTCCACTGATTGAAGTGGGATAAGCAAAACCGATCAAACACAAACCAGTAAACTGCAAACCGATGAATACAAAGAGAATAGTAATTATTGAAGATGAGCAATTAGCGGCTGAGCGACTGATCATGCTTTTGAAACAATACGATCCGTCAATTGAAATTGTAAAACACTTGTACAGTGTAGAAGAAAGTATTCAATGGCTCAATACAAATGTTCATCCCGATTTATTGTTCCTGGATATTCAACTGGCTGATGGTTTTTGTTTTGATATTTTTAAACAGGTGGAATACAAAAAGCCCATTGTGTTTACAACCGCATACAACGAATATGCATTGGAAGCATTTCAGCTTTGCAGTATTGACTACCTGTTAAAACCGGTAGCGGCAGAAGCATTGGCAAAAGCGATGCAGAAATTTGTGCAGCTGCAATCGAATTTCGTAGCAGGCAATTATAGCCAGTTGTCGAATGTATTTGATAGTGCTTCATTCAAATCAAGGTTTCTTGCAAAGGCCGGTCAGCGGATGTTTTTTGTGGAGACTTCGGAAGTGCAGTATTTCCAGGCTGATGATAAGATTGTGTACCTGGTAGATAAAGAGGGAAACAAACTGATGGTTGATTATACCCTGGAACGTTTGGAAGGCTTACTCAATCCCAAAGAATTTTTTCGACTTAACCGGCAATACATTGCACGCTACAGCAGTATCGCTCAAATAAAGCCTTACGTAAACAGTCGCTTGAAATTACTGTTACGAAACGGTTCCAAAACGGAAGAAGTAGTGTTGAGCCGTGAGCGAGTGCATGAATTTAAAACATGGGCCGAAGCTTAACTATGCCCCAACTGTTGCTGGCCGGGTAGTAAGGATTGAAACTGGAAAAACGGAGATGCTTTTTCTTCCACTGTTTCTTCTTCCATCGGCTGATGCAATACTTCAGTAAAACTCTGCAGCAAAATTTGCTTTGTTTGTTTGCTCCATTGCCTGAACTGTTCACTGTTATTTTGATGGTTCGGTAAATAATCCAGTAACACATCCAGATTAAATACTTCTGCATGTATACCTGCGCCTGCTTTTGCGCCATCTCTTGCATTGCACCATTGTTCAAAATGTCCTTGCACCGGCACCATCAAAACAGGTTTTCCAAAATACATCGCTTCACATACGCTTTCAAAACCGGCCGTGGTAACCAACGCTTTTGCATTGGCCATGAATTGCAGAAACTTCTGATCGTCGAGTGAATGAAAACAAAGCGTTTCATCAAAGCGCCATTTACCTTTTACAGTTGCACTGTCGGTAAAGCAATGCAATTCAACTTCGGGATGTTCCTTATGCCAATTGATGATATCCTGCATGTAACCGGAGTTCAGCAGATATACCAAAACATGGATACCGGCAAATACATCCTGCTGAAATACTTCTTTCCGTAACAGCGGCGGACAAATTTTTACCTGTTTGTAACATGATGGGTTTAATGGATAAAACGAAAGCGCCAGTAATTTTTCTGATCCTTTCGCTGTAAGTTTTGTGTACAGTTGAGTGGCAAATTGATCGGATCTGCTGCCGCCTTTGGGAAACTGAAACGAAGGGTGCAAGTAGATGTATTGATGTGCCGATGAAATTATTTTCGTATTCAGTTTTTTGAATACAGAACAAAGACCGATCAACGGCTCATAAAAATTCAGCAGCAGATCTGGCTTGTATTCATTCACCACTTCTCTGATCAGTTTCATACTCTTCCGGTATTTTTTCCATTGCCATAAATTTTTTGCAATGGACCGGCCCAGTAATATTGATTTGTTTTCTTTATCAGTTATAAAATTGGGGCTGCGAAAGGTAATGATTGGAGCTTTGATGCGTTCTCTTACAAATGCAGGAATTTCTCTGCGGTTGCTGCTGCCAATTAATACCGCTGCTATTTTGTGCCCACGGGCAACAAGTAATTCATACGTTGCAATGGCCTGCGTTAAATGTCCACGGCCTTCGCCTTGTACTGCAAATACAAATGTGTTGTTCATAAAAGTTCGGGTGTTAAACTAGGAAAATAGGACGTGTGCGTTTCAGTTATTGCGGGTGCTTCAACAGGTGATCGCTGCTGCAGCCAATCGTTGTAATAAAGGATGCTCCAGTTGCCTTCTTCTGTTTCAACCAATGCACTCATGGTTTCAACCCAATCGCCGCTGTTGAGATAGTGTACATTGTCAATGATTTTATCGGCCGCCTGGTGAATATGCCCGCAAATAACTCCATCGCAATGATGCGCTGCTGCCACGGCACATAACTGTTCTTCATAATCGCTGATGAACGAGACAGCTGTTTTTACTTTTGCCTTAACTACCTGCGATAGCGAATAATAAGGCAATCCTCTTTTTGTACGGTACTGATTGTAATGGCGGTTGAGCCAGAGTAAAAATGTATAACCCACATCGCCCAGTTTGGCAAGCCATTTCAGTTTGGTAGTAACCGTATCGAAAATATCGCCATGTACCACATAATATTTTTTAGCGCCGCTTTGCAGAATATGATGACGTTTAATGATAAACTGCCCAAAGGAGAAAGGTGCTATTTCATCCAGGAAATCATCATGATTGCCACGCAGGTAAATCACTTTTGTATTGTACTTGTGCATGTATTTCATAATGATGCGGAAGAACGACGTATGTTTCTTTTTCCACTCACCCGATTTGCGGAGTTGCCAACCGTCAATGATATCACCATTTAGTATCAATGTATCACAACGGTGTTCACGCAAAAAATTTACTACCTCTTTTACCCGTGAGTTGCGGATGCCAAGATGAATGTCAGAAAGGATAATTGTTTTGTAAAAGGTCTTCACAGCGGAGAGTTTTACAAAGCTTGAAATCTCCTGTTATCAAACTATTGATGAATGATTAAAAGAGAATGAATAAATTGTAATGAAATTGTTAAGCCGGTAAAAGGTTGCCAACCCTGGTTTGACAGCTTAAGAACAATAACAGTTTGTGCGAGGGTTGGCAACCTTCAACCTTTCATCCGATCAATATGCATTACATCGATCATCTTACAAAAGATAAAAAGCTCAGGAAAGTTTTAGAGAATCAGGATGCACACGTATTGGTGAAGCGAAAGAAAGTGTATCTGCATCTCTGTGCATCTATTATGAGTCAACAGCTATCAACCAAAGTAGCCGATGTGATCTACAAACGTTTTCTTGCCTTGTATGGAAAAAAAGAACCAACGGCGCAGCAGATCATCGACACACCACATGAAACCTTACGGGCAATCGGATTGAGTAATGCCAAAGCCAGCTATGTGCAAAATGTCTGCAGGTTTTTTATAGAAGAAAAACTTACAGATGCCCGGTTGTACAAAATGAGTAATGAAGAAGTGATCGATAAACTCACGCAAATCAAAGGTGTAGGAAAATGGACCGCTGAAATGATTTTGATGTTTGCGTTGCAGCACGAAGATGTGTTACCGGTTGATGACCTGGGCATTCAGCAGGCAATGATTAAACTGTACAAACTCGATGGATCCAATAAAAAACTGCTGTATGAACAAATGCATAAAGTAGCAGAAAAATGGCGGCCTTACCGCACTTATGCCTGTGTACATTTGTGGCGGTGGAAAGATGAAACCCCAACCCCTAAAGGGGAGTAATACAATGAATGATGAATGAAATGCGTAGTAAGGTTTTGATCATAACTGCATTGATTTTTTCAGTGAATGTATTTTCACAGGATGGACCTACGGCCGGCGCAGCCCTTCGTTCGTTATCGGGTGTGGATATGATGACGAACAAAGTGATCAATGTTGTATTCAGAGAATCGAAGGATTATACCTTGTTTCATTTCTGGAAAAGCCAGAGCGATAGTTGCAAAAACGATTTTGCCGCATTGGTTGCACTTGTAAAAAAATACGACAGCAAACTTACGATGTATGGATTCCCTTATGAATACAAACAACAAATCCCTGCAGCCAAAGAAATGACGAACACCTACAAATTGAAATGGGTGCATTTGCTGCAGTACCGGCAAACCAATCCTGAAGGTGCGAACGTAATCGATGTACTGAAGAACACTGATTTTCCAACGTATATGTTATTAGATAAAGAAGGGATGATCTTAGTACGTTCCGGTTCGCTGGATGATATAGAAGTGGTGTTGAAGCGACTGGAATAATATTCTTGAAATCCATTTAGTTAAATCCAAAGACTTTTTCTTTGAATTTTACAATTAATCTTCTTTTCAAATGTCTTTCATATACTAGATATCCAACAAATAGCAACATCAAAGGAACTATCTCCGTTTTGCTTCGTTGCCCTTGAAAAATTGAAAACAGGAAAATAAAAACGCCAATAATAAAAATAATACTAAAGACCCAAGTATTGATACTGTTTTTTGTTCTGACACAAAATGATGTTCCGGTTTCCGTTTTTTCGAGTGTAACGATGATGCTGGTTTTCCATTCATCTGGTATTCTGTGATTTGGAAAGCTATTTGAAATGAACTTGTATTGCAAGGGATCGTTAGAAACAAATCGACCATCTAGTTCAGGGCTTTCCATCCAGTTTTTTCTTTCGCATAGTTCATTAATGAGGTTAAAGTATTCATAGGGTTTATTTGGTCCATGAAAAGTCAATTCTGATTCCGGTATTTTTAGCATTTTTATTTTTTATAGAAAAGTGACAGATGTTTTTTTGCGGATATTATAAACTCTTTTTCAGCATCATTTTTTTCGTCATCTTCAAATCGGTTATGCCCGAGGCTTACCTGATCGACGAGTTTGTTGTTACGGAAAAAGTATTTTCCGAGAAACCGGTCATCTTTTGAAAATTTTCCCGTTAGATCACCAGTAACAGGATTACGTTCATACGTCAACTCTTCATCTCTTACATAAACGAGCTTTCCCGATTGAAAGTAGTAATCTATTATAACAACATAGCCAGACAATCCAACCCATTCTGTTATCCTGTAAACGAGCCCATTCTTATAATAAAAGGTCAAACTTGCCCCATTGTCTGTAGCGTGGTCCATGAACTCTTCCTGCTCATAAACCTTCTTTTTGAGAGAACTATCTTTATCAATCAATTTACAAGTTGCTTCGATTTGCTTCGATTGTACTGATAGCTGAGCAACAGCTTTACAGAAGCCAAGAACCAATAAAAGGATTATCAATTGTATTCTCATTAAATTTCTATCATTTCACAAGTTTTCAAATACGCTTCATCTATTGTTGTCCCAACCCCGATTGCCTCATCAATCTCTACAATACCATTGTCAAGAAACTTCATCCCACCCACAACAGGATCTTCTTTCAACATTAATGGTGTGTCTAAATCGTAATGCACAATCAGATCACTGCAATAGGCAAAGTGCACCAATGCTGTAATGGCTAACCGGCTTTCCATAAAACAGCCTACCTGTAATTTTAAATTGTGTGCCTTTGCTACTTCCACAATTTTCAGTGCATGCCAGATGCCACCACTTTTTCCAAGTTTGATATTAAAATAATCACAAGCGTTGAGTGTTGCTAACCGCTCGGCATCGTGTTCATCAAAACAACTTTCATCACTCATGATTTTGATGGGGCTGTTCTTTCTTACAGTCGGCAGTTGCATAAAATTCCAACGGGCAATCGGTTCTTCACAATGTTCAATCCCAAAGTCTTTCAATGCATTCAATGTAGCAATCGCTGTATCTACATCCCACCCTTGATTGGCATCAATACGTAACGGCAGTTCATTGCCAATGGCAGCACGAATGGCTTTGATCCTTTCCACATCTGCTTCGGTAGTAGTCCCCAACTTTACTTTAATGGAAGGGAAACCGGCGGCTTTGTATTGAATAGCTTCTGCGGCCATTTTTTCCGGCGACCCCAATCCAACCGTCATATCGGTAGAGATCACTTTGTTCTTTGTACCGCCAAGCAGTTGATACAAGGGTTGATTCATAAACTGTGCAGCAATATCATACAAAGCCATATCAAATGCACTCTTGATGCTTTCGTTGCGTGTAATCAATCGATCCATTGCCAGCACACATTCTTCAATTCGAAGCGGATCTTTTCCTTTGAGTAAACCGGCCAGGTATTGTCCAACAATAAAACAAGTATCTATGCTTTCGCCGTTAATGCTCATGTAGGGACTGCATTCGCCATAGCCACTAATGCCTTTGTTTGTACGGATGATGACGAGCACATTATCTGCATCATACTGTGCGCCCAATGAGATCACAAAAGGTTGTTTGAGCGGAATACGCAGCTTGTATAATTCGATGGATGTGATTTGAAGTTGCATGAAACGAAGTTAATAAAAAGAGTCCCGCCGAAAGCGGGACTCATATCAGAAAAATCATTTCATCAATTTCATCAGCGGTTTATTTTACCAACTTCAACTCCTTAATCAAATGTTCAGCACCGCCCAGCTTATCAATACACCACAATACATAGCGGATGTCGACACAGATTGTTCGGTTGAGGTCTTTATCAAATGCCAGCTTATGACTTAATGCTTCGTAGTTGCCATCAAATGCCAGTCCGATCAATTCACCATTAGCATTGATTACGGGAGAGCCGCTGTTGCCACCGGTAATATCGTTGCTGGTGATAAATCCAATCACCAGATCGTTACGGCTTTTATCGATGTACTGACCAAAGTCTTTTTTCTTCAACAACTCAATTTGTTTCGAGGGAAGATCAAATTCATAATCACCCGGTTTGTATTTTTCCAGCAAACCTTTTGAAGTGGTAACGAAATCATACTTCACTGCATCTTTCGGTACATAGCTTTTTACATTACCGTACGACACACGCATGGTAAACGTAGCATCGGGGTACATCTTTTTTGCTTTTGCAGGATTCATTTCCATAATCCCTTTCAGGTATAAGCGACCCAGATCGTTGTTCTTAATGGTAAACTCGGTGAAGCGTGGTTGAAATTTTACATTCCAATTTTTAAAGAAGGCACTGGCAATGGTGAATGCAGGATCTTCTTGTAATTTTAATCCATCGGGGTTGTTTGCGAATGCATTCCATTTTGCATCGTTCAGCAACATGGTATTTGCAAAAACGGCCGCTGCATATTTTTTCCAGGTAGCTTCTTCTTTTAAATCGCCAAAGCTTCCTTTTACCGATTCGAAATAACTGATGGGATGTTGTTCCTTGGGAACATCTTTATAATACATCATCAGCATACGGCCCACGATCTGCTGATCGCTGGCTGCATTGTGTGCTTCCAGGAAATTTTTACGGGCAGCAGTAGCTGCATTCATGGCATTGGTAATGTCGGATTTGCTAGCATTGGGTTTTACAATCGCTGCTTCAAGTTGAATCAACGTTGATGCAAACGAAAGCAACGGTGATCCAAAAATTCCTTCCATCATATACACACGATGAAGTGCATAAGGTTGCCAGGCAGCGTATACTTTTTCCCATTCAGGAAAAACAGCTGCATAGTCCGGTTTGTCGCTTGCCCATTTGATAAAGGCCGCTTCTGCTTTTTGTTTTTGTCCATACACATCATACTTCAGCAATTGTTTTGTTTCACCATCATAAAACTTCCAGTAATTGGCAATGCTTGCATAGCTGCTGGCTAATTTTAACTTTGTGCCAGCATCTTTCTGCATTTCTGCAAACATGTATTTCAAACGTTCATCACGCAGTTTTACAAGTGTGGGATTATTGATATCGGTTGAAAGTTTTACACCCAGTGATGTTTCGTAACGGTTGGTACTGCCGGGATAACCCCAAGTCATTGCAAAATCACCATCCTTTAATCCACGGATCGAAACAGGTAAAAAGTATTTTGGTTTCAGCGGAATGTTATCGGTACTAAAATCAGCAGGCTTTCCTTCTTTATTGCTGTACACACGAAATACACTGAAATCGCCGGTGTGTCGTGGCCATTCCCAGTTGTCAGTATCGCCACCAAATTTTCCAACACTTTCCTGCGGTGTACCCACCAAACGAATATCACGGTAGCGTTGATAAATGAATGCTAAAAACTGATTGCCTTTGAACAAGGGACTGATGCGGCATTCAATTGATTGATCCGCATTTGATAATCGTTGATTGATGGAGGCCAGCACCGCTGCCTGTTTATCGGCTCTTGCTTTACCAAGTAGAGTGCCGAGTGAATCGTTTACTTCTTTGGTAACATCCGCAATGCTTACCAAAAACTGAACGGTTAGTCCGGTGCGAATTTCTTCATTCAAATTTTTTGCATAGAAACCATCACGCAGGTAGTTGTGCTCTACAGATGATGCTGATGCAATGGCGCCGTAGCCGCAATGGTGATTGGTAAAGATCAATCCCTTGCTGCTTACAATTTCACCGGTACATCCATTTCCAAAAATGATGATGGCATCTTTCATCGATGCTTTGTTGATATGATATAATTGTTCTTTGGTAAGCTTTAATCCTTTCTTCTGCATTTCTGCATATACCTGCTCACCTAACAAGAGCGGTAACCACATACCTTCATCGGCGTAGGTACGCAACAGTGTAACCGCAAAAACAATCGTTACAAAAATTTTTCTCATGGGACTATTTTTTAGTGAACAAACCTACGGAAAAAGCGAAATCGGAAAACCTGTTTGCGGTCAGTCTATCGGCTACAATTCAGTTGTTTGGTTGTGTGGGGTCGGCAGGGTTGAACTATTTTCGTTAGAGCTGATCCTGTTGTCGAAATACTGATTGGTATGACAATTATCACCATCACAACAGGGAAGGGTATTAGTAAAGCAAACGGGACATTGATAATGACCGTGCACATGTACCAGTTGCACCATGTGTCCGCAGAATAAACATTGTTGCATGTGCTGAAATTAAACAGTTAACGATAGCCGATCCAGCTACGTTTTTTTGCATCGTACAAAAAGTAGGTATTGTTTGAAAAGCTGAAGTTGAGTTTATCTTTTACAACAGCATCGGCTGGAAGTTTTAGTTTTTGTGAAATGAGTCCATCGTTTTTACTGTAGAGCTCAATTTCTTTTGTTTCCAGATTCAGCAAGCCGTATTCTGCATTGCTGATACCGGTGTATACAACGGTAGTTGTATTGTATTTTGTGAGTACTGCGTTGGAGTCGATCACGAGATCGGCGGGCGGTGGTGTTTTTTTGCCATAACCAGCTTTTAACAACACGGCCCGTTCTTTCACTTCTTCACCGGTTGCTGCATTGTACGCAACAACAGTGGAGCCTTTTAAAAAGTGTACCAGGTTTTCACGCAGGTTGTATTGACCAACGGAGTTGGGGTAAGGTTGTAATTGTCCGGGTAAAAATGTTTTTGCATCGTACGGAATACCGGCATCATCCAAAACATAACTTACCCAGCCAGCATTGCCGAATAAATTTCCCTGGAATGTTTTGAGTGCATTGTTGTACCACAAGCCACGTACATCAGCTAATATGGAGAGATCGGGTGGCGACATCATTTCACCTACCTGGTTGAAATAGGCAAAACTGTATGTTTTATTGCCCGCAATGGTTGCATAGAAATAACGGTTCTTCCCGTTTTGTGCAACAGTGCCGCCATTATCGCCGGGGCCTTTGGGCATTTTGAGTTCAATGGTTTTACGCAGTTGACGAACAGATTGTGCAGATGCGGAAGAAAAAAGAAAACCAACGCTACAAAGGAAAAGAAAGAGTTGTTTCATGTGTTACGATCTTTTTACGATTTGGCAGCTTTCCTGCTACAGAAATGGATATTAAAATTAACGAAAGCACTTTAACTGCACTGTTAAAATAAAAAGCCAAACAGTTCCATCAACAAGGCAATACTTACATGCACCAGCAGACCACCCCAGATGCTTTTACTGTTGTATGAAATGGCACCGAGGATGAGGCCGCCAAAGAAACTGCTGATGGCCTCCATCATTGGTTTACCTAAATGAATAGAGAAGTAGAAAAGAGCAATTGGCAGAAGACATTGCCGCCCCATCAGTTTTCCCAGCGTAATAATTAAGAAGCCACGAAAGAACAGTTCAATGTTGATGAAATCAGAAGCGTAGGCTGTTTCAAAGAGAAGATAGTGCCAGGGTTTTGCTGCGTCGCCAAGCTGTGCAGTTATAATTTGTGCTTTTGGATATACGGCTGCAAAATCGGTTTGTAACGATGCCCAGATGAGTAAGGGAATCATCAGCAGTACTAATAAAAAATAAGTTTGAAGCGAAGCTGTTTTGGATGTACCATACAACCCGGTTTGTTTTTCGGTGTAACGATGTAACAACAAGAGCGCTGTTGTCATAACGATCAGTCCGCCGAACCATGTTGCAGGTTGTTGAAATATTTTTTGTTCTGCACTACCTGAAGCAAATGGCAATAACCGGTGAAATGGGATCGCTACTTTTAATGCAAATAAGAAAGCGGCTGTAGTTACTATCAGTTGGATGCGTTTGTTGCTGAAAATGCGGGTGCCGCCTTCAATCAATATACCAGCTGCAAAAAAAGCGGTAAACAATACACTGTACCAGCCGCATGAAATAAGAAACGATTCTTTTTTCAACCACAATGATACACCTCCATAATAATTGAGGTAACATGCAAGTGCAATAATGCTGAAGGCAGCAAGATATTTTGTAAAGGATGCAGGTTGCAACAGGTCTGTTGCGGTAAGTGCAATCAGTTTTTTCAAAACAGTTGATTATCGGTTGCTGAACACAGGTGGTCGTGTTTATGCATTCAACTTCTGCCACAGGATATCCTTCAGTTCAATCAATCCCTGTCCTGTAACAGCAGAAATAAATACATGCGGAATATTTTTCGGTAATTCTTTTTCAATCGCAGTTTTCAGTTCATCATCCAGCATATCGCTTTTACTGATGGCGATAATAAATTCTTTCTGCAGCATTTCCGGATTGTACTCCTCGAGTTCCTTGTGCAGAATTTCAAATTCTTTTTTATGATCGTTACTGTCGGCCGGAATTAAAAACAGTAACACGGCATTGCGTTCAATGTGCCGGAGGAAACGATGACCAAGACCCTTTCCTTCAGCTGCTCCTTCAATGATACCCGGTAAGTCGGCAATGCAAAAACTTTTTCCGTCACGATATTCCACCATGCCCAGTTGCGGTGTAAGTGTAGTAAATGCGTAATCTGCAATTTTTGGTTTAGCCGCAGTGATCGATGAAAGCAAGGTTGATTTACCGGCGTTGGGAAATCCAACCAAACCAACATCGGCCAGGACTTTTAATTCCAACAGCATCCAGCCTTCCACACCTGGTTCACCGGGTTGTGCATGTTCGGGTGCCTGGTTGGTGGGTGTTGCAAAATTGCTGTTTCCCAAACCACCACGTCCGCCACGCATCAGAATGATCTCCTGACCGTGTTCCAGAATCTCAGCTTTTACTTCTCCGGTTTCTTCATCACGGGCAATGGTGCCAAGCGGTACTTCAATAACGATGTCTTTCCCGTCTTTCCCCGTCATATTGTTTTTTCCGCCGGGAGCGCCATCATCGGCCAATACATTTTTATAGTAACGTAAATGGAGTAAAGTCCAGAGTTGTGAGTTGCCCCGCAGAATGATATGGGCACCACGGCCGCCATCGCCACCATCGGGCCCGCCAAAGGCTGTGAGTTTATTCCGCATAAAATGCTTGATGCCGGCACCACCATGTCCGCTGCGGCAGAATACCCGTATGTAGTCGATGAAGTTCTTTTCCATGCTTGGTGGCAAAGATAGTTTTTATAAGTTGTAAGGCTGTATTTCAAAAGAAAGAAACAGCCTTTTGAATCAGTGTGGTAAAACTGCAAAGTAAGGCTAAAAAAAAGCCCCTCTCACGGGGAGAGGGGCGTAGGTTTTACCGGATATTTTCATTTACCTCTGAAACTTAGTTTTTAATGAGGCGTTGTGTATGATTACCATCTTTGGCAATTACTTCCAGCATGTAGATTCCGGGTTGCAATTGTTGTAGGTTGTCAATCACCAAAATGTTATTTCCTTTTTGTACGGGTATTCTTTTTGTAACAAGGGTTTGTCCGCTCAGGCTATTTACACGAATCAGTAATTCTTCTTTCTCGCTTGCTTCAACCTGAATTTTAATGTTACTTACAAATGGGTTTGGATAAGTTGTAAAGTTGCTGATGCGTGCACCTCCAATTCGTAATGATACAGTTCTTGAATAACTACTCTTTCCATCTGCATCAACCTGTTTGATGCGGTAGTAAATAACACCTGTAGAAGAACCAATGGCATCTGCATGTGAATAGTATTGCACTGTGGCACTGTTACCTTTTCCGGCAACTGTACCTACTGTTTTAAAGTTTAATGCATCATCGCTGCGTTCAACAATAAAATGATCGTTATTGGTTTCACTTAAAGTTGACCAACTCACTTCTGCATTGGCACCTGCTTTTTTCACTGCTACTTCGCCAAATGTTACAGGCAGTGTAGATTGTAACGGAAATTCGCTTGATGCCAGATCTGTGAGTCCGGTTAAACCTACAACCTGTACTGCCTGTACGGTTGAATTAACCGAGTTAACAGTTGTTTGATCAACAAAATAAATTCCATTGCTGGTTGATATATGCATGGAACCTGTTTGTGTCCATGCGATACCGTTTACAGATGTACCGGTAAAGACAGCGCCTCCTGTTTGTACAGTCCATTTACGAGTAAGTGTAGTTGGTGTAACCAGCGAGTTAAGTGTATAGATATACGTTTCACCACCGGTAATATTTGCCATTGCATACAAGATGCCATTGGGGCCTATCGCAAGGTCTCCATTCTGAAACTCAGCAGCCGATCCTCCGCCATTGAAGCTTAAACCAGTATTGCCATAGGTGTTTACATTGCTGATAGGATTATTGCCATTACCCTGGAACGATGCAATATAAATGTTAGATGATCCATCGCCGGCAAGAATCCAGCCTCTTCCGTTTCCATCAAAACCAAGACGAACAAATCCTAAACTTGTGGTGTTGGTGGCGCCATTCATATCAATTGTGCCTACGTTTGTATTTGATGTGCCATCAGGATTCACGGAGTAAATTGTTACAACACCGCCGTTTGAGTTTGTATTCAGAATGTAATAAAGGTTGCCATTTGCATCATTTACATTGGCTCTGTTTTTTCCTAACCCTGCCGTGCTGCTGTTAGGAGTTATAATGTCTGCAGGACCAAATACAATTGCTCCGGTAACAGGATTTACATTGTATCCTTTTATTGTACCGGTACCGGAAGTTGAGTAAAGATTAGGCAGAAAAACATTCACAACTCTAGATTGAGTTACAGTTGAAGATCCTCTTGAAACTGTACAGCTAACAGTGTAAGTTCCTTCAGAGGGGAAGTTAATGGTTTTTGAATTTCCACCGCCACCTGCTGTTACAGGATTGGCTCCCGGAATAGTGAGGCCCGGCGCACTCCAGGTATAGGTATAGTTGCCATTACCATTAAATGTATTGCCGGTAGGGTCTGCCAGAAAAGTTACAGAAGTTCCAACTGCAATGTTTTGTGTTCCTGAAGGGGTGAAACTGATTGTTTGAGAATGAAGTGCTGTAGCACACATTGTCAAAAGTGAAAATACACAGATTGTCACTTTTGAAAAGAGAGTAAAATTTCTTTTCATGATTTGAAGTTTGAGAGGTAAAAAATAGGCTCAACAGGACCAGGATCTAAGGCGGTAAATGATAGGAATCGACAGGCCTATTTTCGAAGGATTGGAATAGTCGTATAGCATAAAAACTATACTACATATAGAAATAGTTCAAATTAAAATCGGAAAAGCGTTTTTTAGAGGAATTTAGATAGAGTACGGCTTCAGTGGATTAGAATTTTGGAGAAGTGGAACAAAAGTATAAAGCAGATGTAATATCTCAAAATAATTTGAGATATATTTTTTAACTATTGTATTATTTACCTAAGACTTTGGGGTTTGTTTTGATTTTTGGTTTTTCCAGGTTGAGTAGTTTTTTTCCTGTATTTGCTGATGCGGAGGTACACTACGTAGAGGTTCACATACGGAGCTATTATCAAACATATCTTGGGGAAGTGACTGATAAAGTGCAGTTCCTTTTGTTTTCCAGCCAATCATTTCATCTGTTACTTCTTTTATCTTTTTTGCCGGGTTGCCAACTATCAAACTTCTTGGTTCAAACACTTCGCCTTCTTTGATAAAACTCAAAGCACCTACAATACATTCATCACCCAACTGCACATGATCCATTATCACACTGTTCATTCCAACCAAACTGTTTTTGCCAATGGTTGCACCGTGAATCACAGCACCGTGGCCAATGTGTGCGCCTTCTTTTAGTAAAACTGTAATACCGGGAAACATATGGATGGTACAATTCTCCTGTACATTGCAACCGTCTTCCAATATAATGCTACCCCAATCGCCACGCAACGCAGCGCCAGGGCCAATGTAGCAGTGTTTTCCAATGATCACATTACCGGTTACTGCCGCTTGCGGATGCACAAATGATGTTTCATGTACAACGGGAATAAAACCCTTGAAGGAATAGATCATTAATCTTGCTTTTGGTTATTTATTATTCACCAACATTTTCCCCGTTCGGTAGCAAGTACCTTTGAACTGTGCCACCAAGTGATCGTTCTGGTTAAAGATCTGGATGTGGTACAACCCGGTAGATCGTCCGTTATGCAGTTCGTTTGCTTCGGCTGTTAATACATCACCCACATGTACAGGTTTTATAAAGTTGATGGAGGTATCTAAAGCCACTGATAAATTGTTGCGGTTGTTGCAGGCAAATGCAAAGGCACTGTCGCCAAGCGAAAAGGCCACACCACCATGTACAATTCCAAAGCCGTTGATCATTTCCGGGCGCACCTTCATCCGGATTTTGCTGTATCCTTCTTTAATATCAAGTACTTCAATGCCCAGCCATTGGCTGAACAGATCGTTTTGCATCATGTGGTCGATCACTTCATGTGAGGAGGGCATATGTTTTATTTCTGCAAATGTACAAAACCTGCTATGCTTACAAGTGTTGGTGGTAATTTTTGACTTGTCGTTCATTTATAACCAAGACAGTCAATTTTTTAGATACTCACTAAGTAGATACAGCTATTGTGAGTAAGTGCTTCATCAAACCATGTAGTAGATAAAATGAGTACACATCAAGTGATTGTTCTATAAGTGAAACTGATTAGTTCCTTTACTTTTACTTCTTATTACGAACACAAGGTTCGATCTAATTAATCCTTATTAATATCCCATGAAAATTATTTTTGTTGCACTTCTTTGTATCTGTTCGGTTTATGTGAATGCCCAAATAGGAATCGGAACTACATCACCTGTATCTACATTAGATATACGTGGTTCATTATCGCTCAACTCACGAAATTTTACATCGTCCACTACCGCCGCTTCAACGGATCAAACCCTGTTATTTACCGGCACATCGGCTGCAACGGTTACATTGCCAAGTGCCAGCACCTGTAACGGAAGGATGTACACGATCAAAAATATCAGCACAACAACTCCAATGCCGGTGGTAACCATCGCAACTACGTCCTCTCAAACTATCGATGGCAGTACTACCTTGTTGTTATCAAATTCCAAGGCTACTGTAACAGTTGTGAGCGATGGAAGTAACTGGAATATTACCAGTTCAGGTATAGTAAAGACAAGAAATAACTTTGTATTGGTGCAATCAGCTTCTGATTTACCCGCAGCGGTATCGGGTGTAATTACTTTGGCGGCAGGTACAACGTATGAAGTAAACGGAACAATCATGCTCACCAGCAAGATCAACCTTAATGGCTGTTATCTGATTGGCAGAGATGCCAATAATGATAAGTTAATCTATACTCCTTCCAGTGGCGAACTGTTTACAGGAAATAAAGGAGGAACCATCAAAACGCTTACCCTTGTAGCAAACACTACAGGTGCAAAATTATTCAATGTTGATATGGGTGCAACCGAGAACCTGATTGTAAGGGATGCAATCATTGCAAACTGTAAAGATGTTGGTTTGGTAAAAGGAGGGTATATCGTTTTTTTCAGCATTATTAATTACTCAGGAAATACAACTGGTATAATCTATGAAAGCAATAGCAATCTTTTACTAGATAATACTGCATGGTTTTCATCCAATGCAGGAATATTTGAGAAAATGGTAGGCACTTTTGCAGTAATTGAAAAACTCGGCGGGTTTAGTCAGCCCATGTCACCTTCTACTGCCTTGGATGTAACGGGCATTGTGAGTGTAACTGATGCAGGAAGTTTAAAAAACACCTCATTTCTAGGAACAGGAACAAAAGTAAATGGTACATTTTCAAACAAGTGGGAAGTAGAATCGCCTGGTCTCGGAACTGAAAAAGATGATGTTGCTGCCGGAAACTTATATATCACTTCTACAGCCTCCAGCACATTTTCATCGTTGAACACACCTGTTAAAATATCCGGGACAACAACAGCAGCTTCTTTATTTAGAGTTACTTCTCCTGCAAATAATCGGTTAGTATATGCAGGTACAAAAGGCAGACGATTTCAGATATTATGTTCATTAACCTGCTCGCAAGGTTCAAGTAACAGGGAGTATTCTTTTTATGTATACAGGAATGGTGTGCAACTTCCCGAATCCAGGCAAAAAATTAAGCTGGTGAATGCAAGTGACCAGGTATCAGTAACGATTTCCTGCACTGCTTTTTTAAACACTTCCGATTATATTGAAATATGGGTAGAAGCAAATACAAGCACAACGGCACTAAATGTTGAAACATTTAATCTCGCTATCAAATAATACTGATATTAATAGAAATCATCCAAATGCTATGAAGAAATTAATCTGTTTCTATGCAGTTTGTTGTGCCGTTCATTATACAAACGCCCAAATTGACCTTACAAATACAGGTGTACTTTCTATTGGAAGTGGTACAGATACCTTTTCCATATCAGGCAACTTTAGTAATACATCTTCCGCATCCTTCACCAACAATGGAAAAGTGTATGCAAAGGAAAATTACACAAACAACCAGGCTTCAACGCCTGTTGGTACAGGCGAACTGATACTCAACGGTACAGGTGCACAATCAATCAGTACAACAAGCACTTCCCCTTTTTACAGGCTTACGATTAACAAAGCATCCGGACTTGCCACACTTGCTTCTGCAGTTACAGTGAACAACACATTAACATTATCAGCTGGTAAATTATCGCTCGATAACTATCATTTAACGCTTGCAAACAGTGCAACCATTAGTGGGGCAGGAACAAATACCTATCTCATTGCAACAGGTGCCGGTGAGCTGAAGCAACAAATTGCAGCGATGGGTTCTAAAACATTTCCCGTTGGCACATCGGCAGCATATACACCCATTACCATCTCATTGGGATTACTATCTACCACCGATGAATTCAATGTGCGTATGCTGCCTGCCGTTTACAGTAACGGAACTACTGGTTCGCAAATGAATTCAAATTCAGTGAATGCAACCTGGATGGTTTCAGAAGCAGTGAACGGCGGATCAAATGCAACGCTAACCTGTCAATGGCCAGCATCGCTGGAGCTTACCGGTTTCAACAGAATGTTTAGCCGGTTGGCACATTACACTTCATCGGCGTGGGATTACGGCCTTTTAAATATTATGGCATCTGGTGTTAACCCTTATACAGTATCAAGATCGGGCTTTACCAGTTTTTCTCCTTTTGCAGTTACAATGTTCATGGCTGTGTTGCCTTCTGCATCACTTGAGTTAACGGGTAAAAATATTGGCAATGATAATCAGCTGCAATGGACTACAGCTGCAGAAACCAACAGCAGCTATTTTGCCATTGAAACATCATTGAATGGAACTGATTTTACGGAGGCAGGAAGAACAGGTGCTGCAGGAAACAGTAACAGCAAGCGTACGTACAGTTTTGTACACAAGAATATTCAACAACAATCATATTACTACCGCATCAGGCAAGTGGATATAGATGGAACGATCATTTATTCAACAATCATCCGTATCAATATGGCTGCATTAAAAACAGCAACCCTTTATCCCAATCCGATGCGGGGCAAAACAAGTGTCCGTTTTTCATTGCAACAAAGTAGTGCCATCAGCGCAGTTGTTATCAATGCATCGGGTTTACAGGTGTATAGGTTCAATCAATTTTATACCAAAGGGGAACACACAATCAATCTTAACCTGGCAGTACTTCCAGCCGGATACTATCTCTTGCAATTAAAAGATGAGAGTGGAACTGTGCAAACATTCCAGTTCGTTAAAAACAATTAGAGTTACTTGCTTACCTCTGATGATGGGCCCGTTGCAGTTTGTGGCGGGCTTTTTTATTGTCCTTTAAATGCGGCCTGTCTTTTTTCTAAAAACGCATTTATGCCTTCCCGGTAATCTTCCGTGAGGGCAGCTTTTTGCTGAAACTGATCTTCCAGTTGCAATTGTTCATCCCATGAATTGTTGAAGGAATGATTCAGTACCTGTTTGGTATACGCTAATCCCTTTGTTGGCATTTGCGAAATGCTGAGTGCAATTTTTTTACTTTCTTCTTCAAATGTAACATCGGCAAATACTTTGTAGATCATGGCGAGACGCTCTGCTTCATTGGCCGATACTTTATCACCCGTCATCATTAACGCACTTGCTTTTTGCCAACCAATTAAACGTGGTAGTGTAAACGTTCCGCCGCTGTCAGGTATCAAACCAATTTTTGAAAATGCCTGAATGAAAGAGGCAGATTCTGCAGCTACAACAATATCGCAACACAACGCAATGTTGGCACCAGCACCGGCAGCTACTCCGTTCACTGCTGCAATAACCGGCTTTGGTAAGTTGCGGATGCGTTTTACAATGGGGTTATAATGTTCTGACAGAATTTGTGCCAGTTCAATTTTGTGTTCACCAACCAACTCACCAATGTCTTGTCCGGCACAAAAGGCTTTGCCAGCTCCGGTAATGTACACACACCGCACTTCGGGCAGCGATGCACATTCATCCAGTTTGTTTTGCAGCAGCAAAGCCATTTCCCGGTTAAAGGAATTGAATTTGTCGGGGCGGTTCAATATGATATAAGCAACCGCATCTTTTATTTCAAATAAAATAGACGACATAAGCAATAGTTAAAAATTATACATCAAAACTTTTGATGCGTGTATGTTTCAGTAAATAATCGTTTACAATATCATAATCGTGGTTGGGCGCACCTACACGGTAAATATAAATCGCATCATTGTTTTCTTTGATCATTTTCATACAACGGTAGTTGATATCGTGTTTTGAAAAGAACAATTCCAGCTCTTTTTTGAAGTCATCACTTACATCTTCTGTTCTGATCTTGTAATCTTTTACTTTGTGCAACCGGTTAATAAAACGCTGTACAGGCTCCAGCACAAACAACGCAACTACAACCATACTGCTAACCACAAACGCCAGCGGATAATTGTGATAACCAATGGCCATGCCTAATGCAGCAGTAATCCAGATGAGCGCCGCAGTAGTTAACCCATTTACGGAAATGCCTTCTTTAAAAATGACACCTGCACCAATGAAACCAATACCTGTTACAATATTACTGGCAATACGATCGGGACTGACGTTGTTGCTTTCTTTTGAAAGAATAGTGTATAAACAGGAACCTACACAAATAAAGATCATGGTGCGAAAACCTGCAGGTTTGCTGCGGAACTCCCGCTCCAATCCAATAACTGCCCCAATGATGAAGGCAATCGAAACCTGTGCGGCTTCTTCTAAATAGATGGTAAAATCCATAAGCGTATCCTTAAACAATGAACAAGGTAGTGAAATGTAGTATAACTGTAAACGGCTTGCAACAAAAAAAGCCATCGTTGACTGATGGCTTTTTGTAGAAGCAATTGGAAATAATTAAAAATATTTCGTTACACCCGGAATAGCAACAGGATAATAACCATCATCATTTGGAAGAATGGGTGGTGCTGCATCCCAATCGTATTTCTTCGGCTGCAGATCGAGGTTTGAAGCAAGCACTTTATCCCACTCCAGCATTTGTCCGGAGTAAGTTGCCATACGACCCATAATAGCCGTAAGCGTACTCTTTGCACCAATCTCAGCATCGGCAAATTTGTATTCGCCTTTAGCGATGGCTGCAAACAGTTCATCGTGTTCGTTCTGGTAAGGATTGTTTTCACCTTTTTTATCGAACTGGTATACAGGTTTTCCTTTTGCATCTAAGATCGTTGCCGCATCACCTTTAATGCTTCCTTTTGTACCAACGATCAATTCATCTACACGACTCATCGTTCCGGGAATATGACGGCACTGACTGTTCAGCACCGATCCATCTGCATAGGTAAACTCAACAAAGTGATGATCGAAAATTTCACCATGATCTTTTCCTTTACGTACCTGTCGGCCACCCATGCCTTGCGCTTTTACCGGGTATGCATCTTTGAACCAGTTCACCACATCAATGTTATGTATATGTTGCTCAACAATATGATCGCCGCAAAGCCAGTTGAAGTAATACCAGTTACGCATCTGGTATTCCATTTCTGTTTGTCCGTATTTGCGTTTGTTTACCCACACACCATCGTTGTTCCACCATGCCTGTGCAGAAGTAATATCGCCAATCAGGTTTTTTCGTTTGAATAACTCACGGTACGAATTCTGATAACGGCGTTGCAAACCAACCACCACGTTCAGCTTTTTCTGTTTTGCTTTTTCAGCAGCATCCAGTACACGACGGATACCAACAGGATCGGTTGCTACCGGCTTTTCCATGAACACATGCTTGCCTTTGTTCACTGCTTCTTCAAAATGAATGGGGCGAAAACCGGGAGGTGTGGTTAAGATCACCACATCGGCCAATGCAATCGCTTTTACATAGCCATCAAAGCCTGCAAACTTATTTTCTTCCGGTACATCTACCTTTTCTTTTACAGATAAACCCGAGCCATCATCTTTAATGAGTGTTTTGTAACAACGATCAATGCGGTCACGAAACGCATCGGCCATTGCAACCAGTTTTACATTTTGTTTGCTGAGCAATGCCTGCATGGCAGCACCGGTACCACGGCCGCCGCAACCAACCAATGCAACTTTAATGACTCCATCGGCACCTGAAAAGAAATTGGCTTTTGACAGCAGCGGACTCATGATAAGACCACCGGCAAGCAGCGAAGAAGTTTTTACAAACTCCCTGCGTGAATTGTTATCGTTGTTCATGTTGAAGGTTTAGATATTTATTGTTTGTTATTTTGTTTGTTTTGCCACGGAGGCACGGAGAATACGGATTGTTTATTTCTACTTTCAAACTTATTAATCCGTCCGACGAGGGCATCTGACGGAGTGTGCTTTTCGTACCTCGTACTTCTTACTTCGTACTTTTCTTCATCATTCTTCCCCAAGATATTTTTGAAAAAATGCTTCCGCTTCCTCAGCACTCGGTTGTTTCACAGGACGAATAATACGGAAACCGATAAACGGTGCATCCGCATTCCACCATTTGCTTTTTGGTATCTGCGGATCACGACGGTTCCACACAGGATCAGACTTTGTTCTGTTGGCACTACGCAATTCTTTTGCTTCATCCTGGTACGTTCCGCCTTTCACTGTGCGTGGATAACGGTTTGTTGGTTCAATTAACGGATTGTTTGCTTTATCGCCAATAGTAGTGAAATACGTTTCACTGTATTGATCGAGCACCCATTCGCCTACATTGCCCAACATATCATACAAACCCCACGCATTTGGTTTTTTCTCGCCCACTTTATGATAGCGGTTCTCACTGTTTGTTTTGAACCATGCATAGTTACCTAACTCTTTTGCATCGTTACCAAAAGGATACGTTGTTGTTGCACCTGCTCGGCAGGCATATTCCCATTCAGCTTCTGTGGGTAAACGAAAGAACACACCCGTTTTTTTGTACAGCCATTTGCAATACATGAGTGCACCGTATTGCTGCATACTGTTGGCCGGGAAGCCACCTGTTTTGCCCATGCCCAATGTCATATCAATATACGGAGAGCTTGGTCTTGTTACTGCATCAACTGTTGTATTCTGGCTGATGCTTTCATCGAGAAAGAACGCATTGAATTCATCATAGGTAACTTCATACGCACCCATCCAGAAAGCACCCACACTTACTTCACGTTGTGGCGTTTCATCGGTTTCCTTTTGTTTGTCGGCATCACTGCTGCCCATCAGAAATGTACCGGCAGGGATAGCAATCATTTTAGTTTGCAAACTGCTTGATGGAATGGATTGAAGATAGGTACGAAATGCAGTATCAGCACTTTGTGCTTGTACAAGTGCAGCCGCAGCAAGAACCGGAATGGCAAGTAAAAACTTCTTCATAATAAGATTGGGAAGGTGGAAATTACTGAATCTAATGGTTACGTGTGTTAGCGAAATGTAAATCACTGATTTTCTTTTCTGTGAAACCGTTTGCGCAAAGGAAGAAATGGAGTTCGTTATTCTTAAACTTAGTCGTTAAATTGAGTTTCCAAATAATCAACTATGCAACGCAGACAATTTCTTCAGCAATCGGTATTAGCAGGCGCAGCAGCTGTAACAGGTACAACTGCAATGGCGGTTTCATCTTCGCAACAAGTTTCAACTCTTGCAGAAAAACCTTTTCAACTCGATTATGCTTTTCATGCAGGAATGTTTAAAAATCATGGTGGCGATAGTTTTCTTGATCAGATACGTTGGGCATATGATATGGGCTTTCGCAGTATTGAAGACAACGGCATGATGAATCGCAGTGCCGATGAGCAGAAAAAGATTGGCGGCTTGCTGGCGAAGCTGGGTATGCGTATGGGTGTGTTTGTGATTACTTCTGATAACTGGCATTGGATCACATCGCTCACCAGCGGTAAGCAGGAGTGGATCGATAAGATGGAGAAAGATTGCAGAACTGCGGTTGAAGTGGCGAAGCGTTGCAATGCAAAATGGTTAACCGTTGTGCCGGGAAATTACGATCGTCGTTTATCGATGGATATGCAAACGGCCAATGTAATTACTGCATTACGAAAAGGTGCTGCCATATTAGAGCCGCATGGTTTAGTGATGGTGCTGGAAGCATTGAGTGATAACAGCGATCTGTTTTTACGTGGCACCGATCAAACATATATGATCTGCAAAGCAGTGAACAGTCCCTCGTGCAAGTTTTTGTTTGACATGTATCACATGCAGCGTAACGAAGGCAACATTATTGCATCGATCAATCGTGTGTGGGAAGAAACTGCTTATTTCCAGATCGGTGATAACCCCGGCCGCAAAGAACCCGGCACCGGCGAAATGAATTACAAGAACATCTTCAAACACATTCACAAAAAAGGCTTCAAAGGCATTATGGGGATGGAACATGGTAATGCGGCGCCGGGTAAAGAAGGTGAGCTGGCGTTGATTAAAGCTTATCGGGAAGCAGATAGCTTCTAATGTATGATGTAGGATATATGATATCTGATTTGTTACGAACGCTTAAATCCGACATCATACATCAGCCATCCTACATTCTTAGTGGCATTTGAAATAGTCGAACGGTTCTTTACACTCATCGCATTGATACAATGCTTTGCAGGCCGTTGAACCAAACTCGCTGATGCGGTGGGTATGGTAGGAATTGCAGTGCGGACATTGCACTGCTTCGTTTGGTGCAAATAATTGGTCGCTACAAACCTGTTGTTTGGGATTAGGAGGAGCGATGCCGTACTGTTTCAGTTTTTCTTTTCCTGCTTCAGTCATCCAATCAGTCGTCCATGCAGGAGAAAGTACAGACGTTACTTTCACTTGTTTATATCCCTGCTCGGCTAATGCTAAACGGATGTTCATCGCAATCATATCCATTGCCGGGCAACCGGTGTAAGTTGGCGTAATGATGATTTCAATCTCGGCATCATCAACTTTTACATCACGAACAATTCCTAAATCAAGCACCGTCAACACAGGAACTTCCGGATCAACTACTGTACTTAGTATCGACCAGATCTTTTGTTCTGTTGTTGATGCGTTGATATGTTGTTCGAGATTATTCATGCTGTTTATTGCTCCTCCTACAGGAGGCGGGGGAGGTGTTTTACCACTTCGCTCCCGGATAGGTTCGTTGCAGGTATTGTAATTCGGTTAAGATATAACCCAACTGTTCGGTATGTACACCTTGCTTGCCACCTTTTTGTACAAATACATTTTGCGGCACGGGTAATTTGGCTTCATCAAATACAGCGGTTACTTTTTCGTTCCATGTTTGTCTGATGGCTGCCAGATCAATTCCCATTGCTGTTTCATAATCCGCTGCTTCAAACATTTCGCCGCAATAGCGCCACAGTTCATCAATGGCATGCAGCATACGGTTATGACTTTCTTCTGTACCATCGCCCAAACGAATTACCCATTCGCTGCTCCAGCGTACATGGTAGGTTGTTTCTTTGATAGCTTTTGTTGCAATGGCAGCTAACTGTTCATCACTGCTTTGCTGTAATTGCTGAAACAACAGCAGTTGATACTGACTGAAAAGATATTGCCGTAAAATGGTTTGTCCCCAATCGCCGTTCTCCAGCTCAACCAATAATAAATTTTTGAACTCACGCTCTGTTCTTAAATACGCTAAAGAATCTTCCGTCGAGCCATCATTCTTTAAAGCAGCAGCGTATTGATAAAAATTTCTTGCCTGTCCTAAAAGGTCTAATGAAATATTGGTGATGGCAATATCCTGTTCCAGTATCGGTCCATGTCCGCACCATTCACTGTTCCTTTGAGAAAGAATAAGTGTGCTGTCAGCGAGATGAAGTGTATAGTTGATTAAAGAATTATTCATTTACTTATTAGAGGAATTAGGATTTTGTAATTGGGAATTGGGTTTGGCAGCAGCTTTCGATTTATCCAGGTACCCGATGTAGCCATTGGTAAGTTTAAATACCAATTCAAATTTCTCTTCTCCTGATTTTAACTCGTCTTTAGAAATATATTTTTCATCAAAGGCAGTTGTTAAATGTTCCATCGTTTCTGTAATTGAACCTCTTGCAATAATGAAAAAATTTCGGGTGTCTGTAAATGTGTATCTGCCATAACCTTCAGCCATATTTCTTGTTATTGATCTCGATGAATCAACTATTTGTGAAATGAGTAAGAATTTTTCATCTTTCGGAAATGATTTAACCAAATCAGAAATGTACATTCTCAGTTTTCTTGCTTCTTTGTAGCATTCTAAATCCTTGTATCCTTTGTAATTCATAAGTCAGCCGGAATTGTTTTACCTAATTCCTTATTCCAAATTACAAATTCCCGGCTGCTTTACATATGTTTCACCTCATCAGGTAAATCGTAAAAAGTTGGATGACGATATACTTTATCATTCGCAGGATCGTAGAAGCTTTCCGCATCATCAGGGTTGCTTGCATGAACGTATTTACTCTCCACTACCCAAATGCTTACACCCTCCATTCGGCGTGTATATACATCACGAGCATTCTCAATTGCCATCTGCGCATCAGCAGCTTTTAAACTGCCTACATGTTTATGATCGAGACCCTGCTTGCTGCGAATAAACACTTCCCACAAAGGCCAAGAACCCCCTCCGCCCCCTGAAGTGGGAACTTGAGAACCCTCCGCTGAGAGGTTGCCTCCTGTATTTGTATCAGGAATATCGCCGTAATAAAAACATCTTATTTGAAAATTCATCATTCAGGTTTTTTGAAATTTATCAAGCTGCTGCTAAAGCCCCTTTAGGGGTTTGGGGTTGTTGCTTTCTTTTCTCTGCATGTGCAGCAGCTGCTTCACGCACCCATTTCCCTTCTTCGTGAGCTTTGCGGCGTGCATTCAAACGTTGTTTGTTGCAGGGGCCGTTTCCTTTCACCACATTCCAGAATTCGTTCCAGTCAATTTCACCGAAATCGTAATGGCCACGTTCTGCATTCCACTTCAACGCAGGATCGGGTAAAGTCATTCCTAATAATTTCACCTGTTCCACACACATATCTACAAATTGCTGACGCAGTTCATCGTTTGTTTTGCGTTTGATCTTCCATTTGATGCTTTGATCGCTGTTGGTGCTCTCGCTGTCCTTCGGTCCAAACATCATGAGGCTGGGCCACCACCAACGGTTGATGGCGTCCTGGCACATCGCTTTTTGTTCATCTGTTCCTTTCGATAAAACCAATAGCGATTCAAAGCCTTGGCGCTGGTGAAAACTTTCTTCTTTACAAATACGCACCATAGCCCGGGCATAGGGTCCGTAGCTGGTGCGGCACAACATTACCTGGTTGAGGATGGCAGCACCATCAACCAACCAGCCAATGGCGCCCATATCGGCCCATGTTAACGTGGGGTAATTAAAAATAGAAGAGTACTTGGCTTTTCCGCTGTGCAGATCGTTGATCATTTCCTCACGGCTCATGCCCAGCGTTTCAGCGGCACAGTAGAGGTACAAACCATGACCGGCTTCGTCCTGCACTTTCGCCATCAAAATAGCTTTGCGTTTGAGCGATGGGGCACGGGAAATCCAGTTGCCTTCGGGCAACATCCCTACAATTTCGCTGTGGGCGTGCTGACTGATCTGGCGAAGATTGGTTTTGCGATAAGCTTCCGGCATCCAGTCCTTCGGCTCGATCTTCACCTCTTCATCGATCTTTTGTTGAAATACGCTTTCTAAATCGTGTACTGACATAACAATAACATTGGGTCACAAATTTAACGATAACTAACGTCTGTTTGTGATTTTTGTTTACAGTTTGTCCGTACTGATTTTTCTCATGCAGAATGTGAGTGCTTACTTCACATCAAAATCAACCGCTACGTTTGCAGTTGTGGGATGGGCCTGACAGGTAAGAATATAACCCTGTTCAATTTCTTCCTGTTCCAGTCCCCAATGAACATCCATTTTTACTTCACCTTCCACCAGCTTGGCTTTGCAGGTACAACACACGCCGCCTTTGCAGGCATAGGGCACATCGGCACCTTGCTGCATGGCTGCATCAAGAATAGTTGTATCGCTGTTGAAAGGGATGGTGAAATCAAAACTCCTTCCATCTAACGTAACTGTGATCTTACTTTGCGGGCCTTCTTCTTGGTACTTCGTACTTCTTACCTCTTGCTTTTTATTTTGTCCCGGTGTAGTAAACAATTCAAAATGGATTTTCTTTTCGGCAATTCCTTTCTCTTCAAGGAAGGCTTTTACAGAAAAGATCATGTCTTCGGGTCCGCAAATAAAAAACTCATCAGCCGTTTTCAGATCCAACAGTTTGCTGAAGAGGTCATTGCATTTGTCTTTGGTGATCCTGCCGAAATTAACCTCAGCATCTGTTTTTTCCCTGCTTAAAATATGAATGAGGTTGAACCGGTTGATATATTTATTCTTTAACCCTTCCAGTTCTTCAAAGAAAATAATGGAAGAACGGTTTTTATTTCCATACACCAATGTGAATGTACTTTCAGGCTCAACCGCCAATGTGGTTTTGATAATGGAAAGAAGAGGTGTAATACCACTACCGGCAGCAAAGGCAATGTAGTGTTTTCGGTTTGCTGCATCAAGCGTTGTATAAAAGCGGCCGATGGGCGTCATTACCTCCAATACATCATTCATCTTCAGTTGCTCATTGGCAAAGCTTGAAAACAAACCGCCTTCTACTTTTTTAATGGCAACTTTCAGTTGTTGCTCCAGCGGACTGCTGCAGATAGAATAGGTGCGTCTTACTTCTTCACCGTTTATAGTAGCACGCATGGTAAGGCTTTGCCCTTGTGTAAAACGAAAATCTTCTTTTAAATTTTCAGGTACATCAAACAGCACCGAAACACAATCGCCGGTTTCTTTCTTTATTTCTTTAACTTTTAATGCATGAAAATGAATAGACATATGGCAATCAAAAAAATTAATTTTTATTGTTCAAAGCTGCTTTCGGTTTACTGCCTGCGTAAACTGGCTTGTACGTTTTGAGCAGTTCTGGTAACGTAACACCAACAGCGGCTTTATAGTTCGGTATTTGTAAATCAGGCGAAAGGTCTTTAAACATCTCCTTCATTCGTTGTTCGTTCCCATTTGATACTCTGATAAATTTCCAGCTTGCACCATTATCGTAGCTAACTCCGAGATTGGAACTCACACTGCTTACAAGCATTGAATCAACCAAAATTTCCAAATAACTTTCTACCACACATTGCCACTGGTTGTTGTAACGCAGCACCTGCAATACATTGCCCGTAGCTGTTTTGTTAATAGTGGCATCTTCCAGGCTTTTCATTTGCTGTGCTAAAAACGCAGCAAATTTTTCTTTACCACCCAGCATTTCAATTAAGCCGGGATGCATATGCGTGGTAAAACCTTTCCAGTCTTTTTGCAGCATTGCAGTGGAGATGCTGTCCATCCCTGCAGTAATATTTTTTTTAAGGACACTGGTATCTGTTTGTGCTGTTGCTAAAAGCGTACACACACAAAAGCACAGGAATAAGAATTGTCTCATTACAACAACTGAAATCGTTTCGAAGTAAATAGATATGTAGGCCGGGTTTATTTTCGTAAACCATCGATCATGATCAATACCATATTGTCTTCCAGCTCAGCACCACTGATCTTGGCAGTGGAACGGTGCCAGCTTTCAATACCACTTACAGAATGCAACAGAATTACAACGGCAGTGGGGGCATCAATTTTTTTGATCTCGCCTTTTTTCATTCCATCTTCAATGATAGCGGCAAAACGTTTTCTGTAATTACGACGCTGCGTGTGGAAGTTCGAGCGGTAAGGTTCATCAAGATGTTTCCATTCCCGATCGCTTACCATTACTTCCTCGTAGTTGTCGATCATTTGCTGAATGTGAAAACGAAGCAGGGTTTCGATCTTTTTGATCGGACTCAGGCTGCCACTTTCAATTTCATCGAGATGCAGGTTAAAACGATTGGCTACATTAAAACATACTGACTCCAGTATCTCGTTCTTGGAGCGGATGTGATTGTACAAGCTGGCAGCTTCTATACCTAGGTTCTCAGCCAGGTCTCTCATACTGGCTGCGCCAAAACCTTTTTCCCTGAACAGGGCGGCGCCGGCTTTTACAATGAGGTCTTTGCGGTTGCCGTTCTTCGGCACTTTCAGTTTTCCCATGTAACAAATGTAACGTGTTTGCCGCTTTTTTTAAAAATACCGTTTAGTGGGTATGGCATGAGTTTTTGCAACGAAGTAAATTTGAGCTATCAACAAAGCAATTGATACTACCTGCAAAATGATGAGCTGTACCCAATGCCCCTTTTTACAAGTAGAAAAGGTTGCCCAAACCATTAAAATCAATCAAATGAAACAAAAGCTTCTTTTCCTCGCCCTGATTTGCGGAGCTATGATGATGGCAGCTCCGGCAAAAGCCCAGTCTGACTACTACTATTACGAAAGTATTTCCAACCCCAGCAAAAGCATTAACTTTCTGATTGGTGTGTATGTAACAAAAAATGAATTTATTACCCGTGACGATGGGACGGGCTATACCAAGATCCGCATGGCGGTGATCAACCAGGAAGGTGCCGATCCGTTTAAATGGAGCGACTACAAGATCTACATCAAGTTAAAGAACAACGATATGTTCTACAACTACACCACCCAGGCAAAAGATGGCGAACTGGCCTGTAACTGGACTGTACAACCGGGACAAAACCATATTCAATATGTTTGTTTCGACAAAGCCTTTGATATCAGCCAAATCGATATGATATGGCTGGGCATGAGCGATAATAAGTTCTTCGACCTCGTTCGTAGCGATAAGAAGTAAAAACGGGTTTCGTTAGTGTAAGCGTTGCCGGCAATGGCAACGCTTTTTTTTGTGCAATCTTTCATGGATAGGCCTTGAGCCATTACCTTTGTCGGCATCCGTAAAAAAGCGGAAAACTTAAAAACAAACTCTCCTTATGTCATTAGTTGTTGTTGGCTCTATGGCCTTTGATGCAATTGAAACCCCTTTCGGTAAAAGTGATAAGATCATTGGCGGTGCAGCTACCTATATTGCCTGGAGCGCTTCCAACTTTACCCAACCTATCAAACAGCTCAGCGTGGTGGGTGGCGATTTCCCTAAAGAAGAGCTGCATATGCTCGAAGCCCGTGGTGTGGTAACCGAAGGTGTGGAGATTAAAGAAAACGAGAAATCATTTTTCTGGAGCGGCCGCTACCACCTGGATATGAACACACGTGATACACTGGATACACAATTGAACGTGTTGGCCAATTTTAATCCGGTTGTGCCCGAGAGTTACCAGGATTGCGAATTCCTGATGCTGGGTAACCTGGTGCCTGCGGTGCAGAATGCAGTGATTGATCAAATGAAGAAGAAACCAAAGTTAGTTGTGCTCGATACCATGAACTTCTGGATGGAAATTGCCATGCCCGATCTGGAGAAAGTATTGAGCAAAGTGGATGTGTTGATGGTGAACGACAGCGAAGCCCGCCAGCTGAGTGCACAATATTCGTTGGTG
Source organism: Bacteroidota bacterium (assembly GCA_023428755.1). GTDB lineage: Bacteria > Bacteroidota > Bacteroidia > Chitinophagales > Chitinophagaceae > Lacibacter. Next base: position 58,485 of record JAEYWX010000006.1, read on the forward strand.
AAAGCGGCGAAAGTGATCATGAACATGGGTCCGAAATACCTGATCATTAAAAAAGGGGAGCACGGTGCGTTATTGTTCCATGAAGACCAGGTGTTTTTCGCTCCTGCATTACCGTTAGAAGATGTGTTTGACCCCACAGGTGCAGGTGATACGTTTGCAGGTGGCTTTATTGGCCATATTGCCAAAACCAAAGACATCAGTTTTGAAAATATGAAAACGGCCATTATTGTAGGAAGTGCCATGGCCAGCTTCTGCGTTGAAAAATTCGGCACCACCAAACTGAAAGAAATTTCAAAAGCTGAAATTGATGCACGTATTCAGCAATTTGTACAACTGGTAAATTTTGATATTGAATTGGTGTGATGGAATGATATTTTAGAATGAACGCCTCCGACATTTGTTGGGGGCGTTTGGCTATCATGGGGAATCGTTTTAAATTCATTTTATGAATAAAATGAAGATTTTGCACTACTTTGTTATATACAATAATTACCAACTATTTTAACAGGCAAATGTTAGCCGATTTACAAAACCTGCTCTCAAAGGAAAAATTTGCACATCAGGTTTGGATTGATCGGGGTTTAAACCCATCATCAAAATCTATATGCATTTTTTTACAATCCGAGTTGAATTTGATAATTGAGGAGTTATTAAAGCTACCTTCAAATTACAAAGATTCGCATAAAATTTTTTTACAAAACTCACTAAAGAATTTTGACAAGTATGATTTGGAATCAGAAGAAAAGGAATTGCTTGTTGACTACTTTTCAGAAATTTCTAAGCTGATAAATATTGATATAGATAAGAACTTGAATTTCTGGCTTTATGGTTTTGATCCTGATGAAGTGCCAAAAACTAAACCAGTCGAAGTTTTAGAGATAATAGAAAATAATTGTACGAGTTGCCAGGCTTCTTTAAATATTGAAGTTTTAAAAAACAGGAAGAGTGTACCTGCACTTTGGTTAATTGCTCAGTGTAACAACTGCAATCATTTAAACTTGCTGTCTATTTACGAGGGTATTGACAGGTTTAAAAATGGGAATTTTTTTGTTTTTGAATTGTTGAGGAAAAATGAGTACACATTAGAAGAAGCTTTAAAAAAATTAGAATTTTTTCGAAAAAATAATCCAGACAATAAAAATAGCAGCTGAAAAAGAAACACTGCAAAAGTCCATCAATCAAAAAGTAATACAGCGGGGGAAGTATCTTACACTATCGTTTTGATGTAATCAACAGCATGATCAACTGATTTTTCACAACGCACTCTTTACATGCGTTGTAATCAATACCCGTTTTAAACTACGGTCAATAATTTCGCCCATGCTTTTGCAACGGGAGAAAACAGGGTCGTCATAGTGCTCGGCCAGTTCGTAGCCCAGCTGCTTTATTTTTTCCGGCGTGGAAATTTCATCTTTCACCACCACATCACGCAAATCCCGTAAACGGTAACGCTCTTCCCGTATGCGGCGGGCAATCAGGGCCCGTTCTTCCTGCTGGTATTGTTGCACCACTTCACGGTTCAGATGTTTTTGTACCAACTCTACAAACGGATAATTTTCTTTAAAGAACTGCGGCAGATAAATATTTTTACTGCCTTCGTAAAACTGCTGATCAAAATCGATCGCACGGATGAAGAATTTATAATCATCAAAATCGGGTGTAATGATGAATACAAAATTGTATGCACGCATATCGCCCAGCAAACGCAAAAAGCAACGCTCGTTAAACTTCACAAATTCTTTTGCAACACGTTTCAGGTTATACTCCGGCCGGCGTGGTATTAATTTCAAAAACTGATCGCCCGGTATACCTGCAATATGTTCTTCTACCAATGTGTTTCCATCGCACAGATAATGCACAGGATTGGGCGATAGTAACTGCTCCAGCTCCAAGCCATAAATGCGGGAAGCATCGGCCGTTTTAATATAGAAGTAATCGTACACATCGTTGTACTTATTTACAATTTTAATGCGGTACGGATGCGAGTTACCAAACGTACAGTAATCGATGCGTTCGATGTAGAGATGATTGAGTGCCTTGAGATCACCGGCTGCTTTTAATTTAGCGTAGATCACTTTAATGTGATCGTGTATCCTTGTTATTTCCGATTGCGGGTAGATAATGGTTTCCCACAACGTATCTTTTCCAAACTTGTCGAACAGCGGTATCGACTCTGCATAGTACTTTAAATCATCGTACGATACCGGAAGCTTCTGTTCCTGGTGGTACAGCCGCAGATACTGATGCAACGGTTCGCTGATGGGGTAGAATATTTTTTTGCGGCTGATCATGTTATCCAACTTCGGGCTTCAAGTTAAAGAAACTTTGGTTGCCGCAGTTTGAGGCGTTTGCTGATTTCCGTCATCAGAATCTTCGTGCAAGCACCACCTGGTTTTTAAACCGTTTTACCTTCCCCTGCAGGTTAAACACTTCGGTGAAGATCACATAGGGACCAAGTGGAAGCTGCTGAAATTTATCATTCAACCCATCCCAACGAAAATTTCCCTGCTGACTACAAATAGCATTCCGCTGCAATGCTTTTACCGGTCGGCCCGCCGCATCAAACACCGTAATACTCATCACATATCCTGTTTCTGGAAATCGATAGCTGATGGTAAGAAAATCATCATTACCATCGTTATCCGGAGAGAATACTTCCGGCGTTACTGTTACATCGCCCTGTACCTGTAAGTCTAACCGAAACTGTGAGTTTTGATAAGATGGCGTGCCGTAACCCACATCTTTTGCGGCGCTATGCCAGTTGTCTTTGTTTTGCGTGCTGGCATTGGGATCAATCCGTTCCAAAGCAATGCCTTCATAATTATTGATCAATGCAAAATGCCATTTCTCATCATAGCTCAGTTCATCAATCACCAATCCTCCATTATCCGTTAACACTACTGTTCCACTTGCATCGGGATAAGATGGCATGGAAGAGATGTTCAAAAATGCAGACAGATTTTTTGCAGTGAACTGCCGTTTTACAATTTGCTCATCAGCACTCAATACATAATACTCACCGGGAAACATTGCCAGGTCAACTGAACTCAGCGGACGTAATCCTGCAAGTAAACCCGTGCTGTTTCGGTTACAAAGCAAGATCGTTTTCAGGTTGATGATCTTGTTACTCCGGTTATAGATCTCCACATAATCGGTACCATCACTGGTTGGATTAAACAATACTTCGTTGATGATAAGATCATTGACAGCAACAGCGGAACTAAGCCCCGCTTTGGCTTGATTAAAGCCAGCAATACTGTTGCCTTTACAGTCGGTTACATTGTTGGCCGTAATTGTGTACGTAGTGCCAACCTGTAATGGATTGCTCAATGTTAATTGTACAGTATTGAAGAGAGGTGCTATGCAAACTGCGGAAAGCGGTGAGCCTGCACCGTTACTTAGCTGGTAGTTGGCTGCTGTAGCTGCGGACAAGCTATCCAACGGTTCATCAAAACTCAGGAGGATTGTTGTGTTATCAATTGCAAATGCTTTCAGCAAAGCCGGGGGCGTTTGATCGGTATTGGTACCATCAACCGAATTTTTGTTGCCCGGTGTTCCTCCACGTGGATCAATGCTTGCACGCCAATTACTGCCACCGTTGCATGGGTTGTTTACATCAACCATTTCCAACGTCCAGCCGCCATCGCTTTTTACTGCATTGTTAAACCAACTTAAGTTGTATTCTACTGCATGTACAATGGCGCCCGTATTGTTGCGAAGAAAAATCAGTTCACCTGTATTATCAAGTGAAGGAAAGCTGGTAACGCCAAAAGTGCGGCCATACTGTTGCATGGTTAGTGCTGCTGTTGTACCACAAATAATTGCACTGCTGTCGGGTTGTAGTAAAAAATTGGGTAATGCACCACTGATGCCGCTGCCATCGCCCACACGCCATCCTTGCAGATTAATGGCAGTGTTGGTTGTATTACGTATTTCGATCCATTCGTTATTCGGCAAACCAATTTGTGGCGTAGGATCGCTCATGATCTCCGTGATCACAATTGAATAACGGTTTTGTGCAAACGAACTGTTGCCGCATGCACACAAACAAACAATCGTTACAATAAAAAACAAACAACGATGCATGCTTTAAAAATAACATTAATCAAACGATTGCGTAAAAACCTTGGCTGAAATTCGAAAAACAATTTGGTGAAACGCTTTCCTGCATTTAATTTTGGCCCACAATGATGAATACGAAACATACAAAACGCACAAAGAAACAGTTCCGCAAGGGAAGGTAACTTAGTACGTTGTGTTGTAAACATAGTAACAGGCCTTCCCGAAATGGAAGGCCTTATTTTTTGCCCCGTCTGACGCCCTCGTCTGACGGATTTATTAATCAAACAAAAAATTCTGTCAGACGAGGGCGTCGGACAGAAACAAAACAAAACACAAAATGAAAGTTGCAGTAGTTGGTGCTACAGGTCTTGTAGGAACCAAAATGTTACAGGTGTTAGCAGAACGGAATTTTCCCGTTACCGAATTAATTCCCGTTGCCAGTGAACGTTCCGTTGGGAAAGAAGTAGAGTTTAAGGGAAAGAAATACAAAGTGGTAAGTATGACCGATGCAATAGCTGCCAAACCTGCTGTGGCTTTATTCAGTGCCGGTGGTGGTACTTCAACAGAGTGGGCGCCGAAGTTTGCAGAAGCCGGGATTACCGTGATCGATAATTCCAGTGCATGGCGCATGGATCCTGCAAAAAAATTAGTGGTGCCCGAAGTAAATGCAGAGGTATTAACAGCAGCAGATAAAGTGATTGCTAATCCCAACTGTTCTACTATTCAAATGGTGGTGGCGTTGCAACCATTGCATAAAAAATACCAGATCAAACGTGTGGTGGTTTCAACCTACCAGAGCGTAACCGGTACCGGTGTAAAAGCTGTGGATCAATTATTGAACGAACGTAAAGGTGTAAAGGGTGAGATGGCGTATAAATATCCCATTGATCTGAATGTAATTCCGCAGATCGATGTGTTTCTTGACAATGGTTACACCAAAGAAGAAATGAAAATGGTGAAAGAAACCTGTAAGATCATGGGTGATGATTCGATTCGTGTAACAGCAACTACAGTACGTATCCCTGTAATGGGCGGACATAGTGAAAGTGTGAATGTGGAGTTTGCCAATGATTTTGATTTGAATGAAGTAAAAGCATTGCTGAGTTCAGCACCAGGTGTTGTAGTGGTGGATGATCCGGCTACACAGCAATACCCCATGCCAATGGATGCGCATGAAAAAGATGATGTATTTGTGGGCCGTTTGCGCAGAGATGAAACGCAACCCAACACATTAAATATGTGGATCGTTAGTGACAACCTCCGCAAAGGTGCTGCTACCAATGCCGTGCAGATCGCAGAATATTTAAGTGGAAAAGGTTTGTTGTAAGAATGAATCGAAATAGTAAAGCTTAACAATTGCAAAAGAGCGCTTCATTTTTGAAGCGCTCTTTTGTTGGGCAGGGTTGCCAACTCCTGAGCTTGTCGAAGGATAAGGTTGGCAACCCTTTATTCGCCAGTATGCAATCCTTCATTCAAAAACACAAGCAACGGTTGCAGTGTTTCAAAGTTGGTACATAGTTTTTTTACAAGATCTTTAGAAGTAAGATCAGCATCAGAAAATGATTGTACGCCGATCCAGCTTTTCAGCTTCAGGTATTCAATAGCAGGGTTATCGGCTTCGTAACCTTTCGGTGGTCTGGCTAATTTCATGTCGCCTTCAGTTGACAGATCGCCAAACACAGCTTTGAATTTTTTATTACTGATGATTTTCTGAAATTCTTTCCAGTTGTAATCAATTTCCTGTCGAATGTTTTTTAATGCATCGGGTGGCGGAACATACAATCCGCCGCCGCCAAATGAACCTCCCGGTTCGCAATGAAAATAATAACCGGCGGTGATGGCTTTCTTTCCATCTTTATTGATGTACGCACCCATGTTGGTTTTGTAAGGACTTTTGTCTTTACTGAAACGCACATCACGGTTAATACGGAAGATGCAGTCTTTTCCTGCAAGATGTGCAATGGAAGGATCTTTCTTCCCATGTTTTTCAATCACTGTATCAACAAACGCAACAAAATCTGCTTTGGCCGCTTCATACGCTTTGCGGTTGGCATCGAACCAGGGTTTGTTGTTATTCTTCTTTAAATCTTTCAGGAATTTGATAGTGGAAGTTTGCAGCATAGTTGTGAATGGTGAAGAGTCAATGGTGAATATATAAGTTCGCATCAACTAACAAAACTGTAATTAAATAGTTCAGTTAGAGTGGTAGCTGACGACACATGAAATCTTACATCTGAAACTGCAATCTTACACCGCTCCCCAGTTCTCACCACTTCTGATGCGATACAAGGTCATTTCACTTACGCTGTATTTTTTCGCCAGTTGTTTGTAGGTAACGCTGCGGTTGGGGTCTTGAATAATTTTCTTGATGGCCTTCACCTGTACCGGTGTAAGTTTTAATCCTTTCTGTGAAGTGCTCCGTTCTTTCTGTAGTTTTTTATATGCAATTTTCTGCGGGCTTTTTTGCTGATGCGATGACATTTCTTCCAATGTAGCCCATTTCAGATTCGATGCTTTGTTATCTGTTTTGTTATGATTGATATGAATCACATATTTACTGCGAACCGAAGCTTTTTTACAAAATATCTTCGCTACTTCACGGTGCAGGTAAATGGTTCCTTTGTTATCTGCACGATGCAGGTTTAATGTACGGTAGCCCGTGGTAATAGAACCATTCAGCAACTTGCCATCTTCTGTTACATTCACTGAATAGCTGGCGCAACGTCCAAGATTGGAGACAGCATATTTTTTCCGCAAATGTTTCCAACCGGCAAATTGCAACTGTTTCCATTGTTCGCCAGGAAGTTTCTTGATCATATCGATAAATTGGAGTTTCTAAATATACAACAGCAAACCCTGTACCTGCAAGCAGATCGGCATATTAATTTTTTAACAGCGCCAGAAATTCTTCTTCTGAAATTATTTTAATGGTGCTGATCTTTTTCGCTTTTTCCAATTTACTGCCTGCATCTTCACCTACCACTAAGTAATTCAACTTTGCACTTACGCCGCCAAGAATTGTACCGCCTTGTTCTTCTGCCATCTGTTCTGCTGCACTTCTCTTCAAGGTAGGCAATGTTCCTGTAAATAAAAACGTAATGCCGGTTAAATTTCCTTCGTGTGTCCGTTCTTTCTGTTCATTCTTTAATTGAAGCCCGAGTGTTTCCAGTTCTTTCAGCATCGAAATATTTGCTGCATTGCTGAAAAAATCGTGAATGCTTTTGGCAACACGTGGCCCTACATCTTCTAATTGTTGTAACTCTTCTACTGATTTATTGCTTACTTCTAACAGATGACTGGTGGCATTGGCCAATGTTTTTGCAGTGGCTTCACCAATAAAGCGAATACCCAATGCATAGATCAAACGAAACAACGGTTGCTTCTTTGAACTTTCAAGTGCCGTTTGCAGATTCTCCACACTCTTTGCGCCATACCCATCGAGTGTTTTGATTTGATCGAACGGTAAACGATACAATCCCGGAATATCTTTCAAAAAACCAAGCTCATAAAACTTTCGCACATTTGCATCACCCATACCACGTATATCCATGGCATCTTTACTGGTAAAATGGATGATGCGTTCCACTAGTTGTGCTTCACAATTATAATTTACACAACGCCACACCGCTTCTTCTTCCGGTTTAACTAATGTGCTGTTACATACGGGACATTGCGTGGGGAACATGATCGGTTGTTCCTGGCCGTTACGCAGCTCAGCCATCGATTTTACAATGTAGGGAATCACATCACCGGCACGTTCCACCAAAACAGTATCGCCCAGCATCAGATCTTTTTCAGCTATAAAATCCTGGTTGTGTAATGAGATACTCGTTACCGTTACGCCGCCAATCGAAACCGGATCGATCTTGGCAACAGGTGTAACAGCACCTGTTCGTCCCACCTGGTATTCCACTGCACGGAGTTTGCTGGTTCCTTGCCGTGCTTTAAACTTGTAGGCAATGGCCCAGCGTGGATGGTGACTTGTCATCCCCATCTTATCCTGTAACGGCAGATCATTTACTTTGATCACCATCCCGTCAATTTCATACGGAAGTGTATCACGCTTTTGTTCAAACTCATTGCAGTAATCAATTACTTCCTGTATGCCTTTGCAGATCTTCTTTTCTTTTTCAGGACTACGGAAACCCAGCTCCCACATCATCTTCAATGCTCCGCTGTGAGTAGATAATACATCATACGTTGATTGTTTAGTATCAGCCATTGCTACATAACCAACATGGTATAAAAAAGCTTCCAGGTTTCTGCGGGCTACTTCCTTTGCATCTTTAATACGCAAGCTTCCGCTGGCAGCATTCCGTGGATTGGCAAGTGGTGGTAAATTTTCTTCGGCCAACTGATCATTGTACGCTTTGAAATTTTGCTTACTCATCAATATCTCCCCACGAATTTCAATTTGTTTGATGCCGAAGTTTGAAAAATCGGCCGCTAACGGAATGGAACGTATCTGACGTACATTGGTAGTGATCTCTTCCCCTTCTGTTCCATCGCCACGGGTGGCAGCACGTACAAGTTTATCATCTTCATAAATTAAAGAAATACTGGCACCATCAAATTTTGGTTCTACACAATATTCGATTTCTGTTAAACCGCTTGCCTCTTTTGCTTTACGGTCCCAATCCAGTAAATCATCTGCATTGTATGAGTTTTCAAGGCTCAGCATCGGAACAAGATGCTGTACTTTTTTAAAATCATTTCCCAGGCCTTTCGCTACACGTTGTGTAGGTGAATCATTGGTAATAAGCGATGGATTCGCCGCTTCTATTTTTTCCAGTGCTTTGTATAACTGATCATACTCAAAATCGCTGATAAGCGGATCACTCTGTATATAATAACGGTATTCATGAAAACGCAAAGCACTTCGCAGCGCTTCGATCTGTTCTTCTTTGATCGGTGAACTTTGTAACTGATGCAGCAGGCTGGTTGTGGTTTGCTGTAATTGTTTGGTAGTATCGGCTGAATACATAAAAATAAAATCAGGCAGTAAAAATACAAGGATGATGGACAAAACGAATTAAATTCACTGATTCATTTCCGGTGGTTCCATTTGTCAGATGGAAACGCCATCAATCAAATTCATGCAGCACGATCAAAACATTCGTTGTTGTTTTGAGTTATACCATCACAAACTATTTGTATGATCCGATTGCTTTTTCTCGTTGCAGTAACAGTTGTGTTTGCACAATGTAATTCCAAAACCGAAGTTGATACACTGTTGATCAACGGAACCGTGTACACGGTTGATTCTGCTTTTTCCAAAACCGAAGCAGTGGCAGTGAAGGATGGAAAAATTATTGCCACCGGCACCTCGGCCGAACTGCAGCAAAGTTTCAATGCCAAAGAAGTGATCGATCTGCAGGGCAAGTTTTTATATCCCGGTTTTATTGATGCACACGCCCATTTTTACCGCTATGGTTTAGGACTTCGTACCGTTGATCTTACCGGTACCACCAGCTGGAGCGAATGTTTGCAGCGTTTGCAAAAACATGCAGCCGAACAAACATTGCAGCCCGGCGAATGGCTCATTGGTCGTGGATGGGATCAAAACGATTGGGCTGTAAAAGAATTTCCAACCAACGATTCATTAAATGTATTGTTTCCCGGCAATCCTGTGTTGTTAACAAGGGTTGATGGACATGGAGCGGTTGTGAACGAACTGGCATTGCAACAGGCAGGTATTACTGCACAAACAAAACTGACCGGTGGTGATGTGATTTTGGCAAATGGCAAACCAACCGGTGTACTGATTGATAATGCCATTGATCTTGTATCAACCAAAATTCCACCTGCAACAACTGAACAAATTGCAGAAGGATTGGCGGCCGCACAAAAAAATTGTTTTGCTGCTGGTTTAACCTCTGTGGTTGATTGCGGACTGGATTATACCGATGTGTTGAATATTGAAAAAGCAAATGCAAGCGGCGATTTAAAAATGCGCATGTATGTAATGCTGAGCGATGCAAAGAAAAATTACGATGCCATTTTTGAACGGGGGAAAATAAAAACCGATCGGTTGAATGTACGCAGTTTTAAAATTTATGGCGATGGTGCACTTGGTTCAAGAGGCGCCTGCTTACTGGAGCCTTATGCCGATAAACCCGGACACAGGGGATTTTTATTAAGTAATCCGGAACATTTTGATTCGGTGGCGGCTGTATTGTATGCAAAAGGTTTCCAGATGTGTACCCATGCCATTGGCGACAGTGGCAACAGAACCATCCTCAATATTTATGGCAAGTATTTAAAAGAAGCCAACGATCTGCGCTGGCGTATTGAACATGCGCAGGTAGTAAATGAAAATGATTTTTCTTTATTCGGCAAGTACAGTATTGTACCGAGCGTACAGCCCACTCATGCCACAAGCGATATGTATTGGGCCGGTCAGCGTCTTGGGCCCAAGCGTGAAAAAGGAGCGTATGCTTTCAATGATCTGTTGAAACAAAATAACTGGATGCCGTTGGGTACCGATTTCCCGGTTGAAGATATTGATCCGCTTAAAACATTTTATGCAGCTGTATTTCGCCGAGATGTAAAGGGATGGCCCGAGCAAGGTTATCAAATGGAAAATGCATTAACAAGAGAAGCTACTTTGCGAGGAATGACCATCTGGGCTGCCCGTTCCTGTTTTGAAGAAAACGAAAAAGGCAGCATTGAAAAAGGAAAGCTGGCCGATTTTGTGTTGCTCGATACCGATCTGATGACCGCAACCTTTGAGCAGGTGTTACAAACAAAAGTGCTCAAAACCATTTGTGGAGGTGAAACAGTGTACAGCAAACCTTAAAACACCGCTTCGTTTCGAAATTCTCTGGGTGTACTGTTTTTCTTGCGGGCAAACACACGGTTGAAATACGTGAGTGATTCAAAACCGGCACTGCGTGCAATGGTAGAGATCTGCTTGTCTGTTTCAATCAATTGATAACAGGCATAGCCTACCCGCAGATCGTTCACATAGTCAGAAAAGGTTTTGCCGGTTGCACGCTTAAAAAACTTACAAAACGCACTGGGTGAAATATTAATGATCGATGCTGCTTCATTAATGCTGATGGGCTTTGAAAAATTCTGCTCCACATAGGTACATACCTTATTGATGCGTGGTTCACTGCTTTTTGCCTGCGAAATATCATAATCAGCAGAAGCAAGTTTAATCCCTTTTTGTTTGGATAACTGGTGCAGCAGTTCAATAAGAGCCGTTATTTTTTCAACACCTGTTTTTCGTGGCAGCGACAGGATCATGTCTTTAAACGGCTTGCTGTTTTTAAAATGTAGCCCGTGCCTGCAATTCTGGAGAAGACGCTTGATGCTTTCAAATTCGGGCAGGCCGGTGAAGCTGTTGAACAAGGAACCGGAAAACTGGATCACCACAAAATCGCAGGATTTGTTTTTGATCTTTTTATCGGTTACCCAGGTATGCGGCATATCCGGACCTATCAGCACCAGGTCGCCCTCATTGAACTCTTCGTAGCTGTCGCCCACAATCCGCTTGCCCGACACGTTGATTTTGTAGGTTAATTCATATTCCGGGTGGTGGTGCCAGTAGAATTCAAGAAAGGGAAGGCTCATTTCATAGGCCACAAACACCGGTTTGTCATTCCCGGGAACAATTTTTTCGAGTTCTGCTTTCATACAACCAGCAACTTTTATATGACATAAATGTACGTGATGTTGGCAATATAGTGCCAGAAATTGGAATTTTAGTTCAATTTGCCCCCTTTTTCTTAGGTTAATTTTGTGTTGTTCTGATTGCTGAAAATGAAGAGGTAACGATTTTGCGACCGGCTGTTATAAAAAAAGACCGAACATCTTTCTTACTACCTGCAATCACAACAATAATCCATCATATTTCATTGATCATTGTTTGAAACTGATTTGATGTAAAAGGATTGTGTTATGAGAAAAACTTTGCTTGCGTTTGTTCTTCTTTGCTTTGCTGTTATTGCAGCCCAGGCACAGCTATTATCAACCGATATTGCTTTCCCAACCGATGCCAGCACCATTGTTGTAACTGTTGATGCAAACAAGGGCAACAAGGGGTTGCTGAATCATACAGCATCCGATGTGTATGTGCATACCGGAGTAATTACAAACCTCAGTGCAAACCCTACCGCCTGGAGATATGTGAAATTCAATCAGGATTTTAATCAGCCCAATGCGGCCTTGCAGGCTACTTCCCTTGGCGGAAATAAATGGCAGTTCACCATCACAAATATCCGGGCCTATTATGGTGTACCTGCAAACGAAACGATCTTGCGGGTTTCCATTTTGTTCCGCAGTGGAAACGGACAACTAAAGCAATCTAATTCAGATGGCAGTGATATGTATATCCAGGTGTATCAGCCTAATGAATTTGCACTGAAGTTTACCTCACCGGCCATGCAGCCAACCTACAATCCCATTCCGGAGCCGGTTGCTGTTGGGGCATTACCTTTTAATGTGCCGGTTACAGCCGTCAGTTCAAAAAATGCCAACTTAACCATTCGCTTTAACGGTAATCAGATCGGTACAGCCACCGCAGCGCAAACCGTAAGTGGTACCGCTAATGTTACTGCCAACTGCGATCAGCAAATTACCGCCGAAGCAAATGACAACGGCACCATCTTACGGGATACCATCAACTTTTTTGTGCCACCTGCTACTTATCCAACCGGAGCAAGACCGGCAGGCCGCAAAGATGGAATTACCTATGAAGATGGAAATACAAAAGCTGTTATGATCTTATATGCACCGCTCAAAAACAAGGTGGCAATTGTAGGTGATTTTAATAACTGGACAGAAACATGCTCCAGTCTTATGAAAAAAGACGGTGATTATTTCTGGACAGAGATCACCGGACTCACACCTAGTCAGCAATACCGGTTTCAATACAAAGTAGACGATACCATTCGTGTAGCAGATCCTTACAGCGAACTGGTGCTTGATCCAAACAACGATCAGTTTATTCAATCATCTACTTATCCCAATATGCCGGCTTATCCAACCGGAAAAACAACAGGTGGCATTGTAGGTGTATTAACGCCCGGCGAAGCTGCGTATAACTGGACAAGCAACAGTTATGTGCGGCCTGATAAGCGTGACCTGATGATCTATGAATTACTGGTACGTGATTTTACATCGGCCCGCAACTGGCAAACATTAAAAGACACACTGAACTATATCAAGAATCTTGGATTCAACGCCATTGGTTTGATGCCGATCAACGAATTCGATGGCAATGAAAGTTGGGGGTATAACCCGATGTATTTCTTTGCACCCGATAAATATTATGGCAGCAAGAATGCATTGAAAGCGTTTATTGATCAGGCACACAGTCTTGGTATTGCGGTGATCCAGGATATTGCGTTGAACCATGCAACAGGTCAATCAGCAATGGCGGCGATGTGGTGGAATCCCGCATTGAATCAAACGGCTGCCAACAATCCTTATTTCTACCAAACAGCACAACATCCATTCAACGTATTCCACGATTTCAATCATAATGTAGCCCCCACCAAATATCTCACTGAGCGGTTTATTCAACATTGGTTAACCGAATACCGGATCGATGGTTTCCGTTGGGATTTGAGTAAAGGGTTTACTACCAATTTTACAACCGATGTTGGTGCATGGAATCAATACAACCAGGGTCGTGTTGATATCTGGCAGAACTATTACAACGTGATGCAGACAACTTCTGCAGGATCATATTGCATCTTAGAGCATTTGGGAAATAATGACGAAGAAGCAGAACTGGCAAAACGTGGAATGATGCTGTGGGGCAAAATGACCTTTGAGTTTGCAGGCAATGTAAAAGGTGTTTCAGGTGAATCAAATATCAATAACGCATATTGGAGAAACAGAAGTTTTTGGAACGATGCGTTCCTCAGTGATAAACCACATCTTGTTACCTATGCTGAAAGTCATGATGAACAACGGATCATTTACAGTTCATTGAATGATGGAAATACCAATACATCCAATCCATCGCATAATCCAAAAGATACAACTACTGCGTTGCGTCGAAAAGAAGCAATGGCGGCAGTACTGATGGGTCTTCCCGGTCCGAAAATGATCTGGCAGTTTGGTGAATTGGGTTATGAATACGATATCAATTTCAACGGCCGTACCGGTAACAAACCTGTACGTTGGGATTATTTTCAGCAGACCCGCCGCAAGCGTTTGTACGACACCTATGCTGCCATGGCGAAACTGCGGAACCTGTACAAGAATACATTCCGCACACCCAATCTGGCATTGGGAACTAATCTTGGTACCAGCCTGGTAAAAACCATTGTGGTTGATCATGCAGATCTGAAATATGTAGTAGTTGCCAATTTTGATGTGGTACAACAAACACCCACCGTTACCTTCCCGGCCAATGGAACATTTTACGATTATACCAACGGCGGAACTATTGCTGTATCGGGCAATCAACAGGCAATTGTTTTAGGACCTGGTGAATACAAGGTATTTCTCAATCAAAATGTATCAGGTGGTGTAGTGACGAATATCAGGGACATTATTGCAACGAATGCAGATTTTCGACTCAGCATTTATCCCAATCCCGTACAGCAATCAGCTATTGTAAAATATGAATTGCCGAAGAGTGGAAAAGTGAGTGTGCAATTGATGAATATCCAGGGGCAAGTATTAGCTACAAAGAACCTGGGTTTCCAGTTGAAAGGATTCCAGGTGTTTGAACTGGACCGCAACAGTTTTGCAGGCATGCCATTAACAGCAGGTCAGTATGTGTTGCAGGTGCGGGTTGATAATCTTGTACGGTATGAAAAGCTGATGGTGCAGCAATAGCAGGACGCATATTGTCTTACTTAGCTGCTTTGTTTTTTGAATCAATGAACGTGTTTATTTTTTTGTTGAAAGTTGCTGTTAACGCAGAAATAAACAATTAACAAACGAACAATTTCCACGTGAATCGATATAAATTGTAAATTTTAAAACCCACTATTGATTATGACTCTTAAACGAATGCTTGCCAAGGCAGGGGCATTAGGCTTCCTGATGATGGTTTTTGCAATGCATGTGTTTGCCCAAAGCAAAACTGTTACGGGGAAAGTAACAGACAGCAGAGACGGGACACCGGTAGCAAACGCTTCCGTTACATTGAAAGGAACCAACCTCGGCACTACAACCGACGCAGGCGGTAACTTCCGCTTATCAGTTCCTGATAACAATGCAGTACTTGTAATTTCTTCTGTTGGATTTTCTGAAACAGAAGTTGCAGTAGGTGCTCAAACCGATCTTTCCATTACACTCAGTTCCTCACAGGGAACCTTAAACGAAGTGGTAGTGGTGGGTTATGGTACACAGCGAAAGAGAGATCTTTCCGGTGCAGTTGCTACTGTATCATCCAAAGACTTTGTAAAGGGTGCTATTCAAACACCCGAGCAATTGATTGCCGGTAAAGTAGCCGGTGTACAAATTACACCTAACAGCGGTGCGCCCGGTAGCGGCAGCCGTATCCGTATTCGTGGTGGCGCTTCATTGAATGCAAGTAATGATCCGTTGATTGTAATTGATGGTGTGCCGGTTGATAACGGAGGCATCGCCGGAGCAACCAATCCGCTCAACCTCATTAACCCGAACGATATCGAAACCTTTACGATCTTAAAAGACCCATCAGCAGCAGCTATTTATGGTTCACGTGCATCGAACGGTGTAATCCTGATCACTACCAAAAAAGGAAAGAAAGGAAAAACACGTTTTAACTTCAGTGCACAGGGATTTGTACAAACACCGGCCGGTAAGGTAGATGTGTTAAGTGCTGATGAAGTACGTTCGATTGTTACTTCAAAAGGAACGCCGGCTCAAATAGCTTTATTGGGGAAAGAGAGTACAGACTGGCAGGATGAAATTTTCCGCAATGCCTTTGCACAGGATTTTAATTTGAGTGCAACCGGTGCTTTTGGCGATGGTAAAGTTCCATTCCGTATTTCGGGAGGTTACTTAAACCAGGATGGTATTTTAAAAACAGGAAACTTCCAGCGTTTAACCGGTGCCATCAACCTCAGCCCCAGTTTCTTTAACAATAAACTGAAAGTTGATCTGAACCTGAAAGGTTCACGCACCACCAATGCTTTTGCAAACGAAGGTGCCATTGGAAATGCAGTAACATTTGATCCTACCAAACCGATCCGCTCAGGAAGTCCACGTTATGGTGGCTATTGGGAATGGACAGATCCGGATGGATTACCTACCCAATTATCTAACCGTAACCCGGTAGGTTTGTTGTACGATCGTACAAATACAAGTGAAGTGTACCGCAGCATTGGTAATATTCAATTTGATTACCAGATTCCATTCTTAAAAGGATTGCGTGCAAACCTCAACCTCGGTTACGATGTATCACAGGGTAGCGGCATCAATGCTACTTCCGATAGTGCAGCAAGCTCCTATCGTCGTCAGGGTAACTACAGCCCTTACTATCAGCAACGTACCAACAAGCTGATGGACTTCTATTTTAACTATGTAAAAACGTTCAACGACATTAACAGTCGTATCGATTTCACAGCCGGTACAGGTTACCAGGATTTTGAATTTTACAGCTTCAATCATCCTGACAGACGTTTCAATGGAGATGTAGTTCCAGGTTCAGAACCTCCATTTATTTCGCAGGATCCTGGTTACACATTGATTTCATATTACGGACGCTTGGTATATACATTAGCCGATAAATACACTGTTACCTTAAATGCACGTACTGACGGTACTTCAAAATTCAGCAAAGAAAGCCGTTGGGGTTTCTTCCCGTCTGCAGCTGTTGCATGGCAAATCAGCGAAGAGAATTTCCTCAAGAATTCAAAAGTTGTATCGAACCTGAAGCTTCGTGCAGGTTATGGTGTTACGGGACAGCAGGATGGTATTCCATTCTATGGTTATATTCCGGTATATGACATCAGTAACGACCAGGCACAATATCAATTGGGTAATTCATTCGTTAATATGCTGCGCCCAGGTGCTTACGATGCAAATCTTCGTTGGGAAACCACAACAAATATTAATGCAGCAATCGACTTTGGATTTATTGACAACCGCATCAATGGTACGGTGGAAGGATTCATCCGTAAAACGGAAGACCTGTTAAGTACTGTGCCAATTCCTGCCGGTTCAAACTTTACAAACCAGTTGTTTACCAACGTAGGTAATATCGAAAGTAAAGGTTTGGAAGTAACTATCAACACTGTACCTGTTCGTACGAAAAATGTAGAATGGGATTTTGGATTCAACTTCACGTATGTGGTACCAAAGATCACGAACCTGCTGGTGAACGAAGACCCCAACTTCACAGGTGTAGCAGTAGGAGGCATCAGTGGTGGTACAGGTAATACCATTCAACGTCACATTGTAGGTCAACGTCCTGCTTCATTCTATGTGTACAAGCAAATCTATGATGCTAATAACAAACCCATTGAAGGTTTGTATGAAGATCTGAACCGTGATGGTATCATCAATGAAAAAGATTTATACATCTACCAATCACCTGAGGCACGTTATTTCCTGGGTATTACATCCAGTATTACTGTGAACCGTTTCAGCGCAGGATTTGTTATGCGTGGAAGCATCGGGAATTACATGTACGATAACGTGAATTCAAATAATGGCGTTTACCGTCAGTTGGTGAATCCGCTTGGTTTCCTTGCGAACGGAACAAAAGACTATCTCAATACCGGTTTCTTTAACAACCAGTATTTCTCTGATTACTATATGAAGAATGCATCGTTCTTACGTATGGATAATATCAATTTGGGATATGATGCCGGTGAGATTATGAAGAATGTGCGTTTACGCATTACTGCCAATGTGCAGAATGCATTTGTGATCACCAAGTATGGCGGTCTTGATCCTGAAATTGCAGGCGGTATTGATAACACGATTTATCCACGTCCACGTACGTATGTACTTGGTTTCAATTTTGATTTCTAAAAAAATAAATATCTGCAATATGAAACGTATTTCAGTTTATATAAGTTTATTGGTTGCGGGTGCGGCGCTCTTAACGAGCTGTCATAAACAACTCGACCGCCAACCACCCAATACATTGCCATCGGCCAATGTATATAATACCGAGACCGGTTATTTACAGGTACTGGCAAAAGTATATGGCAGCATGGCATTAACAGGAAATGTAGGTGGTGCAGGAGCAGGCGATGTAGCCGGTATTGATGAAGGTGCATCCGACTTTCTCCGTTTATTCTGGAAAGCACAGGAGTTAAGTACTGATGAAGCCGTAGTTGCATGGAACGATCCCGGTATCCAGGATTTTCATAACCTCAACTGGAGTTCCAGTAACCCCATGACAAAGGGTTTGTACTATCGTTGTACATATATTATTACACTCACCAATGAGTTTATCCGTGAAAGTGCGCCTGATAAAGTTGCAGGCAAAGGTTTCTCCGGTGTTACAGTTGATAACATCAAGAAAATGCGTGCTGAAGCAAGATTTGTTCGTGCATTTGCTTACTGGGTGTTGATGGATATGTATGGTAACCCCGGGTTTACAACAGAAGATGATCCGATCGGTAAATTCAATCCACCACAAACAAACAGAGCTGCTTTGTTCACCTACATTGAAAGTGAATTGAAGGCAATTGAAAATGATCTGTCGAATGCACGTGCAGGTGATTATGGCCGTGCAGATAAGGGTGCAGCCTGGGCATTGCTGGCAAGAATGTACCTGAATGCAAAAGTGTACACCGGCACAGAAAAAAATACAGAAGCTGTTACCTATTCCAAGCGTGTAATTGATGCCGGTTATGGTTTGTTAAGCGATTACCGCTGGCTGGGCCTTGCAGATAACAACGTGAACAATCCGGAATTTATCTGGACATTGAATTACGATGGTATCAACTCCCGGAACTTTGGTGGTACTACGTTTTTGGTGAACGCATCGGTTGGTGGCGATATGGATCGTACTGTATCCGGTTTAGGTGGATGGGGTGGTATCCGTGCTACCAGAAGCCTCCCAGATCTTTTTCCTGATGTAAATGGAAATGGCGATAAGCGTGCACAGTTTGCAACAGGTACTCAGAATATTGAAATCAATAATATTTCGGAATTCAAAGATGGTTTGGCTGTGATCAAATACCGCAACCGTACAAGATCAGGTGGTTTTGGAAAAGATCCTTCCAGAGAGTTTGCTGACGTTGATTTTCCTGTTTTCCGTTTGGCAGAAATGTATTTGATCTATGCCGAAGCAGTGAAACGTGGCGGTACAGGTGGTACTGAAGCACAGGCCTTGATTTACCTCAATGCACTCCGCTCACGGGCACAGGTAACCGCAGCGCCGCTTGGCTTTTATACACTGGATTATATTATTGATGAAAGAGGCCGTGAACTGCACTGGGAAGGATTCCGCAGAACCGATCTGATCCGTTTCGACCGCTTTACTGAAGGCACGTACCTGTGGCCATGGAAAGGTGGTGTAAAAGGTGGAACCGGTGTAGCCGCTTTCCGCAAACTGTTCCCGCTGCCTGATTCTGAAATTGCAGCCAATCCGAACCTAACGCAGAATGCGGGTTATTAATCAATTAAAAAAATCAAGCGATATGAAATCATATACAATCAGATTTTCACTCTTGCTGGCCGTATTGTCGTTGTTTGCCTGCGAGAAAGTGGAAAATAAAATCTCCTATCAAAACGGAACAGCTCCTGTTCTTACGGGCAGTAGCAGTACTGTTCGTTTAGAAGCAGGTGAAGAAGGAAATGTAGCGATACGCCTGAACTGGACCAATCCAAACTATAGTTTTTCAACGGGTATCAGTTCGCATGATGTGAAATACACATTGGAAATCGATACATTGGGTGCAAACTTCAGCAGCGGGAATAAGTATGTTACCGTGTATTCAAAAGATCTGTCGAAAACATTTACAGTAGGCGAACTCAACGGCATCTTTGGTAACAGTTTGCGGATTCCACTTGATCCACGCCGTACCTATACCTTCCAGGCACGGATCACTTCCAGCCTTGGTATTGGTATCGATGCAGTTCCACTGCAATCAAATACGATCACCTTTACAGCGAGTCCTTTCCCGCCACCTCCAAAAGTGGCTGTACCGGCTGCGGATAATTTATGGGCAACAGGTGATGCATTTACATCGTCCTGGCAAAATCCATTGCCCGGTCCGTTTGATGTGAGCCAGAAGTTTACACGAATTTCAAGAACACTGTATGAGTTAACGGTAAACATGCCTGGTGGTGGTAATTATAAGCTGATCCAGACGCAGGGCGATTGGGGTAGCCAGTACCACATGCTTACCGGCGGTACATGGCAGGGTGGTCAGTTTGAACAACGGGATGCCGATCCCGGATTTCCTGGCCCGCCATCAGCAGGTACCTATAAAATCACAGTTGATTTTCAGGTGGGTGAATTCAATGTTGTTAAACTGTAAAACGTAATCAAATGAAATTATTTAATCAATCAATCTTCACATTGCTGCTGTTGACCACTGTGTTTACAGCCTGTGAAAAAGCAGATAAGCTTCCGTTTTACGGAGAGGGTGTGGCTACAGTGCTATCGTCGCCCACCACAACGGTTGCACCCGCACCTTCGGATTCAAACAGCGTAAAGCTGATCCTGAACTGGACCGATCCGAAGTATGCACAGGATCCATCGTTGTACAAATTTGTAATTGAGATCGACTCTACAACCAAAAACTTTACACGGGCGTACACCCGCACTGTAATTGGTAAACTTACCGATTCGATTATTGCAAAAGAGCTGAACACAGCGATGCTCGGCTGGGGTTTTGAATTCAACAAAGCCTACGACCTGGATGTGCGTGTTACTGCATCGTATGGCAATAACAATGAGTTGAAGTATTCCAACATTTTAAAGATCAAGGCTACGCCTTATAAGATTCCTCCGAAAGTAACATTGCCTTTTGATGGTAAATTATGGATCGTTGGTTCTGCCACACAGGGCGACTGGAGCAATCCGATCAATCCTTCATCGAATACAATCCCGCAAACATTTTCACGCATCGATGAAACAACCTTTGGTGGTATTTTCGATCTGAAAGCAAATGCTGAGTACCTGATCCTTCCGGAAAACCAGGGTGCATGGGCTAATAAATATTCGATAGCCAATAAGAACCTGGCCGGTGTAGAAAACGGCGGAGACTTTGGTTATAACCTGCCCGATAACTTTAAAGGACCTGCTTCAGCCGGTTTGTATAAGATTACACTCGATTTTCAGCAAGGTAAATTTAAAGTGGAGCCGTTTACACAACAGCATGGTTTACCAACGGAATTAATTATTACCGGTGGTGCAACACCGCTTGGATGGACCAATCCTGTTGGTGCCAGCCAGGTGCTGAACCGTTTGAATTCGGTGCAGTGGGATATTACGCTCAACTTCACTACCGGCGAAAAATTCCTGATCCTTCCTACCAATGGTTCGTGGGACCGGAAGTTTGGTGTTGATGCAGCAGCAGCTGATAATAAGTCTGGCACATTCAAACCGGAAGGTGGTGATATACCCACACCGGCAGCGAGCGGCAGTTATAAGTTTACGATCGATTTCTTTACCGGAAAATATCAGTTGCAGTAAAATTGATTTTTATTGTATTCAAAGCCGACAGTATACGCTGTCGGCTTTTTCTTTGAATTCCCCGAATCAAAATCAGCCCCAGCCCTTATTTTCATTACCTTCGTGCCCTTAATTTTTCAAGGCTATGAGTTCCTTGCGTGAACAACTGGATATGGGTCGGCTGCCGCAGCATATTGCCATCATCATGGATGGCAACGGGCGCTGGGCAAAAGAGCAGGGGCAAGACCGGCTCTTTGGTCATTTCCATGGTGTGGAAAGCGTACGGGATATTGTGGAAGGTTGTGCCGAGCTGGGGGTGAAATACTTGACCCTCTATGCTTTCAGCACCGAAAACTGGGACCGCCCCATTGAAGAAGTAACCGGCCTGATGGAATTGCTGGTGGACACCATCCGCAAAGAAACGGCCACCCTCAACAAGAACAAGATCAAGCTGCATGTAATTGGTGATACCAATATGCTGCCCGATTATGCCCGCAAGGAATTACAGGAAAGTGTGGATGAGCTGAAGGACAATAACGGCATGAACCTGGTGATGGCGCTCAGCTACAGCAGCCGCTGGGAAATTGTGAATGCCATCAAGAACATTGCAGCCGATGTAAAAGCAGGCAAGCTGGAACCGTTTGAAATCGATCAGGATACCATTAAGGATTATTTAACCACCCGTGAGTTTCCTGATCCCGAGTTAATGATCCGCACCAGTGGTGAGTACCGGATCAGTAATTTCTTATTGTATCAACTGGCGTATGCCGAATTGTATTTTACCAATGTACGCTGGCCCGATTTCAGAAAAGAAAACCTGTATGAGGCCATTCTTGATTTCCAGAAACGGGAGCGCAGGTTTGGAAAAACAGGCGAACAGGTACAACCAAACCAACAGCTAACACAATCATAAGATACCCGTGACAACAGGCATTTTAACAAAGAGTTTCAGCAAAACCATTTATTTTGCCCCCCGGCCGAAGATGATATTATTCATGGTTAACAATTGTAACACAATCATTGATCAGAACAGGCTTGAGCGGCATTTTTATAACCCGACTTACAACATAACCGTAACAGAATTTTGATGCGTTTGAATAGAACATTACTACTGCTGCTTTTGATTTGCTCCGGCTTTCATTTTCAAGTATTGGCACAGCAGCCCGACACCATAAAACCCGTTTCGGTTGATCCGGAACTGGAAGCAATTATGAACTCCAAAGTTCCCCGGGAATATATTATTGCCGGGATCACCGTGAGCGGTTCCAAAACATTTGATTCTGCCTTGTTGGTTTCCATTACAGGTTTGGGGATTGGCGACAGAGTGTATTTACCGGGCGGCGATTTGTTCAGTAAAGCCATCTCGTCTATCTGGCGTCAGCAGTATTTTGATGATGCTACCATTTTTATTACCCGTGTAGATGGGAAAGATATTTACATCGAAATTGCTGTTACCGAACGTTCCCGGTTGGGTAATTTCTTTTTCAAGGGAGTTAAAAAGGGAGAGGAGGATGAGCTGAAAGAAAAAGTAGGTCTTACGCCCAATAAAGTAATAACGGAGAACCTACGGCGAACCAGTATTGAACGCATCACTAAGTTTTATACTGAAAAAGGTTTCCGCCAGGTGGATGTGTTGATCTCGGAAACCAAAAATGCAGTGAATCCCAACTTTATTGATCTTACTTTCAATGTAAACAAAGGCAATAAGGTAAAAATTGAACAGGTATTCATCAGCGGAAATGAAGTGGTATCGGACCTGCAGTTGAAAAAACAACTGAAGGGCACCAAAGAGCGGATGCGCTTTACCTTACACCCTGTAGATCAGCAACCGGTATTGGGTAAAAAAGATTCTGTAACGTTCAAGCAATTCATGAAAGACAGAGGGTTTCTTTCACTGTCGAAAGTGAGAGACTTTGTTGATCCATGGTTCCGTTTGAAGTTTTCAGCCGCTAAATTCAATCAAACCAAATACATCGAGGATCAGGAAAAACTGCTGGCTTATTATAACAAACTCGGTTACCGTGATGCGGTGATTGAAAAGGATACAACGTATTACAACGCCAAAGGCAACCTCATTGTAGAATTAAAAGTGGACGAAGGCCGCCAGTACTATTTCGGAAATATTACCTGGAGAGGAAATACCAAGTATAACGATTCCACTTTAAATACAATTCTCGGTATCCGTAAAGGTGATATTTATAACCTCGAAACGCTGAATTCGAAATTAGGAAAACAATTGTCGGCCGAGGGTGGTGATATCAGTGGCTTGTATATGGATGATGGTTATCTCTTCTTCCGTGTAGAACCCATTGAAACAAAAGTGTACAACGATACGATCGATTATGAAGTTCGTATTTCGGAAGGTCCGCAGGCAACCATTCGTTCGGTGAATATTACCGGCAACGATAAAACAAAAGAGTATGTGATCCGTCGTGAATTGCGTACGGTGCCGGGCGAAAAGTTCAGCCGCAGTGATATGATCCGTTCCATTCGTGAATTATCGGCACTGAACTATTTCAATCCTGAAAAGATCAATCCTAATCCGGTTCCCAATCCTGACGATGGAACAGTGGATATCAATTATTCATTGGAAGAAAAGTCGAGCGATCAGTTGGAATTAAGTGCCGGCTGGGGTGGCCTCATCGGTTTAACCGGAACGCTGGGTGTAACCTTCAATAACTTTTCTACAAAAAATATTTTCAAGAAATCGGCCTGGCAACCTTTGCCGAGTGGTGATGGACAACGTTTATCGTTGCGTGTGCAATCGAATGGTCCATCGTTCAGTTCACAAAACTTCTCGTTTACTGAACCTTGGTTAGGCGGTAAAAAACGGAACAACTTAACGTTGAGTTTATTCCGCACCAAACTGGCTAATGCGTTTGATCCGTTAACAGGACTGCCAACCCGCCAGCGTGCCAATGATCGTTTTCTGCAAACGTTCGGTGCAACTGTTTCATTGGGTAAGCAATTGAAATGGCCCGATGACTTTTTCAACCTGATCACATCGGTAAACTACACACAATACAAGTTGAAGGACTATCCCATCTTCCCGGAACTGGATAGTGGTACGTCTAACAACTTCAATATTCGTTTCCAGATTATCCGTTCAAGTGTGGATCAGCCAACGTTCCCACGTTCGGGTTCTACGTTCTCACTTACTGCTACCTTTACGCCACCATGGAGTTTGTTCCGTGATGCCAGCAAGTACAGCGATCCTGCTGAAAAGTACCGTTTGGTGGAATATCACAAATGGCGGTTGAATTATGAGTGGTTCATCCCGATCGGTAAACCGGCAGGTGCGGAAAAGAACCGCCAGTTTGTATTGAAAGCTGCGGCGAAATTTGGTTTCCTTGGCAGGTATAACAGAGACCTTCCTATCTCACCATTTGAGCGTTTCCAGGTGGGTGATGCCGGTTTGCAGAACAACTTTGGTATTATTGGTTTCGACATTATTGCACACAGAGGTTATCCCGTGTATGATAATTCAAATCCACGCATTAATAATCCGAATCAAACCTCCGCCACTCAGTTCTTTACCATCTTTAATAAGTACAGTATGGAACTTCGTTATCCATTAAGTACAAACCCCAGCAGCACCATTTTTGGTCTGGCCTTTTTTGAAGCGGCCAATGGTTGGTATGATGTAAAGGATTACAATCCCTTCAAACTACGCCGCAGTGCAGGTTTGGGTATGCGTTTCTTCCTGCCTATGTTTGGTTTGCTTGGATTTGATTACGGGGTAGGCCTGGATCGTGTAACACCTAATTCAAGATTCAGGGATATTACCCGCTTCACCTTCATGCTTGGGTTTGAACCTGAATAAACAACGTTTTGCAATCAGAACACATCATGTATAAAAACTAGTATATGAAAACATTCCTTCTTGCCGCTTTCAGTTTGCTGTTAACTGCCTTTACAGCCAGTGCTCAGCGTTATGCCATTATTGATACCAAGTACATTCTGGATAAAATACCTGAGTACAGAGGTGCCAATACCAAACTGGAAGAGATGGCCGATGCCTGGCAAAAAGAGATCGATCTGTTGCAGGCCGATCTGGATAAAATGTATCGCCAGCTGGAAACAGAAAAGGTGATGCTTACACCGGAATTACTCAAAAAAAGAGAAGACGAGATCTTCAATAAAGAAAAGACCGTGCGTGATCTGCAACGCCGCCGTTTTGGTTTTGAAGGCGACTACTTCCGCAAAAAGCAGGAATTGGTGAAACCCATACAGGACAAGGTTTACAACGCCGTACAACGCCTGGCAACCGAAAGATTATACGATTTTATTTTGGACAAAAGTGAAGGAATTACCGTTATATTTGCCGACCCTAAACTGGACAAAAGTGATGATGTGCTGAAGATTCTGGGTGTTAAACTTTAATCAAAACAATGCACTGACACAACCAAAAGGGATCTTAAGTACACTTTATTTAAAACAAACAAGCAAAATGAAAAAAGTTATTGTTCTGGCAGTAGTAGCAATTATGGGAACTACTGTAGCAGTTGCACAAAAAATTGGCCACATTAATACCAATGATTTATTGATGGCGATGCCTGAAACAAAAAAGGCGCAGGATAAATTAAAAGGCGTTCAGGATTCACTGAATGTGGTGTATGGTGAACTCATTAAAGAGTACCAGGAAAAAGACAGCATCATCCGTGTTGATTCAATCAAATGGACACCTGCTATTAAGCAGATCCGGTTTAAAGAATTCCAGGATTTAGCTGATAATGTGCAGCAATATTCAACTACCGCACAACAATATTTGCAAACTAAAGAGCAGGAAATTTTTGCTCCTGTTCAAAAGCTTGCATTGGATGCAATCCAGGCAGTAGCAAAAGCAAACAATTACGCATACGTAGTTTCAAGAGAAGCATTGCTGGTAGTACCAACTACTGATGATCTGCTTCCATTGGTGAAAAAGTATTTGAAGATACCTGAAACGCCGGCGAAGTAAGTTCAAGCGTTCAACAATAATATTCGATCCCCCGTTTTTTCGGGGGATTTTTTTTGTGCTTACATTAGCAGCATGCACACAGGACCAATCGGCATATTTGATTCAGGCTATGGTGGTTTAACTGTTATGAAAGAAATTGTACAGCAGTTGCCTGCGTATGATTATCTCTATCTCGGCGATAATGCACGCACGCCTTATGGTACACGTAGCTTTGAAACGGTGTACCGTTACACATTGCAATGTGTGGAATGGTTTTTTAAACAAGGTTGTCCCTTGGTGATCCTTGCATGCAATACCGCTTCTGCAAAAGCATTACGAACCATTCAGCAAAACGATCTGCAACACTTGAATCCTAACAACCGGGTGCTGGGTGTAATACGTCCAACTGCCGAAGTGATTGGACAATATAGTAAAACAAACAAAGTTGGTGTGTTGGCTACCGCCGGTACGGTGCAATCGGCATCCTATCCCATTGAAATTTCGAAATTTTATCCGTCTGTGCAGGTGTTTCAGCAGGCCTGCCCCATGTGGGTGCCCCTGATCGAGAACAATGAACATAACAAAGAAGGTGCTGATTATTTTGTAAAAGAATATGTGGATGAACTGATGCAGCAGTCGCCCGACATTGATACGGTATTGCTCGGCTGTACACATTATCCATTGCTGGCTGAAAAGATCAAACAACAGTTAGCACCCAACGTGCAGTTACTATCGCAGGGAAAAATTGTGGCGGAGAGTTTAGCTGATTATTTGCAACGCCACCCCGAAATGGAACAACGGTTAACGAAACATGGCAATCAGCAATTCTTCACAACCGATTCGTCTGCTGATTTCGACCGGCATGCGAAATTGTTTTATGGGGCAAATGTGCAGGTGAAGCATGTTGAACTTTCAATTTGATTATTTCCGCTAAGCGACCCAACCTAATGATCCGTTCAAACGGGGTGAAAGACAGCTGCAAAAAACTGATTGTCAAGGATGGGTTTAGAGATGTTGCCTGTAAGCCACCGAAAAGAAGACCGGCAACACATCTTACTACAATTTTCTTCCCTCAAACCCTCTGTTTTCGGGCAGTTTCCCCTACCTTTGCCGTCCTTTCACAAACAGCGGGAAGTGGTGTTCTCACTGTGTGATCTGAAATTTCCGGTTTCTCCCCGGTATTTTTAAAGAAGTAAAACAGCAAACAATGCCAGGAAAAAAACGTACATACCAGCCTTCAAAGCGTCGCAGAAAAACCACACATGGTTTTCGTAAGCGTATGCAGGATGCAAACGGCCGCAAAGTATTAGCCAGCCGTCGTGCAAAAGGTCGTCATAAGCTCACTGTTTCTGATGAGCGTGGCGCTAAGAAATAAGCCTATTCATTTTGAAGTAGATATTCTGAGTCTCCCGGTGCAACGGGAGACTTTTTTATTTACCCTCATCCCCGCAAGGGAAGTTAATTTTGCTACACAACAGTTGGAAAAAACAATACGATATACGCTGGGTAAACAGGAGCGGCTCAAAAGCCGCAAGCAGATCGAACACCTGTTTAAAGAAGGCAAGTCATTTGCCGTTCCGCCTTTGCGTGTGTATTATACAATTTCTGCGTTGCCGGTTGATAAATGCTCATTACAGTTTGGTGTAGCTGTTGGAACCAAACATTTCAAAAAAGCGGTTGACCGTAACCGTGTGAAACGATTGATCCGTGAAGCATGGCGTTTGCAAAAGCATGCACTGCAACAACAACTGAAAGCGGAGCAGAAACAACTGCATGTATTTTTTATTTTCACCGGTAAAGAAGTGCCCGATTACAAATGGATTGTTGAAAAAACAACAGCAGCGATTCAAAAACTCGAACAGCTCAGTGTGCAGTCAGCATCATAATACAACAAACACTATTTCCGGCAGGATCAAATCGATCCTGAGTTTTCCGTTTATTTTATTGATCCGGTTTTATCAATATGTGATCAGTCCGGCCATTGGTCCAAAATGCAGATATACTCCCACCTGCAGTCAATATGGATTGGAAGCATTTAAAAAATACGGTCCCATCAAGGGTTTTTGGCTTACGGTAAAGCGAATGAGTAAATGTCATCCTTGGGGCGGCAGCGGTTACGATCCGCTTCCCTGATCTACGAGATAAGCCATTACTGCTTCATCTACATACTGATCTTTACTTTTTAAGTACGTGTATTTTTTCAGCACACCTTCGTGATGAAAACCTGCTTTGAGATACAGTTGAATTGCTTTTTCATTATTGGTAGCAACAGTTAATTCAATACGTACATAACCTTGTTGTTTGGCATACGCAACAATCTCTTCCATCATTTGCAAGCCGTATCCTTTGCCTGCTTCTTCGGGATCAATGGCTACACCACCGAGATAAGCAATGTGTGCGTTGCGAAACCGTTGCGGCATCAGTTTAAACATACCAATATCTTCACCGTGTTCTTCAAAAATATACAGCACACCTTTGTGCTGCAGTTCATCAAACACTGCATGAAAATCTTCCTGCTGCATGTACTCGTACAACAAGTAAGGATTTACCTGCGGATGCATGTACAGGTAATATAGAAAATGAAAATCGTTTGGAGTTGCTTTGCGAATCATCTTCTTTTGATTGGGACTGTGAAAGTACTACATTGCACAGGAACCATACCACAACCGATGGCAAAAGAAAAAACACGCTGCAGCTGGTGCTTAAAGGATGACCTGTACAAAGCTTATCACGATGAAGAGTGGGGAACACCACTGCACGATGATCAACAGCTCTTTGAACTGCTTTGTTTGGAAGGGGCACAGGCCGGTTTAAGCTGGTACACCATTTTGAACAAACGTGAAAACTACCGCAAAGCTTTTGATGGGTTTGATGCAAAAAAGATGGCGAAGTATGGGGATAAGAAAATAGAAGCACTGTTACAGGATGCAGGTATTGTTCGGAACCGTTTAAAAGTAAACGCCTTTGTACAAAATGCGAAAGCATACCTCGCCATACAAAAAGAGGTTGGCAGTTTCGACAAATATATCTGGCAATTTGTGGGCGGCAAACCTGTTGTAAACAATGTGCGTTCGTTGAACGATGTGCCTGCAAAAACAGCCATCTCCGATGCAATGAGTAAAGACTTGCTGAAGCGTGGCTTCAAGTTTGTAGGTTCAACTATTTGCTATGCGTTTATGCAGGCCAGCGGTATGGTGAATGATCATGTGAATGATTGCTGGAAGAAGAAGCCCCCATCCCCTAAAGGGGTGTAAGAAAAAACCGTTTCATAAAAGTGAAACGGTTTGAAAATATATTAACTCAAAGTCCCTTTAGGGATTTAGGGCTTAAAACGCTCAGCTACTTTGCTCCAGTTTACTACGTTCCAGAAAGCGCCTAAATAATCAGCACGACGGTTCTGATACTTTAAGTAGTAAGCATGTTCCCAAACATCTACACCAAGGATTGGTGTGCCTTTTACTTCAGCAACATCCATCAATGGATTATCCTGGTTAGGCGTTGAAGAAACTTCCAGTTTGCCATCTTTTACGATCAACCAGGCCCAGCCACTGCCGAAACGTGTCATACCCGCTGCTGCAAATTTTTCTTTGAATGCATCGAATGATCCAAATGCTGCATTGATTGCATCGGCCAATGCACCAGTTGGTGTACCACCTGCGTTTGCTGCCAATGATTCCCAGAAGAAAGTATGGTTCCAATGGCCACCACCGTTGTTACGTACAGCAGGTGAAATACTTCCTGCAGCAGCTACCAGTTGCTCCAGTGATTTGCCTTCGTGCTCAGTACCGGCAATTGCTTTGTTGAGGTTGTCAACATAAGCCTGGTGGTGTTTGCCGTGATGTATCTGCATGGTTGTTGTATCGATATGGGGTTCCAATGCATCATGTGCATAGGGAAGAGGTGCTAATGTAAATGCCATGTTCTGTAAGTTTTAAAATTTACGAAATTGTTGAATGGACTGCAAAGGTACAAACAGAACGTGTACAATTCCGCTTATATCTTGACTCCACTCGCATTTCGATTCCGCTCAATGTTTCGGAATATCTTTCGACTGCGCTCAGGATTTTGCAACCCTTCGCAAAAAAGAAAGGGAACGCAGCAATGCGTTCCCTTTCTCCATAGAGAGCACTTGGGTTTATGGGGAACAGTACCAGCTGATGCGGTCCTGTGCGGCAAAATAGCTGAGCCAGTAATCTTCCACATCAATGGCCATTAATGCACCACGGCTGCGGTTGTAAACGTTTTTCAATCCGTAGAAGCTGAGGTCGCCGTACAATACATCGCCGGTATAGGGGCGAAACGACCAGTTTTCAGCAACGGTGTATCCATTGCGTGTTTCAATGACAAAGTAGTTACAGTTGAAGTCGGCAAACACAACTACACCCCGTTCTTTCTGTAACCAAACCGATTCATCAATAGGTGCTGTCGGCAGATCAGCTTTGCGACAAGCCGTGAGCAACAGCATGCTTAGGAGTACAAAACCAATACTTTTTTTCATATGCGTGTGTAGCTGGTGTTGACAGCTACAACCATTAGATGCCTGCAACCAGCGTAAGTTGTAAGAATACGTAACAAGGTTTTGTTAAAGAAAAAGAAGGTTCATAAGAGCGGTGATCATTTGGCAAGACGGTTCAGCTTCCTTCCTTTTTCAACAAAGGTTTCAACTATGCCTTTTGTTTCCAGATCGAGACGTATGGAGATGGTATACCAGGGAATGGATTTACGAAAGCCCGGCAGTTGTTGACGGATGCTCGCTTCTACATCCTTCGATAATTCAGAAAATGTTTTTCCCTTACTGCCTTTGAGGCTTTGCAGTATGGCGGCTTTAATGGGTTCGTAAATAGCAGCATCAAATTTCCGTTCGGTGCCGGTGGCAGGATGTGTAACAGTAATTTTTTTAGCAACGGCTTTTGCCATAGTTATCGTTTTGATGCAAAAAAATCTTTCATCAACCTTGCACATTCATCTTTTAAAACACCAGTGGCTATTTCTGCTTTCTGGTGAAAGGGTGATTCATTTTTCGTAATCCGTTTATGCCCGTTCTTTTCATCATCTGTACCCCATACAATACGGGTTAGCTTACTCCAGTACAATGCACCTGCACACATCAAGCAAGGTTCAACTGTTACATACAAGGTAGCACCGGGTAAATATTTTGCTCCAATATGACTGAAGGCTGATGTTAACGCAATCATTTCGGCATGCGCTGTGGGGTCGTTGAGTTTCTCCGTCATGTTGTGGCCCCGGGCAATAATTTTTCCTTCCATCACTACCACAGCACCCACAGGCACTTCACCTTCTTTGTAAGCGATCATGGCTTCTTTGAGTGCCTGTTTCATGAAGTATTCATCCGTCATGCTGCGAAGGTACAGTTTTATCAAGGCTTTGTTTTGTTCCGAAACGAGGAGCTGTTTTGATCAGGTACCCCCCCGAATTTTTCGCAATCAGTTGCAAAATCCAATCAATTCAGCAGCATACGATAATGTGCGGTAACTTTATTCGGTCGAAAGCTTTCGGTAAAATTGATATTCGATATCCGGAGTGAGTAGATCAATATTTCATTATGACAAGCAGTAAAACGATGAGCCGGCTACCCCTAAAAGAACAACTGGAGAATATGCGCCGTTATTTTCAAACAGGCGCCACACAATCTTATGCGTTCAGGAAAGAACAACTGTTGAAATTGAAAAAAGCAATTCTCAAGTATGAGAAGGAGTTAAATGAAGCGTTGTATGCAGATCTGAAAAAGAGTGAAGAAGAAACCTGGGTTACTGAAACCGGCTTTTTGCTTACAGAAATTAATGCAACGATCAAACAGTTAAAAACTTGGATGAGGCCGGAAGTTGTTTCAACCAATTTATTAAATCTTCCATCATCGAGTCATATTTATAAAGAACCATTGGGAACAGTGCTGGTGATTGGTCCGTGGAATTATCCACTGCAACTTTTATTAACGCCTGTGGTTGGTGCCATTGCTGCAGGTAACTGTGTTGTTATAAAGCCGAGTGAATTTGCACCTCACACGGCAGCGGTAAACGAAAAGATCATTAAAGAAGCATTTCCTCCTGAATCTGTTTTGTATGTACAAGGCGATGGTGCGATGATTATACCGGAAATGATGGAAGCATTTCGATTTGATCATGTTTTTTATACAGGCAGCACGGTAGTTGGCAAATTGATTTACCAATTAGCTGCGAAAGAGTTGGTGCCCGTAACATTGGAACTTGGTGGGAAAAGTCCTTGTGTAGTAGATGAAGATGCAAATCTCGAAGTAGCTGCCAGGCGTATTGCACTCACTACATTTTCAAATGCCGGACAAATGTGTGTGGCTCCGGACTATTTACTGGTGCATCAATCGGTAAAGGAAAAATTTGTTGACTTGTTTATTCATGCAATCAAGAAATTCTTTGGGGATCAACCGGAGGACAGTTACAACTTCGGAAAAATTATCAATGAAAAACAATTTGACCGGTTGGTTGGTTATTTATCCAGTGGAACAATTGTACATGGTGGTCGGCATGATAAGAGCAGACTTTTCATCGAACCAACAGTGCTTGAAAATGTAGCGATGGACTCACCGGTTATGACGAATGAAATTTTTGGACCCATTGTACCTGTCATTCCGTTCGGCAGTAAGGAAGAAGCATTGAAGATCATTGATCAAAACAGGAATCCTTTGGCGTTTTACATTTTTACTACTAGTAAAAAAAATGAAGAGTGGTGGTTATCGCAGGTTCCATTTGGTGGCGGGTGTGTTAACAATGCCAGTTGGCATTTAACCAACCACTATTTGCCATTTGGAGGAAGAGGTTTCAGCGGTACAGGAGCGTATCATGGAAAGCATTCGTTTCTCACATTTACGCATCAAAAGGCAGTTATGAAAACGCCTACCTGGTTCGATCCTGCAGTGAAGTATCCGCCATTTAAAGGAAAATTAAAGTTATTTAAACTGGTGATCCGCTAATGAAAAGAGTATTTACGATACTGGTTTTAATTGTGCTGATCGCCACAGTGTATGTAGTGATCATTAATCGAAATTCAAAAAATATGACGATCAGACAAAAATTATTAAAAGCAGTGTATCCCGTTTTTATGCGCTTACAAGGTAAGAGCGGTAAAGTATTAGAGAATGAACACAAAGCACCTGCGGTTCCTTTTCATTCGTTAAAAACATTAATGGGCAGCGGAACAGCGTACGATTTTTCGCAGTTGAGAGGAAAGAAAGTGTTGATTGTAAATACAGCAAGCAATTGTGGTTATACCGGTCAGTACGATGAGTTGCAGCAATTGTACAAACGTTTTGAAAATAAACTGGTGATCCTTGGATTTCCAGCTAACGATTTTAAAGAGCAGGAGAAAGGGAATGATGAAGAGATCGCTCAATTCTGCAAAGTAAATTTTGGGGTTACCTTTCCGCTCATGAAAAAAAGTTCGGTTGTGAAGAATGAAACACAAAACGATGTGTACAAATGGCTGACAGATTCAACGAAGAACGGATGGAACAATAAACAACCCAGCTGGAATTTTTCAAAGTATCTTGTAAACGAAGAAGGAGTCCTTACACATTATTTTGATCCTTCTGTTTCGCCTGTAAGTGAACAGGTGTTGAAAGAAATTGAACAATAGTTACATGACGCAGCAACACACAAACCTCCGGCTTGAAATTGCCAACAGCATTACCCACGGCATCGGAATTATTTTTGGTATTGCTGCGCTGCCGGTGTTGAGTGCAATAGCCGCCAATAAAGATCATACCATTGCGGTTGTTGGTGCGGCCATCTATGGCTTTTCATTTATACTGTTGTTTACATTTTCTACATTGTATCATGCATTTCAAAATCCAAAAGTGAAAAGCGTGCTGCATGTTTTCGATCATATCAGTATCTATTTTCTCATTGCAGGTACATACACCCCGTTTTTATTAAACTACATGCTCAATACAACCGGTATTGTAATGTTGAGTGTGTTATGGGGGCTTACATTGATCGGCATTTCGTTTAAAATATTTTTTACAGGCCGCTTCAACTATATCTCAACGGTAATTTACCTTGGTATGGGTTGGATATTGTTGTTTAGTGGCCGGCAGTTTTTTGCTGCCATTCCCGGACCTGTGTTAACCATGATCGTTATTGGTGGTTTGCTGTACAGCGTTGGCGTTATTTTTTATCTCTGGGAAAAACTGTTGTACCATCATGTCATCTGGCATTTGTTTGTGCTGGCAGCTGCCATCTGTCATTACGTAGCTGTGTTGCTGATGGTTTAATTTTTTGTGTACCAGCTTTCAATCCCGGGTTCAACTGCATTGGCGACGCTCCGTTCATCTTCTGAACAACCATGGACCTGAATTTTCCTCTTTCTCTCTGAAACAAAAAGCAGTATTCGTATCTTACTTTTAAATCAACTGCTATGTTCAGCAAAACAGATATTGAACAGTATTTCTCTGCCGAGAAACAAGGGAGCCTGTTTTTCATTTCCGTTGGAATTGTTGCGGTGATTGCGGCGCTTGTTTTCTTCTTTGTTTTGAAAACATCTTTTTTCAAAGGTGCTGCTATTCCCATGATCGTTGTTGGTATGGTGGCCGGTATTATTGGGTTAACCATTTATAAACGAAGCGACGATGACCGCATCCGAAATGTATATGCGTACGATTTAAACCCCGATGAGCTGAAACAGAAAGAATATCCACGCATGCAAAAAGTGATGAAAAGTTTCAACGTAATTCTTATTGCAGAAGGGATATTGCTGATCGCCGCAGTTTTTCTTTTCTTCTATTTCAGAAACAATGTTACACATCAATTCTGGAGTGGCATTGGTGCCGGTCTTTTTTTAATGGCCATTGCAGCTTTGTTTCTGGATGTTGCTGCACAACGCCGTGCGGCAGTGTATACAAAAGGACTGGCAGCGTTTGTATCAAAATGATGATGACTGTTCACCCGAAGGGTGACTGATCATCGTGAAGATTTTGTTGTACAGTCACCCGTTGGGTGAACAGACAACAACATTCATTAATGTGCCGATACAGCTTTCAATCCAATGATCGAAGCGATCAGTGTCGTAATAAAAAACAATCGCCAGAAATCGGCCGGTTCTTTAAAGAAGATAATTCCCATAATTACTGTCCCAACTGCACCGATTCCGGTCCATACGGCATAGGCCGTACCAATGGGTAATGTCTGTGTGGCTTTGTACAATAACAACATACTGATGCTGAGACAAACAAAGAAGCCGATCATCCAGTAAACAGATGCAGTTCCGCTGGTTGCTCTTGCTTTGCCGAGGCAGGTTGCAAAACCCACTTCAAATAAACCTGCAATGATGAGGAGAAGCCAGTTCATTTACTTTATTGTTGTTAGCAAAGATAACAGCATTTAATCGGCGAGTGAAGTCAGGCCGCTCCGAGGCGGCCAGAAAGATATCTTTTATAATTGAATCGCTCAATGGTGGGATAGTTCCATTTTTGAAATCGTATTCGGTGAGCCCGGACAATTTATAAAGTAATTCCGTGTTACATAAAGTGCCATTGCGCAAACCTGCATAATCTTTTAATGAACAGAAAGGCCAGTTGAATGGTGAATCAACCAGTTTCGCCGCATAGGCATTGTTATGGATATAATGTATGCAGGTTATCAAATAATCCAAAAGCCTGTTGTCTGTTAAGCATTTTGCTTTTGTCTTTTTCTGAAAAAGATTACCGGTACGATTTCGTTCAATATTAATTGATTGCGTGAAGGAGCTTAGTGTTTTGCCAATAGTTTTTGACAATTTTTGCATATGAGTTTCCTTTTCTTGCAGTATAATGTTTCTGCACCCTTCCTCATTCGGTACAAGAATAAAATGGAAGTGATTGGGCATTAAAGAATAGGTCAACACATCCGCATAAGCTGTCCATTCATACTTTACTTTTCGAAGAAAATAGAGATAGTTCTTTTCTGAAAAAAAGATCGTTTGTTTTTCATTGCCACGGTTGTAAACGTGGTAGGCTTCATTTGGCTCAAAGTGCATGTTGAAAGATAGAAACTGTGTTGCATGATTGCAAGGGTTGTTGCATGTTAATCGTCTGGCCGCCTTGGAGCGGCCTGACTCAGTTGCTCCCTGATTGAAAGCGGCTACAAAAATGTGTTCCTGTTGTAATGGATGTAGTATTGGTAATTATCGTCTGGCCGCCTCGGAGCAGCCTGCCCCCGACCCTTAATTCACCGGGCACTTCTCGTGGTAATTGATCAATTCAATTTTAGAAGGAGCAAATTCGAAACCGGCAAATTTGGTAACAATTTCATCCAGTACTCCATCAATTTCTTCCACCGTCATCATAGTAACCAATTTGGAGCGGTATTCTTTAATGTTAGGAAGACCTTTTAAATAATTGGCGTAGTGGCGACGCATTTCAAAAATGCCCACCTTCGGTCCTTTCCACTTGTAGCTTTTATGTAAATGCTTGCGACATACTTCCACCCGTTGTTCAACAGTGGGAGGTGCAAGATGCTCACCTGTTTTTACAAAATGTTTGATCTCGTTAAAGATCCAGGGATAACCAATGGCAGCCCGACCGATCATAATCCCATCAACACCATATCGGTTTTTGTACTCCACTGCTTTTTCCGGACTGTCGATATCACCATTACCAAAAATGGGAATGGTAATACGTGGATTGTTCTTCACTTTGCCAATCAACGTCCAATCGGCTTCACCTTTGTACATCTGCATACGGGTACGTCCGTGGATACTTAATGCTTTAATGCCGATGTCCTGTAAACGTTCTGCCACTTCTTCAATATTCTTGGTGCTATCATCCCAACCCAAACGTGTTTTCACCGTTACAGGTAATGAAGTTGATTTTACAACAGATTCGGTTAAACGAATCATCAGGTCGATATCTTTCAACACACCTGCACCGGCACCTTTCATCGCCACTTTCTTTACCGGGCAACCAAAGTTGATGTCAACCAGATCAGGATTTACGGTTTCGCAAATACGGGCACTCATGCCCAATGCTTCTTCATCGCCACCAAAGATCTGGATACCAAAGGGGCGTTCTTCCTCTTCAAAATCGAGTTTTTGCCGGCTCTTGATGGCATCACGAATCAACCCTTCGCTGCTGATGAATTC
The DNA here is from genome assembly GCA_023428755.1 of Bacteroidota bacterium. Lineage (GTDB taxonomy): Bacteria > Bacteroidota > Bacteroidia > Chitinophagales > Chitinophagaceae > Lacibacter. Next base: position 96,128 of record JAEYWX010000006.1, read on the forward strand.
GCTGAACATCAGATCGGCGCCATTGTCCTTGCAAACTGCACGGAACGGCGGATCGCTCACATCCTCCATCGGTGCAAGGAGGAGCGGAAATTCAGGAAGCGATATGTTACCTATCTTTACCACGTTCAAAAAGAACTGCAAATTTAATCTCTTTTGACGAGTTGTTATGTACGAAAATCAATATCAGCGAAAATTAGAGCCGCCAATCGAGTTTTTGATCCTCATTGGTATTTGGATCGGGTGTTTTGTCATTGGTAGTGCAGCGGCTATTCCCATCTGGATCGGTATGACGGGTAAGTCGTTGTTCGACATGCAGAAAGAGATGTTGAACCCGGCCAATGTGAATGCTATAAAGGTGATGCAGGTAGTTTCAACCATCATTATTTTTTTCATACCGGCTTTTGTAACGGCACGTATTGCCAGCAGGCAACCATTTGAGCGACTGGGTTTCAAAAAAGGATTGCATCTCAACCGAACTGTTACGGCGATACTGATCATGTTGTGTGCATTGCCCTTTGTTGGTTTCCTTGCCGAACTGAACAAAGCCATTCCCATTACTGCTTCCATGAAAAAAATGTTTGATGCACTTGAATCCCAATATGCAGAGCAGGTAAAGCTGATGGCAACGTTTAAAACGCCAACTGATTATGTAATTGCGCTATTCATTATTGCATTGATGCCGGCGATTGTGGAAGAAGTGTTCTTCAGGGGAGCAATGCAAAGTATTTTCATGCGTTGGTTTAAAATTCCGTGGTTGGTGATACTGGTAACCGGTCTTATCTTCAGCGCCATTCATTTTTCCTGGTATGGTTTTATTCCACGGGTTGCATTGGGAATGGTGTTAGGCTATATTTTTTATTATACCGGTAACCTTTGGTATAGTATTATCGGTCACTTTTTTAATAATGCGTTGATGGTAACCATTCTTTATTGGCAATATACAAAAGAGAAAAAAATTGATATGGAAGTGGGCGATAGTGCACCCTGGTGGGCCGGTGTCATCAGTGCAGCAATTTTGGTGGGACTTTTTATTTTATTGAAAAAATTAACGGCCACCAAAGTATATGCTGATAGTATTGCAAGTGCAGAAAACAATACATCGCAAAACCAATATCTAAAATAATCGTCTGTTTCATGGCATTTAACTGGCAAACATTCCGCACACGTGCACTTACGGCTTTGCTGTTTGTGATCATTATGCTTGTTGGTTTGTTGTGGAATAAATGGAGCTTTCTGTTGCTGTTCAGCATCATTCACTTTGGCTGTTGGTTTGAATACCAGAAATTAGTTGGGTTGATTGATACAGGCTACCAAACCATTAATCCATTTCACAAATACGGCGTAATGATCGGTGGTTATGGATTGATGCTGTTCTTCACCAACGATTGGTTTCTTACGGCAAACGTGTCGTTGCATTCCATTGGTTGGGTGTTGGCATTGGTGGGTTTGTTGATCATTCCGGTAAGTGAGCTGCTGTTCTCCAAACAGTTTCATTTAAAGTACATCGCTCATTCATTGTTTGGGTTGATCTATATCTCACTCAGTTGGGGATTGCTGCTTAATTTGAGAAGCGGTGCCATGTGGATGCCGCAGAATGGCGATGGTGAATTTGCAAATATTTCAACCTTACTGGCAAAGATCAGTGGGTATGTAATTCCGCTTATCATCATTGGTTCTATCTGGATCAACGATACCATGGCATACATTGTTGGTTCATTGATTGGCAAAACACCCTTAAGCGCCATCTCTCCCAAAAAAACATGGGAAGGAACCATTGGTGGAATTATTTTAGCAGTAGCAGTGATGTATGCGATTGGCTATATCAGTCAATCATCTTCCGCCTGGTTATGGGCGGTGATAGCATTGGTGGCAGCCATAGCAGGAACATGTGGCGATTTGCTGGAAAGCAAGTTGAAACGATTAGCGAATGTAAAAGATAGTGGTAGTTTTATGCCGGGTCATGGTGGATTTTTAGACCGCTTTGATTCATTGTTACTGGCAACGCCTTTTGTGTGGTTGCTGTTAAAACTGATAAACTGATGTTGCGTATTTGTGTGATATTATTTTTTGGCATGTTGTTGTCCTGCAAAAATAAAAAGCAGGAAAACTCCGCAACGCCTGTTGTGCAGGAGCAAAAAGTTGTATCAGAAGTGGAAGAAGTTACAGCGGCGGTGAGTGCTTTGTTACCACTGCCCAGCTCGTACCAATTAAAGCGTGCAAAGAAATGGCATGATGCATTGGGCGAAAACTGGCTGGTGCTGTACGAAACAGGTGCTTATATTGAAAAAGGAGAAACCGATGCGTCCGCCAAGCTGTCGGCTGTGCTGTATCAGAAAACCGACAGTGGGTTTGTTACCAAATGGAAAATGAAAGATTATATCAGTAACTGCGGACTGGATATTACCTGCACGTTTTATGATGATAATTTATCTATCACCGATCTTGACAGCAATGGTATTGCCGAAATAACAATGGTGTATGCATTGAGTTGCAAGGGCGATGTAAGCCCCAATGAAAAAAAGCTGATCATGTATGAAGCCGGAAAAAAATATGCTATCCGTGGCGAAGAATTAATGATTCTCCAGCAAGACACGATTGGCGGAAGTTGGAAAGCCGATACTGCCTTTAGCGATGCACCGAAAGCATTTCTCTCCTTTGCAGTGGAGCATTGGAAGAAGTTTGGCTTTCAGCAATACCCGTAGCCCGTTTCTTTGTACTTTCGCTGTTCAAATCTGTTACATGACCATTCATAGAGAAGGATTCAAAAGTATTTCCATTGCAGCGGTTTTATTTATACTCATCAACCTGCTGACGTTCAATTTTCTGAGCCCCACATTGCCGGTTTTATCCTGGCTCATTTTTGCAGTAACGCTGTTCTTTTTGTTATTTATCATTTCTTTTTTCCGCATACCCAAACGTGTTACTCCTCCCAACGAGCATGCGATTTACAGTCCCTGCGATGGGAAAGTAGTGGTGATTGAAGAAATAACCGATGTGGAATATTTCAAAGACAAACGGATTCAGTTGAGTGTATTCATGAGTCCGGCCAATGTGCATGTGAATCTGAATCCTATTGCAGGTGAAGTAAATTATTCGCAATATCACAAAGGCAAATACCTTGTTGCCTGGAATCCGAAATCATCTACCGAAAACGAACGTCATAGCGTTGTGCTAAGCAATGATCGAATTGTGATTCTTGTAAAACAAATTGCAGGTGCGGTTGCAAAACGTATCGTTAACTATCTGCAGCCCGGACAAAAAGTAGAGCAAGGCGGTGAGTTGGGATTTATTAAGTTCGGTTCCAGGGTTGATATTCTGTTACCTGTTGGTACCAAGATCAATGTAAAGCTGAATGAAGTAGTGAAAGGCGGAGTGACGGTGTTGGCGGAATACTGATGAGTTAATAGACAATATGCAATAATGAATATGCAAATAAAAGCCTGACTAAATTGTCAGGCTTTGTTGCATATTGCCTTTTGACAATTGCTTATTTAAAAATGTTCTCCAATTCTTTCAAATGCGTAATCACATACGTTGGTTTGATTCCCTTTAAATCAGCATTGATGTGATTTACAAAAATAGAATCCATCCCTGTATTGATCGCACCTTGAATATCGGCATCTAAATTATCGCCAATCATGATGCTTTGTTGTAATTCAGCACCGGTAATACGAAGGGCGTATTCAAAAATTTCTTTGTTTGGTTTTACACTGTTGCTGGCTTCGCTGGTGATCACTTCTTCAAAATAATGTCCCAATTGGCTGTTGTCGAGTTTGCGCCATTGCGTTTTTTCAAATCCATTGGTGATAAGGTGCAGCTTGTACTCTTTCTCTTTTAAATGTTGCAGAATTTCATGCGTGTACGGAAACAGGTTTTGCTTGGTGGGCAACACTTCAAGAAAATAACCACTCATTTTTTTTGCCAGTTCTTCACTGCCGTTTTTAAACTCCAGCAAGGTGCGCCACATCCGTTTCCATTTGAGATCATCGGCCGAAATATAACCATGATGATAACGGTCCCACAAAACAGCGTTGTGATGCAGGTAATGTTTGCAGAACAAATCAAAATCGTTGACGCCGGCAGCCTGCAGGTCCAGTTCTTTGTACACATCGGCCAGTGTTTCCATGGCATTGGAATCAAAATCCCAAAGGGTATGGTCGAGATCGAAAAATAAGTGACGATATTTGCCCCCAGCCCCTGAAGGGGTGCTATGATTCGGACTATTATATTTAAGATTCATATTTTTGAAATGTACAAATTTACAGTATGGCTGCAAATAATTCCCCTTTAGGGGTTAGGGGCATGAATGTTGTTATCACCGGTGCATCAAGAGGAATTGGCAAAGCTATTGCCGAACTGTTTGCAGCAAATGGACATGCTTTGTATCTGAGTTCAAAAAGTGAAGTGGCTATTCACAAAACAATGGCTGAGCTGCAGGACAAATATCCCGGCGTAAAAATCAAAGCCAAGGCAAGAGACCTCAGCAAACGGGACGAAGTGGAAAGCTTTGGGCAATGGGTGCTCGACAACAGTTTTAACATTGATGTGTTGGTGAACAATGCGGGTAATTTTTTACCGGGAAGTGTATACAATGAAGAGAATGGCTTCCTCGAAGAAATGATCGCCACCAATCTGTACAGTGCGTATCACCTTACTCGAAAATTGTTACCACAGATGATGAAGCAGAGCCCGGTAAGTGGCTCACGTGGACATATTTTTAACATGTGTTCCATTGCATCACTGCAGGCGTATAACAATGGTGGCGCTTACAGCATCAGTAAATTTGCCATGCACGGGTTCAGCAAAAATTTAAGGGAAGAAATGAAACCGCACCTGATCAAAGTAACCTCTGTTTTTCCCGGTGCAGTAATGACCGATTCCTGGGAAGGCTTTGATAATTCTGCCAAACGAATCATGGAAGCAGAAGATATTGCCCGGATGATCTATGCCGCATCGCAGCTGTCGCCACAAGCCTGTGTGGAAGAAATAACGATCCGTCCGCAATTGGGTGATCTCTGACCGTTGATAAGATAGATGATGACAATGATTCGAATGATGAATGGCCACAGATGAACAAGTGAACACAGAGTTTGCTTTTTGCCAGTTGTCTATTGCCAATTGCCGATTGAACATATCATTCCCATCAACCAATCAACTGATCAGCGGTTGTTTTAACATCAACTTACACCATCGGCGCAGGCTCTACGCAACTCTTTCTCTACTTTTGCAGACGCATGTTGCAGCAACGATCATATGGATTTGTACTCACAGCTTTGCTGCTGTTGCAGTTCGTTGTTGCATCGGCACAGGTAAAACTATCGGTAATTCCCAGCAAAACAGTAGTGCAGTTAAACGAAACAATTCAACTGCAGTTTGTGATCGAAGGTGCCAGCCAGGTAGATGAATTTACAGCACCCTCGTTTCGCAATTTTGAACAGGTTACCGGTCTTGATCAAACAAACGGATGGACCTGGGTCAACGGTTCATTAACTGAATACGTTACGTACAGCATTCTGCTGCGCCCGAAAATAAAAGGCAAGCTTCCCATTGCATCGGCTGTTGTAAAAGTGAAAGGCAAAGTACTTACTTCTTCACCTGTACAGATCGTTGTAACGGATGCAAGAGCAATTGAAGAAGAAAAGCCCGATTACTATTTGCGACCGGGTGAAAATGCAAGGGAAAAAATTGAAAAGAATTTATTTATCAGAGCTGCCATCGATAAGCGTAGTTGTTATGTTGGCGAACCTGTACTGGCAACGTTTAAATTATTTACACGGCTCGACAGTGAATCGAAAATTGTAAAACGTCCATCGCTCAACGGTTTTTCAGTAGTGGATATGGAGCGGCCGGAGACAGGTGTTTTTTCAAAAGAAATGTACAACGGCAAACTGTACAACTGTTATCTCATTCGCAAAGTACAGTTGTATCCGTTACAGGCCGGACAATTAACGATTGAACCGGTGGAAGTGGAGAACCTCGTACGGATGATCAGGGCACGCACACGCAGTACAAAAGAAACCGGCAGCTGGCTCGATGCAGTGATGGAAAAAATGAAAGAAGCTGAGCTGGATAATGCCGACATTATTGAAGAGCGGATTGTGTTGCGAAGTGATTCACTCAAAGTAAATGTGCTGGAGCTTCCGGAAAAAAACAAGCCGGAAAATTTTAATGGTGCAGTTGGCCAGTTTCAACTCAATGCATCCTTACTCAATCAATCGATTGCTGCCAATGACAATGCAACCCTACGCATTACGATCAAAGGAAAAGGAAACCTGCCAATGATCACCGCACCAACAGTGAACTGGCCTGCCGGAGTAGATTCATTTGATGCAAAATTATCCGAGCAGATCGATAAGCTGTCATCGCCGATCAGCGGCAGCAAAACATTCGACATCCCTTTCTCTGTTTCAAAAACAGGCTTGTTCAATATTCCATCGATCCGGTTTTCGTATTTTGATGAGCAAACAAAAACCTATCATACGCTCAGCAGTGATAGTTTACAGTTGAATGTAACGGCTGCGGTTAAACGAAAAACACCGGTGTTTAATGATGTGCCGATTGTAGAAGAAGGCACAGCCCGTTGGGTGTGGGTGGCAGGTGTGGGGAGCGGTTTGCTGGTATTGATCGGCGGCATCTTTTTTCTGCAACACAAACGGGAAAAGAAAGCAGAACAAAAAGCAATTGCTGTTGAACAGAAGATCGAAGAAACGCAGCCACAAAAAACAATACAGGCCTATCTGCGACCGGCGGCTTATGTACAGGAAGGCATCGATCCCAAACAATTTTATTCGCTGCTGTTAATCGGCATCAAAGATTTTTTAAAGGAACGGTTACAACTTGCGGATGAACAGGTGAACACTGCTGCAGTGATCAACGTATTGCAACAAAAAAAACGGCCCGCACTGGCAGATCAATACCTGAAAATTGCACAGGCTTGCGAACTTGCGTTGTATAGTCCGGTTGAACTTACAGATAACAGGGAAGTCTTGTACAATGAAGCGGTGGCCTTACTGCAGGAGATCGATCAACAGTTGCTATAACAGTAACAACCCATCAGGCCATTACGGAAACCATTTGCAATGCAGTCTTTCCCAGATCAACATCGCCTTCTAATTGCACATGCGGTAACGCTTCAGCCGGGTTCATACTTTTTGAAAATAATTTCCATGCGATATCGGGCGAAATACGCAGCGTTGCAGAAGCTGCTTGTGTATGTTCAGTAAGAAAACTCCAGCCATTCGTTTGTTTGCAAATCATCCATTCGCCGCCAATGTCGGTTGTAATAACTACACGTACAGTTGTGCCTTCTGCAGCATCAACAGTACGATAGGTATGCGGCAGTGCATACATAAACGTATCAATAAAAGGATAGAATAATTCTTTTGTAAACAATGCTTGTTTGCCAACTGCATCACGTATCTGTTGCTGATGAATAAATTTCTCTGTGTATTCCCTCGCAATATGAAACCAATTAGGCGATGATTCCTGTCCGGCCCATGCAACAGAAAAAATAGCTGGAGCAAATGGGTCGAGTGTTTGTAAATGTGAGTAATAGGTTTTGCAGTTTTGTTCAAGCAACGTAATCAACAACTGCGGACTGATACGTTTGGTTGCATTGGTCCAGCTCATGTTCAATTCATTCAGGAATGAAACCAGATCAGCATAGGAATGAATGTTCTCCGCTTTCTCCCCAAAATAACCATCCCGTGAAGTGGAAATACCACGCAGCGTTGTATCAAGCAAATGCGATGCCACATCTTTTACCTTCCAGCGTTTGGCAACTGTTTGTGCTTCCCATTCGGCAGGGGAGAGCGATTGTAATACATCGATCAGCAAAGCATCCAGTTTTGGAATAAGCGAAAGTGTTTGCAATGGAACAGATGCTGTTGTTGACATACGATAAATTTAATACGAAGTTGCTGCAAATCCCGTTTGCCAGTGCAGTAAATCTTTCAAGTAAGGGAAATCCATTCATCAAAATGATGCAGGTTTACAAAAAGCGTTTGCTACATTGTGTTCTACTTTGTTTCAACTAAATCAAGCGCTATGTTACTCCGCACAATCATGTTTGTTCTCTTGCTGTCAACTGCACAAGTGCTCACTGCACAAACCGGAAATGCCGGGAAATTGTATGCATTCATCAATCAATACAATGCAGATGCACAGATGCTGCAACGGAAATATGTGATCAAACATTCGCCTGAATATTTCAACCGGATGAAATTGTTTTTCAACAGCTGGCTGGCAAAAATGAAACAGCAACCCTTTACTACATTTTCTGTAAATGATAAGGTGGATTATCTGTTGCTGAAACGAAATATACAGCGGGATCAGGCAGAACTGTTGCGTGATGAACAGAACTATCAAGGTATTCTTTCCAGCATTCCCTTTGCAAAATACATTACGGCTTTTGAAGCAAAACGCAGAGTGGGGCAGCAGCAACCCGGTAACGAAGTGGCTCAATCGTTTGTACAGTTAAAAGAAGAAGTGTTGCAAACCATGCAACAGTTGGAAACAGGTTCGTCATTATCTGCACAGCAATTTCAATTGGCTTCTGCTATCGTAAACGATCTGCGCCGTGCATTCAATGAAGCGTTTAAATTTTATGATGGATACGATCCGCAGTTAACACGTGCAGCAAAGCCTGCTTATCTCGAAGCCGATACTACGCTTGGCACGTATGTTACTTGGTTAAAGAAAAAAGCAACGGCTGTACAACCTGCCGATGATGGCAGTGGTATTATCGGAAATCCTATTGGAAGAGAAGCGCTCATTCGTGATCTGCAGTTTGAAATGATCCCCTACACACCCGAACAGATACAGGCCATTGCCATGCAGGAGTTTGCCTGGTGCGATAAAGAAATGCTGAAAGCTTCGCAGGAAATGGGGTTTGGTACCAACTGGAAAGCAGCATTGGAAAAAGTAAAAACAAATTATGTAGAGATCGGGAAGCAACCGGAGCTGGCGAAATTTTTAGCAGACGAAGCCATTGCATTCATTGAACAACGGCAACTCGTAACCATTCCTGAAATGGCGAAAGAAGGCTGGACGATGCGGATGCTTACACCGGCCGAACAAAAATTTGCACCCTTCTTTTTAGGTGGTGCACAAATATTAATTGCTTACCCAACAGAAGAGATGAATGAAGCTGATCGTATGATGACGATGCGTGGTAATAACCGACATTTCTCAAGAGCAGTGGTACATCACGAATTGATTCCCGGCCACAACCTGCAATATTATATGAACAGCCGGTACAAGCCTTACCGTAATGCATTCCGCACTTCGTTTTGGGGCGAAGGTTGGTCGCTCTGGTGGGAGATGCTGTTGTGGGATAATAATTTTGCTACAACTCCCGAAGATAAAATCGGTATGTTGTTCTGGCGGATGCACCGTTGTGCACGCATTATTTTTTCCATCAACTATCACACAAATAAATGGACGCCGAAACAGTGCATTGATTTTTTAGTAGATCGTGTGGGGCACGAACCCGCCAATGCTGAAGCAGAAGTACGTCGCTCCTTTGCAAGCACTTACGGTCCGCTGTACCAGGTAAGTTATATGCTGGGTGGTTTGCAGTTTAAAGCACTGCACAAAGAATTGGTGAAAAGCGGCAAGATGACGAATAAAGTTTTTCACGACCGCATTTTGCAGGAGAACAGTATGCCTATTGAAATGGTGCGTGCTGTGTTGGTCAATCAGCCATTAAAAGAAAATCATGTAACGGGTTGGAAGTTTGCGGGAGAGGTGAAGTAAATGTTATACAATGCATACTTATTCCACGCCGAGGTTGGTGTCCCCACCAGACAATGAATAGAGAAAGGAAAGTTAGAACAGGCTCAAGATAACTCAATCATCTATTTATTAAATTTAACCATCGCTCGCCGTTGTCGTGTGTTTTCACTGACGTAACATGCACAAAACTGAGTACGAATTCTTGTAATTCCTGCAGTTGATTGGGAGATATAAATTCGGCTTGCTTTACCGGTATTCTATCTAATGGATAAGGCTGAAATAAATCAGGCGATTGTTTTTTACAACCGCCTGATTTTGTTTGAGTATGTTTCTGACCTGTTTCCTTGTCTACGATCAATTTATTTTCGTTGCAATCCTGTTTACTTCATCCAGATTCGAAAACTGAAAATTGGCATATTGTGAAAGGTGCTTATCGTTACGCAATCCATCTTCAGGGAAATGTTCATAAATAATGCGAATATTCTTACAAGATTGAATAAATGTTTTCCCACCCGCAATTGCCTCAGGTTCCATTCCTTCAACATCCAGTTTCATGATAATTCTTGTATCAGGTGATAGGCCAACCTGCGCCATGATATTATCAAGCGTATCAATTTCGCCATTCGGTTCATTTGAACTTTCTTTATCCATGAAACTGGAGCTGGTAACTCCAACAGGGATATTGAAAAATACCTTCTCTTTTTTATCGCCGACTCCACACCTGAATACTTTGATTTTGTCTTGTACCTGGTTGAGTTCAATATTTTTTTGAAGACCTGCCCAATTCACTGGCTCAACAGCAACACATGTCTTGCCTTGTTTTGCCAGCCAAATACTGTATTCGCCAATGCAGGCTCCTAAATCAATGAATACATCGAAACTATCTATATTTTGGGCGAGATAGTCTTTGATAGACTTTTCGTAGGCCTGATTAATAAACTGAAAATCAGTTGTTCCTTTTCTGATCAGGAAAGTTCCCATATTGCTTTTTGCAATATAGTCGCTCTGAGGGAGTTTATGAGTACTCACATATTTGATCGACGCCCACAAAGATTTTAAATCACCATTTTTTATGTATTCAAAGAAGTAGTGAATGTAGGTGCCATATTTATTAGTGTTTTTCCAACTTGGCTTGTAAGCCTCAACTTCTGACATGATTGTTATTGGTTTTGATGGTGCTGTTAAAATGTGTAATCAATTGGTGCGGTAAAATACAAATGTTCCCTGTAACCCAAAGCGATTTTTTTGAAAAAGTTATAGATAGTTTTAATATATGCAGATCATGCGGTAGTTGGTTTCTCAAAAAACAGGCATTTCAAGTTAGGGGATGAAGCTTGTATGTTTTTCAGAACATTGTTGAATATCAACTTCTTTGTTTCAAAACTGCTCAAATCGATTTTACGGTATATTCTTTTGCGTTATGCTCAGTGGTAATTCCTTTGTGAAGAAGTATGCTGAAATGTTTGTGATATTGAATGTGCATTTTACAGCTTATGGTTTATTTCGGTTATACCGTAATTTCAACAACCTGCTATCGTTATTTTGCAGGTAATTTTCGCCTCATCGTTTTTTAAGGTATTTTATGTATTGACTTTCAGGAATATATCTTAATTACATGGGTGTTCCTTTTTAGTTTTTCAAGAATTTTTCTCAACGTCTTGTTTGCGTTTACTGACTGGTTTATTTTTACTCTCCGGCCTTGATCCATTATCCAACGAAAACTATTTGCCGATGAAAACAAACCTTTACACAGTTGTTTTTTATTGTATTCTGTTTTGCTCACCTGTTTTTATACACGCACAACCATTTTACGATTGTAATACATTAGAAGCAAACTTTACAACATTCGAGTCTCGTTGTACTGCTACCGGCAGCGTTACGATTTCTGCAAATGGAGGTTCCGGTAATTACAATTACAGGGTAGAGGGTACAGTAAACACATCGGTTACATCCAGCAATACAATCAGCGGCCTGCCTCCCGGTACTTACAAGATTTTTGTACAGGATGTAATTTCCGGTTGCAGTAAAGAAATCAATGCAGTTGTGATACCCGGTACTTACCAGGATCCATCTTTTACATTGCAAAAAACCAATCTTACCTGTTTCAATAGTAACGATGGAACCATAACAGTCAGCAACCTGCAATACGGTTTAGGTCCCTTTAGCTACAGTATCGTTGCCCCGTCTGCCAGTGCTGTAGGTACAACCAACAGTACCGGCATTTTTACCAATCTTACACCCGGTGATTATTTTGTACAACTGAGTGATAGTTGTGGTGGTATTCAAACCCGGCAAATCAGTATTTACAATTACGATTGGTATGCACCTGCGTATAGGGTTACACGTATCTCTTGCGATAGTGGGGAGGCGGTTATAAACCTGTCAGACAATTTAGGAAACACCAATATACCGCCTTCAACAGCGTTTGACGGATTTGAATATGGTTATGTACGGGCAGCCGGAGATACGGTGTGGGTTGCTGAGCGGAGTTTTCGTTTCTTATTAGGGACAAACAGAACAGTAGAACTGGTGATGAAAGACCGATGCGGGTTGATAAAAAATTATCTGTGGACCGATGTTTCTGTTCGCCCAACCGTAGATGCCTTGGTGAATATCGGCAACCGCAGTTGCGATTTTTTCAGGGCAACTGTTACAGGACAGCAAAATCTTACAAACCCTGAATATTGTCTTTATGACACCAATAATGTGCTGCTGAACTGCAATACAACTGGTGTGTTCGACAGTTTGGCTTATGGATCATACTGCATTCAGATACGGGATCTTTGTTACGATACTACTTTTACCCGTTGCTTTAATGTGATTGAAAACGCCCCTGCTGTAGGTACAATCAACGGAGGTAATTATACCTGTTCTACATTCCGTGCTACAGTTACGGCACAAACCAATCTTACCAATCCGCAGTTTTGTATCTATGATGTAAACAATGTTCTTGTTGCATGCAATACCACAGGCATATTCGATAATCTTCCGTATGGCTCTTATTGTGTGATCATGCAAAACGATTCAAGCTGTTATGATACAACCATTACCCGATGTATCGATGTTCCGTTTGTGATTCCATCGGTGGCAGGTTCTGTCAGCATCGGGAACAGGGCTTGCTCTACTTTCCGGGCAACGGTTACCGGGCAAACCAATCTTACCAATCCGCAGTATTGTATTTATGATAGCAACGATAGTTTACTGGCCTGTAATAATACAGGAGTATTTGATGGGTTACTCTACGGTTCTTATTGCATTCGTACGATCAATGATCCGGCCTGTTATGATACAACCATCAATCGTTGTTTTACGGTTACGCCAAATAAACCTTCTGTGAATGCATCGGTAAGTATAAGTAATCTTACCTGTTCCGATTTCCGGGCCAGGATAATGGGGCAAAGTAACTTAACGAATCCGCAGTATTGTATCTACGACAGTAATGACAGTTTACTGGCGTGTAACACAAGTGGTATATTCAATGGGCTCGCCTACGGAAGCTACTGCATACGTATCGTAAATGATGCTTCCTGTTACGATACTACTATAGTGCGGTGTTTTACAAGAAATGTAGCATCGTCTATGTCGTTGAATGCAACAGCAACAATTGCTTGTGATATTGGAGTTACTGAACTACGTCCAACATTTAGCGGTGGAACTCAACCTTACAGCATTGCTGTTTATTATCCGGATGGGTCGTTGGCGCATAGTGCCGGTCCGCAAAGCTCCGGTTCATTTGTTATTGCATTGCCCGATCTTCCTGCCGGACTTGTTTATAAAATTGTTGGAAATGATGGTTGTGGAAATATTGATTCAGTAGATATTGATCCGGTGTCTCGTTCATTTACACGTAATGCGTCGGTAGTGCAAAAATGTCCCGGGAGTATCTGGCCCAATGGTTATGGCGAAATTGTTGCAGACCATAGTTTAAGTTCCGGTGTACTGAATACGTCCATTATTAAAAAGAATGGTGCAGATGTATTGATCAATCCTGCGGTTTATACCCCGGCTCAGTCGTTGTTTTCTGATCTGGAACCTGCGGTGTATGTAATTCGTTACAACTATACCAGTTCCGGTTGTAACCGTTCGCTGTATGATACAGTTGAAGTAAGACCGTATGCTTTTCCCAATCTTCAGCAGTCGGCTGCCTATCAGTGTAACGACAACAGCTTCAGCATCGGGGCAGCTGTGCAAAACGGAGTAGCTCCTTTTACATACGAAATAATCGGCAGCACCCCATCGTCGCCATCATTGGTTGGTACGGTACAAACCGATCCTGTGTTCAATATCAACAACGGTACATCGTACAGCCTCATTCGCCTGCGTGTATTAGATGCTTGTCTTAATGCAACATTGAACGATGTAAGTATTCTTCCATTGGCGAACACGGTTATCACCGCCAGTGGCAATTGCTATTACAACAATGTAACCCTGTCGGTTGATTCGATTCCAAATGCAGTTTATACATGGTATCGAAAAACTTCTGCAACAGACAGTACGCAAATCGGATCGGGCTTATCGTACAACGTTCCGTTTTTGTTGCCAACTGATACAGGTGTTTATGTATGTGTAACATCTGTAAACAGCGGTTGTCTCACTCGTGTTTCATCATTCAATCTCGATGCTTCCTGTTCTGAATTGTTAGAGGGGAATGCTGTAACCTTGAAAGGGAAACAAAGCGGACATACCGTTCAGTTGAACTGGGATAAGCCAGCTGCTATCAATGCAAGCAGCTTTGTTATTGAACGTTCGGTGAATGGAAGCCGTTTCAGCAGCATCGGAAAAACGGTGGTAACAAACAGAAGCGCTGTCGCACAATTTCTTTTTACAGATTCGGATGCACCGGCCGGCAATCTGCAATACCGGTTGCGACTTCAGTATGCTGATGGACGAGTGGCCTATAGTAATAGTATCCGGTTTAACCTGGCAGATACAAAACTGATTGCCGTGTATCCCAATCCATTGGTAAGCATTAGTACCATTCGTTTTAACAATACAAAGTCCAATACATATACGGTAGAAGCCTTGACAGTGACAGGACAACGGTTGTTTACGAGGCAGGTATTTGTGCAGACTGCCGGTACGTACAAACTCAGCCGAACTGAATTCCCTGTAAGAGGTAATTATATTTTACGGATAACCGACAACAGCAATCAAGTAGTAACATCTCAGTTATTGAAAGTTGAATAGTGCAGAGGCTTTTGTTACAAAGGAGACTGGTTGCGAAAAACAGTCTCCTTGTCTTGGTTTTGTTCGCCATCATTTTAACAATCGGAAATGTATACCGCCCGCCGTTGTCGTGTGTTTTCACCAACAACACATGCATATAGCTGAGTTTTGATTTGTAATGATTCATGCGGTTGGTCAGGAGACACAACATCGGCGTGTTTTTTGGCAATATTCCAACAGCAGCGTGAGTTCATTGTTAATACTGTTGCTCAATTTATAAAGTCGAGCTGAGACAGAAGCTGATAGTAGCACACAGTTGAAGCGGCGTTATCTGACCGCCGACATAACACAAATGCAATGTTAGGTGCATTTATAATTTAAACTTCGAGTTTTTTATAATATCTAAGTACTTATTTCCTATAGTTGTGTCAGTGAATCTTATATTGATGTATACTCCATAATGACCATATTTTCTACTGAACTTGTACGAATAGAATGTCTGGTTGTAAATCGTATTATAAACTTTGAAGTATTCACGTTGAAATAATACTTTGTCAAGCTTCTCAATCGATAAACTTGTGTCAATGACTTTATAATTTGTAAGATTAGGTAATGAACTCAAATAAAAATTACTTTCTTCCCTATTTCTTAGTTCCCATGTTGAGTTATCTGAAGAATCTATAAAAAGTATAGAGTTGAAAAAATTATTTTTGTCAGATTCAATCCAAAAAAGAGTTAATAAATTTTTGTCAAGCGAACCTGAGGATGTCTCCCAAGATGATTTATTGATTTGGCCACTTGAACTGAATGCTGAGTCCTTAAAGGTCATGTTTGACGGCAGTTCAAAAACCCAGCCGACTTCATCAAGACTAATAGTTCTGGAAATATTAGTCTTGCAACTCGATAGTAAGATAATTATAAAAATGAGTCTCATAGTTTGCACCTAACGAGCAGGTATTGCCGATGGTGGGGAATTTTATATTCGTCCGCCGGAACTACTGCATGGCTTTTTGATAAAGTTAAATATTAAGAACTAAAGCTGAGCTTTATTCGTCAAGCCCCGAACCGCAGTACAGCAGAATTACCGCTGCTGATTGTTCTAATATCCAGCCCCACTATTGGCAATACCAATGTTAGCGGTAGTCTATTTACTTCGTCATTGCCTGTATTATAATCGCTCCACTGTCTGCAGCTTTGCCATATATTATTTGACTACTTTTTTTATTAACATAGCCAATATTCAAAATGTCTTTTTTTGATAATGGCAATAAAACTGTGTCTAACTTCCGTTGATATTTAAATGTAATTCCATTGATAGCAATTAGTGGTGTTTGCCCGATATGTCCAGCATGGAAAATTTTATTTATTGAGTCTGCTAAATAATATTTGTCGTTATTAATGTCTCCAAGAATAAATGTTTTTGCATTTCCTTGAACTTGCATTTTAGGCAGAATTGATTCAAGGTGTGATGTGGTGTCGAGCGGTAAAAAGCTTAGCCTGATATTCAAAAAAAGTTCCTTTATAGCTTCAAGTTCTTTTGGTGGATTCATGCTGTGAACTTTAAAATGTCTTTTCCCCGTTTCGCTTTCAATCTCCAAGCGGTACTCATCTCCATCTAAATGACCAGTTTCATAAACAGAATCAAGTTTGCTAAAGTTGATAATAGCAATTAAGCTGTCGAGTTGTTGCTTCCATTTTCCGATAAGGGCTGTTTTATAAATCTTGTCTTTGCTTAAGCCTTTGTCAGGTGAAAAATTTTGAGTTAGAAAAACTGAGTCTTGATTATAAATATTTAGAGTAAATGACAATGGAGATATATCAAAATAAGAAAAGCTTATGAAATTGAAATAAGACTTTGGTTTCTTGTCTGAGTTACAACCAGTAAGAATGAGAGAAGAAAATATTATAAGGGAAATTAGTCGAATCATAATTTAAGGTTCTGGAAAACATGAGCTGTTCAAAGATTACCGCTAACTCATAAATATACGCACCTTCTTGTATAAAATCTTCTTGTGTATCAACTTATATTTATACAAATGCCTATTCAACTGCGCCCTCCACAAACCGATACCCAACCCCTCTTGCCGAATGGAAATAAATCGGGTTGCGGCTGTCAACTTCAAAATACTTGCGGAAGTTGAGAATGAAATTGTCGATGGTGCGGGTGGTGGGGTACACATTGTAACCCCAAACTACCTGTAATATTTTTTCACGGGTTACCACTTCGTTCTTGTTTTCAATGAGCAGGTGGAGCAACATGCTTTCCTTTTTGCTCAGTTGTATTTTTTCGCCTTTGAAGTTGGTGGCTTCCTGTGCTTTAAAATCAATATTGTTGTTGCCAAAGCTGTAGCTTTCGCCAATGCTGTCTTTGTCCTGTATCTTTTTGTTCTTCTCAATCAGCTTTTCAACACGCAGCAACAGTTCTTCGAGATTAAACGGTTTCGTTAGATAATCATCGGCACCTTTCTTTAAACCCAGCACACGGTCGTGTGATGTGTTTTTGGCACTCAGCATCAAAATGGGTACATCGTTTTTGCGGATGCGGATGCTTTCGGTGGCACTGATGCCATCCATTTCCGGCATCATCACATCCATAATAATCAAATCGAAATATTCATTCTCCACTGCTTTGAGAGCAGCCACACCATCACCGGCTGTGGTTACTTCATAGCCTTCCAGTTCAAGGTTTAACTTCAATGCATCCAGTAAATGCTCTTCATCTTCCACCAGTAAAATAGATGCTTTGTTTGAAGCCGACATGTGTGTAGTGTTTAAAACTGAATTACAAAAATACTTCCACGGGGTGTATTGTTCATCACAAATATGTCACCATTGTGATCGGTAATGATCTTGCGGGTAAGGTATAAGCCAAGCCCCGTACCTTTTGCCTTGCGTGTGTTTTCGTTGCCGCTGCGATAGAATTTTTCAAATATTTTTTGCTTCTCTTCATCGGGTACGCCCATGCCTTCGTCACTTACTTTGATCTGCGTAATATCATTGTCATCCATCAAATCAACATACACCGGACTTTCTTTGGGGGCATATTTTAATGCATTATCAATTAAGTTGCTCAGAGCGATCTGGATCAGTAGTTCATCACCTTCGATATACAAATCTTTATCGGCACTGGCTTCAATACGGCGGCCGGGGTAGCGGTTCTTATAATCGCTTACCACTGTTTCCACCACATCGGCGAGGTTTACCTCTTCGTGCTCCCGCTGGAAATTCTTTTCTTCCATTTGCGATGCAAGAAGAATATTATTGGTAAGAATATTTAAACGATTGGTTTCGCTGAGTGCACTTAACAACAGTTTCTGTTGCTGTACTTCATCGAGCTTGCGGCGCAATACCGTTTCAAGGCTGAGTCGGGTAGTGGCGATGGGTGTTTTTAATTCATGCGTAATGGCCATCATAAAGTTTTGCTGTAGGGCCGATACTTCGATTTGTTTACGGATGGAACGATAGACAAAAACGGCACCTGCCAATATTAACGCTAGGAAGGCAACACCTTCGCCAATAAATTTTGCGGATTGTCTTTTCTGAAACAGTAACGCTTCATCCCGCAGCAGATTGTATTGCGGATCGTCCAGTTTCAATTGAGCCAGTTTTAGCTCCGTCATTTCACCGCTTTGCCGCTCCAGCGAAATAAACCACCACACCAAAGCTGCCACCACATATATGAGAAGTATCCAGAACCAGAAGGAGAAATTGCGGAAACTATATACTTTGTTGGTATATGCCATTATTGTTTTGCTTTTTCTATACGCACACCGGCATTCATGATGTGTAACAACGGATTGTCACGCATTGTTTGCTGCAAGCGGATGGTATAGCTGCCCTGTTTTGTAAAACGCAGATCGTTGAACAACGGATAACGTACTTCCCAGATATCGCTCATGCCGGTACCAATCCATTCGCCGTTTTGATTTTGAAGGGTTAGTTCAAACCGTTCTTTTTGAAAGGTACTGTCGCCGGGTTGACGAGTTGAAATATAAAGCCAGATATTTTTATACGCATAGGCATCGGTATGGCGCAGCGTTACAAACACATTGTAGGGCGAAACAGTATCGGTAATGGTAAAATTGATCTCAGGCTGCAGGCTGTAACTCCATTGATGTTGGGGAATCTCGGTGTTTTTTTCAAACGCATCCATCGTGGTACAACTGCTGAGCAGGAAGGATGCCAGTATAAAATAACCAAAGCAGTGCTGTATGCGTGTTGTCAAAGCTTTCAAGTAAATGTTTTTACAAATGTAAGAAGGCACAGGGAAAAAGGTACAAGGTAGAAGGCATAAGGTAAAAGGCACAAGTATCAAGGCACAATCCCCAACTCCGAATTCCCAATTCCTAATTCCGTCTCTCTACTTAACTGTATCTTTTCAATTAAAGTACATTCAACACCTGCTCCTTGGCTTTTTCCAGTTCATCTTTCATGAGTACCACCAGCTTCTGGATGCCCGAATCGTAGGCCTTGGCACCGGTGGTGTTTATTTCACGACCAATTTCCTGTAATACAAAGCCCAGTTTTTTTCCTTTTGAATCGTCGCCTTCTTTCAGGATGTTGAGGAAGTAGTCGCAGTGGTTGCGGAGGCGCACCTGCTCTTCACTGATGTCGATCTTTTCAATGTAATAGATCATTTCCTGTTCCAGCCGGTTGGCATCGTAATTCTCTTTGCCCAACTGTTCTTCCATTTTACGCCGCAGTTCTTCTTTCATTTTATGCTGGCGTAAGGGTTCCAGTTCAGAAATTTTTTCCTGGTAGGCCAGTATATTATTGATGCGTTCAATCAGATCTTTTTCCAATGCATTTCCTTCCAGCAGGCGATGCTTGTTAATGGCATCAATGGCGTTTTGCAATGTTTGTTTGAACTGGCCGTACTGTTCTTCACTTAAAATTTCAGTGTTGGGTACTACCACATCGGGTAAACGTAACATGGCAGCCAGCACATATTCACTCAGCCCGATATTTAAATCATCGGCTACTTCTTTCAATGGCTGAAAATAAGCCTTGGCCATTTCTTTGTTAATGGTAATGGCACCGTTGCCTCCGTTTTGTTTTAATAGAATATTGCAATCGATGGTACCACGCATCAGTTGTTCCGAAAGCATGGTGCGGATGGCAAACTCGTATGGCTTTAATAAAGGAGTGATTTTTAAATTGAGCTCAAACTGTTTTCCGTTGAGCGATTTTATTTCAACCAGGAACGTCTTATCGCCGGCAGCTTCTTCGGTTCTTCCAAAACCGGTCATTGATTTAAGCATAGCTTATTTTTCAGCAATGTAAAGAATTTCGTTTGTTCGGAATGATTTAATTGGATGAAGCTGTTGTAGTAGAAGAACGACAAATGCAAACCTGGAACATTTTGTTGCACTAAAAAAATGAAACCGGATGAAAATTAAAAAGCCCGGAAGACACCGAGCTTTTATGATGGATGGGTTAGTAAGTACCAGGAAATTTCTTTCCCTTCACAATATTAAAAATAATTTTTCCGATATAAAAAATTTTTGAAAAATATTTTATGCACATTTTAATTTTGTCTGTGGAAAAGGGCTATGGAATTTTTGCCGTTTTTGCGACCATGTGGTTTTGTTTTTTTAACAACACTTCACTTTTAAAAAACAAATTGCAATCGTTTATTTTTTTAGCACTGCGCTGTAATACAGTGTTGGCAATGGTTTCAGCAGAATCGATTTTGTTGCGTTTTGTTTTTCATAAAACAGCATGTTTGTTTTTGCATGCAAAAAAGAAACGTAGCTGCTCTGTTTTTTGAACGAGCTGTAACCGGAAAAACACAAAAAATATTTTTTAAAATTTTTTATCCAGAGCCTTGTTTTTGCCCGGTAAAAACCCAAAACCGATTCCTTTGAACGTATTACACGGTTAATCGCAAACCATATTACCTTTGATGAAAATCAGTTTATGAAGTTTCCTTCACCGGTTCCGGTACAGTGGATTGCAGAATTAATCAATGCAACAGTTACAGGAAATACAAGCGGACTTGCAACAGGAATCAACGAAATACATAAAGTTGAAACCGGCGACCTGGTATTTGTAGATCATCCCAAGTACTACGATAAGTGTATCCACTCAGCTGCAAGTTTTATCATCATCAATCAAGAAGTGGAAGTGCCGGAAGGAAAAGCATTGCTGGTATGTGAGCAACCGTTTGAAGCGTATCTGAAAATTGTACGACACTTTCGTCCGTTCACTCCTTCTGCAACATTGATCAGCGAATCAGCTGTTATTGGTGAAGGAACAGTTGTAATGCCCGGTGCGTTTATTGGCAATCATGTACGCATTGGAACCAACTGTATCATTCATCCCAATGTATCGATTTACGATCATACAGTAATTGGGAACAATGTGGTGCTGCATGCCGGTACAGTGATTGGCAGCGATGCATTTTATTTCAACACCAAAAAGAACCGTGAAGTATGGTATAAAAAAATGGAAAGCTGCGGACGTGTGGTAATTGAAGATGATGTGGAAATGGGAGCGGGCTGTACCATTGATAAAGGTGTAACACATGATACGGTGATTGGACGTGGTACCAAATTCGACAACCAGGTACATATTGGTCACGATAGTGTGATCGGAAAAAATTGTTTGTTTGCGGCACAGGTAGGTGTGGCGGGTGCTGTGGAAATAAAAGATGGTGTGGTATTGTGGGGGCAGGCCGGCGTAAGTAAAACTTTAACCATTGGTGAAAATGCAGTGGTGTTTGCACAAAGTGGAGTTCCATCATCACTGGAAGGAAATAAATCGTATTTCGGTACACCGGTAGAAGATGCATTGCAGAAACGCAAAGAGCTGGTATGGGTGAAACGTATTCCGGAAATATGGGAGAAGCTGAAACGTTTGGAAGAAAAGGAATAGACTAAGAAAATTTTTCATCTTAATTGTCAATCTCGACTTCGCTCGATTGACTGCACCGCCCTTCGACTTCGCTCAGGGCTATTCTCCATTGTATTTGCTCATAGCTCATTGCTCACAGCTTTCTTCTTACTCTTCCGGCCAATAATCATACGGCAACTGATCCGCTAAATTTTTCCAGGCCCAGTAACCGCTATTGATCACTTCCGTTTGTTCATAAAAGAATCCGTTTTCTGTAATTACAAATCCGTTTAAAAATTCCAGTGTGGAGAGTTGTTCCTTTGCCGATGGTGGATATTTGTTGGCAAGGAGATATTCTTTTTCCATGGGCGCTAATGTGTACACGATCCTGAATTTTCCAAACAGGTTGATCTCACGGTCCACACTATCGATCAATACATACACCGCCGAATCGTATGGATTTTCCAAAGTGCTGATCTTTGGTTTACCGGTAATGCTGTCTTCATAAATTTCTTCAATCACAAATCCGTTTTCAGCAAGTGTGCTGTCGTAATAGCAACGCATAAAATGCAGGCGTGAACCGAGGTATGCCTTTTCCCTGTTTTGTAACCAAATCGCTTTTTGCTCTTCCGTAGAATCCATTTCTGTATAAAAAGCCACACCAACGTATGCGCTGAATTTTGTACCGTAGTCGTAAATAAATGAATCGAGCTGGTATTGTATTTTATAACCCAATGCATAGTTGAGTACCACCACCGGTTCTTCTGCTTTTACTTTTAATACATTTCGTTTACGGGAGAAATAAAATTTCAAGACTTGTGGATTTTCAATACTGCATTGTTTGGCAAACGGTGTGCTTCCGATAAAGTAGTTCGAAAAATGCGAACCGTATTTTGTCCAGCCATCTTTTACTTCGCTGCTGGCCTGTATTACCACTTCTTCCAGTTTGTTTTCTTTCTTCTTTAATACAATTGACAGCTCATTGCTGTTGTCCTGTGATGAACTGATGCGTACACTTTCACTTTCAAAACCCGTGAACGAGATAACAAGATTATGTCCGCCTGCCGGAATTTCCAGCCGGAACTCACCATCTTTATTGGTGATGGTTCCCTTGGTGGTATTCTGGCAAAGTACGGAAGCGCCTTCCAGCGGAAGTCGGGTACTGTCGTCAATTACTTTTCCTTTGATATAAAAATAGGATTGTGCGGAAACGGAAGCTGAGCAGATGATAAGGAAAAAGGCGAGGATTGTTTTCATACGTGATCGTTCATTGAAGATTAAAAGTAAACAATTTTTGCGCCAACCATAAAACCGTAAGCGTTACCGGAGCAACAACAATAGCAATGCAGAGCCAAGCAGGGCTACTTCAACAAAAAATTGTACCCGTGGTTGTTCTTTTATGATGCGGGCAAATAAAAAGTGAACGATGATGCCGGTTGTGGCAATCAAGAATAATGGCACTGCAACAAGCAGCGACCATGACTGTGGGTTGAACAGTGTTTCTGCAGCAAGGTAGAAACTGTATAACAGCAACAGCGAAGATGTGATGAATAACGGGGAGTAATAATATTTCATACAAACGGGGTCGCTGCTGTTACGATAAGCGGTACTGTTGCTTCAACCAGTTGCAGGTGCGTTCTACTGTTTCATCTATTGACGTAAAATTGAAACCGGGTAATGCCGCCAACACTTTCGATGAATCATAATAAGTCCGTACCTGCGCAGTGCTGGCTGTTTCTTTGGTAAGCAAGGGTTCTTTGTTGCTGAACATGGCTTTGAGTGCTTCCATGCGCCACACCAGTTCTCCCATCCACGGTTTTGCAAACCGGTTGGGTGGACGTTTGCCAAATGAAGTGGCAATTTTCGTAAACAGTTCCTGGAAACTTAAATGCTCATTGCTCAGTAAAAAACGTTCGGCCGAAATATCACTGTGCATCAAACGGATCATTGCATCAGCCACATCTTTTGCGTCCACAAAACCTGTTCCGCCGGTTGTGTACCAAGGGAACTGTTCCCACATTTTTTTAAAGATGGCCACCGATCCTGTTTCCCAATTTGATTCGCCTAATATTACCGACGGATTTACAATGGCTGCATTCAATCCTTCACCAATGCCCCGCCATACTTCCATTTCGGATAAGTATTTTGTTTTACCGTAGTGAGAGTTATTGGTTTCTTCGGTCCATTCTGTTTTTTCGGTGATCTTTTCACCTTGCCGCAAACGGCCAATGGCTGCCACCGAACTTACATGAATGAGTTTTTCGATGTTATGCTCTAACGATAGATTGACAATATTGGCTGTGCCTTCAATATTGATCCTGTACATCTGTTCCCTGCGGCTGGAATGATACGATACAACAGCAGCACAATGATACACCTGCCTGCAACCCTGCATCACTTCATCCAGCAACGATGTATCTAACACATCGCCTTTGATCCATTCGATCTGTTGCTTTTCTTCTTCCGAAAGTGTGAGTGGCATGGAGTTTCGTACCAATGCTTTGATGGGTCCCTGCTTTTGTTGCAACAACTGTTTCAACAAAGCCGAACCAACTAAACCTGCACCGCCGGTAACGAAAACCATGATGGAATAGATAATTTATTGTGGAAAATGTAAAAATAGGGTGTGCAAGCGATTATCCATTGTAGTTGTAATAACCTTTCTTTGTTTTTCTGCCCAATTCCCCTTTCTCTACTTTTTCTTTTTGAATGGGTGATGGCTTTAAACGTTCGGGCTGGCCGAGTTGTTCATACACACTGCAGCTTACAGCGTAATTGATATCGTTACCGATCAGATCCATGAGTTTGAACGGACCCATTTTAAAACCACTGGCTTCCAGCAATGCATCAATTGTTGCAAAATCGGCAATGCCATCTTCCACCAGTTTGAGCGATTCAATATAATAAGGCCGAGCCACACGGTTTACAATAAAGCCGGGTGCATCTTTACAGATCACAGGCGTTTTGTTCATTTGTTTTGCTAAAGCCACCAATGCATCGATCACCTGTTCAGCGGTTTGTTCACCACGCACCACTTCTACAAGTTTCATGATAGTGGCAGGATTAAAAAAATGCATGCCTGCCACCCGTTGCGGTTGCAGAATGGATTGTTGCAGCAACGAAATGGAAAGAGAAGAGGTATTGCTGGCGAAAATGGTATCGCTGTGGTTGATCTCTGCCAGTTGATTGAAGAGTGCAATTTTCGCTTCAGGCTTTTCTATGATGGCTTCAATGATCACATCGGCAATACAAAAATTAATATCGTTGATGTATTGCAGATTTCCAGTGATAATTTTCCGTTGATCTTCTGTAATTTTTTGTTTGGCAACCAAACTATCGAGGTTGGTATTAATGGCAGCTTCTGCTTTTTGCAATACTTCTTTGTTAAGATCGAACAGCAATGTATAAATACCACTCTGTGCTGCAGCCTGTGCAATACCACTGCCCATTGTTCCTGCACCGCAAACGCAAATTGATTGAACCATAATGCCCCAACCCTAAAGGGAATTTTTATTACTGTTGAGTAGAGAATTTAAAGTATAAGAGTGCCCTTCGACAGGCGCAGGATAAACTGCAACAAAAGTAAAATAGCAGCACCATAGCATGGTTCATACCATCAACTATGAACTGTTAACTATCAACTATCTTACACTGCTCCGGTAAATTGCTTCAAAAACCGCACATCGTTTTCACTGAATAGTCGAATATCCTTGATTCCATATTTCAACAGAGCCGGACGCTCGATACCCATACCAAATGCAAAACCGGAATATTTATTACTGTCGATACCGCAGTTCTCCAATACTTTCGGATGCACCATGCCGCAACCTAAAATTTCTAACCAGCCTGTTTTTTTACAAACATTACAACCATCGCCATTGCACAGCAAACAACTGATGTCCATTTCAGCACTTGGTTCTGTAAACGGAAAATAAGAAGGACGGAAACGCACTTTCACATCTTTGCCAAACATTTCCTGCACAAAAAAGTACAGTGTTTGTTTGAGATCGGCAAAACTTACTTTCTCATCAACATATAGCCCTTCAATCTGGTGGAAGAAACAATGGCTTCTTGCACTGATGGTTTCGTTGCGGTACACACGACCCGGCGTAATAATGCGGATAGGCAGTTTGCCTTTCTGCATTTCATGGATCTGCACATTGCTGGTGTGTGTACGTAGCAACCAGGCAGGATCGGTGCTGATATAAAACGTATCCTGCATATCACGGGCAGGATGATTCTCCGGTAAGTTGAGTGCAGTGAAATTGTGAAAATCATCATCAATCTCTGGTCCTTCAGCCACAGCAAAACCCAACCGCTGAAAAATATTCACCATGCGGTTGCGCATTAAACTGATGGGGTGACGGCTGCCAACGGGCAATGCATCGCCCGGCAAACTGAGATCGATGCTGGCGGCAGCAGTTGCCTGCCCATCGCCGGTTAATGCTTTCCACTCTTCATATTTCGCTTCGGCAAATTGTTTGAATTCGTTCATGCTTTGACCAAAGGCTTTCTTCTGTTCGTTCGCCACATTTTTCATTTCGCCCATCAGCGATTTTACCAAACCTTTGGTTCCAAGAAATTTAATACGGTATTCTTCCAATGCTTTTGCACTGTCGATCTGCAGCGCTTCAATTTCTTTCCGGAAAGTTTCAATTTGTTGTAACACCTGTTCCATGCTGCAAAGATAATGTAACCCCTCCAACTCCCCTAAAGGGGAGCTTTTTACAACAGTTTTTCAAGAAGCAATAAATGAATTCTCATCAGAAGTAAATCGATGATCAGTGTTTTGAGAAGACTCTTGCAGTAAGTAAAAAGTCCCCCTTCAGGGGGATTTAGGGGGTTTCTTTTCTTATGTTTGCCACCGAAACAATTTTACATGAGCGATTCTCAGATGATCGAAGATTTTTTGCAGCCCGTTGATTTGTCGGCTGTGCTGGGTGATGATGAATTGAATGCGGCGCAACTGGGCCGGAATATCCAGACCTATGCTTTTCAATTTCCTGATCTTGATAAAGTGGACCTGGTGCTCTTGGGTATTACTGACGAACGGGGAACCGGCAATGGCGTATCGTTGAGCGAAGCGCCAACATTGATCCGTAAAAACCTGTATCGGTTGTATTACTG
This sequence comes from Bacteroidota bacterium, assembly GCA_023428755.1. Taxonomy (GTDB): domain Bacteria; phylum Bacteroidota; class Bacteroidia; order Chitinophagales; family Chitinophagaceae; genus Lacibacter. The sequence continues at coordinate 122,990 of JAEYWX010000006.1, forward strand.
GCATACAGATGTTCGTATCGCTGATATTGGAAATGTACAATCGGGCGCATCGGTAAAAGATACGTATGCAGCAGCCAAAGCAGTGATCAAAGAGTTGATCGATGCAGGTAAAACAGTCGTGATACTCGGCGGCAGTCATGATCTTACGCTGGCACAATATGGTGCGTATGTACAACGCAAACAAATTATTGAAGCAAGCTGTGTGGATGCATTTATCAATTTGAATAACGATACGCCCATCCGCAGTGAAAATTTTTTACTGGAGATGCTCACGGGTGAACCGAATTTCATCTGTCATTACAATCATATCGGGTTCCAGAGTTATTTTGTTCATCCAACTATTTTGCAAACCATGGATCGCCTGCGGTTCGATTGTTTTCGGGTGGGTGTGGTGAAAGATGCATTGGAAGAAATGGAACCGGTGATCCGTGGATCGGATATGTTGAGTATTGATATGACTGCGTTGGCACATGCGTATGCACCTGCCAACCGTACTACACCCAACGGATTGAACGGAATGGATATTTGTACACTCACCCGCTTTGCCGGTATGAGTGAGCAATTGACCACGCTGGGAATTTATGGCTACAATGCCAAGCTGGATAAAGATGAATTAACAGCGATTCAAATCGCACAGATGATCTGGTATTTTATAGATGGCACCAGCAAAGCCAAAACAGAAGCATCACTGGAAGATCGTCACCAGTTTACTGAATACCATACAACGATTGCGGATACGGATGTACTATTTTTACAGAGTAAAAAAACAGGACGCTGGTGGCTGCAACTGCCCAATCAAAAATTCATTGCCTGCAGTGCTACCGATTACCAGGTAGCGATCCACAGTGAAATACCGGAACGTTGGTTGCGGGCGCAGGAGAGAGATTGAGTTGTTTGTTTCTCACAGATTGCACGGATTTGCACAGAAGTTCTTTGTGTTCTTCGTGTAACCCTTTTGTAGCGCAAGGAAAATAAAGTATGCACAAAGGAAACGAATTGTTTAGTCGATGCTGTTGATCGTATAATCAGTTTGATTGAAACTAAATACATCACCCTTTTTCTTCTGTAACATTAATTTCCCCAATGGTGCGTCGGGCGACACAGTAAAAACCGTTTCCTCATTCACTTTCAATTTTCCCAAACCGAGGCTGATGAAAAACAGTCCTTTGTTGGTATGTACAAGAGTTCCACGCACAATCATTTCTGTGTGCAGATGCGGATCAAGTTTTTCGAGGACAGCTTTTTGCAGCAGTAATTCTTTTAATTGACGACTGTTGTTCTCCTGTTCGATCTGCAACATCGCCAAAGCTGTTTCGTGTTTATCACCGGCAGTGCGTTTGGTTTCGTTACCGGCACTGTCTGAAAGTTCCTGCAGGTTCTTTTGGATGGCTTCAATTTTTTGTTGTACCAATTCAACACAGGTTTGATATGTCGTTTCTTTCAGTGTCATTGATTCAAAGATACAAGGTAAGCTACAGCCAGCTCAATCATCAAACGAAACAATGTATATTTAGCATTCAAACAAGTGCAGATGTTTTCCGTTTCAAAAAGTGCAGGCTTTCTTTTGGTTGCTGTCTTCCTGTTTTCGTGTACAACGCAAAAACAGGCAAGGGTGTCGCCTTTGCAAAACCAATTCGTCAACGATTCAGTTTTTACCAATGCGTTTGTAGGTGTTGCTGTATATGATGTGGAGAGCGGCCGTTATCTGCATCAATACAACAGCAATAAATATTTTGTACCCGCCAGCAATACCAAGCTGCCCACGTTGTATGCAGGGATGAAATATCTCGGAGCTAAACTCCCGGGTCTGCAATACAAAGAAGAGAACGATACAGTATACATACAGCCAACCGGCGATCCAACACTCTTGCACGAAGATTTTAAAACGCAACCCGTTGTTGATTTTTTAAAACAACAAACCAAACCGATTGTTATTAATAACAGCAACTGGAAAGCAGAAGCATTGGGTTATGGCTGGGCATGGGACGATTACCTTGGTTATTACATGATAGAACGTAGCCCGTTGCCGGTGTATGGTAATTATATTAAATGGATCCAGCAACGAAACATCGAAGAACGTGATGGAAAAATGGATACATCCGGCATTGTGTTTACTGATCCTGAAGTGAACTGGGATGTGCAGTTTAAAACGGGAAAGTCAACGCTGTTTGATGTTACACGTCCACGCACCGAGAACAAATACACGATCACCGAAGGAAAGGAATTGAACAAACAACTGGAAGTGCCTTTTGTAACGAATGGATTAGAGTCGGCATTGGAATTATTGAAAGATACGGTTCGCCAAACCATCACAGCAGAAAGCTTCCGCATTACAGATCCGGAAGTTATTTATTCGCAACCGGTTGATTCCATGTTCAAGCCATTGATGTACCGCAGCGATAATTTTTTTGCAGAGCAAACCTTGCTGATGGTGAGCAATGTCTTGTTCGGTGAAATGGATGAACAACGTTTGATTGCGCATTTACTGAAGAATGATTTAAGTGGCTTTCCACAAAAACCAAAATGGGTGGATGGTAGCGGATTGAGCCGTTATAATTTATTTACACCGGAAGATTTTGTGTGGCTGCTCTTGAAGATGAAAGATGAGTTTGGACTGGAACGATTAAAAAGGATTCTGCCCACCGGCAACACCGGTACGTTGCGCAACTATTATGTAGATGATGCCGGATTCATTTTTGCAAAAACAGGATCGTTAACCGGACATCTGGCACTAAGCGGATTTTTGATGACTCCGAAAAATAAGTTGTTGGTTTTTTCAGTGATTGTAAACAATCACAATACTTCTCCTGCAACTGTACGAAGAGCCGTTGAAAAATTTTTACAACAGGTGCGGAGAGAGAATTAAATGCTCGATTTGATCGGCGTTATATATTGTGCTCTTCCAAAACCAAGTATCGGAAAGAAAATAAATGGTAATACTATGAGCCCAATAGTAAATGTCGAATCCTTTCCAAAGTTTTTGCTAATTAAATTCAATAACCATATTCCCCAAAAGAAACCGAAAAAAGGGATCAAACAAAGCAAGCCCCACCACTTCGGCTTGCCAGCGATTTCAGCAGCAACCATATTGTTGTATATTGGAATGATACATTTCCATCCTTTTTGATCAGCTTTCTCAAATACTTTCCAAAGACCAAGAATTACAGGAAGTATTATAGTTAGAAAAAAAACTAAAACAAAGGTCAATTGATAAACAGGGTTTTCGAAGCGCATGATTTTTTTGGCTAAATCTAAACATTAACGCCCAAACTGTTTCTCCAGTTCGTCTTTTTTTATTTCCATATAAACAGGGAAGCCGTTGGAGGTTGCATTGGGTTGTGCACAGTTGAAGAGATCTTCTACCAGCTGTTTCATTTCTTTTTGTGTTAAGGAGCGACCGGCTTTGATGCTATGTTGTTTCGCCAGTGAACGGATCAATTTTTCACGCTTCGAAAATTTCAGATCGCTGGTGTAATGTTTGAATTGCTCCAGCAACAATTCAATGGCCATGGCTTCATTTCCTTGCTCCACATCAGCAGGTGTACCTTGAATTACGAACGTATCTTTTCCAAACGGCTCGATCAAATAACCAAGTTGTTTCAATTCATCACTCAACTCAGCTAACAAAACAGCATCAGCAGTTGAAAGATGCAAAGTAGAAGGAAATAAACTCCGTTGTGCAGCAATCGCTTTACCATCGGCAGCAGCAAGGTATCGTTCATACAACACACGCTCATGTGCATTTTGCTGGTGAATGATCAGCATGCCTTTTGCTGTTGATGCAAGAATGTATGTATTGTGTTGCTGTGAGAATTCCTGTTCAGGAATAAAAACTTTCGTTTGATGAATAGCTGAAAAGTCAGCAGTACTGCCCACTGTTTGTTGTGTGGCGCCGGCTTCCTGTTGTCTGTTGTCTGTCGTCTGTGGTCTGTCATAAAATTCCCGCCAATGCTTTAACTCACTTTTCTGCTGCGGATCAATTTTATGTGCTGCGTGTTTTTGTGTGAACGTGTTGTACAATGAGGAAGAAGAAGCCTGCGACTTCTGTTCACTGGTAAATGGTTTGCTTACTGCATCTAAATGTTGAATGGTTGGGTCCAGATCAAAATCTAAAGTAGGTGTAATGCTGAACTGTGCCAATGCATGCTTTACAGCCGATTGCACAAATGCATACACGATCTTCTCATCTTCAAACTTGATCTCCTGTTTGGTGGGATGCACGTTGATGTCTACCTGTGCCGGATCCAGATCAATAAACAATACATACGTGGGAAAACTATCGGCAGCGATCATTTCCTGGAATGCACTTGCCACAGCATGATTAAGATATGCACTCTTAATAAAACGCTTGTTCACAAAAAAGTATTGATCGCCTCTTGTTTTCTTTGCTGTTTCAGGCTTACCGATAAAACCAAAGATATTCATGTAATCGGTCTGCTCTTCAACCGACACCAATTTTGAATTGTATTGATTGCCTAGCAATTGTACAATGCGTTGCTTAAGTGTTCCTTTATCGAGGTGGAACATTTGCTGCCCGTTTGCTGTAAGCGAAAAGAAAATTTCAGGATACGCCATACTCACACGGATAAACTCATCAACAATATGACGTGTTTCGGCAGCATTGCTTTTTAAAAAGTTGCGTCGTGCAGGAACGTTGAAGAATAGATTCTTCATGGCAATGCTGGTGCCGTTTTTCATGGCAACAGGTTCCTGTCGCTTTACAATGCTGTTTTCAATTTCAATGAAGGTACCTGCGTTATCATCTGCACGTTTTGTTTTTACTTCCACTTGTGCAACAGCTGCAATAGATGCCAATGCTTCACCACGGAAGCCCATGGTTTTAATGCGGAAAAGGTCATCAATTTCCCTGATCTTGGAAGTAGCGTGGCGTTCAAAGGCCATGCGTGCATCGGTTTCGCTCATGCCGCCACCATTATCAATTACCTGAATTAATTGTTTGCCTGCATCATTGATGATGAGCTCAATCTCAGTTGCACCTGCATCTACTGCATTTTCCAATAACTCTTTTACCGCACTGGCAGGGCGTTGAATTACCTCGCCCGCAGCAATCTGGTTCGCAATATGATCGGGCAATAATTGAATGATATCCGGCACGTAAGCTTCTGTGTTTTTGAAACGGCAAATTTACGGAAATCAGCAGAGGCAAGAAGTTTATTCTTCAAACAGATCGGTGAAATTGATTTCTGTGCTGCAATCGCTTTCAAATGAAAATTTGAATTCTACTGGGTTGACAGAAACAGCCTGATAGGTTCCCTCAATCAATTCAAATACTTCTAACTTTTTGAAGGAGGGGTCAAGAATGAGGTAATACTTTACAGCCTGCGATTCATAGATTTCATATTTCTCCCTTCGATCTGTTTTTGAACTGGAGGGGGAAATGATTTCTGCAACCAAAGCAGGAGGGAAATCCAGATAATTGTTATTATTGAATGGTTTACAAACAACTAACATATCTGGTTGTAAAACTGTATCATCTTTTATCTTCCAGTCAACCGGTTGGTACACTTTGCAATGTTTGCATGTTTTCAATGCCATCACAAACAAGCTTGTAAGTTCTGCAGCAATCTTCTGGTGCTTTGAACTTGGTGCCGGACTCATCGCATAAGGGATACCCTCAATCAACTCCCACTTCCCTTCCCATAAGAGGTAATCTTCGTAGGTATAATGGGGTGTATATTTTGGAACTGATGACATTGTTACAAATTTATTCAATTTATCTGCAACTGCAAGCGAGGCATGATTATTTGTTAACTTAGTGTTTTGTTGAACTGAAGAAACTTACATGAAAAAATTAACCCTTACACTTGCCGTTTTTATCGTTTCATTTTCATCCTACGCTCAATCAAAACAGGAGCTGGCCAAACGCTGGGCCGATAGTGTTTTGCAAACACTCAACAACGATCAGCGGATTGCGCAGCTCATGATTGTACGTGCCCACAGCAATTTGGGTCCAGCACATGTAAAACAGGTAACGGAGCAAATTCAAAAGTACAATGTCGGCGGACTTTGTTTTTTTCAGGGTGGACCGATACGTCAGGCTAATCTTACCAACTATTATCAAAGCATTGCACAAACACCATTAATGATCACGATTGATGGCGAGTGGGGATTGGGTATGCGGTTGGATAGTGTGGTATCGCTACCACGCCAGTTGATGTTGGGTGCTGTAAACGATGGAGCAATTGCGTATGAATATGGAAAGATACTGGGTGAACAATGCAAGCGCATGGGCATACAGGTAAATTTTGCGCCGGTGGTGGATGTAAACAATAATCCCAATAACCCAGTGATCAATGACCGGTCTTTTGGTGAAGACCGTTATAAAGTAGCCTTGTTTGGTGTACAGGTAACAAAAGGAATGCAGGATATGGGAGTGATGGCTTGTGCCAAACATTTTCCGGGTCATGGCGATACTGAAACAGACAGTCATTATGATTTGCCCATCATCAACAAAACAAAACCACAACTGGATTCACTGGAATTATATCCATTCCGTGAAATATTTGAAGCAGGTGTTGGAAGTGTAATGATCGGGCATTTGTATATTCCTGCCATTGATAATACAAAAAACCTGGCTACTTCTTTATCGTATAACAACGTAACAAAACTGTTGCGTGAAGAATTGCAGTACAAAGGCATCACGTTTACCGATGCATTGGAAATGCAGGGCGTAAAGAAATTTTTTCCGGATGGTGAAGCAAGTGTTCAATCGTTGATTGCAGGGAATGATCTGCTTTGCCTGCCGGGTGATGTGCCTGCTTCTATTGCAAAAATTAAAAAAGCCATTAAAAAGAAAAAGCTCACCTGGGATGATATCAACAGTCGTGTTCACCGTGTATTGATGGCGAAATATTTATACGGACTTGCTGAACTGCAACCCATTGATACCAATAACCTCACGAATGATCTCAACGCAAAAGCAGATGCCTTCCGTAAAAGAATAGCAGCACAAGCCACTACACTCCTGAAAAATGACAATTCATTGTTGCCGCTTTCTGCCGCTGCATTGTCTTTTATGGATCGAACCAAAAAAACAAAACACAAGATCGCTTACGTCGCTATTGGTACAACTACACAAAATGAAATCACCAAAAAGATGCAGGATGAATTAAAAGCTGATATCTTTTTCTTTTCCAATAAAAGTGATGCAGGACGAATTCTGTCATTGGTGGAGTTGATCAAAAATAATTATACGCATGTAGTAGTGGGCATGCATGGTTACAGCAGAAGGCCACAAAATAATTTTGGTATCAGTATTCCGTCTTTACAATTAGCGAATAAGTTGTTGCAACTGCCACAATCAGCGTTGTTGTTGTTTGGCAATCCGTATGCATTAAAGAATTTCTGCGATGTAAAGAATGCCATTGTGTGTTATGAAGATGACAGCTATACACAAACAGCAGCCTTTGATGTGTTGACCGGAAAGCAACAGGCAAATGGGAAACTGCCGGTTACCGTTTGTGAAAACATACGGTATGGAACCGGACTGGAATATGTAATGCCCAGCACCGGTAATCTGCAACGGGAATTGATGGATGAAACAAAGTTCGCAACTGTTGATTCGATTGCTGCTGATGCCATTGATAAAAAGGCCGCACCCGGTATGGTGGTAATGGCAGTGAAAGATGGAAAAATCGTTTTTGAGAAAGCATATGGTTATTATACTTATGAACAAACAGAACCGATGACATTGGAGTCAGTATTTGATATGGCATCGGTTACAAAAATTTGTGCGACCACTATCGCTGTGATGAAGTTGTATGAAGAAGGGAAGCTTGATCTCAAGCAACGGCTGGGGCATTATATTCCCTGGGTGAACGGATCAAACAAACAGGATTTGTTGATTGAAGATATTCTGTTGCACCAGGCAGGATTGAAATCATACATTCCTTTTTTCCGGGAAACAATGGATACGAATTCAGGTGTTCCGTTTGAACAATTATATGCAACGGGTCCAACAGATGAATTCACTATTCGTGTTGCAGATAATTTTTATATGCGGAATGATTGGCGTGATACCATGTATCAACGCATTCTGCAAAGTGAAGTGGGGCCGTTTGGAAAATATGTCTACAGCGATAATGATTTTATTTTCCTTGGGAAAGTGATTGAACAAATCACCGGAATGACATTGGATGAATATGTTCGCAAAACATTTTACGAACCGCTTCATTTAGAATCATCGGGTTTTTTACCACTGCAGCATTTACCTGTTAACCGTATTGTACCAACCGAACGGGAAGCAATGTTTCGTCGCCAGTTATTACGTGGCGATGTACACGATCCCGGTGCAGCGATGTTTGGCGGTATTGCAGGCCATGCGGGTTTGTTCAGCACGGCGTATGAACTGGCGGTGTTGTTGCAGATGTTGAACAATGGCGGAACGATTGGCAATCAAACATTTTTCAAACCTGAAACCGTGCAAAAATTTATTGCTTACGGAAGTGAAAACAGCCGGAGAGGATTGGGCTTTGATAAGCCGGAGAAAGACAATGCCACAAGAAAAGATCCTTACCCGGCATTGAGTGTATCGCCTTCTACATTCGGCCATACAGGTTATACCGGTACTGGCGTATGGGCCGACCCGGAGAATAAGATCGTGTATATTTTCTTAAGCAACCGTGTGCATCCAGAAGGTGGCACCAATACAAAACTGTTAACGATGAATGTGAGAGGGAAAATACAGGATGCAATTTATAAAGTGTTGTTGGATAAATAATGCTGTCAATCCCGAGGTACGAGGGATCTGTTGATCTTTTGTACTACTGCTTCGCAGATCCCTCGTGCCTCGGGATGACAAATCACTTAATCTTCAGCAACAACTCCACAATCTCTTTCTTTCTTGTCCAAACAATAAAATGATTTTCTTTTTCAAATGTGGTTACAACTACCGAATCTGTTTTTGTAAGCATCTCTTGAGTGTAGGCTACATTGCTGTAAGGCACCAGTATGTCTTTTGTGCCATGTAGAATATAAACAGGGCAGGTGATCTTTTCATAATCGGGTTTCATGTCAACGAGATCTTTTTTCAGATACCACAACTCTTCGTTGCTGGGACGAAGGGCACCTGGAATTAAATAGTTCAACGGTGTTTTAAATAATACGGGCCGCCATTTCTCCGGCTTTTCAGCAGCTGGGTCTTGTGAACCAGCTAATATCACCAATGCTTTTGTATACGCAGGACGGGCAGCGCCAAGTTTGATCGTCATTGGTCCGCCTAAACTATGACCAATGATGATAAATGGTTTGTTGTTGTTGATTGAATCCATCCATGCAGCAATAATTTCTGTTTGTGCAGATAGGTTCATCGCATTTCCAAAATCGCTGTAACCAAATCCCGGCCTGTCAATAGAAATAATGCGATAGTGCTGCAACAGTTCTTTGTTTTTTAAATACGCATCAAATGCATTCCAACTGCCGGGCGTACCATGTATAAATAGCAACGTGGGCAATGTATCACTTCCGGTTTGTGCATAATGCAACGGAAAACCGTTGATGGTTTTTACAGGTGTTTGCAATTCTACCCCCGCTTGTAAAAACTGTTGTTTGGCTTTACTGTCGCTGATGCGCATTTTCATACAGCTTTGTGCCATTACAAGCCAGAGCAGTAAAATAATTCCGAGAATCAGAAAGGAGCGTTTTATCCAGCGGCGCATAGGTAGTAAGTTATGAAATGTTTCTATTGTTGTGTTATATACGTAAGAACACAGCATGTAAGAAATTGTTAAGTGCATCCAAATAAAAAACCCCAACTCTCGTCGGGGTTTTATTTTTAGGTATTATCATTTTTCGGCGGCACATCTTTTTTCTTTTCAATCTGTGGACGATTTTGTTGTTGCGGTTTGTTTTGTTGCTGCGGCGGACGTTGTTGTTGAGGACCACGTTGCTGTTGTGGCGGACGTTGTTGTTGCTTTTGTGGCGGACGTTGTTGTTGTCCTCCTTGCTTCGGCTGACCACCCGGTCCTTGCTGCGGCCTGTTTTGTTGTGGTTTTTTGGGTTGCTGTCCTTGTTGTCCACCCGGGCGTTGTTGCTGTTGTTGCTGACGCTGTCCTTGTGCTTTATCTTTTCGGCGGCGGCTGTCACGCTCCAGTGTTCGTAAGCTGATTTGCCCTACCAGTTCCACATGCGCATGTTCTTTTTCTTCTGCTTTGGCAGGCGACAGTTCAATGGCACCTAACTCATCGGGACGTTGTCCTTTTATATTCATCATCCTGATTTCTTTTACCCGCTCAATCGGAACAGGATATTGCTGGTTACTGCCCGGCAATATGTACCACATCAGGTTTTTGAAAATATCTTTTTTGATGAGTTGTGCAGTACCACGGCTCAGTTCAAGCACATCGGCATTGTTCGGGAAATGCTGCAACGCATCTAAATAGGTATCGAGTTCATAATTCAAACAACATTTCAAACGTCCGCATTGGCCGCTGAGTTTTGTTTGATTGATGGTTAAGTTCTGGTAACGGGCAATGGTTGTGGTTACACTTTTGAAATCGCTCAACCAACTGCTGCAACAAAGCTCACGGCCACAACTGCCAATGCCGCCAATCTTCGCTGCTTCCTGGCGAATACCGATCTGCTTCATCTCTACCTTTATCTTAAACTCACTGGCGTAGATTTTGATCAGTTCACGAAAATCCACCCGGTCTTCGGCTGTATAATAAAAGGTAGCTTTTCGTCCATCAGCCTGAAACTCCACTTCAATCAGTTTCATGTCCAGGTTCAACTGAATAATAATGGCTCTTGCACGAACCTGTGTAGGTTTCTCCCGTTCCTTACTTTCTTTCCATTTCTGCAGGTCCATTTCGTTGGCCCGGCGCATGATCTTTTTGATCTCCGGGTTATCTTCTTTCACGCCTTTTTTCTTCATCTGCAACCGCACCAGTTCTCCGCTGATGTTCACCATGCCCACATCAAAACCACTTACACCTTCCACTGCTACCATATCGCCTTTGGTAAAACTCTGTAACGTGTTGTTGCGGTAAAATTCTTTACGGCTTCCATTATTAAAGGTTACTTCCACGATCCGGCAATCGCTGTCGGGATCACTAAACGGCAAATTCGCCAGCCAGTCGTGCACATTCAGCCTGTTACAACCACCTGTGCTGCAGCCGCCGTTGCTTTTGCAACCGCCCGGTTTACCCGTACTACAACTTGTACAACTCATTATAATGAGAAATTAATCGTTAAAAAATAAAAACAGAGGGGATGTGGCAAGCAGCAGAATATCCAGGGGCTTTGGTTGTGTCACTCACTTGTACGCTTTGTTCGCTATGCAGCTAAGAAAGCCTGAAATTCAGTAGTTATGTTGAAATACGTTGCCGCCATTGGCAATGTAGTACAAGAGTGCGACGCAACAAAAGACGATCAGTAATTCAAAAGCTCACTCACAAAATCCTTCTTTACACGTTGACCTTTTCTCTCCTCAAATCCTTTACCACAGGTCAATTCATCAAAAATAGGGATTTATCTGCAAAGCTACTCCCAACCTATAAGGTTTGCGGGGCGGCCAGGCAGTGCTGCAAACCTTATAGGTTTAGCCCACCTCAATCACCGAGTGGTTGGCAATAATATGGTAGAGCTGAATGGTAACGGCCATAAACAACATTTTGGCATTGGCATTCCGTTCAATGTGGTAGGCGGCCCGGTCCAGCTCCTGGGTAATGGCCTGTTGCTGGCTCACATCGCAAAGCTTGTTGAGGCGGATGGCGAAATCTTTTTCAGCACCGGTAAGCGGCAGATGTTCTTCGCCCATGGTGCGCAGGCGAATGCTTTGTTCCAGCAGGTGCGTAAAATACCGGAGGAATTGTTTTTGCTTTTCACGACCCAGCTGACTGATGGTATCAACCCATTTCACCTGCGCAATGGGGCCGCTTTTGAGTACGGCATTGAGCCATTCACGTAACAGCGATTGCCAGTCTTCTTCCGCATGTTGAATGAGTTGAAGTGCTTCCCGGTAGTTGCCTTCGCTAACGCCGGCAATTTGCATCGCCTGTTCTTCACTCAGTTTGCTGCGTTGCACCAGGGCTGTTGCCACATCTTTTAATTCAATGGGCGGAATGCGTACTGTTTGGCAGCGGCTGAGAATGGTTGGCAATACCAAACTTTCATTTTCGGCTACCAATATAAATAAGGTATTGGGTGGCGGTTCTTCGATCAGCTTCAGTAGTTTGTTGCCTTCGTTGCCAAGGTATTCCGGCATCCACAACAACAGGATTTTGTATTCGCTTTCAAAACTTTTGAGGTTGAGTTTGCGGATAATATCGGCACATTCTGCAGCAGTAATATTTCCCTGTTTGTTTTCAGCACCAATAAACTGCAGCCAATCGTACACATTCCCGTATGGATATTGTTTGATGAACTCACGCCATTCAGTGATATAATCGGTGCTGATGGGTTTGTCGCCACTTTTTTTTGTAATAACCGGGTAACTGTAATGAATATCGGGATGAATATATTGTTCAGCCAGCTCCGCACCGTGCGATGAAGATGTAGTACTTACCGGTTCATCGCCAAACAAACCAGCCGTGGTGGCTACGGGTTTGTTTTTTTCACTTTGCGAAACCACATACGAGCTGAAGGCAAGCGCCAATGGTAAAGCACCGCTTCCTTCTTTCCCAATAAACAGCAAGGCATGACTGAGTCGGTTGTTGTCAACCATTTCCTGCAGTTGCTGAATCACCTGTTGTTGCCCGATGATGTGGGAGAATTGCATGGGGCGAAGATAAATGAATTGATTTTTACAAAATTGAGATTTGAATGCAAAGAGTTGTATTGGGGTGCTGGATTCGTAGATGTTCTCTATATCAAAGCGTTGATTGCTTTTTGTCAATTGATTGAACAGGGTAAGTAATTTTTAAATAAATTTTTCGTTCAATAATAAGCGCCAGGAACAACATTATATAACTGCTTATCGATAATGAAAAACAAGCTTTTCTATTTTATCGTTTACCTGATAACATTACTCCCTCTTACAATGAAAGGCCAAATGGCAGTTTCTATTAATGGAATTATTGAAGAGCATCTATCAAAGGAAAAGATAAAAGGCGTAACCGTAATTTCAAAAAGTAATAATAGTTCAGTAGCCAGTAATGATTTCGGATACTTTAGTGTTAGTGCTCTAAAAGGCGACAGTGTCAAAATACTATTTACACATTCTTCATTTGAGAAGCTTGAACTGAAATTGGCAGTTTATAAGGATACATTTATTACAATTTCACTGATTCCAAAAATCAAAGAACTTAGCGAAATTGAAATTTCTCGTAATCATCCGAACGATGCGAAGTCTAACCTCGGAACTATTTCAATCCCGGTTCGAAAACTGGCTAAAATTCCTTCATTGTTCGGCGAACAAGACATTGTTAAAGCAATTCAAATGCTACCCGGTGTCCATAATACGAATGAAGGTACAACAGGTTTCTATGTAAGAGGAGGCGGTCCCGATCAAAACCTGATTTTAGTTGACGGCATACCGATTTATAACATCTCGCATCTTTTCGGCTTTTTCTCTTTATTTCCTGCTGATGCAGTGAAAAGTGTTGATTTGATTAAAGGAGGATTCCCGGCCAGGTACGGAGGTAGATTGTCATCCGTTTTAGATATAAAGTTAAAAGATGGCAATAAATATAAGTATGATGGTTCTTATTCTATTGGGCTACTGTCATCTCATCTTTCAATGGAAGGTCCAATTAAAAAAAATAAGTCTTCCTTTTTTGTAGCTGGGAGAAGAACGTATTTCGATCTAATTACAAAGCCCTTCGTCAAAGGGGGCAATAAATCGGATTATAATTTTTATGATGCAATTGCCAAACTAAATTTTAATCTTTCAGAGAAAAGCAATCTTACAATCAGTTCTTATTTTGGACGAGATAATTATAGTTCAACTGTTACTGAAAAATTGGAAGGAGGGAACGCTACCGCTGAGTCAGAATCGGGAATGAACTGGGGAAACATTACCGTGTTGGCAAAATGGAATTATGCAGGAAGCTCAAAAATAAATATCAATCAAAGTGTAAATTATACGAAGTATAGCAACGTAAATGAGTTTAAAACAATTTCAAACGACGGCAATGGTAATGCTGATCCTGCAAGAGGAAGTTCGTTTGTTTTTTCTACTGGCATAAATGATATAAGTTATAAATCGGAGATTGATTATTACTATTCAGAAAAAGTAAAGTTTAAGGCAGGAACGGGTTATACTCATCACTTCTTTACTCCTTCTACTACTGTTATAAAATCAAATAATAACGGTATGCCTTTTGCAGATAGACGCACAATTGGTAATCTCAAAACAAATGAAGCCTGGCTTTTTGTAGAAAGTGATATTTCAATTAATCAGCGATTACAGGTAAACATAGGGGTTCATAATAGTTACTATGCTGCTGCAGAACGAACTTATTTTTCAAGCCAACCAAGAATGAATGGTCGATTTTTTTTGAATAATAAATCAAGTTTGGAATTATCCCTTTCTTATGCTGTTCAGCCAATTCATTTACTTACAAATAATGGGCTGGGATTACCTGTTGACTTATGGGTGCCTGCAACAAAACTTGTGCCTCCACAAAAAGCAATGCAATATTCACTTGGGTATAAACTAAAACCGAATCAGCATATTGAGTTTGTTGTTGATGCATATTTCAAGAATATGAACGGTGTAATTGAATATAAGGAAGGCGCAAGCTTTTTAAGCAGTACGTTGGGATGGGAAAATAAAGTAGAACAAGGGAAAGGCATTGCATACGGTACGGAGTTCTTTCTACACAAAAAAGCAGGGGTCGTTTCGGGTTGGATTGGCTATACACTTTCATGGTCAAAACGAAAATTTGAAAACATAAACGAAGGGAAGTGGTTTTGGTATAAGTACGACCGTAGGCACGATTTAAAATTTGTATTGATCTATGAGCCTACAGACAAATTTGATTGCGCTTTAAATTTTATACTTTATTCAGGAAATAAAACAACAATTCCAGATATTGTTTATACTGCACCACCTGGCTATGCTTCGCCAGTTTACGCCGGGTTTCTCTTTGATGTGAATACACAATATATTTTGAATGCATCAGAGCGAAATAATTTCACTTACAAGTTATACCATAGAGCCGACGTAAGCTTTAATTTCAATAAGGTAAAGAAAAGGGGAATCCGAACCTGGAATATTAGTGTTTATAATGTTTATGGCAGGCAAAATCCTTTTTTCTATTCTATAAAGGAAACAGCTGAAGGTTCGCTTCGACTTTTTCAACACAGTATATTTCCATTTTTACCGTCAGTAAGTTATCAGTTTAATTTTAAGTAGTGTGACAAACCAATAAAAGTAAAGCTATGAAGCGTTTGAGAATACTGATTTTTTTTGCTTTTTCACTGATTTCTGCATGTTCCAAATTGGTAACGGATCAGGATATTGTGTTTCGAAAATTGCCAATAATCACTTGTGTCTTTAGTCAGGATAAAGTGTGGGAAGTACTTTTGAAAATGAGTGGAGATGAATCAAACTATTCTGGCGATCCTATCAAAAATGCTGTAGTAAAAATAATTACCGGCGGGCAGGTGCTGGAACAATTAACTCATAGAGATAGTGGTATTTATGTTTCATTAAGCGGTTTAAAACCACAAGTTAATATTGAATATGAATTGGAAATAATTATTCCAGGATTTCCGCCAATAACAGCAAGAGATAAAATTCCCAACGCAATCCGCATTGATTCAGTGAAAGTAGATACGAACACATTTCAGTACTCGTATAATCCTTTTTATGAACCGGTAAAAGTTTTCGCAACGGACATCTTTATTTCTGATACCGAATCGAACCCGAAATATTACTTGGGGAGACCACTATACTATGAAAAAGAAGAACTAACAATTTACAGGGTGACACAGGCAACCATTGACTCTTTGAAGAAAATAAACAGGTACAATATTGCCGATTCTGTCAGGCTTACACAAATTTTTAATGTTTCGTTTTTTGGCCGAACTGATTTCCGGAGAACATTAGAGGAGTTATATCGACCTCAGTTCCCTTCCCATTTTATTTATCAATTTTCGAAGGGTGGATTTTTTAGTACATACTCAAATGACTTGTATGTACCTCATCAGGTGTATATCGCTGATTTGAGTTTTACTCAAATTGAAAATTTCAATACTCTTTTCTTTGGCGAAAAAAACTCACTAACATCACTGCAAAACTACAATTTAAAAGCCCTTTACAATTACTTTCCCGGCGGCGGCTATTCAATCGTAAATGGCGATACAGTTAAAATTGATGCAGAGTTTTTCTTGCAGATTAGTTCGATAAGTGAGGTTGGTTACAAATATTTTACCAGTTATGCGCAAAGCATTGTTAACAGGGGCAATCCGTTTTCAGAACACGTAAATGTATATTCGAATATAAAAAATGGGTTAGGAATATTCGCAGGCCAAAATACTTCTATAACAAAAATCTGGTAACTCGTTTTTCAGATTTTAAATTAAGTGTTAAAAAGATTAGTTTAGATTTTAAATCGCTTTCAATTCGGATTTTGCCCATATCAGTTCAGCCATTTTTTCAATTTTTTCTTGGCTTCTTCTGTCGTAAGTCCTTTTCCTTTTTTGATTTCTTTTTTCCCTTTTTCTATTTTATGCAGAAGCACTAATCGGTCAATTGCTTCATCAACTGAAAACTCATCAGGTAATTCCTTCAGGCTTTTTAGTACGTCTTTTTTCAGCAGCATAACGGTATTTTACTTAAAGTTAAAACGTTTTAGCCGATTCTATTTAAACAAAAAAGCAGAAGTAACTTACTTCTGCTTTTCCGTATCGTTTGAATTTTCTTACAACTTGCTTGTAATCTCTTCACTCAGCGGTGTTACTTTACTTGGGAAGTAAGCAATCAATTCACCTTTTTCATTCAATAGAAATTTATTGAAGTTCCATTTCACTTCTGCATCCAGTACACCGTTTTTTTCTTTGCTGGTAAGCCACTGGTACAATGGATGTATATCATCGCCCTTTACGCTGATCTTGGCCGCCATCGGAAATGTTACATTATACGTACCGGTACAAAATTCTTTGATCTCAGCGTTACTACCGGGTTCCTGTCCGCCGAAATTATTTGCCGGGAAACCAATAATCACCAATTTGCTTTTGTACTGTTGGTACAATTTCTCCAGGTCTTCATATTGTTTGGTATAGCCGCACTTCGAAGCGGTATTTACAATCAGGATCTTTTTTCCTTTGTACTTTGAAAAGTCAATGGTGCCGCCATCCAGATCTTCAACTTTAAAGTTGTAAACAGTGGGAGGCGCTGTAACTGCTTTTTTCTCATTCACAGTAAATGCAAACGAAACAAGAACCACAAGGGCTAACATAAGACGTATCATAAAATTGAATTGTTTGTTAGTAATAACAGGAAACTGGTAATTCTGTTCAAAGATGATGCAAAACTAATCAGGTGCGTTGTCCGTTCGTCCTTTTTTATTGTTTTTCGTAGCAGCCAAGGTCGGGGAGGCCTACTCTTGGCAAGCCATCAAAATCAGTTGTAAGTGCTGTAGCCATTCCCTTATTAATAGCCGGCGATCCGGCCTTTAGCCTGAAATTATAAATGCGCCGTACTACATCCACACTATCGAACTGCGGAATGCTGTTTTTAATCACGTTGTTCAATGTTGTGTTGGAAGGATCGGTTTTGGCCCGGTACAGCACATTGTTCAATGTAACATTGGTTGCATCGGCTCCTTCTTTTTGCACCACAATTTCATTATCAACAAAACCTTCATCGCCCCAAACAATACTATTGGTAAAGCTTGCTGTTAACGGCGATGTGAATACCTGATTATTCTGTTTAACAAAATTGGTAGCGGTTAATACCGGATTTTTGTGTTCAATAAACGAACTGGAAGCTGTTACAATGGTGCAATGATTGAATTGATAATTGCCGCCATAAATTAAGGCAACATTACTTCCGCAATTACTGATAAGGCAATTGTTTGCAACAACACTGCTGTTAACCGCAAATAACCCGATATCATAAATATTATCCAGCACACAATTGTTCAGGATGAGTTTCGGGTTTGCATTCGTGGCCGGTCGCTCCACCACAATTCCCTGGTAGGCGTTCCGTATATATGTGTACGTTAATTGATTGTTGATGCTGCTGCCACGGAAATAAATACCGGGCCATGCACCAGGGTATTCATTGTACGGTACATCCAACCGGTTACTGCGAAACACTACACTATCGGATTTTGTTCCGTTAACGATGAGTGTACCATCTACAATAAACGGTGCATCTGCATTCAAATGAATTCTTGTTCCTTGTTGAATCGTAAGTACAGCATTGGTATCAATGATCATCCCACCAAGAATGACATACGGTTTATCATTGGTCCAGTTAATGTTGCCTTGAAAAATAGTACTGCGGATGTAATTGGCATTTTGCCCCCATGCTTCTAATTGTTTAAAAGAAGTATTTCCGTTCCATTCAATTTTTATACTGTCTCTAATAATGAACGGTTGGTTATCGGCATTGGGATTAATATTCACACGCACAAATACATAAATACTGTCGTTTCCTGCTATTTCAATGCCGTTGAATTGGGTCCCCTGGCTTCCATCTACATTTATTTTAAAAGCAGAACTGTTGCCGCCCATCAACTGCAGATTGTTGATATTGATCGTTTGTTTGTTGTTGTTCCTGATCAGGAAGAATTGTGTAACCGATCCGGCAGTTGTAAATACGGTGTCAAACTTTAAACTGTCCGCATCGATCGATAACCGGGCTTCTTTACTGGTAATTAGATTGTCTTTGCGGCAGGAGCCTGCAAATACAAGGGCAAGGATCAGCAGTATGGGTAAATAGGTTCTCACAAGTTGTAAAAATAGGAACGAAGTTCGGAATCGTTTATTTTAATAGCTGTTAAACTTTATTCGTTACTCGACCAGGCAAGGGTGGCAATACTCAGCTCTGTATTTTCAGACTGGTTAATTGCAAAGCCGCAAGCTTCCAGAGTAGCGCCGGTGGTAATTACATCATCCACCAACAACACATGTTTTTGCTGCAACAATTGACTATCTCCAATTTCAAAACTGCCTTCCACATTTTTCAGTCGTTCGGTTCTGCCCTTTTTTGTTTGGGTATCGGTGTAGCGTTTCCGGCGAACGGCATCGGTGAGTACGGGCAGGTTGCAGATGTCGGCAATTCCCTCACATAATAAGGTAGCTTGGTTGTAGCCTCGCTTTTTTTCCTTTTCGGGGAAAAGGGGTAAGGGAACCAGTGCATCAATATCGGTAATTCGGCCGCTGTTTTGGAGCTGCAGACCCATCCAACGGCCAAGCTGGCGACCAACTTCCCGGTTGCCGCTGTATTTGAGTTGGTGGGTGAGCCGTTGCAAAACCGAGCTTTTCGAAAAATAGTAGCTGGCGGCTGCCTTTTTAACAGGTAGCCGTCCGTAAAATATTTTTTCGATGGGGTTGTCGGGAAGCTCAAAAAAGCCTGTTTCTGGCAAATTGCTGTAGCAATGGAGGCAGATGGATTGGTCCTGTTCCAGCAGATCGCTGCCACATCCGGCACAGGTATGCGGGTAAAAAAGATGTGCAAGATCGTTGAGTAATTTGCGGGTGTTGATCATGTAAGTAAGATAGGAAACGAATATAAAAAATGCAATGCCCGTTCAATTGCAAGCATTGCATTTTATTCCAGAGTTGACAACACAGTTGTAACAGGATGTGTGTTCCCAATTTATTTATTGAAATAAGTATTGATACAACTCTTCTACTTTTCCCATTGGTATAATTTCAATATTGTATTTCTGCATCAACTTTTTGTCTGTTTCTTTTCGATGGCCGAGGTTGTAGCGGCTGATGATGATTTTTTCAAAGCCTAATTTTTCAGCTTCAGCAATGCGTTGATCAATTCGGTTCACTGCCCGTATTTCACCACTTAACCCAACTTCACCTGCAAAACAAATATGTGGATTGAGTGGTACATCTTCATAACTTGATAGTAACGCACAAAGCACGGCCAGATCAATTGATGGGTCTTCTACTTTTATTCCACCGGCGATATTTAAAAAAACATCCTTCATGCCAAAATGAAAACCACCACGTTTTTCCAACACGGCTAATAATAATTGTAAACGTCGTAAATCAAAACCGGTAACAGTTCGTTGTGGTGTTCCATACACACTTTGTGTTACCAATGCCTGTACTTCAAGTAGTAACGGACGCATGCCTTCCATGGTTGCTGCAATGGCAATGCCGCTTAGTTGTTCTTCTTTTTGTGTGATGAGAATTTCGCTTGGATTTAATACCGGGCGCATCCCTGTATCACTCATTTCATAAATACCTAATTCAGATGTTGAACCAAAACGATTCTTCATGGTTCGCAAAATTCTGTATGCATAATGACGATCGCCTTCGAACTGCAAAACCGTATCCACCATGTGTTCCAGGATTTTTGGTCCTGCAATGGTTCCGTCTTTTGTGATATGACCAATTAAAAAAACAGGCGTGTTGGTTTCTTTCGCAAAGCGTTGCAGTTCGGCTGCTGTTTCACGTATTTGCGAAATACTTCCTGGCCCACTTTCAATAAAAGGTGTTTGTAATGTTTGAATAGAGTCGATGATGACCAGTTGTGGTTTCAGCTTTTTTATTTCCTGAAAAATTGTTTGGGTAGATGTTTCGGTAAGCAAATAAAAATCTTCATTACTCATCTGCAACCTGTCGGCACGCATTTTAATTTGCTGCTCACTTTCCTCACCGCTTACATACAATGTGGTAATATTTTTTAACTGTAAACCGATCTGTAAAAACAAGGTTGACTTTCCAATACCCGGTTCACCTGCAATCAACACAATACTTCCCGGCACGATGCCGCCGCCAAGCACTCGATTTAATTCAGCATCTTGTGTAACCAATCGTTTTTCTTCGTTACTTTTTACGTCGCTTAGTGAAATGATTTTCATTTCACCATTTCCTGCAGTTTCTTTCCAGCTTTGTTTTTGCGGATTATTTTTTTCTTTAGTTACAAGTTCTTCTGCAAACGTATTCCATTCATTACACGATGGACATTTACCTAGCCACTTTGCAGATTCGTACCCACAATTCTGACAAAAAAAAGATGTTTTTATTTTACTCATATTTTGATTTGCTCAAGCGCATAAAAGTCCATCAAAAAAATTGAATGCAACAAAAATTATTTTGATGAAATGAGGTGCAATAAAATGAAACAGAAAAAAGAAAAAAACGATGAAGTGTTGGTAAAAAAAATCAGTAGTTCCTGAAAAGTAAAAGGGCTGGAATTTCTTCCAACCCTTTGTACTTACTAACCCATTAAATTCTGTTGCTAAATTACAAATTGCTGCCACATTACAAAATTATTTTTGGGCGATGTGTATAAATTATGTGCGAATGTGATGGCCCCTATTGCCCTTTGTAATGC
The DNA here is from genome assembly GCA_023428755.1 of Bacteroidota bacterium. GTDB lineage: Bacteria > Bacteroidota > Bacteroidia > Chitinophagales > Chitinophagaceae > Lacibacter. The sequence goes on from JAEYWX010000006.1 coordinate 144,423, forward strand.
CTGTAAATGTCTGCCCAGTTATCTGATAATCAATTTTTTGTGTGGATTTGTGATTTTTGTTTTTCTGCGATCGTTCCTTACGGCAACCATTAGACGTAACTGCTTCTGCCAAAACGACTTAAGGTTTTTTTAAATGGAGGAATTTTGGCAAAAAATAAATTTTGGAAACCATTTTGATGAGAACTTTGTTCAATAAAAAAATAATTATGACACCAGGAATTCTTATTGTCTCCCTGCTTTTTATGGGAATCGGTTTTTTGGTACAAATGCGCTTAAAAACGAAGTTCAAACATTACGGACAGAAGCCGTTATCCAGCGGATTAAGCGGTAAAGAAATTGCTGAAAAAATGTTGCGTGAAAATGGCATTTATGATGTGCAGGTGGTGTCAGTTAACGGGTTCTTAAGTGACCACTACAATCCCATGAATAAAACGGTTAATCTCAGCCCGGATGTGTTCAATGGCAGGTCCATTGCAGCGGCAGCTGTTTCGGCCCATGAAGTTGGCCATGCGGTGCAGCACGCTACTGCTTATCAGTGGCTTATGCTGAGGTCGAGACTGGTTCCGATAGTTCAGGTAAGTACCACTCTTTCACAATGGATCTTAGCCATTGGGGTGGGAATACTTGGTTTTGGCGGGGGTAACCCAACTGTTTTACTGGTTGGAATCCTGTTGTTTGCAGCCACCACCATTTTTTCACTCATCACGCTGCCGGTTGAATTTGATGCCAGCAACCGTGCTGTTGCCTGGCTCGAACATAGCAATGCAGCCAACAGTCAGGAGCTCCCGGGTACAAAAGATGCCTTGAAATGGGCGGCTACTACCTATGTTGTTGCTGCAATTGCCTCCATTGTAACCTTGGTACAATATATACTAATATATCTGAGTCGAAGAGATTAATAAAATATAAATATGTATATAGCAAGTGCGAATTTGGAACAAATTGTTCAAATTCGCATTTTTTATGAAAGTATAAAAATTTATAATAAATCTATTTTCAATTCAAAGCAGCATGATTGAATGTATGGCTGTCTGCTCTAACGAGAAAGATTTGTTAAAAATTTTTTCCCTATTTTCGAAACCAAAATTATCTATCACATGAGAAAATTGTTAGGATTAACACTAAGTTTCCTATTGGTGGTAACCCAGTTGTGGGCCCAAACAAAGGAAGTATCTGGAAAAGTGGTTGATAGCAAAGATGGCAGCCCAGTTGCCGGAGCTACAATCAGTGTAAATGGAAGATCAGTTGGGGTAACATCAGTTACGGGCGAGTTTAAGGTAACTGTCCCTGCTAATGCAAGAAGGATTTCATTCTCCTCTATTGGATTTAATGACATTGAAGTGAACATTGGCGACGGGCCAATAAATGTTTCAATGGAAGCAGGAGAGTCAAAAACAATTTCTGAAGTAGTAGTAACAGGTTACACTACAACTTTACGTAAGAAATTTGCCGGCGCAACTGCAAACATTTCTCCAGCAGAAGTTCGGAAGCAAACATTTGGTTCATTTGATCAGGCGTTACAAGGTCAGGCAGCAGGTATTTCAGTAGCCGCTAACAGCGGGCAGCCGGGTGCAAATGCAGTTGTGCGTATTCGTGGTAATGGTTCTATTACAGGTGGTAATGTACCATTATATATCATGGATGGAATTGAAATTAATGCGGCAGACTTCGCATCACTTAACCAAGGTGATTTTGAGCGTGTGGAAGTATTGAAGGATGCGATGGCCACTGCACAATATGGTTCACGTGGTGCAAACGGTGTAATTGTAATTACAACACGTAAAGGTCGTGCTGGTCAAATTCAGTTGAACTACGATGGGCAGGTTGGTTTCAGCCAATTGCCACAAGATAGATTAGTATTGATGAATAGTCAGCAAAAAATTGACTATGAATTACAACGTGGAAATCCTTATGGTTGGACTCCTGCAGAAGCAGACAGTTTACGCAATGTAAACTTTAGCTGGAGAGACGCCTTGTTTCAAACAGGTGTTACACAGCAGCATATGATCAGTGCATCTGGTGGTTCTGCATCTTCTCGCTTTTTTGCTTCTTTATCTTACATGGATCAGGAAGGTATTGTAAAAACAACCGGATTAAAGCGTTATACAGCCCGCATCAATGTAGACAACACCATTAAGAACTTTCGTTTTGGTATGAATTTGCAGGCGGGTTTCTCAAGAATTACCGGAACGAGCGAAGCGAATACATTCTTGAACAGTCCTCTGAATGCGGTTCGCTGGTCAAATCCTTATGAAAGAGATTATATTCCGGGAACAAACGAATTTCAACAATTCGGCGGTCCTGGTTATTTGATTTCTGGTCAGCCAAATGGTGCAATGGAATTGTTTCTTGATTATAACTTCTCCAATCAAATTAAGGGTGTGGCCACTTCATACCTGGAATATCATATTCCATTTGTAAAAGGCCTCCACCTGAGAACTAATTGGGGTGTTGATTACACAAATAACGAAGGCGCTGGTTTCAATGACCCACGTACAGCAGGAGCACAGGCACGAAATGGTTCTTTATCAAGATCTTCTGCATATAACTTCCGTTATACAGGAACAACATCAATTAACTATAAACAAACTTTTGGAAAGCATGAAGTTGAGGGAGGTTTGTTCACTGAAGTGATCAAAAATCAGTCTCGCAACTTTGGCTTTACTGCGTATGGTTTTACCAATGGTTTCAGAAACGAAGCCGGTATAACACAGGGTAGTACTGCAAATGCTAATTATATTCCAGCTGTATCAGGTGGTGGTTCTCAAAACGGTTTGTTATCTTATTTTGGAATCTTCAACTATGGATACGACGAAAAATACTATGTTACTTTAGTTGGCCGTAGAGATGGATCGTCTCGGTTTGGTATCAACAATCGTTTTGCCAACTTCGGTTCAGTTGGTATTACCTGGTCTGTAAAAGACGAAAGCTTTATGGAGAATGTAAACTTCTTTGATGACTTACGTCTTCGTGCAAGTATCGGTACAAACGGTAACAATTTAACTGCAGCGGGTGATTTTGTTACTCCACAATTTGGTGTAGCTTCCTATGCAGGTGTCAGCGGATGGAGCCCTGCAACAGCAGGAAACGTGGATTATCGTTGGGAAACAAACCGTACAGTTAACATCGGTCTTGATTTTGCAATTTTGAAAAGAAGATTAAGTGGTACAGTTGAAGTGTATGACAGAAAAACAACTGACCTGTTTTCAAACGACTTTATTGATCCGCAAAACTCCGGCTTCTCAACTATTCCAAGTAACTTCGGAAGCTTACGCAACCGTGGTATTGAAGTTTCTCTCCGTGGAGAAGTGATCAATTCAAAAAACTTCAACTGGACAATTGCTGCGAATGTTACTTACAACCAAAACAGAATTCTTGAATTATTGCAAGATTCAGTCGTATCGGGTGTAACAATATTGAAAGAAGGTTATCCATTAAACACACTTTACCTTGTTGAATATGCAGGCGTAAACCCTGCAAACGGAAACGCACAATATGTAAACAAGTTCGATAAAAGTGTTACAATGGTTTACAGCCCAAGCTACCGCAACTACTTTGGTACTACAGATGCTCCTTGGTTTGGTGGTATTACAAGTACCTGGAGTTACAAAGGATTTGATTTAAGTGCTCAGCTGAACTTTTTCCTCGACAGAGTTCAATACAACAATGACAAAAATAACCTGACCAATCCAACTTACTTCTTCGATAACATGCATGTTGAAGTGTTGAAAGAGTGGCGCCAGCCGGGTGATATCACCAACGTACCCCGTCCAAGCTCAGGTACATTAGGTGGAACTGCTCCCGCTAACCCCTACCAATCAACTACTACAAGATTTCTTGAAGATGCGAGTTTCTGGCGTTTACGTAATGTAACATTGGGTTACACTTTTGACTCGAAGATGTTGGCAAAAGCGAAGATCCGTACTGCAAGAATTTTTGTACAGGGTCAAAACTGGTGGACAGCAACGAAGTTTCAAAGTTTCGATCCTGAAACTACTGGTTCTTCACTTACTGGTGCACAATACCCAGCTCTTATTCAAACAACAATTGGAGTTAGTGTTGGATTTTAATCACCCACAAAAAAATTATTATGAAATTTAAGTATATTAAAAAGTCATTGATCGCTTTTGCTGCAGTTCTTGCACTTCAGGCTTGCAGTAAAAAAGAGGTAATTGAACTCACGCCAGATTTTTCGTTAGATGCGTTGAGTAATCCTTCAAGTATGAAACAGGTGGAAGAAGTATTAACCGGTGCATATTCTCGTTTCCGTGCTGCAGATTATTACGGTTCAGGAAGTGGTACAGGTGCAGGTTGGTCATTAATGCCTGATGTATTGAGTGATAACCTTTACGAGGTTACTGCTGAAACACTTGCTAATTCAAGGGCAATGGCTGATTGGATCTATGATGGTTCAACCGGTCAGGTATTTAATCTTTATCAGGCTCCCTACAATGTAATTGCTGTAGCCAATATTGTATTACGGGATATTGATAGATTTACAACGCCACAAAATCAAGGTCAGGCAAACAGAATTAAAGGTCAGGCTTATGCAATCCGTGCATTGGCACACTTTGATCTGATGCGTTATTTCGCTACAAGTTTCGACAGAAATAGTACAACAGAATTAGCCCTTGGCTACACAACTGAATTTGCTGTTTCTTCGGCTTTGAAGCCATCAAGACTTTCGAATAAAGAATATTACGATAAGCTATTTGCAGACATCAACCAGGCTATTACTTTATTAGGTAATGTTGATCAGCCCGTAAATCCTGCAAGTGGTCTTACTCGTCCATTTATCGACCGGAATGGTGCGTATGCTATTTTAGCACGCATCAATCTTTATGCAGGTCTTTGGGCTGATGCTGCAACGGCTGCAACAAATGCATTAAGCGGTCGTCCTTTAGCCACAACACAAGCTGCATTTTCTGGTATGTACAACCAAACGAATCGTGGCGAAATTATCTGGAACGTGCAGTTTGAAGCAGGTCAGAGCGGTCCTTCATTCCTCGTTTACTTTGTTACAAGTGTACGTAGTTATTTTAGACCAGTTCCTGAAATTGCTACACTTGCGGGAAATAGTGGTTTAATTCAGAATAATGACATTCGTTACAGTGCTTTCTTTAGTAATGTAAACGGGTTAGCATTAACTAAATACCAAGGTAAGGGAACTGCAACTGATGGAAATGCAAATTTCCCTGCAATTCGTAGTGGAGAAATGTATCTCATCCGTGCAGAAGCAAATGCACGTTTAGGTGGTGCGAATGAAGTAACTGCATTGGCTGATTTGAATGCATTGCGTGCTGCACGTATTTCAGGTTATGTACCTGTTGTACTTACAGGCGCTGCATTGATCAATGCAATCGCTGATGAGAGAAGAAGGGAATTAATGGGTGAAGGTCACCGCTTCTTCGATCTCAAACGTACTACCCGTACAATTCAGCGTGGATCTATTTGCGGTCAGCCCGCATCTGCTGCAGGTGATTGTACATTGGCTCCAACTGACAGAGAGTGGGCATTGCCGATTCATGAGCAAATTCGTAATGCAAATGAGAATATGGCTCAGAATCCTGGATATTAATCTTAGTAACAACATGCGAAATATAAAAAACCCGGCTTAAGCCGGGTTTTTTATTAGCCTTTACCCTAACGGAGGTTAGTATAAAAATGTAACCATTAACTTTGCCATCCAAGAAAGAGATTATATGAACTACTCCCCTTCCAATAAAGTACGCATTGTTACGGCCGCCAGTTTATTCGATGGTCACGATGCTGCTATTAATATCATGCGCCGCATTATGCAAAGCAAAGGTGCTGAAATTATTCACCTCGGTCATAATCGTAGCGTGCATGAAATTGTAGAAGCGGCCATTGAAGAAGATGCACAGGGTATTGCCATTACATCTTACCAAGGCGGACATGTTGAGTTTTTCAAGTACATGAAAGACTTGCTGGATGAAAATGGTTGCGGCCACATTAAAATTTTTGGTGGCGGCGGCGGAACAATCTTGCCCGATGAAATTGAAGAACTGCATCAATATGGCATCACCCGAATCTATTCGCCCGACGATGGCAGACAGATGGGGCTTGAAGGAATGATCGAAGATGTAATAAAGCAATGCGATATTTCGCTGAACGGCAATGGTGAATACAAAACAGCGATGACGTTGGGCGAACTAAAAGATGTAAGAACCGTTGCAAGAAAAATTACCAATGCGGAAAACGGGCAATCGTCAATCGTCAGTCGTCAATCGTCAGCTGTTATTCCTGTACTGGGAATTACCGGAACCGGCGGTGCAGGTAAATCATCGGTAACGGATGAAATTGTTCGTCGCTATTTAAATGCGTTTACCGGTAAAACCATCGCTGTTATTTCAGTTGATCCATCGAAGAAAAAAACAGGCGGTGCATTGCTGGGCGATCGTATTCGCATGAATTCTATCTCCAGTCCAAGAGCTTATATGAGAAGCTTAGCAACACGTGAAAGCGATAAAGCATTAAGTGCGCATGTGCAGGAAGCCATCGACATTTGTAAAGAAGCTGGCTTCGATTTTATTATCCTCGAAAGTGCTGGTGTTGGACAAAGCGATGCATCGATCCTCGATTATTGCAATGTGAGTTTGTATGTGATGACGCCGGAATACGGTGCCGCATCGCAGCTGGAAAAGATCAACATGCTCGATTATGCCGATGTAATTGCCATCAATAAATTTGATAAAGCAGGAGCATTAGATGCATTGGCTGACGTGCGTAAACAATACAAGCGCAATCATCAACTGTTTATGGCAAAAGATGATGAATTGCCGATTGTTGGCACCATTGCTTCGCAGTTTAATGATGCTGGTGTAAATGAATTGTTTGAAAAAATTATGCTTGCTGTTGAAACAAAAGCACAGGTGAAATTTGGTGGGGTTGAACATATTGCACATAGAGATACGGTGAGTAAATCACTAATCATTCCACCAGCACGTGTGCGTTACCTTAGCGAGATTGCAGATACCGTTAAAGATTATAATCAACTGGTAGAAGAGCAAGCGGCTATTGCATCAAAATTGTATCAGTTACAGGGGGTATTAGAAATTTTTACAAGTGCGGGGACTAAAGTACCTCCTTCGGAGGGATTTAGGGAGGCTATTGAAAAGCAAATTCACCAACTCACCGAACTGCAAACACCCGTTGCCAAAAAACTCATTGCACATTGGCCTGAAAAAGTAAAAGCCTATCAACAGGATTTTTATGAATACAAAGTGCGTGATAAAATCATCAAGCAACCATTGTTCAGCACAAGCTTAAGTGGTTCACGTATTCCGAAAGTGGTGTTGCCGAAATACAAAGACTGGGGCGATCTATTAAAATGGCAGGCACAAGAAAATGTGCCGGGCAGTTTTCCATTTACAGCAGGGGTATTTCCATTAAAGCGTGAAGGCGAAGATCCTACAAGAATGTTTGCAGGCGAAGGCGGTCCCGAACGTACCAACAAACGCTTTCACTATGTATCGCTCGATCAACCGGCAAAACGTTTATCAACTGCATTTGATAGTGTAACACTGTATGGCGAAGACCCGGCTCATCGTCCCGACATATATGGTAAAGTGGGTAACAGTGGTGTAAGCATTGCAACAGTGGATGATGCAAAAAAACTCTACAGTGGGTTTGATCTCTGCGATCCGAAAACATCGGTGAGCATGACTATCAACGGTCCGGCTCCGATGTTGCTGGCGTTCTTTATGAATACAGCGATCGATCAGCAATGTGAGAAATGGATAGAGGTGAATGGTCAATGGTCAATGGTGAATGAAGCGTTCGAGAAAAAATATAGTGCTTCAGCTAAGCCATCTTACAACAATACTTCTTTCCCCGGCGAATTACCTGCAGGCAACAACGGACTTGGTTTACGTTTACTCGGCTTAAGTGGCGATGAAGTATTACCGGCTGATGTATATGAACAATGTCGCCAAACTGCATTGCAACAAGTACGTGGAACGGTACAGGCCGATATTTTAAAAGAAGATCAGGCACAAAACACTTGTATCTTCTCAACTGAATTTGCATTGAAGCTGATGGGTGATGTGCAGGAATATTTCATTGAACAGAACGTTCGCAATTTTTACAGCGTCAGCATCAGTGGTTATCATATTGCAGAAGCTGGTGCTAATCCCATCACGCAATTAGCATTCACACTGGCAAATGGTTTTACGTATGTAGAATACTATCTCAGCCGTGGAATGAACATCGATGATTTTGCACCGAATCTTTCGTTCTTCTTCAGCAATGGGATGGATCCTGAGTATAGTGTCATCGGTCGTGTTGCAAGAAAGATTTGGGCAAAAGCGATGAAGTATAAATACAAAGCCAACAAACGCAGCCAGATGTTGAAGTACCATATTCAAACATCGGGAAGAAGTTTGCATGCACAGGAAATCGACTTCAACGATATACGCACTACGTTGCAGGCATTGTATGCGATTTACGATAACTGTAATTCGCTCCACACAAATGCATATGATGAAGCCATTACCACACCAACAGAAGAAAGTGTGCGCAGGGCAATGGCGATTCAGTTAATCATTAACCGTGAACTTGGTACAGCCAAAAATGAAAACCCAAATCAAGGTGCATTCTTAATTGAAGAGTTAACCGACCTGGTTGAAGAAGCTGTGATGAATGAGTTCAACCGTATTACGGAACGTGGTGGTGTGTTGGGTTCAATGGAACGCATGTACCAACGGAACAAAATTCAGGAAGAGAGTTTGTATTACGAACACCAGAAACATACCGGCGAATTACCGATTGTGGGTGTAAATACCTTCCTCAATAAAAATGGAAGTCCAACAACTATTCCCGGTGAAGTGATACGTAGCACCACTGAAGAAAAGGAACAACAGATCAGCAATCTGCATGCTTTCTGGAAACGGAATGAACAACGCAGTGCAACAGAGTTGAAGAAACTGAAAGAAGTAGCTGTAAGCAACGGTAACATTTTTGCACAGCTGATGGAAACAGTGAAATATTGTTCACTGGGGCAAATAACACATGCATTATATGATGTAGGAGGCCAGTACCGCCGTAACATGTAATAACAAGAAAGGGCTCTGATAAAGAGCCCTTTCTTGTTACACCATCATCTATCAATCATTCGGTTCTTTTACTTCTTTTCCTTTTTTATCAATCATAATCATATTGCCGTTTTTCATAACACGGGCCATACCTTCTACAAAAAAATCAGCAAAATTATATTGGTATTCGAAAACGAGTTGTCCTTTCCGGTTGATATACCCCCACAGTCCATTGCTGTTTGAAACAGGTGCCAACCCTTCAGAAAATCCACGTGCTCCCTCATATTGAAAAGGAATAACTGTTTTGAACGAATGGTTCACATAGCCAAATTTGTTGTGCAGGCGAACTACAGCCAAGCTGTCTCTGAAGCAACCCGCTTCTTCATATTTTAATTCTTCGATCAGTTTACCGGTGGAGTCGAGATAGCCCCATTTTTTATCAATTCGAACGGTGGCTTTTCCTTCACGGAACGTCATTGCTTCATCATAGATCAACGGCACAATTACTTCACCCTTGGTATTTACAAATCCAACCTTATCTCCTTTTGTTACTTTAGCGAGGCCAAAGGCAAACTCATCTACATAGTCATATAATTTGGTCCAGCTTTGTGCAGTTGCATCGATGGCAATGAACAGCATGAATAAGATCATATACTTTTTCATAGTTCATATTTTTAAGATGATGAATAATAATAGTAAGGTAGAAACGATACTATTGAAATTCTATGATCGCAGGCAGAGTACAGAATGATTGAAAGCAGAAAATCCGTTTTTGCCATTGGCTCCCGCAGTTTATGGTAAATCAATTAACTTTCGGCTATGAAACAGGTTGTATTATTCTCACTATTGTTAATCAGTTTGTTACTGTTTGCCGGGGGCTGTGCTAAGAACCCATATGCAGCTACCAATAAGTCGTATAAAAAACAGGCAAAGAAATTTGCGGCATTGCTGCGTCAGTATCCCCTAAAGGATTCGGTAGAGATGGCATCGTTTGTTGGAACAACAAATTTTTCGATGCGTCGACCCAACTTTGTCATCATTCATCATACTGCACAAAACAGTTGTGAACAGACATTGAAAACATTTACACTTCCCCGTACGCAGGTAAGCGCTCATTATGTAATTTGTAAAGATGGGACTGTCCACCATATGCTCAACGATTATTTACGGGCACATCATGCAGGAGTGAGCAAGTGGGGAAATGCAACAGATATTAATTCAAACAGTATTGGTATTGAATTAGACAATAACGGATTTGAAGCCTTTGATGAACGGCAGCTGAACAGTTTAATGCTGTTACTTGAACGTTTGAAAAAATCATTCAATATTCCGGCAGCAAATTTTATAGGACATGGTGATATTGCTCCCACACGTAAAAACGACCCCAACTGGCGCTTTCCCTGGCAAACATTCAGCGAAAAAGGATTTGGTTTATGGTGGAGCGATACAAGCAATGTGCAGGTGCCGCCTGATTTTAATTACCTCACCGCTATACGAATTGTTGGTTACGATGTAAAGGACACATCGGCTGCCATTCTCGGGTTCAAACGCCATTACATGATGGATACAACAAAAGGGATGACCCCGGAAGCAGCAAAAGTGCTGTTTCAACTCCACAAAAAATACCTGTAACTTTATTGATCTTCGATTGTTCCATAAGAATAATCATTCTGCGATTGCTCCCATTTTTAAAAAATTGACAACCGGAATCGTTTGCAATAGTATGCTGCATGTAATGAAGCATAGAATAAAATATATTGCCGAATGGAATGTGTACAGCAAAATGTAAATGAAGAACGAAGCCGGTATTAAATTGAAACGTATGACAGCAGAACAACAACGACTTTTAGAAAATGCAAATAAAGCAGTTCCACTTGAACGCTGGGGACCTTACCTCAGCGAGCGCCAATGGGGAACTGTGCGGGAAGATTATGGCGAGTATGGCGATGCATGGGGTTATTTTCCGTTTGAGCATTCACACTTTCGTTCATACCTATGGGGTGAAGATGGAATTGCAGGCATTTCTGATTATTTTCAGAACCTCTGTTTTAGTGTAGCGTTGTGGAACGGGAAAGATGCTATTTTGAAAGAGCGACTTTTTGGATTGGGTAATTACAGTGGCAACCATGGAGAAGATGTAAAAGAGTTGTATTACTATCTGGATAATGTGCCATCGCATTATTACATGGAGTATCTGTACAAGTATCCGCAAGGTGCGTTTCCTTACAAAAAATTATACGAGGAGAACAAGAATCGGAATCGGCACGAGCCGGAATTTGAAATACTGGATACAGGGGTATTTAAGAACAATCATTATTTTGATGTGCGTGTTACGTATGCCAAACAGCATACAAACGACATGTTCATTAAAATCGATATTACAAACCGTTATCACCGGGCGGCATCTGTTACTGTTTTACCTACTCTTTGGTTTTCGAATAAATGGAGCCACAATGGGAAAGAACTGAAACCGGTTGTAGAATTTGTAAACGATTCCTGTGTGCATGCATGGCATAACCGGCTTGGTGATTATTATTTTTATTTTTCAGAGTCGGATGATCTTTGGTTTACCGAGAATGAAACCAATAAGGAAAAATTCAATGGAACGCCCAATGAAACCATTTTTGTAAAAGATGCCTTTCATGATGCAGTTGTAAATAATAAAAACAAAAAGAAACTGCGGGAGAAAAAGGCAGGTACAAAATGTTCGCCTGTGTATGACTTGCATTGCAAAGCACACGAAACAAAAACAATTTATTGCCGGTTGGTTGATGGGTTTGTTGATCAGGCATTTCCCCCAGGGTTTGAGCAGGTGTTTCAACAGCGGAAAAATGAAGCCGATGCATTTTATGCGAATATCATTGGTGAATCATTAACCGAAGATGAAAAGCGTGTTTCCCGCCAGGCGTATGCAGGATTGCTGTGGAGCAAACAGTTTTATGCATTTGATGTGGAAGAATGGATCAACGGAACTGATGGGATTACGCCGGTGAACAATGGGAAAAAGTTTGGCCGTAACCACGATTGGGTGCATTTGAAGAATGCCGATGTGATTTCGATGCCTGACAAATGGGAGTACCCATGGTATGCCGCATGGGATCTGGCGTTTCAATGTATTGCCATGGCAGCAATTGATCCGGTGTTTGCCAAACATCAGCTGTTACTCATCATGCGTGAGTGGTACATGAAACCCGACGGACAATTACCGGCATACGAATGGAATTTCGGCGACGTCAATCCGCCGGTGCATGCAACTGCTGCATGGTATGTGTACAATATTGAAAAGAAACGTACAGGCAAAGGCGATGTGCAATTCCTGAAACGTATCTTCCAAAAACTGTTGATCAACTTTACGTGGTGGATCAACCGGAAAGATGAAAACGGAAATAATTTATTTCAAGGCGGTTTCTTAGGTCTTGATAATATTGGAGTATTTAATCGTTCGCATCATATCCCCGGCAATCATCAGCTTGAGCAAGCCGATGGTACAGCATGGATGGGCATGTATGCTTTGAACATGATGGATATTGCATTGGAAATTGCCATGCACGATGATGCGTTTGAAGATACTGCCACTCGCTTCTTCGAACATTTTGTATTGATAGCCGAAGCATTGAATGAGCAACACACCTGGAACGAAGAGGACAAATTCTATTACGATGTATTGGTGATGCACGATGGTAGTCATCAGCCATTGCGTATTAAATCGGCAGTAGGGTTAACCAGTTTGTTTGCTGTATCAACCATTCATAAAAACAGCTTGGCTCGTTTGCGTGATTTCAAAAAGCGCATTACCTGGTTTGAAAATTACCGTAAATCGAAAAACCGTTTTTGGCCAAATGAAGAGAAAAGTGACAGTGAAGAAATATTGATCTCACTGGTGCCACGTGAACGTTTGCTCGCCATCCTTGCACGTTTGCTGGATGAAGCAGAATTTTTATCGGTAGGTGGTATCCGTGCATTATCGAAAGACCATGAAAAGAATCCTTATTCGGTAGTGATTGATGGACATACGTATTCGATTCAATATGATCCCGGCGATAGTACAAGTGATATGTTTGGCGGCAACAGTAACTGGCGTGGCCCCGTGTGGATACCGCTTAATTTTTTAACCATACAGGCCATTAAAGAGTTTGGCGATTTTTATGGCGACTCAGTGAAGGTAGAATATCCAACCGGCTCGGGTAATTATCTCAACCTGCGCAATGTGGCGAAAGAGTTAGCTTATCGGAATATTAATTTGCTCGGACTTGATGAGAAAGGTGAACGTCGTAGTCATGAAACCTACAATTGGTTTTACAAGCAACCGGGTAATGAAGAGCTCGTTCTCTTCTACGAATATTTCCATGGTGATAGTGGTAAGGGACTAGGTGCCAGTCATCAAACCGGCTGGACAGCGTTGATTGCTGAGCTGTTGTACGAGTTTAGTGAATAGAAGACATTACTAATACTTCTTAATTTTGAAAAAAGATTGACAGATGGAATTTGGACGTGTTGATGAACAGCTTTTAGATAGTATTGATTTTTCCCTGCCTGCCGAACCTGCTTTTAATAAAACGGTATTGAACGGCAAAGCAGTGAAGGATGCAAAAGTATATCTCGGTTGTGCCAAGTGGGGACGAACAGAATGGGTGGGCAAGATCTATCCGCCGAAAACAAAAGAGAAAGATTTTCTGCAGCACTATGTGCAGCATTATAACAGCATTGAGTTGAATGCAACGCATTACAAAGTGTATGGCGAAACGGGCATTCGTAAATGGGCAGAGAAAGCAAAGGATCTGGATTTTAAATTTTGTCCCAAGATGTATCAGGGTGTAACACACCGTGGCAGTTTAAAAGGAAAAGATTTTATTACCAATGAATTTTTCCGTGGTATTGTTGGATTTGAAGAACATCTTGGTCCCATCTTCGTGCAGGTGAGCGATACATTTTCACCGAAGCGTAAACAGGAGTTGTTCGATTACATGGCTTCGCTGCCAAAAGACCTGCAGTTCTTTTTAGAAGTCCGTCACCCCGATTGGTTTGGGAAAGAAGATATCCGCAACGAACTCTTCACAACATTAAAACAACTGAACATTGGCGCAGTTATTACCGATACTGCAGGCCGCAGAGATTGTGCACACATGCATGTAACTGTACCGAAATTATTTATCCGTTATGTTGGCAACAGTCTGCACAAATCGGATTATACCCGTTGCGATGCATGGGTGCAGCGCATGAAACAATGGCAACAGCAGGGCATGGAAGAAACGTATTTCTTTATGCACATGCATGATGAAGCAACTTCACCTGAACTCACTGTTTATTTGGTTGATCAAATGAATAAAGAAATGGGCTTGAACTTAATGAAGCCAAAGTTTATTGAAGGAGGTGTATCGCAATCATCCTTGTTTTAACATCCTTGAAAATCCAAAATCAAATTTTGGATTTTCAAGGATGTTATTGTACATTTATAAGATGATAAAGCGGCTGTTACAGACAGATATCGAACTGAGTCTTAAGAAAATGCCTGCTGTTGCAATTCTTGGGCCGAGACAAGTGGGTAAAACAACTCTTGCAAGGGCTATTGCCCAAAAAGGCAAAAAGCAGATGCTTTACCTGGATATGGAGAAGTTATCTGATAGAAGTCGTCTTACCGATGCCCACTCTTATCTGGAACAACAGAGGGATAAGTGTGTAGTTATAGATGAGATACAGTTAATGCCAGAGTTGTTTTCTGTTCTGCGTCCTTTAATTGACGAACATAGAAAGCCCGGTCGTTTTATTTTACTTGGCTCTGCATCACCTACTTTGGTGAAAGGCGTTTCCGAAAGTCTTGCGGGAAGAACTCGCTATTTAGAATTATCTCCTATAGGAATTAGTGAGCTGCCAAAATCAGTTTCGATAAATAAACACTGGTATAGAGGAGGATTCCCTCAAGCACTTACAAGCAAAACAGACAGAGATGCCTATACATGGATTGCTGATTTAGTGACAAGTTATGTTGAACGAGATTTGAATATGTTATTTGGCATATCTCTTTCTCCAGTTATTATCAGGAACTTTTGGCGTATGTTAGCTCATTCTAATGGAAATGTGTGGAATGCAGAAGTATTTGCACGATCATTAGGAGTTACGGCGCCCACTGTGTTGCGTTACCTTGATTTTCTGGAAGGCGGTTTTATGGTTCGCAGATTGCATCCTTGGTTTGTAAACGCAAAAAAACGCTTGGTTAAATCGCCGAAACTGTATATACGTGATACAGGGATACTACATTATATGCTTGGTGTACATTCTTTAAATGACTTGATGGGCCATCCTGGTTCAGGAGCATCATGGGAAGGATATGTAACAGAACAGGTTTTTCAACGGAAAGCAGAAACACTTGATTTATTTTTCTATCGTACGCAGGCAGGAGCGGAATGTGATTTAGTTCTGGTGAAGGGCGTAACTCCTTTAGCTTGTATTGAAATAAAACTCACGAATGCACCGGTTGTTTCAAAGGGATTTTATTCAAGCGTGGAAGATTTAAAACCCAAACGGAAATTTATTATTACACCATCCAGCGAAGATTACACGATTAAAGAAGCTGTACTGGTAACAAGCCTCTCAACATTTATTCAACAACATCTTCCTTTATTGAAATAGTATGCTTTATAATCAAAATCTAATTTTTAAAAGGTTAATGTATTTCATACAACTCTTCCCATCTTGTGGTATAGCGTGGACTGCGTAATTCCTGCCGCATCTTCCAGTCCCTGGTGGTGCCGCTGGCTGCAAACTTCAACACATCATCCCGCTGACTGAAGTTGATGTTGTCGATCATGTCCATCAATAACCGTCCGTTGTTTTTTGTTTCCGATACAAACAAATTGCCTTGTATCGATGCATCAGGTACCAATCCGCTGAGCATTACACCTGCTTTTTTGTACTGTGTTCCTTTTTCATACAAACTGTCAACCAATGCAACCGCCGGTTTAATTAATTCGTTGGTGAACGATGTAGCAGTTGGCAACGTAGCATACCTGCTGTGAGTAATACCACGGTTAAAAGTTGCGTTGTGATTTTCGCCTTTCGCCACCACAAACACGCTGATGATGCTGGCTGCGCTGTGTTGTCTTCTTAATTTTTCGGCAGCCCTTGATGTATAGGTAGCAACGGCCTCTTTAATATCGTGAATGTTATCAACAGGGCTGCCGAACATGCGTGTGGTAGCGATCATTTTTTTTGTTACAAGTTCGTCCTGCATATCTTTCGATGCAATGCCATTCAGTTCACGGATCAACCGTACACCAACAACTCCGCCCAAATGCATGCGTCCAAACTCTTCGCTCATTTTACTCAGCTGCAATGCATCATCAATAAACCATTGTTCTTTTAATTTTTTTGCATACTGACCACCCACACCCCAGATATCACCCACAGGTGTTTTTTCCAGTCCTTCTCTTATTTTTTCTTCGGTATCGAGCACCATTACACAATTAGTTTCCTTTTTGTTTTTCTTCGACAGGCGATTGGCCAGCTTCGCCAATACTTTTGTTGGCGCCACACCAATGGATACTTTAATGCCTGTCCATTGTTCTACTGTTTCCCGCATATTATGTGCAATACGCTCAAGATCTTCAGTTGGAAAAATGCTGAGGTCAACAAACGCTTCATCTACCGAATACACTTCCACATGCTGTTCACCAATGATGGCCCGCAACGTATCCATCACCCGCATGCTCAGATCGCCATACAAATTGTAGTTACTGCTGAACACGGCCACATCGTGTTTTTTAATCAATGGCTTCGCCATAAAATAAGGCCCGGCCATATCAACACCTAATAACTTCGCTTCATCACTGCGACTGATGATACAACCATCGTTGTTGCTGAGTACAACCACAGGCTTGTTATCGAGATGCGGTTTGAATAAACGTTCGCAGGAACAATAAAAGTTGTTGCAGTCAACAATGGCATACATTGACCCTCCCCGCTTCCTAAAGGGAGAGCTTGACCATTCCGATATTTTTATTTCTGTTTTAAGCATGTAACAGTTCTTGTATCGCAACAATTACATTTTCAATATCTGTTTCTATTTGTTCATTGGTGAACCGTACTACTTTCATCCCGTCTTCTTCAATAAGTCGTTGCCTGTAGCGATCATGTTCTGCCACTTCTTTTCTTTTATGGATTGAACCATCAACTTCAATTACAAGTTTCAAACGATGACAATAAAAGTTTGCAATAAAAATGCCTAGCGGGTGCTGTCTTCTGAACTTGAAACCATCCGGCTTTGTTCGCAGGTAACCCCACAATAACATTTCTGCAGTTGTTACATGGTAGCGTAATTCTTTTGCCCGGTCGAATAATAATGGTGATGCTCTGTAAAACATTTTCTTTTCCATACTGTAATGATTTGTTAGGCTGTTACACAGTTCCCCCTTTAGGGGGTTAGGGGGTGTTCAATGATCTGATTGAATGTACCACCACTCCCCACACCTTAAAATCACTAAACTCTGCTAGGTTCACAGGCTTGTATCGTGGATTCTCCGGAATTAAAAATGCCGACGAAAAATTTTTATGAAACCGTCGCACCAGTAATTCACCGTTGAGCACCGCTACAATAATTTTTCCATTCACCAATTTCAACGAACGGTCTACAATTAAAATATCACCATCAAAAATGCCTGCCTGCTGCATCGCATCACCTTTCATTTTAAAAAAGAACGTAGCTGGTTTGTTTTTAATGAGTTGTTCATTTAAATCAATACCACGTTCGGCATAATCATCAGCAGCAGCACCAAAGCCGGTGGCATTGGCAGTTTTTACCTGTTGTTGTGTAAACTGTTTACTGCCTTTGTAAGCAGCACCAAAAAAATCTTCCCCATCCATAATGAATAAATTTTTCTCCCTCGGAGTGTGATAAAAAAGTATGTCTGGGTTTGTAAGAAAGTTTGGTAAAGCTAAAACTTTTAGTAATTTAGTAGTACAATTGACGAAAATATTTTTTTGAAATTGTTACTTCAAACGCTCCCCGTCAGCCGGTACGCTGATGAACGTACACTACAAACAAGCCGGAACTTTTTGTGCATCGTTTGCACTGCTGTTGTATTGATTCGATATAAACAATGCAGCAAAGCGTAATGCATGTGCATAGCTAAAATCGCAAATCAAAAATTTAAAATTGTTTGTTATGAAATTACAATCAATCACAACTGCTACCATTCCCGGCTATCGTGTGTACGAGTATCTGTTGGTATTAAGTCCGCATGAAGAATTAGGTAATCGTATTGTAAAAGTGAAAACAGAATTTTCAGAAAAGTACAAGAATGATTATGCAAAGTGGGGCAAGCCACACATTACACTTGCCAACTTTCTGCAATACGAAATGATGGAAGAACGGTTAGTCAACCGCCTCAACATGATCGCTATGGGTTTTCATCCATTGAAAGTGGAGTTGCGTGATTACGGCAGTTTTCCTTCGCACACGATTTATATAAATGTGGTGAGCAAGTTGCCGATCCAATCACTGGTTAAAACCATTCGCACCGAAGCACAGCGACTCATGAAACTCAACGACGATAACAAACCACATTTCATTCTCGAGCCGCACCTCACTATTGCACGCAAACTCGAACCCTGGCAATACGAAAAAGGCTGGCTCGAATACAGTCACAAACATTTCACCGGACGTTTTATTGCCGATGGTATGCTGTTGCTGAAACGACCGTTGAACGAACATCGTTACCAGATCGTACGAAGGCTGGAGTTTCAAAATCTTGCTGTTACAACAAAACAGGGAGAGTTATTTGGCTAAGAGTTTAATGAAAATATATGGACCCGTCTGCAGTTTGTTGAAGCAACCGCATTGGCGTCGCACACTTGTACAACAGTATTTCTATTCACCATTGACCATTGACCATTCACAATTTTTTCCATGTCAGAGAAATTACAACAGGATCATTATAAAGTAAAACCGAAAAATCACGATGCTAAATCCTCCCCTGAAGGGGGAGATGGAGGGGGTTACCATGCAGGCCGTGGCGCACAATTCAACACCAAGAATCGCTTTTTAAAAAACGAAGTTACCAAAGAACATATTGAAGGCATTGATGAATGGGAAGAAACCAATCTCAAAACACAATACATCGAGGTGCATCCGAAAACCATTGTCAACAAAGTGGAAAGTCCGGATGTAGGCATGAGCTACAGTATGAATCCTTACGCCGGTTGCGAACACGGTTGCATTTACTGTTATGCACGCAATGTGCATGAGTACTGGGGCTACAGTGCAGGTATGGACTTTGAACAAAAAATACTCGTCAAGAAAAATGCACCGCAGTTGCTGCGTAAATTTTTAATGCATCCCAAGTGGGATGCAACACCCATTATGCTCAGTGGTAATACCGATTGTTATCAACCTGCCGAACAACAGTTTCGTTTAACAAGAGGTTTGTTGGAAGTATGCAATGAGTTTAATCAACCTGTTGGCATCCTCACCAAAAATGCCTGGATACTCAAAGACAAAGATGTGTTACAGGAAATGGGCAAAAAGAATATTGTATCGGCGATGGTTTCTATTACTTCGTTCAATGAAGATTTGCGGAGAGTAATGGAACCACGTACCGTAACTGCAAAAGCAAAACTGAAAGTGATCAACGAACTCAGTAGTGCAGGAGTACGTATGGGTATTATGATGGGGCCCATGATACCCGGCCTGAACGAACACGAAATGCAACGCATCATGAAAGCCGCCAGCGATAACGGAGCAACATTCACCGCCTACACATTCATCCGTTTGAATGGCGCCATCAAATTTTTATTTCACGACTGGTTGTATAAAAACTTTCCTGACCGTGCCGATAAAGTATGGCACCATATTGAACACAGTCATGATGGAAAAGTAAACGATACCCGCTTTGGTGTACGTATGCGTGGCGAAGGACCTATTGCACAACTGGTAGGACAGCAGTATAAAAAATATGGCAAGCTCTATGGTATGAATGCAGAAGAATGGAGTTTGGACAGAACAAAATTCAGAAGACCGGGGATGCAGACAAGTTTGTTTTAAGAAATTGGTTATTTTGTAAGTATGAACCAAGTTTCAGCACAAGAGATTAGAGATATTATTTTTAAAGAAATATCTCCTCAAATAATGTTTTATCGAACATCAAAAGATCTGTGGCCAGAACAAGAGTTTTCAAAATGGGAAGCAACAGAACAAGAAGTTAATGATTTTATTTTTAGTAACCCATATTATGATGCCGATTTTGCATTGCATATAACAGATCCTGGATTACTTGGTTTTTCGGCAACGTATGCAAAAATCTCTAAGGACTGGGAAAGTGATTTTTTGAAACAAACCCGGAAATGGAAAAATAGTTATACATGGAAGTCTGCAAGAAAAATAGAATTAGTCAATCATCCTTACTTCCAGCCAGAAAGTAGTGACCTTTGGACTCCAGAATCAGTAGTTCCAACTTGGTTAGGTACCACTCCATCGTATATTTTAATGGCACAAAGTATCATTCAAAAAGGCAATTGTTTATCGGAGTTGCATTGGAGAGATTTTGAAAAACTAATTGGAACACTTTTGGAAAACAACAATTGGATTGTGGAGGTTACTAGAGGTTCGAAAGATGGAGGTGTCGATGTTATAGCCATAAAACGAGATCCAATTTTCGGAGAAATAAAGACAATTTGGCAAGCAAAAAAATACAGGAGCGATAATTTTGTTTCACTGAGTGATGTTAGAGAATTGAGTGCGGTTAGAGATGAAATGGATGCTACTAAAGGAATTATAGTTACAACTAGTAGATTGACTAAAGGCGCAATTGATTGGGTGAAAAAAGATTTATACAGGCTTGACTTTAAAGAAAGAGAGCAAATTGAAGAATGGGTTTTAAGTCAAAAAATTCAATTATAAAAAATCAAATCAATATTAGATGTATGCAACAATCCCGCAAATCATTCATCGCAAAACTTTCAGCTGCTGCCGCTGCTGTAACAGGCTTATCTTCGTTTAAACAACAACCAATGGACAAAGAACTCAAAAACATTTTTATTCATCACGTATACTTCTGGTTAAAGAATGCCGATAGTAAAACCGACAGAGATAAACTGGTAGAAGGATTAACCAAACTGTCAAAAGTAAAAACCATCAGCAATTTCCATATCGGCAAACCCGCCGATACCAATCGTGAAGTAATTGAAACAGGCTACGCTGTTTCCTGGTTTGTGCAGTTTGCGAACGGTGCTGATCAGGCCAGCTACCAAACCGATCCTATCCATTTAAAATTTGTAGAAGAGTGCTCGCAATTGTGGAGCAAAGTGATCGTGTACGATTCCGTTGATGTTTGATGATGAAAAAAATATTTTTAAAATTTCTTTTGAAAAAGTTGGCAACATCAAAAAAATAAATTCATCTTTGCACTCACAAAAATTATAAACAACAAACAATGCTACGCATACAATCACATATTGAAACAGTGAATCAGTTTAGTCCCAAGCGTGACTATACTGTTTGCGGGGCACGTGCTGCTGTTGAATAAAGTTGAAGAAACGAATTCGCTATAACACAGACCCCGCAAGAGATTGCGGGGTTTTTTGTTTTAACTGTTTCGCAGTAATTGCCTGTGAAAATGGATAAGTTATAGTAGTAATTTTTTATCGCCGTTGCTATGAAATGAAAAACACCTTTAAACCTGAATGAGTAAATGAACAAAACAAAACGACAGTACATACGAATGAATTCACTGCATTCATGTTCGACAACAATGCATAATTGGTTACAGCAACCAAACAGGAATGGTATGCCCAATAGTTATGTACTTGATTTTATTCATAAGCGACCGGATTGTATCCATACATAAACAGTTTATGTAGTGGAGGAGCAAAGCCCGGTCGTAAATCGACCGGGCTTTTTTGTTCGATGAAAAAAGGAGGATACAATGAAACTGATTGTAGTGGTGCTGATTGTTCGTTTGTTTTTAGAAATGATCAGCAATAAAAATGATGAAGAAGATAATAACAACGATGCGGCTGTGCAGGAAAACGTATTGCATCCTGCCGCACATCAGTTGCGATGATATTATAGTGCAGAGGAGGGAAATAAGCGTACCCCGTGAGATGCAACGGGGCGCTTTTCCAAAACATATAGCAGCATTCCAATTGGTTGGATACTCCGCCTGGAACGGAGAGGCTACAGGTTCGAGTCCTGTCTGCTATACATGCATTGGTTCGTTGGTGTAACGGCTAACATCACAGATTGTCGATCTGTTGCAACGGGTTCGATTCCCGTACGAACCGCATGTTTACCGGATAGTGTAATGGTAACATATCACACTTTGACTGTGATGTTCTCAGTTCAAGTCTGAGTCCGGTAGCGAAATAAATATGTTGGCTTTAGCTTATGTGGTAAAGTATCACACTGTGAATGTGAAGAACAGGGTTCGAATCCCGGAGTCAACCAATACGGTTTGGTGTAATGGTAACACATTCATCTCCCTCTTTTTCTAAGAGGAAAGTAGCAGATGATTGTATTCGGTTCAAATCCGAAAGCCGTACAAAATGGTTTATAGTTCAATGGATGAGAATACTTCACTACGAATGAAGAGATACAGGTTCAAATCCTGTTAAACCAACAATGATGACTTAGCTCAATTGGTTGAGAGCATTACCCTGATACGGTAAAGGTTATTGGTTCAACTTCAATAGTCATCACAAACAATGCGACTTAATTCAATGGAAGAAGATCATCGTTACAAGGTGATAGTTGAAAGTTCGAATCTTTCAGTCGCAACAAAATGGCTCGTAGCTCAATGGTTAGATGCACCGCACTTTTAATGCGGGGGCTGTGAGTTCGAAATGGAGCGAAGCGGAATTCATGAACACAAAAAAATTAAATTATTGTTTACGTGAATAATCTCACCGGGCCAACAATGGATGAATAGCTCAACGCCAGAGCGGCGGTTTGTTAGACCGTTGGTTGAAAGTTCCCTGCCCGACTGAATCGTTCAGGCGGGGAATCTTTCTTCATCCTCACATGGAGAGTTGACAGAGTGGTAATGTGCCAGCCTGCTAAGCTTGGGCTATCGTTTATTCGATACAAAGGTTCGACTCCTTTACTCTCCGCTTTAATCAACGAAGCAATTGCATAGTTGATAATTGTTTGGGACAGTGTAGTTCGATGATGAGGGAATAAGATATCAGTCAGTAGCTGTAACAAACAACTGGTCCGCCTATGGCGGAGAACGGATGTATGCACCGGAGTGAAATCCCGGACATCGTGGTTCAATTCCACGGAGCACCACTTAAAATGAAAAAGGAAGAATGAAAAATTAAAAACGCAAAACAATGGAACAGCGGCAATGGAGAAAATTAAATGGTCAGCGGGTTCAGCATTCGATTGAAGATGAAGTAAGGGCTGTGCTGGTACGTGAAAAACAAATGGGACACGAATTGAAAGTGTGCATTGGTACTGATAGCCAGGTGAAGAGCAGAGAAACTGAATTTGCAACCGTGATCGTTTTTATCCGGAAAGGAAAAGGTGGGTTCATGTACATCCACAACAAAACAACAAAACAGAAAATGAGTATCAAGCAAAGGATGTTAACAGAAGTTGCCATGAGTATTGATGTGGCGTATGGATTGTGCAGGTTGTTTACGTTGTACAATGTAGATATGGAAGTGCATGCTGATATTAACACGAACCCTTCTTTTAAAAGCAATGATGCGTTGAAAGAAGCTATGGGTTATATCATGGGAATGGGCTTTGCTTTCAAAGCAAAACCGGAAGCTTTTGCCAGCAGCAGTTGTGCAAATAAAGTGGTGCAATAAAGCCCCCTAAATCCCCCAGAGGGGACTTTGAATCGTAATAGTAGTAGTAGTCTTTAATAAATCATGAGCTTTAAGAGCCTTCCCTCCGGGGAGATTTGGAGGGGCTAAAAAATAAAACAATGGAAAATTTATTCAATCAAAAAGTGATCAGTGCAAACAATGTGTTTTCCGACAGCTTTTTGGATACAAAAATTTTATACCTGTATTGCTTCAACAGCTTACCGAGTATAAACTTTATGAACAATATTGACGGTGAAAAAGCATTTGCAGCGTTCAGAGAACGTTACGGTGAGATGATACAAACTGTTCATCAATCATGCTGGTATAAGCAGAAGAACAAGAAATACCAGTTCGATAAAACCGTCGTGATATTAAAGAACAACTGCCTGCTTGAATTTGAAGATGATTATTGCGAAGTGTTGCATAACGGAGCAAATGATGTGTTTGTTGAAGAACTGACAAAGCTGGTAAACCAGTTTAAAGAGCGACAACGCCGACAGCCGTTGGAAATAAATCTCATCGTTCAGAACAGGAATTATCTTGAATTGAAAGCAATGGAAATAAAACGCACAAAGCTTGATCTTGATCTTTTTTATGAAGATGATTTTAAAATGGTAGATGATGTAATACGAAAACGACTGAACCAGAAGAACGATAAAGGGATTGTGCTGCTGCATGGTTTACCCGGTACAGGCAAAACAACCTATTTACGTTACCTGGTTGGCAAGATTAAAAAACGTGTTTTGTTTTTGTCGCCATCAGTTGCAGGGAACTTAATGAATCCTGATTTTATTGAGCTGTTGATCGATAACCCAAATACGGTATTGATCATTGAAGATGCAGAAAATATTATCATGGATAGAAAATACAGCAGCAGTTCATCTGTATCGAACCTGTTGAATATTTCTGATGGACTGTTGGCCGATTTTCTGAATGTACAGTTGATCTGCACTTTCAACAGTTCGCTCACGATGGTTGATAGTGCGTTGATGCGTAAAGGAAGATTGATCGCAAAGTATGAGTTTGGAAAATTGGGTGTAGAGAAGGCAATTCGTTTATCGAAGCACTTTGGTTTTGATACAACAATCGATCAACCAATGACCATTGCAGAAATTGCCAATCCGCACGAAAAAACACAGCCGGTTGAAAAAATGGAAGTGATCGGTTTTCGCAGGCGGGTTGAAATAATGAATTGAGATTAATTTTCCTTACTCCCCTTTAGGGGATGGGGGCAAGAGCTTGCTTAACGGCAAGAAGGGTTTTCGTATGTTGACAGCAAACCAGGTTTGTGTTTCAAAGAAACACTGCAGTGCAGACGCAGTAGCTATCTGTATGCTGTTGCATCAATGTGCAGAGCCCTCCATACACTGTGAGTCGGAGGTTCGATTCCTTCTTCGCCTGCATAGGTGAATAGCTCAGTGGATTAGAGCAACAGAAACGTACCGGTTCGAATCCGGTTTCATCTCAAGGATGAATAGTTCAATGGTAGAACACTACACTGATAATGTAGCAAACGAAGTACAGCGCTTCTCAAATGCTGACCAGACAAATAAAGCCGGGTGAATGGCAAGCCTCCCCTAAATCCCCTCCGAAGGAGGGGACTTGCAAACACTCCGATAATTA
Source organism: Bacteroidota bacterium (assembly GCA_023428755.1). Lineage (GTDB taxonomy): Bacteria > Bacteroidota > Bacteroidia > Chitinophagales > Chitinophagaceae > Lacibacter. Next base: position 169,901 of record JAEYWX010000006.1, read on the forward strand.
GAAATTTCTTTTTAATCGGAGTGTTACAAAGCCTCCCCTTTGGGGAGGTTTGGTGGGGCCTGGTAATTACCCGAAAGCAAACAAAGAAGTATGGTAACAGCAGTTGCTTCATCATTCAGAATTGATGATACAAGTATTGTCAACAGGCGTTTGATGAACCGGTTGCAACAGCCATACAACTTATTTGCTTCCGTAAGAACAGGATGATCAAACAACCGGCTTTATTCTTTTTTAAAAAACCTACGCATTGCATGCAATGCGCAACAAAACAAATAAAATGAAAAATGTAAAAGTAAACGCCTACCAGGTAGCACTGGTATTTAAGCGTGGAGTGTATGAGCGTATGCTGAAAGAAGGAAACTACTGGTTCTGGAACAAAGAAGTATATGTGTACGATGTAACCAAACCATTTGTAGCGCCAATTGAGTTGAACATCCTGTTGCAGGATGCCGAACTGGCCAATGCCTTGCAGGTTGTAGAAGTAAAGGATAACGAAATTGTGTTGATGTATGAAAATGGTTTGCTGAAGCAGGTGCTTACTGCAGGTCGTTATACTTACTGGAAAAGCGCCATTGAATATGTTTTCGTAAAAGCCAACATCGGCAACGTCGATATTGATGAAAACATTGATCTTGCTGTATTGCAAAACCGTTTGCTGGTTCCATATGTGCGTAGCTACAGTGTGGAGAACTACGAAGAAGCATTGCTGTTTGTAGATGGTAAATACCAAAAGCGTTTGCAAAGCGGTGTGTACTACTGGTGGAAGAATAACATTGCTGTACATGTAGGTAAAGCAGATAAACGTTTGCAGCAACTGGAGATCAACGGCCAGGAAATTCTTACTAAAGACAAAGCGGCTTTGCGTTTGAATGCATGGGCACAGTACAAAGTTGCGGACATTGAAAAAGCCCTGTTGCAAAACAAGGAGTACGATAAACAATTGTACGTGGCATTTCAATTGGCCCTGCGTGAATACATTGCCGGTTATGGCTTTGATGAATTGCTGGAGAAAAAAGATGCTGTGGCGCCTTTTGTATTGGAAGCAGTGAAAGAAAAAGCTGCTGCCCTGGGTGTTGAAGTAATTGGTTTTGGTATCCGTGACATTATCCTGCCGGGTGATGTAAAAGAGATCATGAACCAGGTGCTCATTGCCGAAAAGAAAGCGCAGGCCAACAGCATTATGCGTCGTGAAGAAACTGCCAGCACCCGAAGCTTGCTCAACACTGCCAAGCTGATGGAAGATAATGCGATGTTGTGGAAACTGAAGGAGATGGAATATGTAGAAAAGATCGCAGACAAGATCAGCAACATCAGTGTAAGCGGTAACGGCGTGTTGATCGAACAGTTGAAACAGATCTTCGTACCGCAGAAATAAAAATGTCTGAACCGGGATTTATAGGATGAGTGGGATTTATGAGATTGCTTATGCGTGTCTCATCCCATTCATCCAACAATCCCACACATCACAGTTCAGACTATTTTTGTTATCACCGCCATTGCTGCTATTAAGCTATGGTTGCGTCGCACACTTGAACGGTTAGTAATTCTGTTCAGCTTAAATTGATGTATTTTTAAAAGAAAGTTAGTATACAGCAATGGACAGTATTCAGGAGTATATAAATATTGTATTTGGAAACTCGTATAACTCACAAGATCATTTTGCAAACAAACACCAAAATGAGATTGACAGGTTTGTTTTTTGTGGTATAGAGAAAGTGTCTAAAATATCATTAACTTTTTTGAGATTGTATCCACAGGTTGATACAACTCCTGAATTGGAGTTTTCGCTCGGTATTCTGGCCAGATCTTTACTAATGGATATGATATTGGTAATGGGTGCTAAGAAAATTGTTTACAACTTGAGTGAAAGTAATTTGTCAGAGGTTAAAGAAGAGTTGAAAAAGTATTGTTACAAAGTCATTAGCGATGGGACAAGTCTTATTATTGATGAGATTTTTTACAATGAGAAAATGCCAGAGGAAGAGAAACATAGAAAAGCCGAAATGTTTGTATCGTTATTCCCAAATGCTTTTGATACGTCATCGGGTAAACCTAAGAGGAAAAAGGATTTTCGATATACATTAAGTGACATCTATAAAACTAACCGAAATCCGGATTTAAGAAGCGGGCAAATTATATATAATCTTTACAATTATTACTCAAAGTATGATCATTTAAGTCATTGGACTTCTTTATCTCAAAAAATTCCTTTCGAGAAACGAAAAGGTAAACTGGATTCGGCAATAGTATTAATGGCATTTCACTTGAGGGATTTATTTGCTATTGCATATGATATGAATGACGACTACAAAGTCTTAGAAAAACAAATTCTCGACATACAAGGTTTCTTAGAGGAAAGGTATGTTGCTGATCCATCTAATTTCAAGTTAGATTAACAGTGAAAATTCAACAAGTATAAATTCGGGCGGTTGAATTCGACTTGAAGGCTTAAAACCTTGATGCCTTATTATACCTAAAACAAAACAAAATGAGCAAGATTAAAATATCAGGAAAAGAATTAAGAGCGATTGGCTACCCGGAAGGACCGGTCATCAGCATCGCTATGAATGTGATGCAGAAAAATTACAAGCATCACACAAAGGAGGAAGTAATGGAATTGTTGAAAGCAGTGCTGGCATCGCCTGCAAGTTATTTAGATGATGCTGTGCTGGCGTTGATTGCAAAACAATTGATGCCTGCAGAAAAAAATGAAGAAGCGGAATTATCGTTGAACCAGAATGGAATTCAGTTCAACGTATTCGGACAGGAACATATTGAACAAAGTGCCATGCACCAGATGTACACCGCAGCAAAATTGCCGGTAGCAGTTGCAGGTGCGTTAATGCCCGACGCACATCATGGGTATGGATTACCCATCGGTGGTGTGTTGGCAACTGAGAATGCTGTGATACCTTATGGTGTGGGGGTGGATATCGGTTGCAGAATGTGTTTGAGCATTTACGATATCGATCCGAAAGAATTGGTGCAGAAAGAAAGCTTCTTTGCAAGAGAATTGGGCGAAGCAACTTTGTTTGGAAGTGGTGCACAGTTTCAGCGAAGCGAAAACCATGAAGTAATGGATAACGAATTGTTTTTTCAATTGCCGTTACTGAAAGGATTGCATACCAGAGCATGGAAACAATTAGGATCAAGCGGAAGTGGAAATCACTTTGTGGAGTTTGGTGTGGTTGAAGTTGCGGAGAAAGATGAGATGCTGGGTGTGGCGCCGGGCAAATATCTTGGACTGTTGAGTCATTCCGGTTCAAGAGCGTTAGGTGCAAACATCGCCAATCATTATACCAAACTCGCTATCAGTAAACGACGTTTACCACAGGATGCAAAAAATCTTGCCTGGTTAAATCTCGATGAAGAAGAAGGCATGGAATATTGGTTAGCCATGAACTTAGCAGGCGATTATGCAAGCGCCTGTCACCATGTGATCCATAACAAGATCGCCAAGCAACTTGGCCGAAAGCCAATGAAAATGGTGGAGAACCATCACAACTTTGCTTGGAAGGAGAAGTGGGAGGGAAGAGATGTCATCGTTCATCGGAAAGGCGCAACACCTGCGGGTAAAGATGTACTGGGTATTATTCCCGGAAGCATGACCGCAACCGGTTTTATTGTAAAAGGTAAAGGTGAGTCTGCATCGGTTAACTCTGCTTCGCATGGAGCAGGACGTTTAATGAGTCGTTCCAAAGCTTTGCAAAGCATCACCCACAATGCATTGAAAGATGAATTGAAAAGACATGGTGTGAAATTAATGGGCGGCGGATTGGACGAAGCGCCATTTGCTTACAAAGACATCAACGTAGTGATGCAGAGTCAGCAATCGCTGGTAGATGTTGTAGGTAGCTTTACACCGAAGATTGTAAAGATGGATGGTGCTTCTTCAAAACCTTGGCAGAAGAGCAGAAGTGTGGAAGGAGAGTAAAAGAGAAACGCACGTAATCACTTATACGTGCGTTTCTCTTTATTTTGATGGACGATGATAGTTACTTTGAAAATGCTTTTATTGTACTACTTATTCCATCAGCTTGTAAACGCAAGTAATAGTGTCCGGCTGCTAGATTGCCAACAGCGATCGAAATTCTATTGTTTGCCGATTGCAGTTGTTGCTGCTGCTGATACATTACCGAACCGTTTGCAGAAATAATCGTGATGATGACCGGTTGACGCTGTTGAGAATTTATTTCTGCAATTAAATTACCGGATGATTGCTCCAGAAACACCCTGTTAATTGCTAATGTTTGTCCGGTTAGTTGTACCGAAGCTGTAGCCGAATAAATGATTCGCCCTGCTTCATTGATTTTTAGTCGGTAAAAACTTTTTCCTGCTAAAGGTGACTGGTCTGTTGTTGTATAGCTGGCAGATTGTCTTGGCTGTACGATTGACTGTAGTTGAATGGTCTCAAAATTTCTGCCGTCTTTACTACGTTGAATTTCAAAATATGTATTGGGTTCTTCATCTAAAGTTGACCATTTCAATACAACCAAGTTATTTTTTACTGCAGCTTCAAAACCTGTAAGCAATATCGGAAGTGGAAAAGAAGATGCTAAAAAAATCTGCTTATCTCTTACCCGCAAAAACATATAGTTATGTCCGGCATCATTAAGATGGTACAAGCTTCCACTGTAACGCACTTCATCTTTAAGGCGGTTTTGTCCATCGTTGGTTACCAGGTCATCCCAGAAATTAATGGCAAAAACACCAAAATTCAGATTGATGGAATCAACCAATTCACGTTGCATCAAAGCTTGGGCATTTGTGATGTCATTTCGAGGGGCAGTTGTGCCTATAAAACATTTTGCTCCAGTAGCAGTAATGGTCGTATACATTAGGCGGAGATTGTCCATCATTTCCTGCTTGGAATATCCAAAAGCAATATCGTTACTCGGTAAATTGATGATCACAATATCCGGAGAATAGCTCAATGCTTTGGTAACATTGTGATCCGGATCGGGTGCAGGTCGGGAAACGGGAGGAACAAAACCCGTTGGCATCTCATGGTAAGTTGCATATCCGTATTCGGCAATATTGTAAACTACTGTGTCTAAACCATCCAACATGTTCTGCTGGAAATGAGCGGTCATTTTTCCAACCCATGAAGTGGCGTAGGTAGTGGCATTTGATCCTGCGGCAGTGGAGGAACCCATTACAACAATTTTTTTTTGCGCATGCACTGCACCGGAAAAGAAGATTGTTGCAAAAAGACAGATGAACAAAGGTAATAATCTCATAAAACAGGTATAAAAATTTAGATGGAGTTCTATTCGATAGGATATGAGATAACCTTAGCAGATAAATATAAGGAAAAAGGGAAGAGTTTGCAATAGTTTTTTTAAGCTTCCTGATTGTCAGGAATGCAGTAGGTTTATTTAAACGTGAGTTTTCGGTGTCCTTAAAGCGGTTGCTTTAGGATGGCTGCTTCAACTGCTTCTCAATTCCTCTTAACTCATCAATAATCGCTTTTAATTTTTTCTCTTCTTTTTCAATGATTCGTTTACCCAAAACGAAATACGAGTACAACATCCAGGCAGTAAAGCCGGAGAGTAATAAAATGGTATATCCCAAAGGGCGGCCCTGCAACAGTTCAACAAAATAAAGTCCCATCGCCGTAGTCAGCAGAACAAAATAAACAGGCATATTCCATTTCAGTTGTTGTTTTCGAAATGCATAATAGGCTTCCCATTGTTGTAAATGCAGTGCCGGTGCGCTAGTGTCATCAATTAGCCGTAATTTATTCCATGTGAAAAAAGTGAGCATGCTTTGTAGCCATACAAGCAAACACATCAATCCGATACTGATATGTGTGGTTAACCAGTTCAGTTGAACGCCGCTGAAATACACCACCCAGATTACAAAAAAGGGTGTCATGAACAAGGTAATACTGCCAATAAATAAAGGTCGCATCAACTTTTCCTTGGTGTCTTTTGCCTGACGGGCAATAGCGGACAGGTCCACTGTTTTTTCTTCAGCCGGTTTCGACTGTTGCCACAAATCTTTTATTGCATTAAAGTCTTTCATAACTGCTATAAATTTCGCTGAGCTGTTTTTTAATACGGTGAATTTTTACACGCAGGTTGTTTTCGGTAATACCGGTAATGTCGGCGATCTCTTCATAAGGTTTGTCTTCAAGTACCAGTGTAATAATGAGCCTGTCTGTTTCGGCCAGCTTGCTGATGCATTTGTACAAGAGTTGCACTTCCTGTTCTTTGTTGCGTTCATCATCGGGTATCATCGCCAACCGTTCTTCATCGGCATCCACAAACTGTTCGTTCTTTTTGCGTAAGTGCGTTAAACAGGTGTTGGCAGCAATACGATAGATCCAGGTACTCCATGCAGCATCACCACGAAACTTCTCCATGTTCTTCCACACTTTTACAAAACTTTCCTGCAACAGATCTTCGGCCAGCATCGCATCGCCGGTATAACCCAAACAGAGTTTGCGGATGCCGGGAGCATATTGCTTGTATAATGCAGTAAACTGTTCTTCCTGTTTCATTCGGCGGTAAGATAATGTTGAATTTGGTTTTACAAAACTTATTGTAAAAACGCATCCACTTTTGCATAAAACCAGTCGGGCACATCGTACATAATAAAATGCTTGCTGTTGGCTACTTCAATGGTTTTGTTGGGCACATTTTTATATTGATGATTTAAAACAGATAAGCTGTTTGCTTCGGTACCATACAAACTGCCGAGTACTAATACGGGTTGTTTGATTTTGGCAATATCATCCCGCAGATCGGTTGTCGAAATTTCAACAATGGTATAGCCTAATGTTCTGCGATCGCACTGCGAACTCCAGGTTGCAATTTGAATGGCACGGATTGTATCATTTACCTGGTACAGCATCGAACGTGTCATATTGCTGATATAATTGGAATCGGGCAACAGTTCAAAATTTTTCGCAACTGTTTCGGGATCAAACTGCGGATTCTTTTTCAATACTTCAGCATTCGCAGTAGTATCCTGCATCGCCGAGATAAACGGTAATCCATCCACACAAATAATTTTTCCAAACAAGTCAGGCGCTTCGCTGCTCACCCATAAACTCATAAATGCACCCAAACTATGACCGATCAACATCGGCTTATTCAGCTTCTTTGTTTTTACATAGTTGATGAGTTCATTACGTACGGTTTTAAGAATGGGTGTATCCAACTTCGGCACACCAGCATAACCGGCAATGGTGATCACGTGGCATTCGTAGCGGTCTTTTAAATGCGCTACCGTTTCGTTCCACACCTCACCGCTGCAGCTGTAACCGGGAATTAAAATAACGGGTTTGCCCTTGCCACTTACTTCTACTTTAAAAGCGTTGGTTTGTGCATTTGTTTGAAAGATGATAAGGCTGATAATAAGGAAACTGATAAGCTTTTTCATATTTTTTGTTTGTGTTTATGTATTGGATGCAGGTGCAGAAGAATTATTACAGAAAAAGAAAAAAATATTTTTGCCGTAGGATCTTCTCCATCAACCCGGATGCAGAAAGCCTTATCGGGCTGCCTTTTAACAAAATATTCTTTCCCATATTGGCAAAGCTTCGTTTCTTTAGCGCTACTATTTATACAACTATGAAGAGATTATTTTTCGTTGCAATTGCCGTATGTTTTTCTACTGCATTGCTGGCACAGAGTAAGTACGATCATCGGGAAGCATTTCATCCGTTCTTTTATCCAAATTTTGGGAATGAATACCGGAGTGCCAGTGGTGAACCCGGCCCAAAATATTGGCAAAATCAGGCCAATTACAACATTCAGGCAACTATTGATCCGGACAAACATACAGTTAGCGGCACCGTTGCCTTGCAGTATGTAAACAACAGTCCCGATGCGTTACGTTTTCTATGGTTGCAACTCGATCAAAATATTTACAGGAAAGATTCACGTGGTTCTGCCACCACTACTACGCTGGGTGGCCGTTGGGCCAATGGAGAGTTTACCGAAGGGCATATGATCCAATCAGTAAAGATCGAGCAGAACGGAAAAATGGTTGATGCAAAATACCATGTAACAGATACACGGATGCAGATTTGGTTACCAGAGGTATTAAAAAATGCAGGAGCATCTGCAAAAGTGGTGATCGAATACAAGTTTGCGATTCCTGAATATGGAACAGATCGTATGGGCCGCTTGAAACAAAAAGATGGCTGGATCTATGAAGTGGCGCAATGGTTTCCACGGGCCTGTGTGTACGATGATATCAATGGATGGAATGTAAATCCGTATCTCGGTGCGGGTGAGTTTTATTTGGAATATGGAACAATTGATTACAGCATTGCAGCGCCATCAAACATGATCGTTGTTGGTAGTGGTGCGTTGTTGAATCCGGAAGAATGTTTTACGGCAGAGCAGATCAAACGTTGGGGCGATGCGATGAACAGCGATAAAACCGTAATGATCCGTACTGCAGATGAAGTGAACAAAGCTTCATCACGTCCCGGCAATCCGTTCACTACATGGAAATTCAAATGTGAAAACACAAGAGATGTGGCATGGGCAGCCAGTACTGCCTTCATCATGGATGCAGCACGTATCAACCTCCCAAGCGGAAAAACGTCAATGGCTGTAAGTGTGTATCCAAGAGAAAGTGCATCGAAAAGAGATGGAAACGACTGGCGACGTTCAACTGAATACACAAAGGCAAGTATTGAATTTTACAGTAATTATTTATATGAATTTCCTTATCCCGTTGCAACAAATGTAGCAGGTGTAGTAGGGGGAATGGAATATCCCGGCATTGTATTTTGCAGTGCAGCAGCAACAGAAGCAGGTTTGTTTGGTGTAACCGATCACGAGTTTGGTCATACCTGGTTCCCGATGATCGTTGGCAGTAACGAACGGAAATTTGCATGGATGGATGAAGGGTTCAATACGTTCATCAACATTCTTTCAAGTGAAGCATTCAACAAAGGCGAATACAAAGAGGTGCCCAGTGTTAGCGGTATTGCCAATGCCATGTTCAACGAACGAATGGATGGGATGTTGAATGGTGCAGATGTAGTACAACAGCAAAATCTTGGCATAGCAGCTTATTACAAACCCGGTGTGATGTTGTATGTATTGCGGAACGAAGTATTGGGTGCAGATCGTTTCGACAGAGCCCTGAAAGAATATGTGCGTCGCTGGGCGTTTAAACATCCAACGCCATGGGACTTTTTTCATACCATTGAAAATGTGGCAGGTGAAGATCTCAACTGGTTCTGGCGCAGCTGGGCATTGAATACATGGAAGTTTGATGTGGCAGTAAAAGAAGTAGAGTCAATAAAAAACGGAGCTATGATCACCTTGCAATTGCAGGAAAAAATGCCGATGCCGCTTACCGTAAAAGTAGTGGATGTAAATGGTGACGAACAAATGATCAAACTTCCGGTGGAAGTTTGGCAACGGGGCGATACCTGGAGTTTTCCGGTAGAAACAAAAGCTGCCATTAAAGAAGTAGTAGCTGATCCTGAGCAACGTTTACCCGATGTAAACAAGAGTAATAACAGCTGGAAGAAGTAATATCGATCCATTCAAATAATAAAAAAAGTCACGCTGCGAAGCGTGACTTTTTTTGTTGAACCGTAGTGAAACTTATAAGTTCAAATTGAAAAATGTATTGATGATGATGCCATTGTTGTGTTGAAATACATTTCGTCCGCCGATCTCTCTTGATAACTGTACGATCTGACTGATATATCCGGCTTCCAATCTGAATTTCGGTGAAAAACGATACCCCAGTAACAAACCAAAACGGTTCTGATCAAAAATATTCTCGTTCACATTCTTTCCAAAGCCAACGAGTATTTCATCATACGCTGCCACATATGGTTCTTTATCTTCCAGTGTTTTTCCTTTTAACGATTGTTGTACACGCAGCATGTAACGTGCACGGTTCATAAATAACCAATCGTCTGGTTTTACAGATGCAGCGCTGTTGTAACGAGGCAGCCAGCGTTGCTCCAGCATAATTCTGTGTGTAAGATCTAATGAGCCGGTTCGTTGTGCAAGTGTTGCCACTTGATACATACGATGTTCAGTAAATGTTTTACCAAATGGATTGAGCGGATAATCGCCATAAGCATAGGTTTCGGCCCATGCATAACCAATCCGTAAAACAGTACTGCTGTTTGCGTGATAATTGATGCCTGTACGCAATAAACTTTGTTGCCACGTTGAAAGATAGTCCTCTCTCCGCCATTGGTATTCCAGGTGTGCGCTCCATTTTTTATTAAACGCAAACGTTCCTGTGCCGGTGTACCAGCCAATGCTGTTGTTATCTCTCAGTCTTGTGTTTTGTGCTGATGTGGATGCAGTGCATAAAAATAGTGCTGCTGCAAACAGATAGATCAATTGTTTCATGACCGGCAAAGGTAACGGCAAATGATCAAATGAGCAGATCGTTCAGTTTCATTTCTTCCAGTACTTCCCGGATGGAATGGTTGTCTTTCTTTTTCCATTTGATGAGGCGGATCATTCCATCGGCTATTTCAATACCGGTAATATCGCCATCACTATAACAACAACAACCGGTATTAAAGTAAAAGGGTTTCATGTTAGTATAGTTGCTGTTCACATAATCATATTCTTCCTGGCGAAAGCGGATCTCTTTATTGAGTTGCTGAATGGCCGTTTCATTGTTTGTTTGTTTTGCTTCGATGAGCTGTTTGTATAAACGTTCCAGGTGTGTGAGTGATGCAAATACGGGTTGATGTGTATGCCCGGTAATCAACACAGGATTTTGTTCCTGCTTGCTCCATTCGTACATAAAACGGTTGTGTACTGTTTTTAATTCCTTACTGGCAGCAGGAGTATTGGGGTTGAGGTTGAGATAGCTTTGCAACGGTCCCCATACCCGTGATACAAACCATGCACTAAAAGGATTGCCATCACTTTGTCCATCACCCTGGTGGCCGTGTGTAAGAAGGAAGTTGAGTGAAGTATTGTTGATGCTTGTTTGCAATACTACTGCTTCATATATTTTCACTGTTTCGCCATACATGCTGAAGAGCTGCAGGCCGGCAAACGGATCGTTGTTCCAGAACACATCATGATTGCCAAATACCTTTGTAAAGCGTTTTGCAGTAAGAAATTTTTTCTCTGCTTCGGTTGTGATCTTGTTGTTCGATTTTACGGGCCACACCGTGTTCTCCCACAATTCTTCACTATCACCCAATGAAATAAAATGATAGCCTTCATTGAAATAATGATCCAATGCGGCGAGGTAGTTTGGCTCGGCCCACATAAAATCATCACTGCCATTTTTAGCGCCTTTGTGTTGATCGCTGAAGATGATGAAACGGTCTGTAGCTGCATTCATCGGTACTAACAAACCTTTCTTTCCCGGATTTTCTAACGTGTGTGTATATAATTTACTTAGTGCTTCGTGTACACGTTGCAGGTTGGGTTTGCTGGAAAAACGATTCGCCAGCGAAACAACAGGTTTCGTTAAAATCGATTGCAAAAATTTGCGCATACAGATATACTTATTGCTAAAATAGCTATTTTTCGTTCCTTTGATTGTTATGCAAGAAATACATGAACAGATCGCATTGCTGTATCAACGTTGTTTTGGTAAGCAGCCTGCCTCTATCGAAAAAGTGCCGCAAAGCGGAAGCGACCGGGTTTATTATCGTGTAACCGGGGAACCAACCTGTATTGCTACCTGGAGTAAGAATATTAAAGAAACACAAACCTTCTTAAAATTCAGTAAGCATTTTAAACAGGCCAATTGCCCGGTGCCAACTATCTATGCAGTGGCCGATGATGAACTAATTTATTTGCAGGAAGATTTTGGCGATGTGTCGTTGTTGAATGAACTGGAGAAGCATGGCCATACTGATCATACATATCGTTTGTTTCAGCAAAGTCTGGAGAAACTGGCGCATATGCAGATCAAAGGGCATGTAGATTTTAATTACGATTGGTGTATCACCTCCCGTGAGTTTGGTAGGCAGGCTATTGTGTCGGATCTGTTGTATTTCCGGTATTATTTTTTAGATACATTGAAGATCCCGTACGATAAAGAAAAACTGATCGAGGATTTCGAAGACCTCAGTATTTATCTCACCCGTGTGGATCATAAGTATTTTATGTTCCGTGATTTTCAAAGCAGGAATATACAGGTGAAAGAAGGAAAGGTACATTTCATCGATTACCAGGGAGGTATGAAGGGTGCTGTGCAGTATGATGTTGCGTCGTTATTGTGGCAGGCAAAAGCAGAGTTATCGGACGAATGGAAAGACAGTTTGTTGCAATACTATATGGATTGTTTAGAAAAGGTATTGCAGAAAGAAATTGACCGTACCCGATTTGTAAGTCAGTACAATGGTTATGTATTGATCCGTTTGTTGCAGGTGTTGGGTGCGTATGGCTTTCGGGGTTTGTTTGAACGTAAAGCACATTTCTTAACCAGTATTCCATTGGCGTTACGCAATATCAAATGGTTTTTAAGTAACCGGAATGTGGGCATTGTATTGCCCGAGTTTGAACGTTTGCTGGGATTGATGGTGCAGGATGAAGTGATCCATCGGTTTGAACCGCCCAAAGCAACCGAGGAAACACCGTTGGTGGTACGTATCAACAGCTTCTCCTATAAGACAACCGGTATACCTGCCGATGAAACAGACAATGGTGGTGGTTTTGTATTTGATTGCAGAGGTATTTTAAATCCCGGTCGTATCCAGGAATTTAAAACGCAAACGGGAAGAGATAAAGGCGTGAAAGATTTTCTGGAGCAGCAAACAAAAATGCCGCAGTTTTTAAACAGCGTGTATAATCTTGTTGACATTGCCGTTGAAGATTACATGCAACGCAACTTTGCGAATCTGCAGATCAGTTTTGGTTGCACCGGTGGGCAACACCGCAGTGTATATGCTGCTGATGCATTGGCCCGTCATTTAAAAAATAAGTATGGGGTGAAGGTTGAATTGAAACATGTGGTGCAGGATGCGAAGAACTGGGTAAATGAAACATACTGATTTGTGAGTGGTGAATGGTGAGTAGTGAATGGAAGGTTGTGAGTTAAGAGTTATGTGTTATGGGTGTTGAAGGCAAATGCAGTGGAGCAGTTTGCGGTTATCCAGACCTTAGGGAGATCTGTTAAATAATAGTTGGTTGTTTTTATTTCGATTACCAAAACAAAAAAGTGTAAGAATGAACGCTGCATTTAATCAAGATGTTACTGGTTCCCCCTTTAGGGGGCGGAGGGGGCTTAAAGCAATGATTTTTGCAGCAGGCTTGGGTACACGTTTTAAACCATGGACCGATCATCATCCCAAAGCATTGGCCATGGTGAATGGGAAAAGTTTATTGCAACGCAATATTGAATACTTACAGCAATATGGTATTACGGATGTGGTGGTGAATGTGCATCATTTTGCAGATCAGATCATTGAGGCAGTTGAAAAAAATAAAGGATGGGGGAGCCATGTTGTAATCAGTGACGAGCGGGATGAAGTGCTGGAAACAGGTGGTGGATTAGTAAAAGCAAGACATCTGCTGGAAGGCGACGAACCCTTTGTTACAATCAATGTGGATATACTTACCAATTTAAATCTGGATGCACTGCTTTCGTATCATCAGCAACAAAAACCACTCATTTCATTTGCAGTTACCAACCGTAAAACGGCTCGTAATTTTTTGTTTGATTCGAACGATCAACTATGTGGCTGGCGCAATGTAATAACCGGCGAAGAAAAAGGTCCGGTGCTTTCTTACGCTGCCAATGAAAAGCAGAAGCTGGTTGAGAAAGCGTATAGTTGTGTGGTGGTGTTTGAACCACGTGTGTTTTCACTCATTCGTCAAAGCGGAAAATTTTCACTTACTGAAACGTATTTAGACTTGGCAGCAGAGCATACGATTCTTGGTTATGATCATAGTGGTGATGTGTTGGTGGATGTGGGGAAGCCGGAGAGTGTGGCGGTGGCAGAAGCTGCTTTTCAATAAGCTTGTTGATAGCGTTTATTTCCTATTACTTTTTCTTCTGGGCTTTGGTTGAGCTTGCTTCGCAAGCAATTATTTTTTGTCACTTTTGCTTGTCCAAAAGTAACCAAAAGACAGCCGAAACATATTACCCCCATGTTTCGGCAGCAGCCTTGATTTAACAGGGGTACTACTGTGGTGAAAAGCAGTTGTAGTTACACGATCATCCTATGTGAAACAGTTTGATTAATGATTAGTAGTTTGCTTTTTTATAATTGACCATTGCATATGAACAGTCATCTTACATTTAAGATGACTGTTCATATTTATATGTGCTCTTTATTAAGCTATACTTTAATATAAATCTTTTTCTTGTCTAACCAGTACACGATACCCCAGTAAAAAATGATCATGCAAATGGCATACAGCAAAGAACCGTTCTCCGGAATGCCGGGTACGAGCTTGCAAATTTTTTCATAGAACCAGCCAAAGGGGCTGAGGTATTTTTGAACGCCTGCCTCTGTTACTCCGTTGGGGATACGAATGAGGCCCAGCAACCTTGGCAATGCTCCACTCAGTACAAATATGAACAACGGGTTTTTGCCAAATACATCAAAGAACTTCAGCAGAAATCCTTTGGCCTGTTTGAACTCGATGAAGTAGATCATGGTGGCAATGGTATAGATCGCAAGCCCGGTTGTGTAAAGTGTGTAAGAGCTGGTCCATATTTTTTTGTTGATGGGAAACGACATGCCCCATGCAAGTCCGGTTACGGTAAGAATGGTGGCTGTAACAAAAAGCCCGCTTACCATGTCGAATGTCTTTCCTTTTTTCTGAATATAGTCGCCCACCAGGTACCCAAAGATCACCTGCACAATGGCGGCAAAGCTGCTCATCAAGCCTTCGGGATCAAAGGGAACGCCTTCCCCTTTGTAGAGATGTGCTTCGCCAAAAATGGCTTTGTCGATATTATTGCCAAACCATCCTTCTAAACTGTATGGATCGCCGGGTGTACCGAGGAACAGCGACAGCATCCAATACAGCAGTAACAAAACAGCACTTATTACAAATGCGCCCCGCTGTTTGAAGTAATACACGATCACCGAAGCAAAAAAGTAGCAGAGGGCAATGCGTTGCAGCACGCCCATAATGCGTAAGGTATCGAGGTTTTTCAATACCAGGCTGTCGTTACTCCATTTCACAAACGGACTTTGGTGGAGTAACAAACCAATCAAAAAAATGAGTGCTGTACGTTTGATCACTTTTTTCCAGAATACGGCATCACCTCCCTGTTGCAGTTTGGGCATTACAAACGACATGGCATTGCCCACGGCAAACAGGAAAAACGGGAATACCAGGTCAGTGGGTGTGCAGCCATGCCAGGGCGCATGTTTCAGCGGGGCATAGATATGTGCCCAGGAGCCGGGGTTGTTCACAAGAATCATGAGGGCTACTGTGGCACCACGAAATACGTCGAGGGAATAGAAGCGTTGATTCAAAGCAGTTCCTTTTCTTAAATGTAGGAAAATGTAAGCTGTGTACATATACACTTGATGTACAATATTATTTTTTTATGATTGAACCTCAACCGTTATCTTGCGGCCAGAAAAACTAAATGGGAAACATCGTTGCTCCGGGATGGGTGAATGGATGAGTAAGTGTCTATAAGACATAAATTTGCAACAAGGAACAACCGGTGCACGGCACCTGTGAACTGTAACGTGAAACGGAATAACAACAAACATTATACTGTTACGGCAGGTATTATAAGTTATATGGAAGGGTAAAGAAGCCTAACAGGCTTGTTTGCCCTTTTTATTATGGAAGTTTTTTAGCAGACTCAGTCTTTTTGAATGAATGTGACTGAGGTGGCGAAGCTTTGTAGTAAATTACACAGTAAATAAAAAATGGCTGAACTAAAAAACTGGTACGCTGCTTACACAAAACCCCGTTGGGAAAAAAAGGTTTGTGCTCAATTGGAGAAAAAAGGGTTGGATTATTATTGCCCGATGAATAAGGTCCGTCGCAAATGGAGCGATCGGTATAAGGTAGTTGAGGAGCCTTTATTTAAAAGCTATGTGTTTGTGCGGGTAAGCGAGGAAGAAAAAGCAAGGGTGCGGTTAACAGATGGGGTCGTTAATTTTTTATATTGGAACGGTAAGCCAGGTGTAATTAAGGACAATGAAATTGAAATGATCCGCAGGTTCATGAATGAATACGAGCAGGTTGAAGCAAGGCCTCTATCTGTTGAAGCAGGAGAAAGAGTACGAATAAAAACCGGTCTAATGATGGATGCAGAGGGCTTGGTAATAAGAGTAATGAACAATCGGGCCTATGTATTACTGGAAACGTTAGGATATGAGTTAACAGCCCAGTTTGAGAAAAATAATTTGGAACCGGTAAAAGCTGGTGGCTGCTGATTACGCAGCTTTTGTTGTATAAGGGTAGCAACTACCCACGACGCTGTAGTAATAAATAAAACAATGTTACGTTGAAGAGCATGAACCAAACAACTAATCAATCTTCTGTTATGATACGACTTTTTGGCTCTTTTTGCATTCTGTTCTTGCTATTCTTATCTGCATGCGTTTCGCCCGAAAAACTCCGCAAAGAAGCCGTTTATTTCAATGAGGGATTGGATACTGCTAAACTTGGGCAGTATAATATTGTAGAGCCGGTTATTCAAAAAGGTGATTTGCTGCAAATCAATATTGCTTCAAAAAGTTCATCAGCGAATCAGTTATTTAATCAAAACTATTCGCAGGGTGTGGTTGGAGCCGGAGCAGAGGCGGCCGGAGCAGGTTCTGGTGCTAGTATGGGAACAGGCGGAGCTGGGGGTGCCTCAAACAATTATCTGGTTGACATTATAACAGGAGAAATTAAGCTGCCATTGCTTGGGGTAATACAAGCAGATGGTATGACAAAATCTGCTCTCGAGAAAGAAATCGTTAAACGGGCAGGTGAATATCTGAAAGAAGATCCGATTGTAAATATCAGGTATCAGAATTTTAGAGTCACGTTTCATGGAATGGTCGGTTCTCCCGGATCTATTATTTTCCCATCGGAGCGTGTTACCTTTCTGGAAGCACTTGGTATGGCCGGGGGTGTTGAAGAGGGGGGCAACTTAAAAAATATACTGATCATTCGTGAACAAAACGGAGTGCGGACGATGCATACCGTGGATCTTACCAAAGGTGATTTTTTCAATTCCCCCAATTATTATCTCAAGCAAAATGACATGGTATATGTGGCGCCAACCGACCGTAAACTTGTATCTTCAGATCAGTCGTTCCAACGCCGGTTTCAACTTATAAGTATTGGAGTTACTTTTTTGAATTTTATTATTATTCTCGCTAATCTTATCCGATAATTTTTATTACGAATGCCCAACGAATTTGACCATCTGCCGCAGGCAGAATCCGAAAGCAGGTTGATGACTTTCAAAGAGGTACTCTTTAAGTACATCTCGAATCTGCCCTTATTTTTCTTCTCCCTCGGTATAGCCCTCATCATATCATGGGCCTACCTGCGTTGGGCTACTCCGGTATACACGGTCAACAGCAGTATGATTGTAAAAGTTGAGAACGCCACTAATATAAAAGGGAACGATAAATTCAGCAGTATTTTTAACCCAACCGATAAGATCAATACTGAAGATGAAATTGACCTGATGCGTTCAAAAGAATTTTTGAAGCGTGTGGTAGATAGCCTGGAATTGAACAATACATATATCGAACACGGGAAAGTAAGGAGCAGTGAAATTTACAAACAAACACCTTTTCGGGTTGAGCCGGTTAATATTATTGACAGTAACAGAGGCTATTCGTTTAACATTGAAATACGTGATCAAAACAGTTTCTTGATCAATAAAGAAACCAAGCCCCGTTTGATTTACAGTAATGTTGAAGTGGGCGGTTCTACCTTCCGGATTGTGCCGAACATTGGTTTGGAAGATGCCGGAGGGAGGAAGTTTACCTACAGCTGGAGCCCTTCCAAATCTGTTGCAGGGTCAATTGCCGGTGGCTTAAATATTTCGCCCAAAAGCCGTAGCTCCAGTGTATTGATTCTAACGTTAAATACTTTAAATGTTGATAAAGGGCTTGATATTCTGAACCAGGTAATGAAAGAATATGGATTGTATAACGTACAAGATAAAAGCAGAATATCTGAAAACTCTCTCCGCTTCATTTCAGATCGTTTAGCCAGTCTGGAAGCCGATCTGGGAATTGTAGAAACCAATCTCCAGGATTTCAAAAAGCGGAACCAATATCTCGATCTTGAGAATCAATCGCAAATGTATCTGACCAATTTGAGTGAAACAGAAGCCGAATTGGTTACCCAGGAAATGCAGATTAAGTTGTTAGACATGCTGGACAACTATGTCAAAGATAAAAGCAAAGCATTTGAACTTACGCCCTCTCCATTGGGTATCAACGATCCTACATTAGCAACGTTAATTACTGAATACAATCAACTTATTTTACGTCGTGAAAACGAGCTGAGAGAAAACCGTGCAACCAGTCCGGTCATCAAAGAAATCGAGCAAAATATTGAAAAGGCCCGCACATCAATCATCGAAAATCTGAAGAATATTCGTCAGGCGTATGTGCTTTCGAAAACAGAGT
The DNA here is from genome assembly GCA_023428755.1 of Bacteroidota bacterium. GTDB lineage: Bacteria > Bacteroidota > Bacteroidia > Chitinophagales > Chitinophagaceae > Lacibacter. The sequence continues at coordinate 188,436 of JAEYWX010000006.1, forward strand.
TGCAGAAGCGAAATAATTCCATGCGTTCAGAAATGTTTGCGCTGCCGGAAAAGGAAAGCCAGATAAGGGAAATCAAACGTCAGCAACTTATCAAGAATGAATTATATACATTTCTGCTTCAAAAAAGAGAAGAAACAGGTATTCAATTAGCTTCAACTTTATCGAACTCTAAAATTTTCTCAGAAGCAGAAGGAGGCGGTGTACCCATTTTCCCTAAACGGCGCAATGCATACATGCTTGCTATTTTCTTTGGATTGCTGGTGCCTGTAATAATTATTTTGATTCGTGACCTCATGAATGACCGGGTAACAACAAAGGCCGATATCACGAAATTTACAAAAATGCCGGTGATCGGTGAATTGGGGCATAATGATAAACCGGAAACGCTGGTAGTGGTAAAGAACAGCCGTACAATTCTGGCAGAGCAATTCCGTATTATTCGTTCGAACCTGCAACCCGTTCTCAAGAAAGACCGGACACCTGTAATATTAGTTACATCTTCTTTCAGTGGTGAGGGTAAATCGTTTGCTGCAACCAATCTCGCTGCTTCAATTGCACTTACCGGGAAACGCACCGTTGTGCTTGAGTTTGATTTGCGAAAACCAAAAGTTGTGAGTGGGCTCGGATTGCAACGGGCATTCGGCATTACGCACTATGTAATTGGTAAAATCGGGTTGGAAGAATTGCCGATTAAGGTGCCGGATACCGATAACCTGTTTGTTATTGCCTGCGGACCTACGCCACCAAATCCATCAGAAATGTTGCTGGAACCCAAAATCAAAGAACTGTTTGAATTTTGCAGGGATCATTTTGATGCTGTAATTATTGATACGGCCCCTGTTGGACTGGTAAGCGATGCTATGACGCTGGCTCAGTTTGCTGATGCAACTTTATTTGTAATTCGCCAACGGTATACATTCAAAAAGCAATTGCAGATGCTGGAAGATCTTTACCAACAAAAGAAATTCCCTTCTACAAGTATGCTGGTGAATGATATTAAAGTGGAAGGGTATAACAGTTATTATGGTTATGGTGGTTATGGATACGGTTATGGATACGGTTATGGATACGGTTATGGCTATTACGATAACGATCCGTCAAAAAATAAGTGGTATAACAAAGTGCTGCAGTTTATTGGCATTAGGTAACACAAACCGTTGAAAAGGGTTAATCCCAGAATATCCATTTTTTTACATGATTTCCTTACTCTATGTGCCGCATAGCCGGAATTTTTGATCCACAGGTAAAGAATTTGCAGGGCCAGGTGATTCGTATGCGTGATGCCATGCATCGAGGTGGTCCGGATGATGCAGGTTTATTTATGCATCCTTCGCTGCCGTTAGCATTGGGCCATCGTCGTTTGTCATTGATTGATCTCAGCGAGGCAGGTCACCAACCCATGATTGATGAAGAACTTACGATTGTTTTCAATGGTGAAATTTATAATTATTTGGAATTACGTTCCACTCTTCAGCACTATGGCCATCAATTTAAAACGGAAAGTGATACGGAGGTAATTTTAAAGGCCTACCGGCAGTGGGGGGTAGATGCATTCGAATATTTCAATGGCATGTTTGCCCTTGCACTGCTTGATGCTCAAAAGCAACAACTGATCCTTGCAAGGGACCATGCCGGCATCAAGCCTCTTTATTATTATATCGATCAGCATTGCCTCTATTTTGCTTCCGAGATCCGGGCATTTGCAAAAGCTGAAAAGAAATTTGAAGAAAACAGGAAATGGCGTTCGGCATTTTTAACCTTCGGTCATTTGCCCGAACCCATTACTACGCTGAAAGATGTTGTGCCACTGGCCAAAGGAACGGCACTGATCATCGAACTTCCTTCATTGAAAAAGAAAACACATCGTTTTTTTAAATGGTCGTTTACCGGCCAATTGAAAGATGAGCAGGAAGCAATTCAACTGATGCGGGCAACATTGGAAGAAGCTGTTGACAGACATTTGATTGCTGATGCGCCAATTGGATTGTTCTTAAGCGGTGGTATTGACTCAAGCCTGCTTACGCTGATAGCGAGCCATACTAAAAAGGAGGATCTGCACACACTTTCCATTATTTTCAACGAAAAGGACTATTCTGAAGAGAAATATCAACAACTCATTATTGACAAAACCGGAGCTAAACATCAATCGTTCCTGGTTACAAAAGATGTGTTTAACCAGCAATTAGATGATGCCATGGAGGCCATGGATCAGCCAACACTGGATGGAATTAATACATACTTTATTTCGATGTATGCAAAAGCATATGGACTAAAGGCTGTATTGTCGGGCCTTGGTGCCGATGAACTGTTTGGTGGATATCCTTCCTTCCGGCAACAGAAAAAAATGAAGTACGTGCAAAAACTGCCGGTTGGTTTTTTGCGCCAGTTGCAACATTTTCCCGATCACCGGATGCGGAAGTTAGGGTATGCCGGTATGCAAAATGCAGCGTCTGAATATCTTAGTTACCGTGGAATTTTTACACCCGTTTCTGTAGCAGCATTACTGGGCAGTACACAAGAGGAAATCGAAAACGACCTGCTGGAGTTAAGTGATTTCTATCCTGTAGGTGAATTAAGTAACGGGAACAGGGTAAGTTGGCTCGAAACAAATTTTTATATGCAGAATCAGCTGCTCAAGGACTCTGATTTTATGAGCATGTGGCATGGGATAGAAATACGGGTGCCCTTTTTAGATAAGGAAGTAATGTTGATGGCAGCTGCCATTGATCAGGTAATTAAATTTAAAACCGTTCCACCAAAATATATGTTGGTAAAATCGTTTGAAAACGAATTACCGCAGGCCATTTGGAAAAGAAAGAAGCAAGGGTTCACGTTTCCGTTTGAAGGCTGGCTAAAAGCAAATGAATACATCAAACCATCCAATACAGCAGAAGAATTGTTGTACCGTGATTTTCAAAAAAAGAAATTATCATGGGGACGTTACTGGTGTGCTTTGCTGATGAACCGTTTCAAGGAAAATATCTGATATGAAAGAGAAACGGATTTTGGTTCTTATGCTCACTGCATTTTCACATATGGGGGGTATTGAAAAATTCAACAGAGCATTCATCAAGGCATTGATGGATTTGTCAGCTCCTCTTTCGCTCCGCAACAGTTTTGCAGGAATGCATGATAATATTGTTGATGTGCGTTATACTGAAGCAGCACCTTACCGCTTCTACAATGGGCATAAAATAAAATTTGTGATTGCATCTGTTTGGCAGGCATTTCAACAGGATGTTATTATACTCGGCCATTTGAATCTTGCAATGATCGGCGTTTTAATGAAGCTATTTGCACCCCAAAAAAAACTCATTGTTATTTGTCATGGAATCGAAGTGTTTTCACCTGTAGGCGGCTGGAAGAAGAAAGTGTTGCATCTGGCAGATCACATACTTGCTGTAAGTACTTTTACCAAACAGCAACTGATCAGTCAACAAAAGTTGTTGGAAGAAAAAATTACTGTGTTTCCAAATACGATCGATCCTTTTTTTCAATTGCCTTCTCAATTCAGTAAGCCGGCCTATTTGTTACAACGTTATGGTATTGCTGCTGATGAAAAGGTGATCTTTACGTTAACAAGGTTGAACAGTGAAGAAGGGTATAAAGGGTATGATACATTAGTGAATTCGCTGCAGTTACTTGTTAAAAAAAATATTCCTTTCAAGTACATTCTTGCCGGTAAAGCAGATGCAACAGAACTGCACCGCATGAACCTGCTGATCAAAGAGCTGGATTTGCAAGACCACGTGATTATGCCCGGGTTTCTGCCAAACGAAGAAATTACCGATCATTACCTGCTGGCAGATGTATTTGCAATGCCGAGTAAAGGCGAAGGCTTTGGTATTGTGTACATCGAAGCAATGGCTTGCGGATTGCAGGTGATTGCCGGAAATAAAGATGGCAGTACCGAGGCGCTGCAGTTTGGAAAACTGGGAACCCTGGTTGATCCGGATAATGAAGCAGCGTTGGCGGAGGCGTTGGTGAAGGTATTGGGTGAGGTGAGTGAACCGTTGGAGGTGCAGCAAAAAATGCTTCAGCATTTTTCGTTTGAGAAGTTTAAAGGGAGATTAAAAATTGTGTTGCAGTCTTGATGTGCGTTGCACATCCATCTTTCTTTTGTTTCCCGATGAAGTGGGTGGCGACACAAATGAAACAAAAAATCAAGACAGGAGTTATTTTCCCAAATTTCCGTCGAATAACCTCATTTAGCTAGGTTATAACTGTGGGGAATGATCGTTGTGCTTGCATCTTCCTTTCATAAAAATACAAAAAGGTGTGGTAATCGCTAAAGGAGCTGTGGTAATGAAGGATATTAAACGAAAAGGAAATCACACAGACAACCCTGCGAAAAAAGTAAAGTAATTCTCAGCTGCCGATCAGCATGCATCAGCTCATCATTAATTTTTGTCCAACAGGCATGGTGCCCACTACAAAGCAAACGGCACATGTACCGGTGCATGCGCAGCAGATCATTGAAGAAGTGCATGCGGCCAATGAACTTGGGATTACCATTGCTCACCTGCATGCACGTAATGAAAATGAAACACCCACACACCGCAAAGAAGTGTATCGTACGATTGTAGAGGGTGTTCGTCAACATTGTCCTGAACTGATCATCTGCCTCAGCACATCAGGAAGAAGCACGCCGGGCTTTGAGCAGCGATCAGAAGTGATCGAATTGTATCCTGATATGTGTTCGCTCACATTAAGCTCGCTCAATTTCATGCAGCAGGCTTCTGTTAATTCGCCAGACATCATCCAGGCATTGGCAGAAAAGATGAAACAGTATGGTGTAAAACCTGAACTGGAATGTTTTGATATGGGTATGATCAACTATGGCAGGTATCTTATCAAACGAAATATGCTGGAAGGTCCTTTTTACTGGAACCTGTTATATGGAAATATCGCCGGTATGCAGGCAGAACTTGTACAGATCGGCAATGCCATCAGGGAAATACAAAGTGAAACGGCTGCACAACACTTTATTGCTTTGGGCGGATTGGGAAGTGAGCAACTGGCCGTCAACAGTATTGCCATTGCAGCAGGTTATGGTGTAAGAGTAGGGCTTGAGGATAATATCTGGTTCGATAAACAACGCAAACAGCTGGCAACAAATATTGACTTACTTACAAGAGTGCATCAACTGATGCAGCTGCATGAATACAGTGTGATGCCGTCAGCCGTATTAGGTAAACAGGGATTTTACAATGAACACCGCACTGGGATATAGTGAATCGCAATTGAGCAGAGTGCTGGATGTGTTGTTTGCCAGCGAACAGCCAGCGCAGGTTTGTGTGGTGCAGAATATGACCGTACAAAGAGAAATACCCATTGCTGATCCTGCACTGCAGGTGCAAATTGCGGATGCGGCCACATGGCATGCAAGTGCTGATGACCGTTTCCTGTTTGGTGTGGCAAGGCCACTTATTAAAAAAGCTGTGTTCGATTATTTTCTTAGAGAAAAAAATATTGATGCCGTTTTGTATCGCAACCTGGTCGACCGTTCGTCTGTTCTTTCATCAACGGTGAAAACAGGAAACGGTTTGTTTGTTGAACCATTGTCGGTGATTACTTCTTTTACAACGCTTGGTTTTGCGGTTACGGTTAACCGCCAGGTGAGTATTGGTCATCATTGCAGCATTGGAGACTTTGTAACCATTAATCCCGGTGTACATATTGCCGGACATTGTACTATTGGTAATGCGGTGCAAATAGGTATTGGTTCTGTTGTGTTTGATCATATCAGCATTGGAGAAGGAAGCATCATAGGTGGCGGAAGTGTGGTAACAAAAGATATTCCGGCCGGTGTAAAAGCATGGGGCAACCCCTGCAAGGTGATGGGAACGCTTTCGTAATTATTGTGAACCTGAAAATAATCCCGGTGATCTCTGTTTTTGGTTCGAAGTACACACAGGAAGATATTGATGCCGTTGTGCAGTGCCTTGAAAGCAACTGGACCGGTATTGGTAAAAATGTAACCGCTTTTGAACAGCAGTTCAGAAAGCGGCTGGGTTCTGAACATTTTATGATGGTGGACTCCGGATCAAATGCTTTGTACCTGGCATTAAAAAATCTTCATCTCCCCAAAGGCGGCGAAGTGATCTTGCCCTCCTTTACATGGGTGAGCTGCGCACAGGCTGTTTTGTTAAACGATCTTGTACCAGTTTTTTGTGATGTGGATCTGTACACACAAAATGTAACAGCCGAACACATCGCTCAAAAGATCAGCAACAAAACAGCCGCCATTATGGTGGTGCATTATGCCGGCTTACCGGTTGATATGGAGCCCATTCTTGCATTGGGTTATCCTGTGCTGGAAGATGCGGCACATGCTGTTGATTCAACCGTTGACGGAACATACTGCGGCACGTTTGGCGATGCCGGCATCTGGAGTTTTGATTCGGTGAAAAATATTGCCGTAGGTGAAGGTGGTGGTATCTGGTTCAGGGAAAAAGAACGGATCGATCAATCACGCATGATGCGTTATTGCGGTATTGGTTTTTCCGGTTTCCAGGCAGCCAGTAAAAACAGTAGCGGTAACTGGTGGGAATACGACATTCAACAGCCGAATGTAAAAATGCTTCCTTCCGATATTGAAGGCGCATTAGCTGTAGTACAGTTAAAACACTTGCCGGTAAACCAGGAACGACGAAAAGCCATCTGGGACTACTACCAACAGGCATTTGCACAAACAGCAGCGGTTACCACGCCTGTTGACTGCAAGCCCAACGAAACACATAGCTACTTTACTTATTTTATACAGGTGCCTGCAGAAAAAAGAAATGCACTGGCAAAGCATTTATATGATTCGGGTATTTACAGCACATTACGTTATCATCCGCTTCACCTGAATGCCATTTATCAATCAACCGCATCGTTGCCCAACAGTGAGCAACTGAATGTAACCGGCTTAAACATACCTCTGCATCAAAACCTTACCGATGAGCAGGTAGAACGGATAGCAGGAACCATCAACGATTTTTTATAACTATGAATCATTACAACGATAGTGGTGAGCAGTGGGATCTTGAAATAAAGCCACAAGCTTCATTACTGGATCTTAACTTAAAAGAAGTATGGCGTTACAGAGATCTCATGATGCTGTTTGTTCGCCGGGATTTCGTGGCACAATACAAACAAACGATCCTGGGGCCGTTATGGCATGTAATTCAGCCCGTGCTTACCACAATCATGTTTTTACTGGTGTTTGGTAAAATTGCCAATATCCCTACTGATGGGATCGAAGCAGTTCCTTTTTACATGAGTGGCATCACTATCTGGAATTACTTCTCCACCTGTTTAACCGCTACTTCCAATACATTTACAGCTAACGCAAGCATATTTGGGAAGGTTTATTTTCCACGCCTTGTTTTACCCTTGTCAATTGTTATTTCCAACATCGTAAAACTGGGTATTCAGTTTGGCATTTTACTACTTTGCATTATCTGGTTTGCCGTTTTTAAAGGTGTGCCTATTGCATTTGGTGCACATTGGTTGCTGCTTCCTGTATTGGTGATTATTATGGCTGGTATTGGGTTGGGAAGCGGCATCATCATTTCATCGCTCACTACCAAGTACAGAGACCTTTCGGTACTCATAGGCTTTGCCGTACAATTGCTGATGTATGCTACGCCTGTAGCTTATCCTTTATCCTTTCTCAAGAATAAATCTTTTGCTCCTTTTATTGAATGGAATCCGCTAAGCCCGGTTGTAGAAGGATTCCGCTACGCTGTATTTCAAAAGGGAACCTTTGATTTATTTTCACTGGGGTACAGTATCGTGTTTATGTTCGTGGTACTGGTGATCGGGGCGGTGTATTTCAGTAAAGTGGAACGCACATTTATGGATACTGTGTAAACAACAGGCATCTCAATTTAACAATGATATCTAATAAGTTTTTCAATACATGAGTCAATCAAATCTACGGTTTGCGATCATTGGATGCGGACGTATAGCACAGCGTCATGCAGAGCATATTCATAACAAAGCGATATTAGCTGCGGTGTGTGATACGGTGCCCGAAAAAGCAAATGAACTGGCAGCGAGATATGGTGCAGCCGCTTTTTACAGTGTTGAAGAAATGTTGCAGGCAGCAACAAATGTGGATATTGTTTCGGTTTGTTCGCCCAACGGATTGCATGCACAGCACAGTATTCAGTCATTGCAGGCGGGCAGGCATGTGTTGTGTGAAAAACCAATGGCATTAACAGCAGACGATTGCGGAAAGATGATTCAGATGGCAGAAAAAAATAACCGAAGATTATTTGCCATTAAGCAGAACCGCTACAATCCTCCGGTAGCAGCAGTAAAAAAACTGATCGATGAAGGAAAGCTGGGTAAAATTTACAGTGTACAACTGAACTGTTTCTGGAACAGAAACGAAGATTATTACCGCAATTCCTGGAAAGGAACAAAGGAGCTGGATGGAGGCACACTATACACACAGTTCAGTCATTTTATTGATCTGCTGTACTGGATGATCGGTGATGTGCAGGATGTAAAAGCAATGATGGATAATTTTCACCACACAGGAATCATCGAATTTGAAGATACAGGTGTTGTATTGCTCAGGTTTACAAATGGAGCAGTAGGAACTATCAATTACACAGTGAACAGCTATCAGAAAAACATGGAAGGGTCGCTTACCATTTTTGCTGAAAGGGGAACCGTAAAAATTGGAGGGCAATACCTGAACGAACTGGAGTACCAACAGATTGAAGGATACAGGATCGAAGATCTACCTGAGGGAAACAAGCCCAATAATTACGGCAACTATGTTGGTTCAATGAGCAACCACAACCTGGTATATGATAATGTAATTGAAGTGTTAGAAAAAGGGGCAAGCATTACCACCAGTGCATTTGAAGGATTAAAAACAGTAGAGATCATACAAAAAATTTATGCTTCGGCCAATGGCAATTAATCAACCTAACATAAAAAAGGCAGGTATCGTTAATGTTCAGTTTGGTGAACAGGTAACGGTGGTGGAGCCGGTAAATTTATATGGTTGCAGCATTGCTGCAAACTGCTTTGTGGGCCCATTTGTAGAAATTCAGAAAAATGTAAGCATTGGAGAGTATTGTAAAATACAATCGCACAGCTTTATTTGTGAACTGGTAACCATCGGGCATCATTGTTTTATTGGTCATGGTGTGATGTTCATCAACGATTTGTTTCAACAAGGCGGGCCGGCAGGCGGCGATCCATCAAAATGGAAATCCACCCATATTGGTAATCATGTATCGATTGGCAGCAATGCTACTATTTTACCTGTTCGTATTTGTGATAACGTGGTGATTGGAGCAGGCGCAGTAGTAACAAAAGACATCACCGAGCCGGGTATATACGCAGGTAATCCGGCACGCAAAAAACGTTCTCTTTAACATGAAACTTACAGTACCGTTTGTTGATTTAAAAGCACAGTATCAAAGCATCCGGAATGCAATTGATTCGGCAATGCACAATGTAATTACTGAAACTGCATTTATTGGCGGCAAATATGTGAAAGCATTTGAGCATTCGTTTGCAGAAGCCTATGGTGTGAAACATGTAATTTCCTGCGCTAACGGAACCGACTCTCTCTACATCATAATGAAGATGGCCGGTATAGGCACAGGCGACGAAGTAATTACGGTAGCCAATAGCTGGATATCCAGCGCTGAAACCATTTCGCAAACAGGGGCACGCCCCGTGTTTATAGATACGGATGAGCAGTATTACAGTATGAACGAAAACTTGTTGGAAGCTGCGATAACCCCCCGCACAAAAGCAGTGATCGCTGTTCACTTGCAAGGACAAATGTGTGCAATTGATACTATTAAAGACATTTGTGATAAATACAAGCTGTTGCTGATAGAAGATTGTGCACAGTCACATTTTTCTGAATACAAACAGGTACGTGCAGGGTTAACTGGCGATGCAGCATCATTTAGTTTCTACCCCGGCAAAAATCTGGGTGCCTATGGTGATGCGGGCTGCATCATTACAAATGATGATGCTTTGGCAGAAAAATGCCGCATGTATGCGAATCACGGAGCATTGGTAAAACACCAGCATCAGATCGAAGGCATTAACAGCCGGCTGGATGGTTTGCAGGCCGCCATTCTTTCAGCCAAACTTCCGTTTATTCATGAATGGACCAATAAACGCATAGCAGTTGCTGCCCTGTATTCAAAAGCATTGGCAGGAATTGATGAAGTTGTTACACCCCTTGTTCGCCCTGGCAGTAAACATAGTTTTCATTTATACGTATTGCAGGCGCAGCGAAGAGGTGAACTGATGCAGTTCCTGAAAGAGCAACAGGTTGAGGTGGCCATTCATTATCCACGTATTTTACCATTATTACCAGCTTATAACTATTTACAATATAGTGCTGCTGATTTTCCTGTTGCATTTGCACAGCAGCAAACAATTCTCAGTTTACCAATCTATCCCGAATTAACAGAAGAACAGATAGGGTATGTTGCAGATTGTATTCGTAAGTTTTACACTCAGAACTAATTCATCTCCTGTTAACGGTTTATGCGGTTATTAAAACTTGACAGTATTCATCCAATCAGCTATCTGCAACTGAAACAGCAGGAGTGGAAAGATGAGCTGCATGGCTGGAGTCGCTCTGCTTACCATAACCGGCTGATTTCGCTGCGTTGTAATTTTTCTGATTTCTATACCTATCATCTGAACCAGTGTGGATGGGGGGCAGAAGAATTTTTTATCAACGATTGGGTGTACATCATGAAAACTGCAAAAGAATTGTATGGCAGCAGTTATAAGTACAAGCGTCTGCAACATCAATTACGAAAAAAGCTTGGCCTTATTGAACCTGAATGGCGGTTAAAAGTACTCAGCGATTACATTGCTGCTTATAAACCCGATGTGATCTTTTGTAGAGAACATACCAATATACCCGGCAGTTTTTGGAAACCTTACCGAAAAAAACATTTCCTGGTATCAAGGCTTTCAGCGCATCTCCCGGCCGAGTGGAGCCCGCTTGATTTTGATCTCATCTACACCGATCTGCCCCACTACCGTGATTTTTTTGTGTTCAATAAAGTTGAAACCTTGTACAATCATCATGGCTTTGATGCAAGGATACTTACTGAAGTAAAACAGAATACATCTCCTTACCAGGTTGTGTTTATTGGCGGGCTTGGTTACGACTTGTTTCAACAGCGAACCGAATTTTTCAGTGAGCTGGCAAAGGACCCGGCTATTGGTTTTAAATGGTGGGGGTATTCCAGCGGAAATATCGATCCGGAACTGACTGCCAGTTGCCAGGGTGTTGCAGCGGGACTGGATATGTTCAACATTTATTACAATAGTAAAATTGTTGTGAACGACTATATTGATATAGCAGGAGGCACGGCTGTAAACCAACGCATTTTTGAAGTGATGGGTGTAGGGGCACTGCTGCTTACAAGAGAATCGGACACCATTCACCAGTACTTCCCACCCGGCTCAATTGTTACCTATACTGATGTGGCTGATTGTAAGAAAAAAATAAACTATTACCTCGAACATGAAGCAGAGCGGAAAAAAATTGCAGCATTCGGCCAATCGGTGATACTTGAAAAATACAGTTATGCTACTCTTATGCAGCAAATGAGTAAGGAGATCAATGAACGGGTAACGAAAAAAAATCAATCAACGAAATAATTCAAATCAATTTCTTTCATGTCGGACGTAGTAATTAAAGTTGAACATATTTCGAAACAATACCGCCTTGGCCAGGTGAGTACGGGTACTATCAGTCACGACCTGAATCGTTGGTGGCATACGATTCGTGGTAAAGAAGACCCCTATTTAAAAATTGGAGATACCAACGATCGTACTCAAAAAGGAAGCAGTGAATATGTATGGGCGCTGCGTGATATCAGCTTTGATGTAAAACATGGTGAAGTGCTGGGTATTGTAGGCCGTAACGGTGCAGGGAAAAGTACTTTATTGAAAATACTGAGCAGAACCACAGCCCCATCAACAGGAAAAGTAAAGATCAAAGGCCGTGTGGCCAGCTTGCTGGAGGTAGGTACCGGTTTTCATCCGGAGCTGAGCGGAAAAGAAAATATTTTTCTCAATGGTGCCATTCTGGGTATGACCAAACAGGAGATCAAACGCAAGTTTGATGAGATTGTAGATTTTGCAGGCGTTGAGCGTTATATCGATACACCCGTAAAGCGGTACAGCAGCGGTATGTATGTGCGTCTTGCATTTGCAGTGGCTGCACATCTAGAAAGCGAAATACTTATTGTTGATGAAGTGCTGGCTGTAGGCGATGCTGAGTTTCAGAAAAAATGCATGGGCAAAATGAGCGATATGAGCCGTGGTGAAGGAAGAACAGTGCTGTTTGTAAGCCACAACCTTCCGGCAGTAAAAAAGCTGTGCACAACAGGTATATTTCTGAGCAATGGAATGTTGAAACACGAAGGAAGTGTAAATGAAGTTTCATCTTTATATTTCAATGAAATTGAACAGAAGTCTACGATGCTTGTAGATGCAAGCTTGCGGGAAGGAAATGGAAAAGTTCGGTTACAATCATTTCAGATCATCGGCAGCCAGACCATTGAAGTAAATCAGCCGGTTACATTCCGCATGGGGTTAGACCGGCCTTTTGATAAATCAAGATTGATCGTTTCGTTCAGTTTGCGAAGTCCGGATCATCAACTGCTGAGTTACCTGGTATCAGACGAAACACAGGTAAAAGAACAACGGCCCGATGCAACATTGACTGACGAAATTGAACTCTCTATCGCCAATTTCACCTTTCGCCCCGGCCGTTATTCCATTCGTATTATACTGCACGATACCGATACCAGTTATATCAATACCTGTGATATTGTGGAATCGGCCATGGACCTGGATGTGCTGGCTGCTAATTTTTTCGGTTCCGGAAAAAATATGAGGGATCATGACCAGTCGGCCCTCATGCAAGGTCATTTTACATTCAAATAATTATTACTGCATATGTTCAAACGATTGATCGATCGTATTACGTTAAAGGGGTACCGGCAGGAGATTACTGCCAACCAACGCAAACAAACCGAAGAAGTGAAGCGGCTGTACGATCAGTTGTTTCTGAATAATCCTGTATTGATTGTACAGGATGTACAAATGTATCTCCCCTTGTTTTATGTAGATCATATACAAAAGCTCATTTACCGTGACCGGAATTTTTATGAACTGGAAACATTACAATACCTGCAAACCAATTATGGTAATTTTCAAAACATTCTTGATATAGGTTCAAACATTGGTAATCATATGCTGTATTACTGCAGTAAGATGCAGGCAAAGCAGGTGGTTTGTTTTGAGCCTAACAGCTTTAATCACGCTGTGCTTTGCAAAAATGTAACACTGAACAATCTGCAGCAGGTAGTTACCGTACACAATTGTGCGTTGGGTGAAAAAACAGGTAAGGGCATACAAAAAGATTTCAGTAACAGCAATACAGGTATGAACCGTATTGAAACAGCTTCCTCAAATGAAGAAGGTTCTATTGAAATAAAACGCCTCGACGATTTTGGATACAGCAATATTGATTTTGTGAAAATTGATGTGGAAGGGTTTGAAGTAGAAGTACTCAAAGGCGCCGCCAACACCCTGCGCAACTCTAAAGCAGTGGTAATGATTGAAGTGTTTGCAAACAGCCGGCAACAGGTGAATGAACTCATGGAATCGTATGGCTACCGGAATACACATGTAATTGAAGAGTTCAACTTAATTTATACGGTAAAGTAAAATGAAGGAGGGTTCACAAAGTTCAATTAAATGTATCCTTCATTTCGTTACCTGGTTTCCATCTTCAGAGCAGGATGTGCATGGCATTTTCACACGCCGGCACATTGAACTGCTGGCAACCGATGTTTCCGTAAAACATATTGTTGTACAAAAACTGCAGGAGCCTGTTTCTGTTTTTACACACCTGAAGGCATTGGCAGGATGGTTCCCCCAAAAAAAGATCGGAACGCTGAACGTTCTTTATTTGCCGCAAGAATCAGCCTTGTACAAAAAATGGTTCTGGCGGTTCAAAGACTTTTTTGAACAGCAGCAATTAAAACAACTCATTCGTAAATACAATCCTGCATTGCTCCATCTGCATGTGGTGTATGGTTTTGGAAGGGAGGCAGTTTGGATGAAAAAAAAAAGAAACATTCCCTTTATTGTTTCTGAACATATGGGTCCTTTTCCATTTAAGTGGATCCCGAATGTTGATATTGATGTAATTGAGCCCATGCGCAAGGCAGAACGTATTATTGCAGTCAGTCATGCACAGGCTTATCAAATTACTGAAGTTGTTGGAGTAAAACCAGATATAATTTCAAATGTAGTAAACAGCAAGGACTTTAAGTATCGTGAAAATCAAGCTGCTGCTCATCTGCAAATTGTATTAACCGGCATTTACGATAGCATAAAAGGTGCAGATTACCTCTTAGAGGTAATGCCACTGTTTTTAAAACATTACCCCACTGCTGTTCTTCATCTGGTTGGTGGTGCACCAACAGAAAGGATGACGGCTTTACAGTTGTTAGTAGCAAAAGAAGGCATTTCTTCTTCTGTTGTATTTCATGGGTCATTAACAGCAAAAGAATTGAATACGTTATTTGCACAATGTAGTTTTTATGTATGCGCCAGCGAATGGGAATCGTTTGGACTAACCATGCTGGAAGCATTGTTTACCGGGCTGCCGGTATTGAGTACCGACTGTGGCGGTGTGCATGAGTTTATGAATGCTGAAAATGGAATTATCATTGCAAATGATCGGTCAAATCAAACACTCTTGCAGGGGATGATTCAGATGACGGATCAGCTTTCTTCCTTTAACCGGCAGGCCATTGCAGCAGAGGTGCAGCATCGTTTTTCTGCAGCATCCATCAAAGAAAAATATTATTCCGTTTATCAATCAGTAATGGCTGCCTACAATGCAGCGGAGGTATAAGTTATGTGTGGCATATTTGGAACAGTGAATTACCGTATCTCAAACGAATCGTTTCAGGTACAATTAAATAAACTAACCCATCGTGGTCCCGATGGGTTTGGGATTTGGGAGAGCAAAGATCAGTCGGTAAAGCTGGGCCACCGCCGATTAGCGATTATTGATACAGACAGCCGTTCCAATCAGCCCATGTTGTTTGCAGACAGGTATGCCATTGTATTTAACGGTGAGATTTATAATTACATCGAACTGAAAAAAGAGCTGGAGAAAAAAGGAATTGTTTTTCAAACAGCTTCTGATACAGAAGTGTTGTTCCGTTTATTGATTCAGGAAGGTCCGGCAGCGCTCAATAAACTGAATGGCATGTGGTCGTTTGTGCTGTATGATGAAGTGGAAAAGACGTTCTTCATGAGTAGAGACCGCATCGGGAAAAAACCGTTGTATTACATCCAGCAGAATGAACAGTTTGCTTTTTCATCAGAAATGAAAAGCCTCTTTGCGCTTACCCCTTCATTTTCCTATAACCGGGAATTTATTGATTATGCAGTTGCAAACCCGTTTGATAATGAACGGCTGCCCGACACAATAATTCAAGGTATTCAAAAGTTCCCGGCGGGTTCATATGGTATATGGAAGAGCGGCAAGCTGGATATCAAACGATTTTATTTTCCGGAAGAGTTGCTGGAGCAGAAAAAATCTTACAGGAATTTCAACGAAGCAGTTGAACAATTCAGGGAGTTGTTTGAATCTGCCTGTACACTCAGGATGCGGAGCGATGTGCCGGTAGGTTCTGCATTAAGCGGCGGCATTGATTCCGGACTTGTTGTATCCACTATTGGGAAATTAGGTTATGGACAAAAAGGAGAATATACAGCACTGGTATCAAGTTTTCCCGGCTCGGCTTTAGATGAAACAAAAGAAGCTTTGCAGGTGGCAGCAAATGCAAACGTGCCCGCTGTAAAAGTAACCGTCAATCCCGATCTTGCACCCGATCATATACTGCGGTCCATTTATGAATTTGAAGAAATGTATCTCACCGCTCCCAATAGTTTTTTTCAATCGTACAAAGGGTTTCGGGAAAATGGGATTGTTGTTACATTGGACGGACATGGAGGTGATGAGTTATTTGGCGGTTATCCGTTTGATATGGATATAAAGTTGAAAGATGATTTTCCCAACCTGTTAAAAATGCGGAATACTCTTACCACCATTCACAATATGTACGGGCATGAAGGGGAAATGGATATACGCAATGCGTGGATGCACTTTAAAGGTGAATTGTTACAAAAGATAAAGGCAAAAAAGCCATTCAGTGTATTTGAAAAAGAACAGTACTACAAACAGAAACTTTTTCATTCAACCTTTAAAGGTATTTTACCAACACTGCTGCGAAACTTCGATCGTTACTCTATGCATGCAGGTGTGGAAGTTCGGATGCCTTTTTTAGATTATCGTGTGATTGAATTTGCGTTCAGCTTGCCCAACGATTACAAAGTACGCAATGGTTTTTCAAAGGCAGTGGTACGTGAAGCGGCAAGAGGAATAGTGCCGGATGCAATTCTTAATAACAAACTCAAATCGGGTTGGAACAGTCCCATGGGCGAATGGTTGAGCGGTACCTGGAAACAATGGATCCTCGATGAAGTACACAGTAATGATTTTCGCCAATGCTCCCTTATTAACAGCCAGATGTTGTTGCAACAGGTAGAGCAGTTTTATGAAACTGCAAGATTTGAACACAGCGCATCGCAACAACTTTGGTTACAGTTACAGCCTTATTTTATAGAAAAAGCCAATAAGCAATATGCCGGTAGTACGGTTATTGCGTAGAGCAGCATGGAGTATCCATTGATAACTATCATTATGCCGGTGTTTAACGCGGCGGCGTATATTAAAGCTGCACTGGAGTCGGTTGCATCGCAAACCTTCAGCAATTATGAATTGCTTGTGTTGGATGCCTGTTCTGCTGACGACACATGCAGTATTGTTAAAAGATATCAGCTAAAAGATAAACGTATCCGGCTGGTATCAGAAAAAGACAAAGGGATTTATGATGCCATGAACAAAGGGGTGGCGCTTGCGAAAGCTGATTGGCTTTATTTTATGGGAAGCGATGATGGTTTTTACAACCGTCATGTGTTACAGGATATATCTGTATTTCTGAGTCAGGAGAATGATCTTGTGTATGGTGATGTTTTGTGGGTTCCTGATGAAATTAAAGAAGAAGGCGAATGGACACATCGAAAACTACTCAAACAAAACATCAACCACCAGCGGATCTTTTACCGCAAAAGTCTGTTTGAGCAATATGGCGGGTACCAGCTTCAATACCGTATTGCAGCCGATCATGAATTGAATGTGCGTTTCTTTTGTAATGCAGCAGTACGCAAACTGCATATTCCTTTACTTATTGCCCGTTACCATGCAGGAGGGTTCAGTGCCAATAAAATTGATGAAGTGTTCTGGAACGATTGGGACACAATTATTTTAAAAAACTTCAAGCCTTGGTTGCCTGCAAAAGAAATTTATGCACGGCTGGGCTGGTACTGCTGGTATAATATTGAACAACGCCATTTTGGTAAAGCAGCTGCACTTTTTCTGAAAGTGTACCTGCATACATTCAGCTTTAATTTTGTAAAAATTTCAATCGCACAGTTATTAAAGGAATTCGGGCTCCGGAAGTTCTGATCCTTTTTATTTTTCTAATTACACTACCTCTTACATGAATAAAACAGAACAGTTAACCGGTTTGCAAAAGCTGTATATGGATAAAGATGCGTTGGCCAAAGAGCGTGAACAGATACATGAAACATGGTTCAACGAAACCACCACCGATTTCTGGCGTCATAAACGCATGTACGAAACCATACAGCCACTGGCTGCTTATTACCAACAGGCCAGGTGGTTAACCGTTGGCGACGGGCGCTACGGGTTAGATGCCATCCGCATGAAAAAGTTATTTCAGCTGCAACATGTTTTTCCAACTGATATTGGTGAAAATATGCTCCGCATCAGTAAAGAAAAAGGATGGATCGATGATTTTGGTGTGGAAAATGCCGAGAAACTTTCGTTTGCTGATCAATCGTTCGATGTAACATTTTGCAAAGAAGCCTTTCATCATTTTCCACGCCCTTACATTGCCTTGTATGAAATGTTGCGGGTAAGTAAAAAAGCTGTGGTGATGATTGAACCGGCCGAACGGCAGGTGCTGAACGGTGTAAAAAGTAAACCCTATATCCTGTCGGCTGTACAACTTCTTATTTCAAAACTGGCAGGAAAAAATTTTACGCCGTATGTGCCGGAAAGTTTGCCCATCAGTCATTCGTTTGAAGTATCGGGAAATTATCTGTATGCGGTATCGGTACGTGAACTGGAAAAACTGGTGCATGGGATGGATCTGGGCGGGCTTGCCTGGAAAGGATTGAACGATGTGTATGAAAAAGGCTGTGAGTTTGAAGAAGCAAAACCCGGCAATCCTTTGTTTGATAAGATCAGCAGCAGCATTGCAGCAGGCGATGCGTTGTGCAAACAATACCCGCAGTTTCACCAGCCCAATATGGTAACAGTGATCCTGTTCAAAGAAAAGCCGGATGCTGCATTGGTAAAAGCATTGACCGAAGCAGGTTACCAACTGCCCAAAGTTCATGCAAATCCATATCTGTAATAACTACTGAACCTCTTTAATCATTTGCTGTGAACCTCGTAAAAAAAATCATTACAAAAACAACCGGCTACTGGTTACACAAGCAAAGCAATTTGCCGGTGGGTGCCGATCTGTTTGTAGATATTCATCACAAAATAAAATACCCGGCACTGAACGTGTTGTTTGATGTAGGTGCCAATGTGGGGCAAACAAGAAAGTATTTTCGGTTTCATGTACCGGATGCGAAAATTTACAGTTTTGAACCGGTACAAACTACATTTCAGCAATTACAAAAAAGTGCAGCAGGCGATACCAATTGTGTACTGGAGAACAAGGCACTGGGTGATGAAGCGGGTGAAAAAACCATCCGTTTGTTTGATGGTGATATGACGGTGCTCAACTCACTGCGTGATGATGTGATGAACAACGCTGCTAATGCCAGGGAAGAAACCATCCGTATTGATACCCTCGATCATTACTGCAGTGTCAATCAAATTCAACAAGTGGATTTGTTGAAAATAGACACGGAAGGTTTTGAAATAAACGTGTTGAAAGGTGCAGAACAAATGTTACAAAGCGGTCGTATCTCCTTTGTTTATTGCGAAACGGGTTTTCAGCAAAGCAACAGCCGCAATACCTATTTCCCGACGTTGACCGAATACCTGGCTCAACGGAACTATTATTTCTTTGGTCTTTATCAAATGGATTATCACGATTGGAAAAGAGGGAATGGTTTGGGGAATGCGTTGTATATTCATAAAACCGTGTTTGAGCAATAGACGTATGTAGAATATTCGACCGGTTTTATGCAATTACCCACAATCTCAGTCATTATCCCCGTATATAATGCAGCTGCTTATCTTGAGCAGTGCATCCGTTCTGTATTCAATCAAACCATACAGGAAATTGAGATCATCGCCGTTAACGATGGTTCTACCGATAACAGTGCCGCTTTGCTGGATCAATTGGCGAAAGAGGATCAGCGGCTTAAAGTATTTCACCGCTCCAACACCGGCGTAAGTGCTGCCAGGAACTTTGGAATAAAGCAGGCCACAGGAGTGTACATTGGTTTTTCAGATGCGGATGATTTCATGGAGCCTTCGATGCTGCAGGAATTGCATGATGCCATTACAAAAAACGATTGCGACTGGGCCATCTGCAATGTAAATATGATCCGTGAAAATGAACCTGTAAAAGCAAGGCTTCGCATGACGGATGCTATCCTGGAAGTAAGCGGTAACAAGGCATCTGTTGTACAGGGGTTGATGCGTTTTCATTACGACAATGCCAACTGGAATAAATTGTTTTCCGCCTCTATCATAAGGGAACATCATCTTTGGTTTACAGAAGGGATGCAGATTTGGGAAGATCTGCTGTTCAACCTTCGTTACCTTCAGTACACCCGTCGTATCGCAGTGCTGGCAAAGCCATTGTATAACTACCGCATTCTCTCTTCTTCCCTGTTTGCGGGCTACAGTGGAAAACTCATTCCGCAGTTTAATACATTGTACCATCAGTACCTGGCATTTGCACAACAACATGCAGGTGATGAGGAAATCAAGGCGTTTAAACAGGAAACAGCAAGGATTGTATATTACGATTTATTGTACAGAACCGAGCTGGATCTGAAACAGCAGAGTGTACCGGGGTTTTCTTTTTACAGGCTGTTCAGGAAAACATTAAATCGTTTTGATCCAACTATATTTTACTATCCTGCTGCAAAGCGAAAAGGATTCCAGGGATTTAAGCAATGGTTGCTGCATACACAACGGTTTGGGTTGTTTGCATTTATCATTAGTATGAAGCCCTGGTTACGCCGACCGTACCGTTTTTTACGTCGGTATTTGCGATAATTATTTACATCCATCAGCAATGGAAACCATCAAGGTAAATTTTGGTTATTTCTGGCCCGATTTTAACCCGGCAGATAATTATTTTACAAGGATACTTTCAAAAAAGTACAACGTTGTATTGAGTGATGATCCGGATCTGTTTTTCTTTACGCATGCATACAACGGCAAACGGGATTATTTGAACTACAATTGCCACCGTGTATTTCTGGGTTGGGAAAACGTACGGGCCGATTGGAATTGCTGCGACTATGTGTTGGACTCTGATTTTTACATCGGTAACCCACGGCATAAACGCTGGCCCATCTGGGCGGCATGGGATACCACGAAGCTTATTGCACACAAAAACCCGGAGTTGTTTTTGCAAAAAAAGAAATTTGCCTGTATGGTGGTGAGCAATGCAAAAGCAAAAGAACGGATTGCGTTTTTTCACGAGCTCTCAAAATACAAACAGGTTGATTCCGGTGGACGGCATCTGAATAATATCGGCGGCCCTGTTGCCAACAAAATGGACTTTATTAAAGATTACAAGTTTGTGATCTCTTTTGAAAACTCATCGCACCCCGGTTATACCACCGAAAAACTGATTGAACCCATGCTGGTAAACAGTATTCCTGTGTACTGGGGCAATGAGAAAGTAGGAGAGGATTTTAATACCGGTAGTTTTATTCATGTGAATCAATATGCGTCGTATAAAGAGGTGATCGATCATTTGATTGAACTGGACCGTGATGAAGAGAAGTACCTGCAAATGGCCATGCAGCCCTGGTTTCACCACAACCGTATTCCTGCAGCCATGACGCAGGAAAGCCTCGCAACATTTTTTGATTTTGTGATCACTGACAGCAAAACAAAACCGCCGGTAGCATCATCGGTTGTAAAAAGTAACCTGCACAAACTGCAGGTAACAAAAAGTAAAATTGAATCATCCTTATACCACCGTTTAGGTATATCCAAAGGCTTCAGATAAACCAGTATGAAACAACTTTTAAAAAAAATAACACCGCTTTACAAGCTGTATCTTTTCCTGCTGCAACAACGAAAAAAAATCCGTGACCGCATGACCATTCCTGATTATGCAGTTAAGCGGAAAACCATTATTGATCTTTCAAAGCAATACCAATGCAGCGAGGTATTTATTGAAACCGGAACCTATATGGGCGATACGATCGAGTATCTGAAACACGATTTCAACCGGCTTTTCTCCATTGAATTAAATGAAGACCTGGCTGCAAAAGCAGCGAAGCGGTTTAGCAGTGAAACAAAGATCCGGATTGTACAGGGAGATAGTGCCACACAGTTAGCTTCCATTCTTTCTGACATTCAAACCCCGGTTGTTTTTTGGCTCGATGGTCATTATTCATCTGAGTTCCAATCGGGCGACGAATACATTGTTACAGGAAAAGGAGAAAAAGATACGCCGGTAATGGAAGAATTAATTCAGATCAGCCAGCACCCGGTAAAAAATCATGTGATTCTGATTGATGATGCCAGGTTGTTTAATGGCAATGATGATTACCCAACAAAACAACAGGTGAGCGAATTTGTGAAACAGAAATTACCGGGGCATCACTTTTCAATTAAGAAGGATATCATCAGAATACTTCCAAACAAATAAAATGGTACAATCATTTATCAATAAAGTAATCCTGAAACTGAAAATCGAGTGGCGCTTTTTACAAAAGCGGTTCGATCGTTCGGTAAGTAACCATGAAAGCATTAACAAGAATTATATCCGTCAGTTTCTTCCTTCAAATCCAATTGTGATTGATGCAGGCGCACATGTGGGTGGCGATTCAATTGAAATGTGCCGCCTGTTTGCAGGATCAACAGTGCATTCATTTGAACCGGTACCATCAATATATAAACTCTTGAAGCATAACACCAGGAAGTTCTCCCGTATCCATTGCCATACCATTGCATTGAGTAATCAAACCGGGCAACAGGTAATGCATGTAAGCAGCGGGGCATCGGATGGTTCCAGTTCTTTGCTGCAGCCAAAAGATCATTTGACGGATCATCCGGATGTATTTTTCAACGAAGACATTACGGTACAAACCATGACGCTGGACGACTGGGCGGCCACACAACAATTGGATCATATTGACCTGCTGTGGCTCGATATGCAAGGGTATGAACTGGAGGTATTAAAAGTTTCGTCCATCATTCTGCCAACGGTGAAAGCCATACACATGGAAGTAAGTACAAGAGCTACGTATGAAGGTGTTCCCTTATATCCGGAAGTAAAGGCGTGGATGGAATCAAAAGGATTTCGTGTACAGGTAGAAGCTATACCAGCCGGCTGGGATATGGGCAATGTATTGTTTGTAAGAAAATAAGTTTAACAGTCTTTCAAGTTCATGCATCCCTTACTCAGTGTGTTAATGACCTCCTATAACCGGGAGCAGTATATTACCGAAGCTATTGAAAGTGTGCTCGCCTCTACCTATGCCAATTTTGAACTCATTATTGTAGATGATGGCTCGAAGGACAGAACAGTGGAACTGGCAAGATCATTTGCAGCAACAGATTCACGTATACGGGTATATGTAAACGAAGTAAACCTGGGTGATTATAAAAACCGAAACAAAGCGGCTTCTTATGCAAAGGGTGAGTTTATCATGTATGTTGACAGTGATGACAAAATATTAGCAGATGGATTTGAACGATGTATTGCTGCCATGCAACAATTTCCACAGGCGGGTTTTGGAATGCAGTTCAATGAAACAGGAAGAAATCCTTTTTTGCTTTCTTCAAAGCTTGCGATCCGGCAACATTTTTTTAAAGAGCCTTGTTTAATGGTCGGTCCGGGTGGCACCATTCTCCGGCGTAATTTTTTTGAACAGATCGGCCGCTATCCGGAAAAATATGGTCCGGCTAACGATATGTATTTTAATTTGAAAGCAGCAGCAGCAGGACCAATACTTATGTTGCCGTTTACCTTTAATTTCTATCGTATTCACGAAGGCCAGGAACAAAATAACAAATACGGCTATCTCTATAATAATTACAATTACCTGCGTGATGCGTTGGCAGAGCTTGATTTGCCGGTAACAGAAAAAGAGAAAGAGTGGCTGATGAATAAGAACAGAAGAAGATTTTTGATGAACCTTTTGGCCTATTGTTTCCAGTCGGGAAATTTTACAAAAACATTTGCTGCACGAAGGCTTGCCGGTTTTGGACTGAAAGATATGTGGAAGGCACTCGTGCATCCTTCTTTGTAATTAATTGTTTTGCTCGTATCCATTATTATACCCCTTTATAACAGCGCAGAATCGTTACATCGCACCATGCGATCAGTATTGGCACAAACGCATCAGCCTGTTGAAGTGATCCTGGTTGATGATGGCTCTACAGATAACAGTTATGAACGGGCGAAGCAATATGAAAATGATCACATTGTTGTGGTGCAGCAAACAAATGCAGGAGCTGCCGTTGCCCGTAATACAGGATTAACTGTTGCGAAAGGTGCATATATCCAGTTTTTGGATGCGGGTGATGTATTGAGTCCTGAAAAAATTGCAGCGCAGGTAAATGCGTTAAAAGATCAACCGGGTAAAGTTGCAGTTTGTAATTACAAACAGTTTACTGCTGATGAAGAACTGAAGAATGGGATTTACCCCGATCAATCATCGTTTATTTATTCCAGCGACGATCCGCATGATTTTTTGATCAATCTCTGGGGTGGCAGAGGGAGTATGAATTTTATCCAAACCAATTGCTGGCTGGTACCAAAGCAGGTAATTGAAAAATCTGGAGGCTGGCGTGCTTACCGTTGCCCTGATGATGATGGTGAATTTTTTGCAAGAGTATTACTGGCAAGTGAAGGCATTGTGTTTGTGCCGGGGGTGTATAATTATTATCATATTACGCCTGGTGGAAGCAACCAGTTAAGCCGCAGTAAAAACAAAAAATATTTACAAAACACATTGCTAACGATTGATCTCAAACATCAGTATTTATTGCAGCGGGCAGTTCATCCATTGTTGAACAAAGCGATCGCATCGCAGTATTTTCGGTTTGCAGTGGATATGTATCCTGCACAAAAAATATTATCAGCCATTGCTTATAAACGTTACCTGGCATTGAATGAAACAGTAACGCTGCCCGTTCTTGGTGGCCGGGTTATTGAATGGATCAAACAGCTGTTTGGCTGGCGTGCAGCAAGGCTGGTTCGTTTTTATTTGCGGAGATAACTATGAAAAGCATTTTATTTCTGACCTCTGCGAATCTTGCAGCCAATCCAAGATTGCTGAAAGAACTGCAACTGGCAACAACCAACGGATTTTCCGCTACAGTTATTCAATTTGCTGTGGGTAACTGGAGCGATCGAATGACTGCAGAATTGCAACAGCAATTTGCGGGGGTTGAATTCATTCAACTATCAGCGTTACGCAAGCCTTTATGGCCCTGGTTGCTAAGCACGGCTCTTCAGAAAGCGGGCAATTTTATTCCGCTGCAGCTTCGAACAGGATGGATGCTATCAGTAAGTGCAGGAAAGCGTTCCTTTCTGTTATTGCAGCAACTGAAAAAGGTAAACAGAAAATACGATTGGGTAATAGCCCATAACCCGGCCGCATTTTACCCCGCCTCTTGGTTTGGCAAACAAACTGGTGCGATGATCGGTATTGATGTGGAAGATTATCATCCCGGCGAAACAACCGATATAAAAGCAAGCCATACGATGAAAAAACTGATGCAGCATGTTTTGCCAACTGCCCGCTACTGTTCGTATGCTGCTCCTTTGATTGCGGCCGAAGTGCAGCAAGACATAGCGGGTATGAAGAATCAGCAACTCACAATCCTGAATGGGTTTGATGCGGCTGAATTTCAAATGCCTGTTGCTGCTGCCGCTGAACCAGTAAAGCTGATTTGGTTTTCGCAGCACATTGATGCAGGGCGTGGTCTGGAAGAAGTGCTTCCCGTAGTAAATGAGTTGTATCCAAAAGTGGAACTGCATTTGGTGGGTCAGTTACATCAAACATTTGAACAACGATATCTCGGTAATCAAACTGGTATTGTGTTGCATACGCCCATGCAACAAAAACAACTTCATTTGTTTTTGTCGGAATTTGATGCGGGGCTGGCAACAGATCTTCCTGTGAACCGTAACAGGGACATTGCATTAACCAACAAGATCATTGCCTATGCACAGGCTGGCTTGGCTATTGTTGCGATGCATACTTCGGCCCAGGATCTTTTTTTGAAAGAGAGTGGTTTGTACTACCAGCAAATGGAAAACAACCGGTCGTCTGTCCGCAACGCTTTGCTGCAACTGTATCAGAAAAAGAAGAAGGGTGAATTAAATAAGCAGGAGCAATTCCAAAAAGGCCAACGTTATGCATGGCATAATTTATCGCAACCGTTACTGAACATATGGGAAAGGAGTAATGCCTGAAAAAAGTTTGAAAACAATACTGATCATTACCCCGCATTACCCTCCCAGCAACCTCGCAGCTGTTCACCGCAGCCGGTTGTTTGCGCAACATTTACCTTCCTTTGGTTGGGAGCCTGTTATTTTAACGGTGCATGAAGATTATTATGAAGAGGAGCTGGATTGGAACCTCCATCAACTGTTGCCAGTCGGCCAACGTATTGAAAAAGTAAAAGCTTTCAAGGTTACCAAACCACGATTGATTGGCGATATCGGGTTACGTGCGTTTTATCAATTGTGTAAACGGGCATTGGAGCTGGTACAGAAAGAGCAGATCGATTTTGTATACATCCCTATCCCATCATTTTATGTTTCATTGATCGGTCCCTACCTGCATCGTAAAACGGGTGTGAAATATGGGATCGATTATATTGATCCCTGGGTGCATGTATTTCCGGGTTCAAACAAATTGTTTTCAAGACATTGGTTCAGTACCCGGCTGGCGAAATGGCTGGAGCCAAAAGCTGTGAAACATGCATCGCTCATAACGGGTGTGGCCGAAGGTTATTACAAAGCAGTGATTGAGCGAAACCCTTCTTTGCAAAAGAGCTGTTTATTTGGTGCAATGCCGTATGGTGGTGAAGCAAGCGATCATGCAGGGTTGCAACAACTGAACCTGCAGCCTTATCTGTTTCAACGCAATGCGAAAATGCAATTGCTTTATGCCGGAGCCATGCTGCCCAAAGCATACCGGCCACTGGAAGAAATTTTTCGTGCCATTGCTGCAAACAAAGAGCAGTTTGCAGAAGTGGAGTTTCATTTTATTGGTACCGGCAAATCGCCCAACGATGCTGCTGGCTTCAACATTAAACCATTGGCAGAGCAGTATGGCTTGTGGCAAACGGTGGTGTTTGAATATCCCAAACGCATTCCGTACCTCGATGTGCTGATACACCTTGCAGCAGTGGATGCTGTATTTATTCTGGGCAGTACCGAGCCGCATTATACACCCAGCAAAGCCTATCAGGCAGTATTAAGCAAAAAGCCGGTACTGGCCGTATTGCACAGCGAAAGCACCGCTGTACAAGTGCTGGAAGATGCAGAAGCAGGTCTTGTATTGCACTTTGCAGGTGAAAAAAATATGGAAACAATTGCTGCCAACTGGATGGAAACATGGAAGAGATTTTCAATTTATGCAAAACAGTTTCAACCATCCGCTGTAAAGAGCAATGTGTTTGAACAATATTCTGCAAAAGCAGTTACAGGCAAGCTTGTTCAGCTTTTAAACAAACTATCAAAATTGGTCAATGAATAAAACCTTACAGAAAGCTATTGTTGATTGTACGCCACCTGTTTTACTTCGTACAATAAAAAAAATGATGCGGGGAAAATATGTAGCCAAAGACGGGCTAGACAAAAAAATGGAAAAGTACCTGAATTATTCAAACGGGTTTTATGTGGAGTTAGGTGCAAACAATGGTATCAAAGAATCGAATACGTATTACTTTGAGAAGTATAAAAACTGGCGGGGAGTGTTAATTGAACCTTCTCCAAATAAATTTATTGAGTGCAGGCAAAACAGATCGTCTCTCAATGCTTTTTTTTGCAATGCATGTGTATCGTTTGCATACAAAGAGGAATTTGTAAAGATTGTTTATTCCAACCTCATGTCGGCTCCTACAAATCTTGAATCGGATATTACAGATCCGGTTGAACATGCACGTAAGGGGCAGGCGTATCTTCCGGAAAATGAAATGATTTTTGAATTTGGCGCAAAGGCAAAACCCCTTGGTACTATTTTAAAAGAAGCTAACGCTCCTTCAGTTATTGATTTTCTTTCACTGGATGTGGAAGGTGCTGAACTGGAGGTGTTGAAAGGAGTTGATCATGCCGTTCAGAAGTTTAAATATATGCTGGTTGAATGCCGTAATTTTCAACGACTCGAAGAGTATCTGAAACCACTGGGGTATTCCTTACTCGAAAAGCTATCTCATCACGATTATTTATTTACTTATGACGGAATCAGGTAAGGTGCAAAAACCATTTCTCAGAGACTTTATAATTTACATGGCCACATCTGTAAAAGTTCTTTTATTGAAAGGCTTGTTTCGGCTTTTTTTAAAAAATATTATTTCTTTTTTTCGCTGGCGTGTATTTCGAACAACTTCAAAAAATACGATTGATTATCAAATTCCATGGATGTCGTTTGCGGCTATTGATTATTTAAGCGATTGGTTACATAAAAAGATGGTTGTTTTTGAATACGGATCGGGCGGGTCCTCTTTGTTTATTGCTGAACGGGTACATCAGCTTCATTCTGTTGACCATGATGAGCTGTGGTACAACAAAGTACAGGCAATCATTGAGCAGAAGCAGATTAAAAATATTACTTACAAGCTGTTCAAACCCGAACCGCTTGTTTCTTCTACTCCATCTGAGTGCGGGAACCCTGCCAACTTTCTTTCCTGTATGGGAGAGTTTAACGGATTAAGTTTTGAAAACTATGTGCGGTCAATCGACCAATTCTCCGATCATTATTTTGATCTCGTTATTGTAGATGGCAGAGCAAGGCCATCCTGTATAAAACATGCTATGACGAAAGTGAAACAAGGAGGGGTGTTGTTACTTGACAATGCAGACAGATCCTATTATCTGAATCCATTCCCCGAATTATTAGAAGAAGATAAGTGGCGGCAAAAGATTTTTATAGGTCATTTTCCTCATTGCTCTGCATCAGTCGTAGATACAACCATATTTTTCTTTAAGCAGTAATCTCTGCTTCACTTTTCTTTTCAAGCCAGTCGTTTCATTGTGTCAATGCGTATTGCCCATATCATGATCTTTGAAAAGTTTAACCGTCGGTATATCGAATTTGTAGATACACATTTCAATATCAACGATCATGTGTTTTATATCATCGGAACAAATTACGCCAACTACGATGTAGGTGGATTAAAGCAGGTGGTGCTGGTAAACAGCTATCCAGGTGTTGTAAAAATGTTCTTCCAATTGATAGGCGTTAAAAAAATATTTCTGCATGGCTTGTGGCACCGGGGCTTTCTGCGGTTGCTCTTGGGGCAGCCGTGGCTGATCCCGAAATGTTACTGGATGATGTGGGGAGGTGATTTTTACTATCACAAGAGGGAGAGTGCAGTCAAAAAAAAACTGATCAAAAAAATCAGGCACTTTGTAAGTCTTGTTGAAGGTGATTTTGAATTGGTAAAAAAATGGTACGGTGCCAGCGGCACCTTCCACCAGTCGATCTTATACACGTATCTCTCAGCAGATGAGTTTGAAGTTCCTGTTACTGGCACAGAAACATCATTGATACGGATTTTGGTGGGAAACTCTGCTGATCCGTCAAATAATCATGTTGAAGTATTTCAATTGCTGCAGGCCCACCTCCAACATATTGAAGAAGTGGTGGTGCCCTTATCCTATGGCAATTCCGATTATGCAAATGAAGTAATTGAAGCGGGGCGTACATTGTTTGGAGATAAGTTTACTCCACTTACCGGACTGATTTCGTTAGAGGCTTACAGGGCGATGTTAAGACACACGGATATTGCAGTCTTCAACCATAACAGGCAACAGGGACTTGGTAATTTAATTGCCTTGCTGTCGTATGGTAAAAAGGTATATTTGCGACCCGATGTTACCACATGGCATACGTTTACCCAACTTGGACTTGCGTTATTTGATGTAAAAACCTTTGAACCTAAACTGCTGGATGCCTCGTTGCAGAAAAAAAATGTTGCGTTAATGAAGCGCTACTTTTCTGCAGCACAGTACCGTGAGCAGCTTGCAAAACTTTTTTTTGAATAACATTTTCGTCTGTATAGCAGACAACGCATTCCTGACATGATCAAATTTGCAATCATCATTCCTTTCAGGCCAAAAGCTGAATCAGTTGACTGGCAGAAAGAGAGTTCCCTCCTCAGGGAAACAGTAAATTCTATTTTACAGCAAACCTATACTGGCATTCACATTTATGTAGTACACAACGAAGCACCGGAAAATCAACTTACAGATGAACGGGTTAGCTATGTTCATTTTCCTTATGGACATCAACGCTACGAAGAAATGGCGAACAGGCAACAACTGCTGAACAGGTTCAAATCGGAAAAACTGGTGGTGCGCAGATGGGATAAAGCACGAAAATTAAGTTACGGATGCCAGTTAGCAAAAGAGGATGGAGCAGACTACCTGATGGCGATGGATGCGGATGACCGGCTTTCAAAGTACTTTTTTGAGCGTTTGAATGCAGAGGCATCTGCCGAAAAAATTTCCGGCTGGTACATGCATTGCGGATTCCTGTACAAAGAACATGGCAAGTATCTGATTCGTATCCCTCAATCGATGCGTTCATTCAATGGTTCAACCCATGTACTCCATCAATCATTGGTTCGTATTCCGGATTTTCATTCGGTGATCTGGGAAGACTTTAATTTGTTTACCGATCACGGATGGATCAAGGAACGCCTGCAACAGGAGTATGGTGTTGATTTGAAGCCCGTAAATTTTCCTGCACTGGTATATGTAGTGCATAACTCAAACATTTCACAGGTACAAAAGGAGTTTGCGTTTTCATTTCGGAAAATGATCAAACGTTTTCTCAGAAGTGTACGCATTACTCCAGCCTTACGGGAAGAGTTTAATTTTCCGTCATAATAAACGAGCGGGTATCCATTCCACCGGTGAAAAAATTAGCCATTATCACAACTCACCCTATCCAGTACAATGCGCCCTTGTTCCGTTTGTTACATGAGCGAAAGCGTATTGCACTAAAAGTATTTTATACCTGGGGACAATCAAAGGAAACCGTGTTTGATAAAAAGTTTGGCTTGCAACGCAGTTGGGATATTCCCTTACTGGAAGGGTATGAGCATGTTTTTGTGACAAACGTTTCAAAACGGCCCGACTCAAACCGTTTTTGGGGCGTTATGAATCCCGGATTGATTCAACAGCTGCAACAGGAAAAATTTGATGCAGTGCTTGTGTACAGGTGGAGCCTGTTCAGTCATTTCCGCATTTTGCGTGCATTCAAAAAAAAACCAACCTTGTTTTTCCGGGGCGATTCACATTTGAACAATGTACAAGGCGGTTTCAAAGCTTTTGCAAAAAAATGGTTCCTCCGTTTTGTCTATCAAAATGTATCAAAAGCATTTTATGTAGGCCAATACAATAAAGCCTACTACCGTACATACGGTTTGAAAAATGAGCAGTTGAGCTATGCACCCCATGCGATTGATAATAACCGGTTTTCAAACGAAGCTGATAAATGGGAGGAGGCAGCAAAAAGAGAACGGCAACTGCTTGCCATTCCGCCAAACAGTATTGTATTTCTGTATGCAGGTAAATTTTATGCACTCAAGCAGGTGGCTTTATTGATCCATGCATTTCAACAGTTAAGGGGGGAGCAGTACAGGCTGCTGCTCGTTGGCAATGGTGAACAGGAACAGGAATTAAAAACACTGGCACAGGGCGATGAGCGTATTTTGTTTGCGCCTTTTCGTAACCAGAGTGAAATGCCGTGCCTGTATCGCATGGGCGATGTATTTGTATTGCCAAGTAAAAGTGAAACATGGGGCCTGGGCGTGAACGAAGCGATGGCTTGCAGCCGGCCAGCCATTGTAAGTGATGCCTGCGGCTGTGCACCGGAATTGGTTGTAGAAGGAGAAACGGGGTTTACGTTTCGAAGTGGCGACGAGACCGATCTGTTGCGTGTGTTACGACTGTTTACGGATAAGGATCGATGCAGCAAAATGGGAAAGGATGCTTTTGCTCATATTCAGGAATTTAGCCTGGAACGGGTGGCGGAGGTGATTGAAAACGCTGTGAATGGAGAATCGGTAAAAGGTAATAAGCAGTGAAGAAATTAGCGATTGTTACAAGTCATCCGATTCAGTATAATGCACCGTTGTTTCGATTATTGACAGAGCGGGGGAATATTGAATTAAAAGTGTTTTATACCTGGGGGCAAACAAAAGAGGGCAGTGTTTACGATCCGGATTTTAAAAAAACATTTGCGTGGGACATTCCTTTGCTGGAAGGTTACGAAAAAGAATTTGTGGAGAATGTATCGGATAAACCCGGAGCAGGTCATTTCAATGGTATAAAAAACAAAGACCTGGTGCAACGGATCGATGTGTATGATCCGGACACGTTGCTGGTTTTTGGCTGGAGTTTTCATAGCCATTTACATCTGCTACGGCATTATAAAGGCAAAAAGAAAATCCTATTCCGGGGCGATTCAACCCTGCTGGATGAAGCTGCGGGTTTGTCCTTAAAAAAAATAATACGAAGAATTGCCTTAACGTGGATATACCGGCACATCGATATCGCTTTATACACCGGAACAGACAACCGGGCCTACTATGTAAAACACGGGCTTAACAACATGCAACTGGCCTATGCCCCGCATGCTGTTGAAAACAGCCGTTTTTATGATGCGGACGGACATGCGGCAGCAAAAGCAAGGATATGGCGTAAAGAGCTTGGAATAGGTGATCATGAGCTCGTTTTTTTATTTGCAGGGAAGCTGGAACCGAAGAAAGATCCGGCGTTGTTGATCGATGCTTTTTTGTTACTCCCCCGCAACGATGTACGTTTACTGATCGTTGGGAACGGGTTGCTGGAAGATGAATTGAAACAAAAAGCAGCCAGTGATAAACGTATCCTGTTTCTTGATTTTCAAAATCAGCAACAAATGCCGGTGGTTTATCGTTTGGGAGATGTGTTTGTACTGCCTTCCAAAGGACCCGGCGAAACATGGGGGCTCAGCGTAAACGAAGCGATGGCTTGTGGCAGGGCCGTAATTGTCAGCAACAGGTGCGGCTGCGGAAAAGAATTGGTAAAAAGTAACGGCAAATTGTTTGCTGCTGCACATCTGTCGGAACTTGCAGCAGCGATGCGTTTCTTTGCAGAGAACAGGGATGCGGTTCAGTCAATGGGAAATGAAAGCCGGAAAATAATTGATAAATTTTCATACAGGGAAATTGCAGATGTTATTGAAGAATTGGTATGAATTACAATAAGGTAATATTTGGGTTGATAGCTTTTGTTACCACCGTATTGTTTACGTTGGTAGAGGGGATGCTGATCGAAGAACTCTTGTCGATCGGTCTATTCGTTTATTTCCTGCTTGATTTCATTGATTCAATCGGCAAAAACTATAATATTCTCGACATCCCTATTCTGTTGGCTTTATTTCAATGTTTACTGATGCCCATTGTGGTGTTTCATGTGTACAATGATGATGCGTTGGTCATTGCACTGAAATACGATATGGGCGTGTCGGCTGAAAGATATTATGGTTTTATGTTCCCTGCAGTAGTGGCTATGATTATTGGTATGAAACTGCCTCCTTTGCTGCAGTTCTCATACCAGCAAAAATTTCTGTATGCTATACATGCAGTGCGGACTTATTTGGTCGGGAAGGGGAATATTGGTGTGTTGCTGATCATCATTGGGTTTGTAACCACCATCATGAAAAGTTTTATTACAGGCCAGTTGCAATATATCGCCTACCTGTTCAGCCTTCTTTTGTACATCGGTGTATTGTATACGTTTTTCTCTGATCACAAGCAACGTTTTTGGTATTTGGTTGGTGGGGCTGTTGTAATTGCAGGGCAGGCGATCGGGCAGGGGATGTTTGGAGAATTGGTGTATGTAATGTTGCTGGTTTTTCTATTGGTGATGCTTGGACGAAAAATAAGCGGACCGTTAAAATTCAGCCTGGCAATCACGGGTTTTTTCTTTGTAATGGTTTTGCAAAGTGTAAAAGCCGATTACAGGGCTATTGCATGGCGGGGGGAAGGAAAAGGAGATCAGACAAATGCAGGTGCCTTTTTCTCTCTTATGGCTGATCGTTTGGCGGATCCGGGAAGATTTTTTGATCTTGCAATGCTGTTTCCAACGGTGAACCGCTTCAATCAGGGGATGATTGTGGGGAAGGTATTGGACCATGTACCACAACGGGAGCCGTTCGCTGAAGGTGAAACCATTTTTAAGTCATTGGCGGCTACGTTTGTACCACGTTTTTTATGGCCCAATAAACCGGAATCTGGAGGCCATCAAAATATGTTACGCTTTACCGGTTTCAAGATCGAAGGATACAGCATGAACGTAAGCCCTATGGGAGAAGCGTACGGAAACTTTGGTGTACAGGGCGGTATTTTTTTCATGTTGTTGTATGGTTTATTCTTTTCATTCCTGATTGTAATACTGATGAATCAAGTGAAAAAAAGACCAACACTTATTCTCTGGTTCCCAGTTTTATTCCTCAATTCTGTACAGATCGAAACAGACGTATTGATGTGTTTGAACTCTCTCATCAAGAATATGGTTTTTGTGGCATTTTGCTATTGGGCGGCCGACCGTTTTCTTCGGATAAAATTATAATGCCAAAACAACGTATCCTCATTTTTTACGATCATTTTTACCCGGCCTGGAAAGCGGGAGGGCCGGTGCAATCGCTGGTGAACCTGGTTCGTTCACTGTACAACGAATATGATTTCTACGTGCTGTGCAAACCGCATGAAATGAATGAGACACAGCCACTGCCCGGCATCCGGGTGAATGAATGGATGGAGTGGGGTGAGGAAGAGAAAAAGGCAATGGTTTACTACAGGGATTATACAAACGGAAGCCATTCTCAACTGCAAACGCTCATCCGGTCTGTGAACCCCGATGTTATCTTTATCAATGGATTGTTTTCGCTGCATTTCAATATCAGGCCCTTACAATATGCGGTTGCGTATTGTAAGCAATACACAAATTGTAAACTGATTCTGTCGGCAAGAGGGATGCTTCATCCCGGTGCATTATCGCAGAAAGCCCTCAAGAAAAAGCTCTTCTTAACCTTTTTTAAACTGGCCGGCTGGCACAAAGCAGTGAGCTGGCATGCTACGGACGAACAAGAATTGCGGTATATCAAACAGCAATTTGGTGAGCATATGAATGTATTGGTTGCCGGTAATTTTCCAAACATGCTGCCGGTTACTTCTATGCCTGAAAAGAGAACAAATGAACTTATCATGGGAACAGTGGCACTCATCAGTCCCATGAAAAATCATTTGTCTGTTTTGCAAGCCTTACAAAAATGTTCAGCCACTATTCAATGGCATATTTACGGGCCGGTGAAAGATGCGGCGTACTGGAAGGAATGCGGAGATCTCATCAAAAAGCTTCCGG
Organism: Bacteroidota bacterium; assembly: GCA_023428755.1. GTDB lineage: Bacteria > Bacteroidota > Bacteroidia > Chitinophagales > Chitinophagaceae > Lacibacter. The sequence continues at coordinate 223,430 of JAEYWX010000006.1, forward strand.
GGAGTATCAACGTGATTTATCATGGTGAGTTATCGCCTGCAGATCTTACAAACGCAATGGAGCAGTTTCAACTGTTCATTATGCCGAGCAAGAGTGAAAATTTTGGACATGCGTTGTTGGAAGCGCTTAGTGCAGGGAAACCGGTGATCACGACCGATACAACACCGTTCAACAATTTACAGCAACAGCGTGCCGGATATACGGTTGAGGTGAACAAGCTGGTTGAGCAATTGCCTGTTGCCATTGAGGAATTTGCGGCGATCAATCAAACTGAATTTGCAGAACGCAGCAAGGCTGCTGCGGTATTTGCAAGAAATTTTGTGGATACAAACCGTATCAAACAACAATACCAAACTTTATTTACCTGGTAACAGGATAGCCTGAACGGTTATCTTTGCGACCTTAAATTATCTCTATACGAATGATTGTTCTGGGAATTAACGCTTATCATGCAGACAGCAGTGCGGCGATTTTTGTGGATGGAAAAATGATCGCAGCAATTGAAGAAGAACGTTTCCGCCGGGTAAAGCACTGGGCCGGTTTTCCGTCGATGGCCGTGGAATTTTGTTTGAAGGAAGCAGGGGTGGGTTTAAAAGATGTGGATCATATTGCCATTGGTCGTGATCCCTGGGCAAAGCTGGGAAAGAAAATTGCTTTTTTGCTGAAGAACCCGGGCAATAGTGTAGCCGCCGTGCTTAACCGTTTGAGCAATGCAAAAAAGGTTTCTACCCTGGAAGATGAGTTTATAAAGATTGAAACGATTGATAAAGTGGAACTGAAGAAGAAGATTCATAACGTCGAGCATCATCGCAGTCATTTGGCTTCTGCTTTTTTTGCTTCACCGTTTGAAGAGGCGGCTTTATTGTCGATTGATGGTTCCGGTGATTTTACTACTACCATGATCGGCATTGGCAGAGGAAACAACATTGAAGTAATCGACTCCGTTGACTTCCCCCATTCCGTTGGTATTTTTTATACGGCCATGACGCAGTGGCTGGGCTTTCCGCATTATGGTGATGAGTACAAAGTGATGGGACTTGCGCCTTATGGTGAAGCAAAGTATGTAGATCAACTAAGAGATCTTATCCATTTCACAGCTGATGGGTTATTCAAACTGAACCTTCCTTACTTTCGAAATCCCACCAAAGGAATTATCACGTACGGTGAAGATCATATACCGGTAGTAGCTACTTTGTTTACCGATCATTTCGAAACAAAACTCGGTAAGGCCCGGCAGAAAGGAGAAGAGTTAACACAGTTCCATAAAGATATGGCAGCATCGGTACAACGTTTTACGGAAGAACTGATCTTTCATATTCTTACTGCTTTACAAAAAAGAACAGGATTAAAGAATGTATGTATAGCGGGTGGAGTTGCACAGAATTCTGTTGCCAATGGAAAGATCACACGTAACACGCCGTTCAGCAATGTCTATATTCCAAGTGCCGGACATGATGCGGGTATTTCGATGGGTGCTGCGTTGTTTGTCTATAATCAAACATTGCAACAGCCTCGTCAACCGGCTATCTGGTCGGCTTACACGGGTAGTCATTTCAATAACGAGGAGATCGAAACGTATCTGCAATCAAGGAACATTGCATATAAAAAATTACCGGATAATGAACTTTATCAGTATGTAGCTGATCGCTTAGTTAATGCAGGTGTTGTTGGATGGTTCAGCGGTAGAAGTGAGTTTGGTCCGAGAGCATTGGGTGGCCGTTCCATTCTTGCTGATCCAAGAAGAAATGATGCAAAAGATCTGCTGAATGCAAAGATCAAACGGAGAGAAAGTTTTCGTCCGTTTGCACCATCGATCTTAAAAGAATACGTTGAGGAATATTTTACAGTAACCGATGTGGTGCCTTTTATGGAGAAAGTATTTCCCATCAAAGAAGAAAAGAAAACAACCATACCGGCGGTGACGCATGTGGATGGAACGGGCCGATTGCAATCAGTTGATCAGTCGGTTTCTCCACGCTATTATGCATTGATCGATGCGTTCCGTGAAAAGACAGGCGTGCCGATTTTATTGAATACATCGTTCAATGAAAACGAACCGATCGTTAATTCACCGGCAGAAGCACTGGATTGTTTTTTGCGCACCCAAATGGATATGCTGGTGATGGAAAATATTATTGTAGAGCGATAATCGTTATGAAAGTTTCCATCATTACTGTTGTGTACAACCGTGCTGGTACGATCGAGCGGGCCATTCGTTCGGTGCTCCATCAATCGTACAGTAATATTGAGTATGTGATCGTAGATGGAGCTTCCACTGACGGAACAATGGCGGTGGTTGATCAATACAGGGATCGGATAGCCACAGTGATCTGTGAAAAAGACAACGGGATGTACGATGCATTGAACAAAGGCATTCAGGCGGCAACGGGTGATGTGGTCGGTATTCTGCATGCGGATGATGAGTTTACAAACGAGAACATCATTCAGCAGATCGTTACCAAATTTCAAAGTAATCCCGTGATCGATGCAGTGTATGGTGACGTTGGATTTGTGCATGCGCATCAACCGCATAAAATTGTACGGTATTACTCATCGGCTATTTTCAAAACCAATTTGTTCAAATATGGATTTATGCCGGCGCATCCAACGTTCTTCTGTTACCGCCGCTTCTTTGAGCAATTTGGATACTACCGTACTGATCTGGAAATTGCAGCCGATTTCGATCTGCTGTTGCGTTTTCTTCGCAAGCATCAATTGTTTACCGTTTATATTCCGGAGATGCTGGTAAAAATGAATATGGGCGGGAAGAGTACCAACGGGATCAGCAGTACGATCAAAATCAACAAGGAATTGAAACAAATCTTAAAGGAACATCAACTGCCATCGAGCTACCTGCGTTTGTATTCGAGGTATTTCGTGAAGGTGAGTGAGTTTTTAAGGAAGAAGAAGAGGTAGATGGCTGATGTAGGATTTATGATGTATGATTTGTGATTGTTCGCTTCGCTTACAATGGGGTTTCACACGGAGGACACGGAGGGCGCAGAGAGAGTTGGGGAGGTGGAGAGGTTGATAAGTTAAAAGGTGGAATTAGGAGTTGGGAATTGGTGTGATTGTTTGCTTCGCTTACAATTGGGTTTCACACAGAGGGCACGTAGGGCGCAGAGAGTTAATAGGCAATAATCAATAGGCAATGAGCAAGAAGGTAATTGGGAAGAAATGGGTCGTTAATAAGTAGAAAAGTAAATAGGTAAGGTTTATAACAAACATAAATTACGAAAAGCAATCAATGAAAAAAGCATTAATTACAGGTATTACCGGTCAGGATGGAGCATATCTTTCTGATCTGTTGTTGAAGAAGGGCTATGAAGTACATGGTATCAAACGCAGAACTTCGTTGTTCAATACCGATCGTATCGATCACCTGTACGAAGATCCGCATATCAACAACCGTCATTTTGTATTGCACTATGGTGATCTCACCGACAGCACCAATCTCATCCGCATTATACAGGAAGTACAGCCCGATGAAATTTATAACCTCGGTGCCATGAGTCATGTGAAAGTGAGTTTTGATATTCCTGAATACACGGCCAACACCGATGCGGTTGGTACGCTTCGCATTCTCGAAGCCGTGCGTTTGCTTGGCTTAACAGAAAAGACAAGAATTTACCAGGCATCTACTTCAGAATTATATGGGCTGGTGCAGGAAGTGCCGCAAACAGAACGCACTCCGTTTTATCCACGCTCTCCGTATGCTGTCGCAAAAATGTATGGCTTCTGGATCACGGTCAACTATCGTGAAGCCTACAACATGTATGCATGCAATGGTATTCTCTTTAATCATGAATCACCGTTGCGTGGTGAAACGTTTGTAACAAGAAAGATCACCCGTGCTGTTGCAAAAATTGCATTGGGTATGCAGGATAAATTATGGCTGGGGAATCTCAATGCACAACGAGACTGGGGCCACGCTAAAGATTATGTGGAAGCCATGTGGCTGATGTTACAGCAAGACAAACCGGAAGATTTTGTGATTGCAACCGGTGTTACAACTCCTGTTCGTGAATTTGTGCGGATGGCATTTGCGGAAGTGGGAATTGAAATTGAATTCAACGGTGAAGGTGTGCATGAAAAAGGAATTGTAAAGAGTTGCAGCCACCCCGATTATCAGCTTGCAGTTGGTACAGAAGTAGTAGCGGTCGATCCTCGTTATTTCCGTCCAACAGAAGTGGAGTTGCTGATTGGTGATCCCACAAAGGCTATGAAAAAACTCGGCTGGAAACCAAAATATGATCTTGCTGGTTTGGTGAAAGAAATGGTGGCTGCTGATGTTGATATTTTCAAGCGTGAAAAATTATTGCACGAAAGTGGGTATAAGATCAAAAATCAATTTGAATAATGGAGAAGAAAGAAAAAATATTTGTTGCAGGTCATCGTGGTATGGTAGGTTCAGCTATTGTGCGAAAACTGCAGCAGGAAGGGTTTGAGAATTTAGTATTGCGTACTTCTGCAGAGCTTGATCTGCGCAGCCAGGAAGCGGTTGATACATTTTTTAAAGAACAGAAACCCGATTACGTTTTTTTAGCAGCGGCAAAAGTAGGCGGCATCGTTGCCAACAATACTTATCGTGGCGAATTTTTGTATGATAATCTGATGATCCAGAACAATGTGATCCATGCATCGTACAAACACAGTGTAACGAAATTGTTGTTTCTCGGGTCTTCCTGCATCTATCCAAAATTTGCAGCACAGCCGATTCAGGAAGATTCGCTGTTAACCGGAACACTGGAGCCTACCAATGAACCGTATGCCATTGCAAAAATTGCCGGATTGAAACTATGTGAAGCATACCGCAGTCAGTATGGCTGCAATTTTATTTCGGCGATGCCGACGAATTTATACGGGCCCAACGATAATTATGATCTGCAGAATTCGCATGTATTACCGGCCCTGCTCCGGAAGATGATCGTGGCGAAACGCACACAGCAACCTGTTGTTGAAATATGGGGTTCGGGTACGCCACGCCGTGAGTTTCTGCATGTAGATGATCTGGCCGATGCCTGTTTCTTCTTAATGCAGTCGTATGATGGAACCGAGTGGTTGAATATTGGTGTGGGTGAAGATGTATCGATCAAAGAACTGGCGGAGCTTATCCAATCCATTGTTGGGTATGAAGGCGAATTACAATTCAATACATCAAAGCCTGATGGTACGCCCCGTAAATTACTGGATGTATCGAAACTGCAGAAGCAGGGATGGAAAGCAACCATTGGGTTGAAGGATGGAATTGAAAAAGTGTATGAAGAGGTGAAGTCGTTACCGTTTTAATTCACAAGGTACAAGGCACAAGGTGCAAGAGTATAAGTAGTATGTTTGGTTTATTTAAAAAGAAAAAAGAAGAGCTGTTAGCTGTACAGATCGATTACAGTGCCCTGGGTGTAGATATGCATTCGCATCTGTTGCCGGGCATTGATGATGGTTCACCTGATGCTGCCACTTCTGTGGGCTATATTCAAAAGATGATGGAACTGGGTTATCGCAAGTTCATCACCACACCACATATTTATCCAGATCTATATCCCAATACAAGAGAAACCATTCTTGCCGCACACCAGGTATTAACAACAAAACTGAAGGAAGAAGGAATTGATGTGGAAGTGCAGGCGGCAGCCGAATATTTTATTGATGATCTGTTTGCTGACCGGTTGAAAAATGATGAGCCACTACTTACATTTCACAAGAATTTTGTGTTGGTGGAGATCTCGTTTATGCAGGCGCCTTCCGATCTCAAAAATATTTTGTTCGATTTAATTGTGAAAGGCTATCAACCCGTATTGGCCCATCCGGAGCGGTACAATTATTATCATGCACGAAAAGAAGTGTATCACCGGTTTAAAGATCAGGGTTGTTTGTTACAGATCAATCTTCTTTCGCTGAGTGGTTATTATGGAAAGGGAGTGCAGGATGCAGCGCATTATCTGGTGGAGCATAAGCTGGTGGATCTGATTGGTACTGATCTGCATCACCAGCGTCACCTCGAAGCCATGCAGCACCCACAGTTGATGGCCGATGTAAAACGGGCAGTGGAATCAAATCATCTTCTCAACGCTACCCTGTAATCTGTTTGAACAAGCCACGATTATTAATTATCCTGAACCGGTTAGCTGTGGGTGGCCCGGCATTGAATGTGATCAGCGGGGCGGCTGCGTTAAGCAATTCGTTTGACATATTGTTGCTTGCCGGTGCACCCGATGCAGATGAAGAACCGGCTGATTATTTACTCGATCAGTACAAAGGGTTTCAGTTTCAAAAGATCAACTCCTTAAAACGTTCGGTGATCCCGGGAACCGATTGGCGTGCTTACAAAGAAATTAAGCAGGCCATTAAAACGTTTCAGCCACATATAGTGCATACACATGGTGCGAAGCCGGGCGTGCTGGGCCGATTGGCCGCACATCGTTTACAGGTGCCCGTTATAGTACACACATTTCATGGCCATGTGTTTCATTCTTATTTTTCAAACACAACATCGCATCTCATCGTTCTTATTGAACGCTGGCTCGCCGGTTTCTCCTCGGCCATTATTGCCATCAGTGAAACACTGAAAAACGAATTCACAAATACTTATCAAATCGCATCCGCTGATAAACTTCAGCTTATCCGGCTTGGTATTGATACTGCAAAATTTCAGGATGCAGACGGGAGCAAGCGTCAACATTTCCGAAATGAATTTCAGTTGTCGCCCACTACAATTGCCATTGGTATTGTGGGCCGGTTAGTGCCAGTAAAAAATCATCAACTGTTTATTGAAACGGCGGCGCAGGTAATTCAATCGGTGGGCAACTCTCATCAACTCCGCTTTTTTATTATTGGCGATGGCGTTAACCGCACTGCGTTGCAGGAACTCATCCTTTCAAAGCAATTACGTTTTTCAACTGCAGCAGCAGATAGCAATAATGCCAACTTCATTTTTACCTCCTGGCGAAAAGATATGGATGCTGTGTATGCCGGGTTAGATATCGTACTGCTCACTTCGCTGAACGAAGGAACGCCGGTATCGATCATGGAAGCCATGGCAGCTGGTAAACCGGTGCTTTCCACTCCTGCCGGAGGGATTCCTGAACTGATCACAGATGGCAAAACAGGTATGCTTGCAAGTACCCAAACCGAACTGGTTGAGGCACTTTCTTCGCTGATCAAAAACAATGCTTTGCGGGAGCAACTGGCGGGTGCTGCAGCAAGTGATGCTGCCCGTTTTTCCAAGTCGGCCGAACTGGAATCGCTATCCGAATTGTATGTTTCTTTGTTAAAACAAGCCTGAAATCAGGGCTTTCTGAAAGAAAATTGCAGCGCCACGAACTTTTTTGAACTGCGTTTGTAATTTCACAGGAGGCAAGACACGATGAACAAGTTTACAATCAAAGACCTTGAAAATCTGAGTGGTATCAAAGCTCACACCATACGTATATGGGAGCAGCGCTACTCATTTCTTAAGCCACAGCGTACGGCTACCAACATCCGCTATTACAGCAACACTGAATTGAAAATGTTGCTTAACATTTCCCTGCTCAACAAATACGGGTACAAGATCTCTCACATCAACCGTATGAGCAATGAGGAGTTGCGGGAAAAAACATTAACACTTACCGGACCGCAGGCGCAGCAGGAGCGTATCATCAATGAACTGATCCAACACATGGTGGACATGGAGCTGGAGAGTTTTGAAAAAGTGCTTGATCAGCATATTGCTGCAAGGGGAATCGAAAAAACGATCACGTATATCATTTTCCCTTTCATGGAGCGCATCGGTATTTTGTGGATGACGGATCATATCAATCCGGCGCAGGAACATTTGATGACCAACATTATCCGCCAGAAGCTGATCGTTGGTATCGATGGTATTGTTACACCGCTTTCGCTCAAAACAAAAATGCTGTTGTTTTTACCTGAGAACGAACACCATGAAGTAGGCTTGTTATTCCTCCAGTTTTTGTTGAAGAGCCGAGGCGTAAAAGTGATCTATCTGGGTGCAAACGTACCATTAAAAGATATGGAGTACGTGGTGGAGCTGAAGAAGCCCGACTATATCTATACCCATCTCACAACAGTAATGAAGGAATTCAATTTTGATAAGTTTCTGAACAATCTCAAAAACAGGTTCCCTCAGCAGCAGGTACTTATTTCAGGTTTGCTGGCACAAACATTCGAGAAGAAAGCAGTTCCTTCCAACATTCGTTTTCTGAAATCGCTGGCTGAAGTAAATGAGCTTTTGGGCACCCTGTCTTAATCTTTTCAACTGTTTTTATACGTACATCCCCCGCATTGCGGGGGATATTTTTTTGTAACTGACTGAGCAGTAGCATGTTTAATCTTTTTAAGAAAATATTAAACAAAAATTTGGTGAGCTAACATTGATTTGTTTAATTTTACGTCATAAATAATTAAACACGATTTTATGTCAACTGTAGAATTCAACCAAATGCTTTTGAACAACACAGATTTTCTGAAGCCCTTTGCCTTTACGTTGACCAGGGATAATGAAACAGCAAAGGATCTATTACAGGAAACCATGTTCCGTGCGTTATCGAACCGTGAAAAGTATAATGTGGGCACCAATGTAAAAGCCTGGCTGTACACCATTATGCGGAATATTTTTATCAATAACTATCGCCGCAAGGTGAAGCAGAATACCATTTTTGATTCTACTCCTAACGATTTCTTTCTCGATTACCAGCAGGCAACGGTTGCCAACGAAGCGGAAACGAGTATGAAGATGAAAGAGATTCAGAAAGCCATTCATGAACTGCCGGACATTTTCAAGCAGCCATTCATGCTGTATTTTGAAGGATTCAAGTATCATGAAATTGCACATGTACTGCAGGAGCCGTTAGGCACCATTAAGAGCCGTATCCATTTTGCCCGTAAATTGCTGAAAGAACAGATCAGCAGGTATTAAAACTATTCCAACTTTGACCCAACAAGCAATCGTAATTGGCAGCGGTTTTGCCGGTATGTCGGCGGCCTCGTTCCTTGCCCGCAGTGGCTGGGCTGTAACCGTATTCGAAAAACATGATCAGCCGGGTGGTCGTGCCCGTCAACTGAAAGCCGATGGTTTTACATTTGATATGGGGCCCAGCTGGTACTGGATGCCCGATGTGTTTGAACGTTATTTCCGTGAATTCGGAAAAGAGGTAAGTGATTACTATGAACTCAAGCGCTTAGACCCTTCTTACCGCATTTACTACAACAACGATGTGGTAGATATACCGGCTGATTATAATGCACTGCGTGATCTGTTTGAACGCATTGAACCGGGGAGTGCAGCCAAGCTGGATCATTTTATGGACGAAGCTGCTTACAAATACGAAACAGGTATCAACAAACTCGTTTTTAAACCCGGTCAATCGCTGACTGAATTTGCAGAAATGGACTTGCTGAAAGGAATTCTGCGGCTCGATGTATTTGCATCTATGAAAGCACATGTGCAAAAGCATTTCACCGATCCACGCCTGCGGGAACTGATGGAATTTCCTGTTCTTTTTCTCGGAGCCTTGCCCGAAAAAATTCCTGCCCTTTACAGTTTAATGAATTATGCTGATGTAAAACTGGGTACCTGGTACCCTGTTGGCGGCATGCATAAAATTGTGGAAGCCATGCATAGCCTGGCTGTGGAACTGGGGGTGAAATTTGAATTTCAAAAAGATGTTCAATCGATACAAACGAAAGATGGTATTGCAACAGGAGTAGTGGTTGATGATGTGTTGTACGAAGCCGATGTTGTTATCAGCGGAGCGGATTATCATTTCACGGAAACAAAATTACTGGGCCAGAAAGATCAGACTTATTCGGAAGGGTACTGGAATAAGCGTGTAATGGCACCCTCTTGTTTACTTTACTATGTAGGGTTGAACAAGCGACTGCACGGTATCCCACATCACACATTATTTTTTGATGCCGATTTTAACCGGCATGGCAAAGAGATCTACAGTGATCCGCAGTGGCCAACCGATCCATTATTCTACGTAAGTGCTACAACTGCTACCGACCCATCAGGCGCACCGGAAGGATATGAAAATTTATTTTTCCTCATTCCTGTTGCTGCCGGACTTTCCGGAGATACCGATGAACTTCGGGATAAATACTTCCAGCAAATTTTAAATCGGTTTGAACAACGGATTGGTGAACCAATTCAACAATCGATTGTTTATAGAAAATCGTATTCCGTGACTGATTTCGTAAACGATTACAATGCGTTTAAAGGAAATGCTTACGGATTAGCGAATACGCTGCTGCAAACGGCCATTTTAAAACCGTCGTGCAGGAGCAAAAAAATCAGTAATTTGTACTACACGGGACAATTAACGGTTCCGGGCCCCGGGGTCCCGCCAAGTTTGATCAGTGGTGAAGTAGTCGCAAATCTGGTGAATAAACAATTCTCAACAACTGTTCAAACAAAGCTGAGTTTATGATGAAAATTTTTCATGAAGTATCTGAATTGTGCAGCCGCAACACTACTGAGCGGTACAGTACTTCTTTTTCATCAGCCATCCGGTTGTTACACAAAGATCTTCGTCAGCCGATCTATAATATTTACGGGCTTGTTCGTTTTGCAGATGAAATTGTTGATACGTTTCATGAGCATGATAAAGCTACACTGATCGCTGATTTCAGAGCACAAACCTTCGACGCTATTGAGCGTGGTATCAGCCTCAATCCAATTCTGCACAGCTTTCAGTTAACAGTTAATCAATATCAAATTGATCATGAATTGATCCATGCATTTTTCAACAGCATGGAAATGGACCTCAAACGTACCAGCTATACACAGGAAGGATATAACGATTACATTTATGGCAGTGCCGAAGTGGTAGGATTAATGTGTTTGTATGTGTTTCTGGAAGGGGATAAAAAAGCCTATGAACAATTGAAGCCTGCGGCCCGTTCCTTAGGGGCAGCTTTTCAAAAAGTGAATTTTTTACGGGATGTGCAGGCCGATTATAATCAACTGGACCGTACTTATTTTCCCGGGCTTGATTTTTCCAATTTTACTGAGCGCCAGAAACGTGAAATAGAAGAAGATATCCAGAACGATTTTGATCATGCATACGAAGGCATTATGCAATTGCCAACCAAAGCAAGGTTTGGTGTGTACGTTGCTTACAAATATTATCTCTCTCTTTTCCGCAAGATCAAAAAACTGCAGCCCGCAGTCATTATGCAGGAGCGGGTGCGTATTCCTGATTATCATAAAGTGATGATTCTTTTACGGGCAGGCGTACGCAGCCAGTTAAATATCATGTAATCCTGTAATCACTTATTTTTGAATGATGCACGAAGTAATTCTCGTAAACGAGATCGATGAAGCTATTGGTTCCATGGAAAAAATGGAAGCACATGAAAAAGCATTGCTGCACCGTGCCTTCAGTGTATTCCTGTTTGATAAAAAAGGAAACATGCTGTTGCAGAAACGGGCCGCATCAAAATATCACAGTCCTTCGTTGTGGACCAATGCCTGTTGCAGTCATCCCATGCCGGGCGAAACAACAGAGCAGGCGGCACTCCGTCGTTTGCAGGAAGAGTTGGGATTTACTGTTGCCATCCGCAAAGCATTTCATTTCACTTACAAAGCTCAATTCGATAACGGACTTACAGAGCATGAATTTGATCATGTGTTTGTGGGCGAGTACGAAGGTGATATGCAGTTGAATGCCGACGAAGTAAGTGAAGTATGTTATAAACCCATGGCAGCAATTAAAGCTGAAATTGAACACAAGGCTGGCGATTATACCGAGTGGTTTAAGATCGCTTTTCCTTTGCTCGAAGAATGGCTGCAACAAAATGATTTATCACATGCCGCAGCCTAAAGCAGTAGTGATTGGAAGTGGAGTAGCCGGGTTAGCTGCAGCCATCCGTTTGTCGGTGATGGGATATGAAGCGGATGTGTTTGAACGGAATGCGTATGCCGGTGGTAAACTTTCTGCCTTTGAAAAAGATGGTTTTTTGTTTGATGCAGGTCCCTCGTTGTTTACGCAGCCACAAAATATTGAAGAACTGTTTGCATTTGCCGGTGAGCCGATGGATGCGTATTTCCAGTACCGGCAAGTTCCACTTTCCTGTAAGTATTTTTATGAAAACGGGAAGCAGGTACAGGCGTGGACGAATGCAGAACAATTAGCAGACGAGTTGCATGTGCAGTTAGGCGAAAGTAAAGAAGCCGTTCTTCAGTATCTCAGCAAAAGCGAAACGCTTTACGACAATATCGGTCGTATTTTTTTGAATCATTCCCTGCACAAACGTTCAACCTGGTTACAAAAACCTGTGCTGAAAGCATTGCAAACAGTACGTGCTGCTCATCTTACCGGCACATTGCATAGCTTCAATCAATCCTCTTTCAAAACGACCGAGGCTGTTCAGCTGTTTGATCGCTTTGCAACGTATAATGGAAGCAATCCCTACCAAACACCGGGTATGATGAGTTTAATTCCGCATCTGGAATTGAACGAAGGAACATTTTATCCAACAGGTGGAATGATCAGCATTACCAATGCATTGGTGAAACTGGCAGAAAAGAAAGCTGTTCGTATTCATTACAATACCCCGGTGCAACGCATCATTCACCGGGCAGGCGAAGTGAAGGGGGTTGTTGTAAACAATGAAAATATCGAAGCCGACATTGTAGTGAGTAATGCGGATGTTTATTTCACTTATCAGCAGTTACTGGGCGACAGTTATCAATCCAAAAAAGTATTGAAACAGGAACGTAGTTGCAGCGGTGTTATTTTTTACTGGGGCATGAACCGTGAATTTTCAAATCTGCATCTGCATAATATTTTCTTCAGTAAAAATTATGCATCGGAGTTCACGGCATTGTTCCGGCAACAACGTTTGTACAATGATCCAACTGTGTATGTAAACATCACTTCTAAAATGGAGGAAGGTTTAGCGCCGAAAGGAATGGAAAATTGGTTTTTGCTCATCAACGCACCTTCCAATGTGGGGCAAAACTGGGAAGCGATGCGTGTGCAGTTACGTCAACAGGTAATTGAGAAGCTGAGCCGTTTACTGCAAACAAATATTGAAGAAGCCATTGCAACAGAAGAGTATCTTGATCCCATTCGGATTGAAGAACGTACAGGTTCGTATATGGGTTCGTTGTATGGTACCAGCAGCAATGGAAAGATGGCGGCTTTCCTACGTCATCCCAACTTTACAAAACGAATTCAGGGTTTGTATTTCTGTGGGGGCAGTGTACATCCCGGTGGTGGTATTCCGCTTTGTTTTAAAAGTGCAAAAATTGCTACCGAACTGATACAGCAAGATTATCAACAACAACGTATTCATTAATGCTGCAACAATACAGTAAACAACAAATTGCGACCGCTATTGCCGTGTTATTTCACTGCATTGGCCTCGCCGGTATTTTGTGGTACGATGCTGCTTTGTTTGCATCACTCACACCAATGAACCTGTTGCTGTCTGCCGGTTTGCTCTTCTATACACAACGTGAATGGAACAAACATTTTTTGCTGTTTGTTGCAGTTTGTTATGTTGTTGGTTTTGGAACCGAATACCTTGGTGTGAATCATCAGCTCCTGTTTGGTGAATACAGGTATTTGCCGGCAATGGGTTGGCAGTGGGGGAATGTTCCGCTGGTAATTGGTGTCAACTGGTTTATTATGATGTATTGCTGCGGTGTAACCATTCAGCATTTCCTCAACTTTATGTGGAATAAGCTGAAAGACAAAGAGCAACCGGAGCGGAACAATGTTGGCTTTTTTGCCATTATTCTCGATGGTGCGTTGCTGGCTACGTTTTTTGACTGGGTCATGGAGCCCATTGCCGTAAAGCTGGGCTATTGGCAATGGCTGGGTGATGGATCGATCCCGCTGCTCAACTACATCAGTTGGTTTGGCATCAGCGCTTTGCTCATGTTGCTGTTCCGTGTTTTATCGTTTCCCAAACAAAACCAATTCGCCGTAAATTTGTTATTGATCCAGTTCATGTTCTTTTTAATCTTACGCACATTATTATGAGTTTGTTTTTATACATCTTACTGGCATTTGTTGTGTTCTTTACCATGGAAGGCATTACCTGGCTCACGCACAAATTTGTGATGCATGGGTTCTTGTGGTATCTGCACGAAGATCATCATCAGCCCCGTGGCCGTTTTTTTGAAAAGAACGATGCGTTCTTTCTCATCTTCGCCATTCCAAGCTGGCTGTGCATTATGCTGGGTTTAATGAACCAGGTGTATTGGGTGGTAAGTATTGGCGCAGGTATTGCCATGTATGGATTGGCCTATTTTATTGTACACGATATCATCATTCACCAGCGGTTTAAAATTTTCAGCCGGTGGAACAGCACGTATGTGCGGGCCATCCGCTGGGCACACAAAATGCACCACAAGCATATGGACAAAGAAGATGGTGAAAGTTTCGGAATGCTTTTCGTGCATAAAAAATATTGGGAAAAAGTGCGGAAGGAAAAACAACTGAATCCCAATATCAGATAATTTTTTGATAACTGTTCACCCGGAGGGTGACTGTTCATCCATCAAGATCATATCCGTTGTGCAGTCACCTTTCAGGTGAACAGACAACATTCGTCATTTAAACAAACCATTTGAACGCTCACTACACTTACTTTCTCATTTTGCTTGGCTCCCTTGCAGGACCGTTGCTGCTGAGCTTCGATAAAAAAGTAGCGTATTATAAAAAGTGGAAGTACCTGTTTCCTGCCTTGTTGTTTCCTGCTATCTTTTTTATTGTGTGGGATGAATTGAAAACAAGAGCAGGCGTGTGGAGTTTCAGCGACGCACATATTACAGGAATTAAACTCTCTACACTTCCATTGGAAGAACTGTTGTTCTTCTTTGTTGTGCCGTACTGCTGCGTATTTATTTATGAATGTATTGTTTGTTATTTTCCTTCTGTAAAACAAAAAACCTGGGGCAGGCCTGTATTACTCATCATGGGAGTGTTGTTTGCAGTAGCCGCCATCTTTACCTACGGTAAAGCCTACACGTTTTACACAGCTTTACTGAATGCAGTATTTATTGCAGTGTTATTTGCGTTTCCAAAATGGTTTAAAGGATTTAATGCTTCTGCATTTTTGATAGCGTACCTGGTTGTGGTAATCCCGTTTTTAATTGTGAATGGATTATTAACCGGAATCCCGGTGGTGTTGTATAACGATGCAGAAAATCTCGGCATCCGTATCTTCTCCTTTCTTCCATGGCCCATGAAAAATATTCCGGTGGAAGATATTTTCTACGGCATGTTATTGATCCTGATGAATGTGGCGATGTTTGAGCGGTTGCGAACAGCAAAAAAATAACTACTCGAATGAGTAAAAAAACTGCAACTAATCATGCATGTTTACGAAAACCAATTTTTTATCATTTGTATAGGAGATGTCTATTGTTCGGCTGGTTGCTCCGGAAGTCATTCTGATTTCAGCTTGTTCGGGTAGCGTATCAATACAGAAGTAGCAAAGAACAGTCGTTTCAATGCTGCACGTCTTATTCAACTTATCAACTAATTCATCAAGTGATCTCTTTAAACCATCGGGGACTCCGCTCGTTTGAACAACAGGGATGCCTGCACATATCTTGTTAATCTCTGTCCGTATCAATGCCTGGTCATTTTCAACGATTGCTTTTCTGATGATCGTTCCATTACAATCTGCATCATCCTTTTTGCAGGATGTAAATAACAGCAAGAAACCATAAATTATGATGAATGACTTTTTCATATCAATTATGACAACGCATGCCGGTGTTCCGTTGCAGCAAGCTAATAACCTTTTTCTCTCACACCCGGGCACCCCACTTTTTTATTTTTCTTGAACGATGCAATGCCCGATGTGCGTTCGTACCAATCAACAAACGGACGCCATACAATGGTTAGCTGTACAAAGTAATACGCATCTTTGTTTTTTTCGCTGCCACGTAAACTGCCAGCGGCCGGATAAGTACCACTGCCACGGTAGGCCATGTCAACAGCTGTTTGTCCTCTGGCAGCCAGCAACGTTGCCTGGTCAACATACGATGTACTTACATCATCTATATAATCCGTGAATGTTTTGCGATAGCCAAGCTCCAACCCTACACGCAGATCTTCGGTTAACAGATATTCAGCACCAATTCCAAACGGTATGGAGAATTGTGTTGATTTATACGTTTTCTTACCGGGGATAACTCCTTGCCCTTCGGTACTCAATGGTTGCAGAAAAACTTTGGTGCCGTTGTTGTCGGCTGTAAAAGGTTTGATGCGGTACAAACCACCACCTGCAAACACATAGGGGGTCCACCATTTATAATTCAGGTTGAAAATATTGTATTGTGCGCCCAGTTCCCATTCAAACAAATTGGTTTGAAAGCTGAGGTTGCGGCTCTGCAGCGAAGCGCTTTTACTTTTTGCATCGGCAGCACGTAACATCCCAAAACTGAGATGGGTGCGGGCCAGTAAATGTTCGGTTAAATCATAACGGGCACCAATGCTTCCCACAAATTTTGATTGTTGAAAGGTGAACGCTTTTCTCTGCAGATCGCCCTGGTAATTGGCCAATCCGCCACGAAACGATAAATGGAAATTTTGTGCCTGCAGCAACACCGGTAACAAACAAAACAGAAAGATGAGTTTTTTCATACAACGATGATTGGATAAGAACATAAAGGTACTGTTCGGAACAGTAACGTAAAAACAGTGCAGAAAGTATGGTGAGGGTTGCCAACCTTCAAATTGAATCCCCGGCCGACCTGCGGTCAGACGGGGTGGCAAGCTCCTAACAATTGTTCCTGTTAAATCAATTAATTTCGCTGCCATGATGATGCATAATTTCAACGCAGGTCCTTCTGTTTTACCAAAGGAAGTGTTTCAGCAGGCAAGTGAAGCGATTCTTAATTTCAACAACAGCGGTTTATCCATTCTTGAAATTGGTCACCGTACACCGCTATTTGAAGATGTGATGAACGAAGCCCGATCGCTGGTGAAGGAATTGATGCAGCTGGATGATGATCATGAAGTATTGTTTCTCCATGGTGGTGCTACGACACAGTTTATGCAGATACCAATGAACCTGCTCAACGAAAACGAAGCAGCAGCTTATACTGAAACAGGAACCTGGGCAGGCAAAGCCATTAAGGAAGCCAAGCTGTTTGGTCATGTAGAAATTGTGGGTTCATCCAAAGACACGAATTATACAACCATGCCGCATGAGCTGGCTGTTCCCGCAACAGCTGCTTATTTGCACATTACTACCAACGAAACCATCGCCGGAACACAATGGCACCAGATGCCGTACGATTGTGGTGTGCCGTTGGTGGCTGATATGAGTAGTGATATTTTGAGCCGTGTGCTCGACTTCAACAAGTTCGATCTGATCTATGCAGGCGCACAAAAAAATATGGGCGCCGCCGGTGTAAACCTGGTGATCGTGAATAAAAATATTCTCGGAAAAGTAGAACGTACCATTCCAACCATACTCGATTACCGCAATCATATCAAAGAAGGCAGTATGCTTAACACGCCTCCTGTTTTTGCCGTGTATGTAGCCATGCTTACATTGCGTTGGTTAAAAGCACAAGGTGGCGTAGCAGCTATTGAAGCCATCAACAATCAAAAAGCAGAACGTATTTATGCTGCATTGGAAGCGATTCCTTTTATTCAATTACCTGTAGCAACTGCCGACAGAAGTAAGATGAACGTGGTGTTTACGATGAACGATGCAGCAAAAGAAGCAGCCTTTCTGCAATTATGCAAAGAGCAGGGCATGTATGGGGTAAAAGGCCACCGCAGTGTGGGCGGTTTCCGCTTGAGTTTATACAATGCATTGGGAATGGAAAGCGTTGAGGCAATGGTGGCGTTGCTGAATGATTTTGCGAGGAAGAATGGGTAAGGCTGATAACCTTTTCATAAGAGCGTCAATTTGATTTATCCGGCAACCATGGGAAAATTCCTTTTCTTTGCAGCCGGTTCGTAAGTACAATACATTTTATGGCTATCATTGTTCCGTTCAAAGCCCTGCGTCCGCAGGCACAGTTTGCAAAGCAGGTGGCAGCACGTCCTTACGATGTGCTCAACAGTAAAGAGGCAAAGGAAGAAGCGCAAGGCAATCCTTATTCATTTTTACATATCACCAAACCGGAGATCGATCTTCCTGAAGAAACCGATCATTATGCACCGGAGGTCTATCTCAAAGCAAAAGAAAACCTGCAGGCGTTTATCCAGCGGGATGTGTTGTTTCGTGAAAGCAAACCCTGCTATTATATCTATCGCTTGATCATGAATGGCCGCAGTCAAACAGGGTTGGTATGTGGCAGTGCCGTGGCCGATTATGAAAACGATGTGATCAAAAAACACGAGTTCACACGTCCCGAAAAAGAGAACGATCGTATCAATCATATCAAGATCAGTGGCGCACAAACCGGCAATGTATTTTTGGCCTACCGGGATGTTACGGCATTGAACGAACTCATTGAAAAATGGAAAACAGATAAAAGCCCCATTTACGATTTTACGGCCGATGATGATATTCAACATACCATTTGGGTAGTGAATGATGATGCCGCTATCAAAACCATCAGCATCTTATTTGAACAACAGGTGCCGCAAACCTATATTGCCGATGGACATCACCGTGCTGCCTCTGCTGCAAAAGTGCGGGCGGCTTTGTGGGATGCTGCTACAGAAGAAAGCGATTATTTCTTAACCACTTTGTTCCCCGCCAGCGAATTGCAGATACTTGATTACAATCGTGTGGTGAAAGACCTCAACGGTTTATCGGTTGATGAATTGCTGGAAAAAATCAAAGCCGATTTTGATGTGAAGCTGATGGGAAAAGATGCGGTGAAGCCAACAGCCTTACACAGCTTTGGCATGTATCTTGACAAGAACTGGTATCAACTCACCGCCAAAGAAGGTACGTACAAAACCGATCCGATCGGTGTGCTGGATGTAACGATCCTTTCTGATAATATCCTCGATAAACATCTTGGAATAAAAGATCAACGTACCGATAAACGCATCGACTTTGTAGGCGGTATCCGTGGGTTGGGTGAATTGCAGAAGCGTGTTGACAGTGGTGAAATGCAGGTGGCTTTCAGTCTGTACCCGGTTACCATGGAGCAGTTGTTTGATATTGCCGACAGTGGGAATGTAATGCCTCCTAAAAGCACCTGGTTTGAACCAAAGTTGAGGGATGGGTTACTGACGCATCTCATTTATGAATCTTAATAAAAATACAAGAAGAGAAAGGGGCGGTGATGAATCGCCTCTTTTGATTTAATTTTGGCCCGATATGAAGAAACAACTCTTTACCATTTGTTTTGTTTTGCTGCAACTCTTTGCTGCTGCACAGGATCCTGATGCATCACAACTGCACGAAACAGGCAAACAGTTTATGCGTGGTGGCGATTGGAACAATGCTGTACTTGTACTCAACAAAGCGCTGCAGAAAGAACCACAGAATATCTTGATCCTGAAAGATCTGGCATTGACGTATTACTACCAGCGTGATTTTGCAAAGGCAAGAGAAACCATACGTCCATTGGTTGAGAAAGATGATGCGGATGTACAGGCCTACCAGATTGCCGGCAATATTTACAAAGCATTGGCAGAGCGGAAGGATGCAGAGAAGATGTACAAGCGAGCTTTGAAAAAATATCCAACCAGTGGTCCGTTGTATGCAGAGTATGGTGAGTTGTTGTGGATGATGAATGAAAACTACACCAGCATTGAACAATGGGAACTCGGTATTAAAAACGATCCGGGCTATGCAGGCAATTATTATTTCGCAGCCCGTTATTACTACTTTACTACAGATAAAGTGTGGGCATTGATCTACGGTGAAATTTTTGTGAACATGGAAAGTTACAGCAGCCGTACGGCGGAGATCAAAAATCTGTTGCTCGACAGTTATAAAAAATTCTTTGTAGTTGAACAAAAAGATCCCAAAGCAAAACCACCAAAACAAAAAAATGAGTTCAGTGATGCGTTTATGGCTGTAATGAATCAGAACAGCAGCGTGGTAGAAAAGGGAATTACAACAGAATCACTAACAATGCTGCGTACTCGCTTTTTGCTCGATTGGAATAAAGAGTATGCGGCTAAATTTCCGTTCCGTTTGTTTGAACACCAGAAACAACTGTTGCAGGAAGGTATGTTTGATGCGTACAATCAATGGATCTTTGAAGCGGCCGGCGACCTGGCAAAGTATGAAAGCTGGACCAAACTCAATGCCGAACAATACAATGAGTTTACCCGTTTTCAAAAATCAAAATTGTTTAAAGTGCCCAACGGGCAGTATTATAAAAATAGTAATTAGTCGAATGAAAATCCTCCGCAAAACGGAGGATTTTTTCTATCGGTTCGTTTTGTTTTTCTCCTTAACTTACTGTTCTGTCAGCAGGATATTCCTGTTGTGTTTTCATATTAATTGCATGCTATATGACGAGTCCAAAACGTTTATTTGATTGTATTGATGTACAGTTGGCAAAATTTCCACAGGAAGCGATGTTTGCTGCCAAAGAAGAAGGCGGCATCTGGAAAAAATACAGTACGGCCGAAGTAAAAACTATTGTTGATCGCTTAGCGGCCGGGCTAATTCATCTCGGCATCAGCGCCAATGATATGAGTGTGGAGAAGCGGGATAAGATTGCTGTGATCAGTAATAACCGGCCGGAGTGGATGTTGCTCGATTTGGCTGTGCAGAAAACAGGTGCTGTGTTGGTGCCCATTTATCCAACCTTAGCCATCAACGAGCTGGAGTTCGTGTTGAACGATGCCGCTGTGAAACTGGTGTTTGTAAGCGACCAGGATCTTTATGATAAAGTACAAAAAGCAAGAGCCAAAGTTCCAAGCGTACAGGCAGTATTTACATTCGATTACCTGCAACCATCTTTGCATTGGAAGGAGATTATGAGCAAAGCAACTGATGACGATATGAAAAAGTTGACGTTGGCTGCAGATGCGATTCATTATGAAGACATGGTGACCATCATTTACACATCGGGTACCACGGGTACACCCAAAGGTGTGATGCTGAGTCATAAGAATATTCTCAGCAATGTGATTTCCAGTACGCAGGTGTTTGATGAGTTTTGTGTGCCGGGTGATAAGGCGTTGAGCTTTCTTCCACTCAATCATATTTTTGAACGGATGGTAACGTACATCTATCTGTTCAATGGCGTATCGATCTGGTATGCAGAAAGCCTTGATAAGATCGGCGATAACTTAAAGGAAGTACAGCCTTCGGTATTTACAACTGTACCCCGACTGCTTGAAAAAGTGTACGAACGAATTATGGGCAAAGGGCAGGAATTAACAGGGCTAAAGAAAAAACTATTCTTCTGGGCGGTTGATGTGGGCAGCAAGTTTGATCTCGGAAAGAACCAGGGTTTTTTCTACAACCTAAAACTGGCCATTGCCAATAAACTCATCTTTAAAAAGTGGCGTGAAGGGTTGGGTGGCAAAGTGAAAGCGATTGTTACCGGAGCCGCTGCTTGCCAGGTGCGACTGCTGCGTGTGTTCACCGCCGGTAAATTGGTGATCATGGAAGGTTATGGTTTAACTGAAACATCGCCGGTGATTGCTGTAAACCGGTACAATGAAAAAGGAAGACGTTTTGGAACAGTAGGCCCGGTGATCGATGGAGTTGAAGTAAAACTGGCCGAAGACGGAGAGATCTGCTGTAAAGGCGATAATGTGATGATGGGTTATTACAAACGTCCAGATTTAACAGCTGAAGTTATTGATGCGCATGGTTATTTCCATACCGGTGATATTGGTGTATTGGAAGGCGGAAAATTTTTAAAGATCACTGACCGTAAAAAAGAGATCTTTAAAACAAGTGGTGGTAAATATGTAGCACCACAGCCCATTGAAAACAAAATGAAGGAAAGCAAGTTTATTGAGCAGATGATGGTGGTGGGTCCGGAGCGCAAGTTTGCGGGAGCGTTGATTGTGCCATCATTTGAAAATCTGAAAATATGGGCCGGTCAAAACAATATCAGTTTTGGAACGGTGCATGATCTCATCCGCAACCCCGCCGTGCTGGAAATGTATAAGAACATTGTGGAAGAATTTAATCAGCAGTTCAACCATGTAGAGCAGATCAAAAAGTTTGAACTCTGTGCCAATGAATGGACGGTGGATGGCGGCGAACTGACACCAACCTTGAAGCTGAAGCGGAAAGTGATTATGGAGAAGTACCGGGATGCGATTGAACGGATTTATTTGTAGAGGGATGAATTCCTATTTGATATCCAATGCAGCATGGCGGTTCAGTATATATAATGACGAATTCAAATCGTACTACCTTGTATGTTGGCGTTACTTCAGATTTGCGAAATCGGGTACTTCAGCACAAAGAGCATTTTTATGTAGGGAGTTTTACTGACAAATATAATTGTACTATTTGTGTTTACTTTGAGCATTTTGGACGCATTGAAGAAGCCATTGCAAGAGAAAAGGAAATTAAAAAGTGGCGTCGGGAGAAGAAAGATAAATTGATCAGTTCAATGAATCCTAATTGGGAAGATTTGTGGAAGGAGATTGAAACATGGTAATGATGGCTTATGTCTTTTGCATGAGCAGAGGCAGTTTAATTGTTTAGAGATTTCTCACCCCGCCGCAAGCTTCTAGTAAGTTGAACATTAAACTGGGGAGGTTCGAAATGACGCACTCTGAAAAAAATGAAACTTTAAGATTATTCAAACTCTTACACCGTCATGTCGATGACAGGAGACATCTCTGCGATTGCAGTGGTTTATAGTTCGTTGAACTCTTGCATGAGCAGAAGCAATTTAATTATTTAGCGATTTCTCACCCCGCCGCAAGCTTCTAGTAAGTTGAACATTAAACAGGCGGGGTTCGAAATGACGCACTCCGAAAAAATGAAACTTTAAGATTATTCAAACTCTTACACCGTCATGTCGACGGCAGGAGACATCTCTATGACTTAATGTTGTATGAGTCATTTAAAGAACAGCTGCGTTTCAACTTAAAGCACAAGTGTGCGACGCAACCAAAGTCTCATAGCAGTACCACCGTCCGTCACCAAACCCGTATTCATTTTTCCCATCACGGCAAATCTTCTATCTTCGCAGCATGCTTCCAAAATACAAACGTGTTCTCCTCAAACTTTCCGGTGAGTCTTTAATGGGCGATAAGAATTTCGGTATGGACTCGGCCGTTATAGGTCAATATGCCCAAAGTATTAAAAGCATTACTTCCTTAGGTGTGCAGGTAGCCATTGTTATTGGCGGAGGTAATATTTACCGTGGAATGAACGAGGCAGAAACAGGTATTGAACGGGCACATGGCGATTACATGGGCATGCTGGCCACGGTGATCAACGGCATGGCCTTGCAGGCCGGATTGGAAAAAGCCGGTGTGTACACCCGTTTGCAAAGCGCTATTAAAATGGAACAGATTGCGGAACCATATATCCGCCGCCGGGCGATCCGTCATTTGGAAAAAGGGCGTGTGGTAATTTTTGGTGCAGGTACCGGCAATCCCTATTTCACAACTGATACGGCAGGTTCACTTCGTGCAATTGAGATCAATGCCGATGTAATTCTGAAAGGAACACGGGTAGATGGTATTTACACAGCCGATCCGGAAAAAGATCCCACAGCTACAAAATTTGAACGCATTACCTTCCAGGAATGTTTGAGCAAAAACCTGCGGGTGATGGATATGACGGCGTTTACACTCTGCATGGAAAATAATTTACCCATTATTGTGTTCGACATGAATAAGCAGGATAACCTGAAGCGTGTGGTTACCGGCGAAAACGTAGGAACTATTGTAAACGGGTAATCCTTTTCACATTCGGTAAAAGGTTGGGGATAAAATTACAGCCACAACTCTTCTTCACTACTTTTATTGAAGCTAACTTTCCCTTGCAATCCGTTTGCAGAGTTTGTTGCACCTTAATATTTACACACATGCCAGCTATTTTTCTTGCGATACAGCTTTCTGTTTTAGAAATTGTGATGTTTCAGATCGGGGCATTGGTGTTGGGTTTTGTGATCCATTATTTCTGGAACATGCGCAATGGCAGCCAGTTCGATCAGGATCTGGATGTAGCGAAATACGAGAAGGAAGCACACGACTGGCGCATGAAATATTACAATGTGCTGGAGCAACAAAAAGAATCGGGCGAACACTTGAGCAAAGATTTGCTCCAGGCAAGAGAGAATGAACAGCTGCTGGCCGATGAAATTGAAGAGTTAAAAGCGTTGATACAGGAGTTGAAGAATCGTCCGCAGCAGGTGGTTGTGGAATCTTCAACAGCTGTCGTATCAGCAGAAGTTAGTCCGGCTGAATACCTGGCACAGTTAAAATCGGCACAGGATCATTTACTCCAACACAATCAGAATATTTCCAAACTGCTGAGCCAGGTTGATCTGCTGGAAAAAGTAGAGCAGAAACACCAGGATACATTGCAACAGAATCAATACCTCTCTGAGCAATTACAATTATTACGTCGCTCCTTAACAGAAAAAGAAAGTGAGCTTAATACTATTCGTCAGCAAACAGTGCTTACACAGGAAATGAAGAACAGGCTGGAAACCGCTTACGATGAGTTCAATGAAATTCAATCGAAACTGATGAAAGTAGAGCAACAACTTTCGGTACCACAAACCAATGCACTCCGGTACGATGAAATGGAAGAAGCGAATCATCTCTTGTCGGTTGAGTTGAATGATTTGCGCAGTAAACAGCGTGAACTTGTGGAAGAGAATTCAAGACTGTCGCAACATGTGATTGAAATGGAAAGCAAGTTGAAAGAAGCAAATTTGCAGCGTCAGCAGCTCAGTAAACGAAATGAATTTTTAGAGGAGCTGAATAAAGATCTGCAGCAGGTGAGCGATCACAATAAAAAACTGGAATCGCAGCTTTCCCGGCTTTCTGAAATTGAAGCCATGCTGGCACGGATTTCTTCCAATCAAAATCAGTAAATCAGTATTTCTTCGCAGTTCCTTTCTTAGATTTGGCGCTTCATTAAAACAATTGTTTTATGTCGTCCATTGCTGATATCCGCAGAGATTATTCTCTCAAAACATTGAATGAAGAAGATGCAGCCGATTCACCATTTCTGCAATTTGCTGATTGGTGGCAACAGGCCATTGAATCTGAGATTGATGAAGTAAATGCAATGACGCTGGCAACTGCATCGCTGGAAGCAGTTCCTTCGGCACGTATTGTTTTGCTGAAAGGATACGATGAAAAGGGCTTTGTGTTTTATACCAATTACGAAAGTGCCAAAGGAAGAGAACTGGCTGAGAATCCAAAAGCCAGTTTGTTGTTTTTCTGGAAAGAACTGGAACGGCAGATACGCATCACCGGTATTGTAGAAAAAGTAAGTGCTGCCGAAAGCGATGAGTATTTTTTATCACGACCCACAGGTTCACAAATAGGAGCATGGGCATCGCCACAAAGTCATGTGATCGAAAACCGGAGCTGGCTGGAGAACAATGTTAAAATGCTGGAAGAAAAATTCAGTACGGAAAGCGTAATACGTCCACCACATTGGGGTGGTTACCGTGTTAAGCCCGTGATCATTGAATTCTGGCAGGGAAGGAGCAGTCGCCTGCACGACCGGTTGCAATATTCACTGCATGAAGATGGTACCTGGAAGATTGAACGGTTGGCACCATAAAAGTGAAGTACGAGGTATGAAGCAGGAATTCCCCTGCTGTGCAGAAGCATTCGCTTATCAGACAATTCTTACCTCGTACTTCTTACTTGTATTAGTCTTTTTTCTCCGCTTTTTTTGGAGCTGCTTTTTTAACTGCTTTTGCAGGACGGCTTTTGCCGAATGAACCTAAAAAGCGTTTTCCTTTTGCTGTTTTTTTATCACCTCTGCCCATAGTAAAATTTATTTGAAACGTAAATGTAACGATGATGGAGCAATTACTGCTCCTGTTTTCGAAAGTTGGTTATAAAAAAAGCAAGAAACGAACTGTTTCTTGCTTTTTTCCGAAAGCAAACAATCAGAGCTTTGCAGCCAATTCTTTACCTGCTTTAAATTTCGCAACTTTTTTTGCTTTGATTTTAATGGTAGCACCTGTTTGCGGGTTACGACCTGTACGTGCAGCACGCTTGGTTACAGAGAAAGTACCGAAACCAACCAATGTTACTTTGCCACCACTTTTCAATGTTTTGGTAACTGCTTCAATGAAAGAATCCAATACTGCATTTGCCTGTGTCTTTGAAAGTTCCGCATCTTCGGAAATCTTTGCTACTAATTCAGCTTTGTTCATAGTGAGAATTTTTTAAGTGGGGCAAATATAGACGGTTTTGTATTCCAACAAAATTTTTTTACCTGTACTGAAACATGTAAAGAAATCGCTGGAAACCGCATGGATAAAGGATTCTGTATATGCTTGCTTTTTTTTGGTGCAGTGAAAAAAGAGGCAATACTGCTGAAATGCCTGTGCAGCAAGGGTTTCGGAAATGCATTGGCTGAAATGCTTGTACAGCAAGGGTTTCAGCCGTTCTGTTTTGTAGGGAGAAGTAATGAAAGGCACAGTATTATTTTCCACAATTACTGCACAAGTTCCATTACGCTGCGGAATGCAATAAAACGGTTGCCCCATTTTGCAAATGCTTTTTCACGCAATGCAGCTGAAAATTCGGCAATGTATTTTTCCTGTAACTCTTTGGTAGTGGCAAAGTATTGGGCAGTGTACGTAGCGCCTTCTTCATCATCCGATTCAAGTAAACGCAGGAGTTGTGCATTGGTAAAACAGGCGGTTGCAAGCACTTCAGGAATATGTTCTTCCTGCATCCATTTCACCCATTCAGCTTCTATTTCAAATGTAACTTTTGATGTAACGTTGTAAATGATCATGAAAGAATAAAAATATTTAACAAATGTATTATTTAATATTATTAGTTTAGATTAAAGTGCCAATGCTTTTATTGATTATTCAGTAATGAAGAACGCCGGAATGGGTTACTATAACATTCCTTGTAAATTGAAAGTATGAAAAGAACACTACTTATTATCTCTCTTCTTATTTCAAGCCAAATTATATTTTGTCAGGAATCGCCTGTATCAATAAAGGGTTTTGAAAGTGTCGAAGAATATTTTGACAAACAGTATTTAGACCCCATGCGCAGATTTATCTATCCTTACACGATTGATACTCTATGTGAAAAGGGGTGTAGCTTTATGTCATTTGTAGTAAATAAAAAAGGCGAAATATCTAACATCAGGTTTAATTCAACTACACCTCAAGTAGTAAAGGATTTATTTACACGTATTTGCCAGGAAAGTAATGATAAATGGGTTATTAATGAAGCAACCTTACAAAACGAAATAAAAATTTTAATTCCATTTTATTATGATTTTTATCGCACTGAAGGAGTTAAATGCAACAGGAAAACAGACAATTGTGATAATGTCTTTTTTAACATGATGAGTGCCTTTGAAGATTCAGAATTGAATACAAGAATGAATATTGAGCGAACAAAACTGCCGAAAAATGTATTGTTATACTCCCCGTTGTATTTTAAATCAATATTTTATTTTAAATCCAATTCCAAATAAACCGGACAATGATCACTGTGTTTTACATCCGGAAAAATGTCTGCATCTTTTAAATGATTTTTCAACGGATCTGTTACACTGATGTAATCAATCCGCCAGCCTTTGTTGTTCAAACGTACACTGGGGAAACGCTGGCTCCACCAACTGTAGCGATGTGGTTCAGGATGGAATTCACGAAATGTATCCACCCAGCCGCTTTCAAAAAACTTCGTCATCCATTCACGTTCGTCCGGTAAAAAACCACTTGATTTTTTATTGCCTTTGGGATCGTGAATGTCAATTTCCTTGTGTGCAATATTGTAATCGCCGCAAAGTATAAGTTTGGGATATTTCTTTTTTAACGCATGCAGCCACTTGAAATATTCATCGAGCCACTCGTATTTGAAAGCCTGGCGCTCATCGCCACTGGTACCACTGGGGAAATAGGTATTGATCAAACGGATATCACCAAACTGGAGTTGAATTACACGTCCTTCATCATCGCTTGGTCCATGACCATTTCCTGTTTCAACAGCATCGGGTTTTATTTTTGTAAATACGGCCACACCACTGTATCCTTTCTTTTGTGCACTGAACCAATAGTCGTGATAGCCCAGCTCCTGAAACAATGCAACATCCACATCTTCTTTCTGTGCTTTCGTTTCCTGCAGGCAGATAATATCAGCAGGATCTGTTTTCAACCAATCGATCAACCCTTTTTTAATTGCTGCACGAATGCCGTTTACGTTGTAAGAAATAATACGCATACTCATTTTTTTCTGCAGCGAAAATAGGAAAGGCGAACTGTAACTGTTCGCCTTTCTTTCTGTGTTACGATTTCTTTTCGTAAACCGTTTGTTCAATTTTATTATGAACCGGTTTTACGGTTTGCAGAAATTTATAGATCGCTTTTATCTCCAGATCGCTCATGCGGCTGAAAGGTCCCCATGCCATGGGCCTGTGTTTGATCAGCTTTCCATCACGGATGCGTTTGCGAAACTGTTCTTCGCTCCAGCCATAGATGCGACCGGTTTCTTTATCAGGCGTAATATTCGGCGTCATACATTCAAAATGTTCCGGATCTGTTACCGATTCCATTACAAAACCACCGGCAAGGGGTTCGCCAATAAAAGCACCTGTTTTTAAATCACGGTTGGTATGGCAACCCACACAATTGGCCACGCTCATGGCCATATAGCGTCCGTATTCAACAGTTGTATCAGGTTGTACTGTTTGTGGTGGAGTTCCGTTTGGTCCAACAGGCTTTATCACAAATGCTTTTAATACCATCCCCAGCGGATTCATTTTGTTTTTGGGAACTTCATTTTTTACAGGCTTGATGGTTCTGATATACGAGATGATGGCGGTAAGATCTGCATCGCTGATATTATAAAACGGCATGAAATCAAAAAGCGCCCGTCCATCATGACCAACACCATAACGTAAGGAACGTGCAATGGTTTCATCTGATAAATTACCAATGCCGGTTTCTTTATCGGGCGTAATATTTTTTACATAGATATGCCCGATGGGTAATGCAAAATCTCGTCCACCCGGCAGATCAACTTCAGCACCACTATTTACCAATTCTTCAGTTCCGGGTTTGGCATGGCAATCGGCACAATGTGCAGGGCCGTACACTAAATATTTCCCTCGTGCAAGAACAGCACTGTCGGCTGATGCTTTTATCGCCGGTAACGGCGCTTCAAATGTTTTGTTTTGATTCAGAAATACGATGGCGGTAATACCAACAATAAAAATAACAGGATTAACCCTGTCCATTTCAGGATTTTCTTAAACATGATGGTTGGTTTTGGGGTTGATGAATGAAAACGCAAACTCTGACTAAGAAAAGGTAGAAAGAATAGCAGAAAACTGCAAGCATTTCACAAAAAAGCCTTGATGCAATTCATCAAGGCTTGTACGATAAGTTGTTTGATATGTATTAAAATTTGAATGCAATCTTTAGTTTCAGGAAAAAAGGATTGCCGGGTGTAAAGTGTAATTCATTCACTGGCTCTGTTTCGTTCCGCAATCTTGATTCGGTTGCAAACTGAGCTTCATTCCATTCGGTATTAAACAGATTTTCAACAACAGTACCGATTTCAAATTGGCGGAATGCATAACTGAGCGAAGCATCGGTTACAAAATATCCTTTGGCTGTAATGCTGTAATCTTCGATGGCAGCTCTGTTTGCAATATAACGGTAACGTACACTTGCATTCCAACTGTTGTGTTGGTAGTTGATACCGCCGGTACTTGTAAATGTGGGAGCCAACGGAATATAGTTTTCTCCTTTCGGGTCTTCAATACTTCTTGCATGTGCATAGTTGATATTTGCATCAGCACTAAAATGTTTCGAGGGTTGCCAGCGAATAGAAATATCGGCACCCACTCTTCTTGTTTTACCACCGGGTTCCACAATGCCTGCATCGCCTACATATACAAATTCCTGTTCCAGAAACATATGCCAGGCAGCTGCATTGATAAGTAAAGAACTGAAGGGTTTCCAGATAAAGCCAAGATCCGATCCGTACGATGCAGGTAAAATTTGCCGTCCGGTTTGCGGCAATACCACACGTGTGTCGTTACTGTGAAAACCTTTTCCGTTTTTAAAGTAAAGCTGAAAATTTTTATTGAAGGTATAATAGATATTTACCTTCGGACTTACAATCATTTTTTGTTGGGAGGGGAGTGATGCATTCAGTTTGTCAGCATAGGCAAAATGAAAATAATCAGCTCGTGCTCCAATGTTGAACAACCAGTTGCCACGTTCAATTTTTTCATCGGCATACAGCCATGCGTTGGCTTCACGCACATTGCCCAAGGCAATGGCTTCCAGTATCTCTGTTTTATTTTTTGTGCGTGATAATTCTGAATTTGATGTTGCATCAAAACGTACACCACTGCCAATACTACTGATGAAACGTGTATTGCGTAACTGGCGTGTTCGTTGCCAGGTTGATTGAGCGCCGTAAATATCTCTTGCTTCCTGCTGACGTATCTGATCGCCATTTACCGGATCAACTAAGAAAAATGTGAAATTGGAAATAAGATTGAAGTGATACCGTGAATAATAAAATTGATGTTCGAGTAAATCATCATTACGCAAACGTTGCGAAAGCCTTGTATTGAAGTTGATGCGGCCTGTATAGCCACCTTCGGTATTATCAATTGCACCAAAGCGGGTAATGGTTCCATCAGCAACAGCACGTTCGGGTATTTGACCGGATGCATCCCATTTGCTGTTGAATACATTTGCCTGTACCGATAGTTTTGTGTTTTCGTTCAACGCCACATTGTATTTACCCCAGAGGTTGAAGCGGTTGAAATGTTGCGGACTTTCAAATGGTCCATCTGAATAAATGTATTCAGCAGCAACATACGCATTGTGTTTTTGATTTGTTTTTGGCAGCAGGTTCATCATTACCAGGTTGCGAGAGCTGTTGAACATACCCACTTCCGTTTGCAATATATTTTGCGTAATGCGGTTTGCTGTTTGCAACTCTACATAGCCGGCTGTATTGAAATTTCCCTGCTCGGTATAATAACTTCCTTTGCCATAATCAATGGCACGCACCAATTCAGGAATTACAAAATGCATATCAGCATAGCCTTGTCCGTGTGCATGCGATACCATGTTCACCGGCATTCCATCTACTGTAATTTTTACATCGGTTCCATGATCTACATCAAAGCCACGCAAAAAAATCTGCTCTGCTTTACCACCACCCTGGTGCTGTGCGATAAACAATCCGGGTACATAGCGTAAAAATTCCTGCGCTGAATTAACGGGACGTTGATTAAGATCGATCTTACTGATTGTATTATGTACTTTGTTAGCGTTACCTGCAGAGATCACCAGTTCTTTGAGATCAAATGCTGCACGAGGAAGCATGATGGTGATGCCAGATGTAGCTGCGTTTACTTGTTGCTTTGCATAACCAATTGCGGTAACAGTGATTGCTTCCTGACCTTGCAGTGAGAGGGAAAAACTACCATCTTTTCCAGAGGTTGTAATTTTTGAACCTGTTTGTAATACAGCACCTTCAATTGGTTCGTTGGTAAGACTGTCAACAATGCGGCCGGTGATAGTACTTTGCGCCATTGTGCAAATACCAAACACAAGCAATGCGAATGTGAGTAAATATGTTTTCATAATCAGCAGAATGAAAGGTTATAACGTTTTTAATTCCTGTATGATTTCAGTGGTAACCAGCGGGCCTAATTCAAAACTGCTTTCCAATGCTTCGGTTAAGTATTGTTTGGCAGTTGTTTTATCGCCACTTTGTTTTAACAGGATTCCGATATGATAAAGGGCATCCGGTTCAAATGTTTTATTGATAATGCGGCTTTGTGCAATACGTGTGGCTTCGTTCAGTTGTCCGTTTTTATATAAAGCCCATGCATACAGTTCGTATGATTGTGGAGTAGGGCGGTTATTGATTTCTGTTTGTGCAATTTTCATGGCTCCTTTTGGATCATTCAGTTCATCACTCAAAATACCGAATAGGTATTTGTTGTACATATCACCATAAGCCGGGTTGCTTACTTTATCAAGAAAGGAAGCAAGCTGTTTATTTTTAGCCTCATTGTTTTCTTCAAAGGCAGCAATTTCACTCAAGAGCAAATCGTAGTCAGGTACAGGATGTTTTTCCTGCAACCACATCAATATTTTTTTAGCAAGCGTTGTATTTTGATCGTGGGAATAAGCGATCCAGGCAATGCCTTTCCATGCATGAAAATAATCAGGGTTGTTGGTTACAACTTCGATGTACAGTTGATACGCTTCTTCAATTCGGTTATTGTGGCCATACATATCGGCCAGGTTTGTTTTTACCCAAAGCAGTAGGGATTCATTTCTTGAATCACGAATATCAGCATATGCTTTTTCCATAAAGCTGATACTTGCTTCACTGTTTCCTTTCTGATCTTCCAGTTTGGCAGCACGGATAAAGTAGTCGAAATTATTTTTTGAACGCAGACTGTTGAGGATTGCCTCCGCCTGTTTTTGTTGGCCTAATTCCAGTTTTACATCAAACTGCTGGAGTTTTGTGAAATACAAATCATCGCCCATTACTGCCGCTGAATCGAGATAACGATCGGCTTGTAAAAATTCATGTTGTGTTACACAATTGGCAGCGAGGGAGCGGTAAACACCGGAGCCGAAGTTTCGTTGCAATTGATTGGCGGTGATATATAAACTGTCACTCAGGTGCAGATCATTGATATTGCCGCTGTACTGGAATCTTCTGCTGTACAGCGATGCCAGTTTTAGTTGCGAAGTGATGTCATCATTTCCTTTTTGTTCCAACCGGTTTGTCCAGAACTGCATATCGTCCTGAAGAATTTCTACAGCGGCACTTGTAGTTTTCTGTTGCAACAGTTTGTTGATTTCCTCCTCCTGTACAATTGAATTGTTGTTTGATGAACAGGCAAACAGGAAGCTGATACAGCAGGCGATGATACATGACTTGTACATAAAATTCAGTTTGTAGTTGATTGGTTTGGTTTGAAAAAGCGAAGGTTGTAACACCTTCGCCTTTATGTTTCTCTTGGTCACAGGTGTTTTTAATGCGGTGTAGCGAGGTATGGGAACGAAGTAAGGAATGCTTTATCATTCTCATCAACATTATCGCTTGTAAGGCCTGGATTTGCACTGCCGTCGGGGCCACCAAACAACAGTAAAAGTTCCACATCAATTACATCATCCGCCAATGCACGGCCGGTTAAGATATTTGTGCCATCAAAAAATGTAGTGGCAGGTGCAGTGGTTGATACATTCAACACATCTGTTACCAGCAATCCGATCAACTGATCAACATTTTGTCCCAGTGCATTGGTTGTGTAACCGGGGTTGAGTGCCAAAAAATTTGTTTTGAATTTGTTGAAGAACGCTGCGTTCATAGCAGAAGGAATAGTAGTGTTGTAAGCATCCTTATCTGCACTTGCGTTAAATACTGTATTGATCGCCGGGCGTGCCATTTGATCCTGCATTTCATATACCTGTTGTGTGGCAGGAGTATTTTCGCCTTTCTTACAAGCTGCAAAAAACATTGCACCTGCAAGTACTGTAACTAAACTTATTTTGAGTTTCATCTTATTTTGTTTTTTGATTAGGAAAAGATTAATTGATCGCCTTTTTTGATTCAGCCCACACATTCAATGCGCCACTGCTGCCTGCACCTAATCTTGATTTCGGAACTTCAATTACAATGCTCATTACATTAGTGCCTTTGAATGTGTCATCGCCAATTGCATTAAAACCAGAGGCAGTACCACCAATCACTTTTTGATATTGTGTTAAATCAAAAAAGAATGGATCATCACGTGGACCGGCAAATACTTTGATGCCGTTTTCTTCACCAATCTTTGCAGCTTGTCCGTAAGGAGTTATATCAGTTTGTACACTAAATGCATTGGGAGAAATAGTGCTTCTTGTTCCGGTGGCAGCAGGTTTGTACGGGCCGTACACTCTCATTTTGTTGTTCATGACAATGGCTTGTAAAACGAGATCTTCTACATTATCGCCATTGTTGTCGATATTAAATTCAATGAGTGTTTTCTCATCAAATTTTGCAGCGCCTGTGGCAGCGGGTGATAAAAGTCCCTGTGTATTTGCCACAAATACCAGGTTGCTTGTGTTTTGGCCATTGAAAACATACACATCAGTGATGTCGGTACTTTGGTTTGAAACAGCAGGTGCGTCAAGATGATCGGCGGCGTAAATGATGCCTCCGGTTACCGCTACTGCTGCAGCAAGTACAGTCAGTAAAACTTTTCTCTTTTTCATTGTTTGATTTTTTAATTTGAAAATTTGGTTTGATCGATGATGCATTTTAACAGTTCTCTTTTATTGAATTATTGTACGGATATGATACACATACGTTGAATGAACAGCGGTTGGATTTTGAACAGTTAAAAAAATGATCTTTTTTTTGATGAACATGCTTCAGCGATATTGTGGCATTATCTGAAACAAAAAGAAAGCGGCTGGTGGAAACCAGCCGCTTTATAAAACCAAAACCAGGACTACATCATTAGCCTTTCGGCAACACAACAGCGTCAATTACATGAATTACACCATTGCTCTGATATACATCTTTAATTGTTACAGATGCCATTCCACCTTTCTCATCTTTGATCCAGAGTGTTTTGTCTTTCATCCATAACCATAATTTTCCACCTTGTACGGTTGTTAATTCTGCTTTACCATTGCCTTCTTTAATCAGGCGTGCAATTTCTTTTGCATCCAAACGGCCTGCCACTACATGATAGGTGAGCACGGCTGTAAGTGTTGCTTTGTTTTCCGGCTTTACTAATGTTTCAACAGTACCTGCAGGTAATTTTTCAAACGCAGCATTGGTAGGAGCGAATACGGTAAACGGGCCAGCACTCATCAGTGTTTCAACAAGACCAGCTGCTTTTACAGCCGCAACCAGTGTGGTGTGATCTTTTGAATTCACTGCATTTTCTACAATGTTCTTCGAAGGGTACATGGGTGCACCACCTACTTCAACTGTTTTTTCTTTCATTTTCATAGAAGAAGTCTGTGCAGTTGCGGCGGCTGTAATAAACATAGTAAGTACAGCAGCGGAAAAAAGTTTTACGCTTTTCATTTTGTTGTGTTTTTTAGTTTGATATGAAATAGTTTACTTCAACAGGTAACTGTTGGTTCCCTTCTTTTGCATGAGGTATAAGAGATACGGAAGGAGAGTTGGGGTTGGATTTAAGGAGGGGAAATTATTTTAGTTTCGGCTGGTCGTTCGGCATGGCAACGAGAAAAGAGCCGTCTTTCTGTAAGCGAATGAAGATTTTTGTAAATGACCGTACCCCTCTGCCGCCCTGCATATTGGGTATCCATTCGCAGGCTGTTCGTAATTCATCAATTAGAAACTGAGCAAGAGATGAGTAGTTTCCATGCGTTAATTCAATTCGTAGCAGACAGCCCTCTTTTCGGTCAACGATTATAAAAAACATGAAAGTTGAATCTGTAGAAATCTGCTTTTTATTTAAATAGTTATTTTGATACGATAGCTGTATTTTATTTTGGAGTGATTTCATTCCATTTTTATATCCCCAAGGCACTTCGATTTTAGTAAACACAATTTCAGTTGTATCGTTCTGTATTTCAACTGGACAGCGGTATTCAACTTTAAATCGAACAGAATCCGGACCAATATCACCTCTTACATAAGAGAATTCACTGCATTTGCTTTTTGATATATAGGCAAGCTCTTTTTCCGGTAGAGGCAGTGTTCCGAATTTTTTATGAAAGAAATAGTTGTCGCCAACAAAATCCAGATTATACGATTCATAATCGTTGGGCTGTGAAAAGTTATAAGAGGTATCCTGCCAGATTCCTTTTTTATAAACTTGTAAATAATTTGTTCCATAGGAAGAATGTGAGAAGATGATTTTTTCTATCGTTGGATTTTGTTTAAAAAACTGTTTAGACGAAGTATTTGCAAAGCAGGTATCAATTGTAAGCAGCTGCGCCTTGCAAAAGAGTGCACTTGTAAGAAAAATAGCAGCAAGAAAACTTCTCATCGCTATAAAAGTACAGATTTGTGTTGCAAATAAAAACGCCCCGCATTTGCGGGGCGTTTTTATTTTATTTAGACAGCTCATTCCAAAATCGGTCGTAACCATCTTGTTGCTTCTTCTAAACTCATCCCTTTTCGTTTCGTATAATCTTCCAACTGATCGTTACTGATTTTGCCTACGCCGAAATATTTACTTTCAGGATGTGCAAAGTACCAACCGCAAACAGATGAGGCAGGATACATCGCCAATGATTCGGTTAAATGAATACCGGTTGCTTCTTCGCCACCGAGCAATGCAAACAGTTTATATTTTTCTGTATGATCGGGACAGGCAGGATAACCCGGTGCCGGACGAATACCCATGTATTGTTCTTTGATGAGATCTTCGTTACTCAGCGTTTCGTCTTTAGCATAACCCCAGAACTCTTTGCGTGTACGTTCGTGCAAACATTCGGCAAAGGCTTCAGCTAAACGATCGGCTAATGCCTGCAATGTGATCTTGTTGTAATCATCATGTGCTGCTTCAAAACGTTTGATGTGTTCTTCGATACCTTGAATGGTTACGGAGAAAGCACCAATAAAGTCGTGAGTGGTGAGTGGTGAGTCGTGAGTGCCAGCAGGCTTGATAAAATCAGCTAATGAAATGTTTGGCTGCCCTTCTGCTTTCTTAATCTGCTGACGAAGGAATTCCAAACGTACTTCGTTATTCGTACTTCGTACTTGTACTGTGTCTTTTCCATCACTGTTCGCCGGCCAGAAACCAATGCTGCCTTTTGCTGTTAACCATTTTTCTGTAATGATTTTATCGAGCAACGCATTTGCATCGTTGTACAGTTTGGTTGCTTCAGCACCTACCACTTTATCGGTAAGTATATCGGGAAAGTTGCCATGCAGTTCCCATGCAATAAAGAATGGTTTCCAGTCGATATACTTGCGGAGTTCAGCTAAATCGTAATCAGCAAACACTTTTGTTCCGGTGAATGCAGGTACAACAGGTTGGTAGTTGCTCCAGTCGATCTTTGTTTTATTCGCCTGTGCATCTGCCAGCGAAAGGAATTGCTTCACTACTTTTTTGTTGTTGAAATCATCACGCAGTTTATCATATTCTGCTTTCAGATTACCAAGGAATTCCGGTTTCTGTTCCTGGTTTAATAAGTTGCCTGCAACAGTTACACTGCGACTTGCATCGAGCACATGTATCACACCTTCATCATACTGCGGAGAAATTTTTACAGCTGTATGCATGCGTGATGTGGTGGCACCACCAATCAGCAATGGTTGTTTCATGCCTCTACGTTTCATTTCGTGTGCCACATGCACCATCTCATCAAGTGATGGCGTGATCAATCCACTCAAACCAATGATGTCTACATTTTCTTTTTGTGCCGTATCCAGAATTTTATCAGTAGGCACCATTACACCCATGTCAATCACTTCGTAACCATTACAACCCAATACTACGCCCACAATATTTTTTCCAATATCGTGTACATCGCCTTTTACTGTAGCTAATAAAATTTTTGCAGCACCTGCGCTTTCTTCATTCACCGTTCCTGCTGCCAAATGCGCCTGCTTACGATCTTCTTTTTCCTGTTCAATGTAAGGTGTAAGTACAGCAACACTCTTCTTCATTACCCTTGCACTCTTTACCACCTGTGGTAAAAACATTTTACCTGCGCCAAACAGATCGCCTACTACATCCATACCAGCCATCAGTGGTCCTTCAATCACTTCCAGCGGTGCACTGTATTTCAAACGTGCTTCTTCTGTATCGGCTTCAATATAATCGGTAATACCATTTACCAACGAATGTTTTAAACGCTCTTCAACCGAACTGTTACGCCATGCCTCATCCTTTACGGTTTCTTTTCCTTTTGCTTTCACCGTTTCTGCAAACACAATGAGCTTATCAGTAGCTTCATTGTTATCGTTATTGCGATTAAGAATAACATCTTCGCACAACTCTCTTAACTGCGGTTCAATTTCATCGTACACTACTAACTGTCCGGCGTTAACAATACCCATGTCCATGCCTGCTTTAATAGCATGGAAGAGGAATACACTGTGCATGGCTTCACGCACATGATCGTTACCACGGAACGAAAACGAAAGATTACTTACACCGCCACTGATTTTGGTGAGCGGCATCAGTTGTTTGATTTCTCTGGTAGCTTCAATAAAATCAACACCATAATTATTATGTTCTTCCATACCCGTTGCCAATGCAAAAATGTTCGGGTCGAAGATGATATCCTGCGGATCGAAGCCAACCTGTTCAACTAAAATTTTATAAGCACGATGACAAATCTCTACTTTACGTTGTTTGGTATCGGCCTGTCCTACTTCATCAAAAGCCATTACCACAACAGCTGCACCATACATGTGGCAGATGCGTGCCTGTTCAATAAACTTATCAACTCCTTCTTTCATAGAGATAGAGTTAACAATACATTTACCCTGAACGCATTTTAAACCGGCTTCAATAATTTCAAATTTCGATGAGTCGATCATCACCGGAATTTTGGCAATGTCCGGTTCGCTCTGCAACAAATTAATAAACGTCGTCATGGCCTGTACACCATCGAGCAGTGCATCATCCATGTTTACATCAATGATCTGTGCACCGTTCTCAACCTGCTGACGTGCGATACTTAATGCCTCTTCGTATTTATTTTCTTTAATGAGGCGTGCAAATTTCTTTGAGCCGGTAACGTTGGTACGTTCACCTACGTTAATAAAATTTGTTTCAGGGCGAACCACTAAAGGTTCTAATCCTGAAAAGCGGCTGTATGGTTTAATGATGGTCATTTCTTTTTCTTCGTTGTTCAAATAATTACAATGCTGCTTCAACTACCGGTAATGGTCGTGGTTGAATCTTCTTCACATGATCGGCAATATGTTTAATATGATCGGGTGTGGTACCGCAACATCCGCCTACAATATTCACCCAGCCTTCCTGCGCCCACTCTTCTAAGTAATGACCGGTATCAGATGGATTCTCATCATACTCACCCATGGCGTTTGGTAAACCTGCGTTGGGATAAGCCGATACATAGCAGGAAGCAATCTGTGATAACTCTTCAATGTGCGGACGCATTTCATGTGCACCCAACGCACAATTCAAACCAACGCTCAATGGTTTTGCATGCATCACCGAAATGTAAAACGCTTCAAGTGTTTGTCCGCTGAGTGTACGACCACTGGCATCAGTAATGGTTCCGCTGATCATGATCGGCAGTTCCGGTTTATTTACATCGTGGAAATATTTCTTAATAGCGAAGATGGCTCCTTTGGCATTGAGTGTATCGAAAATGGTTTCGATGAGTAATACATCCACACCACCATCAACCAAACCTTTGATCTGTTCGTAATACGCAGCAACCACTTCATCGAATGTAACGGCACGGTAACCGGGATTGTTTACATCGGGCGAAAGCGACAATGTTTTGTTTAACGGACCAATTGCACCAGCAACGAATTTTGAAGTAGTACTCTCAGGATGTTGTGCCTTATATTCTTCAATGGCTTTTCTTGCACACTGTGCCGAAGCAACATTTAATTCGTACGCCAGCGACTGCATATCGTAATCGGCCTGCGCAATAGTGGTGCTGCTGAATGTATTTGTTTCAATAATATCTGCACCTGCATCTAAATATTGTTTGTGAATGCCGGTAATAATCTGCGGTTGCGTAATGCTCAATAGATCGTTATTGCCTTTTACATCGCAATGCCAGTCTTTGAAACGTTCGCCACGGTAGTCGGCTTCGGTGAGTTTGTGTCGCTGAATCATAGTGCCCATTGCACCATCAATGACTAAAATTCTTTTTTCGAGTTCTTTTCTGATGTCCATAGTTCAAGTATTAGCTGGTGGCTGTTTGCCGTAAGCAAAAGCAGTTAACAGCAGTGAAAAAGCATGCACTTTAAACAGACGGGATTGAACGATAAACGTGTGGGAAAACCTTGTAGAGTTTTATTGACGTTTATTAGTTCTGTTTGGCCGAACAATAAACAAATCCGCCTGAATGACACGCAAATGTAACTCAAAAACACACACCAACAAAGGGTTTGAAGCTTTGGCTGCAAGCTGCTAGTTTTTTACAAAATGTAATTGATCGTCTTGTGTAGGACTGTCGTTTTTCAGTTTGATGCTGCTGTTTGTTAGTTCCGTTTTGAGCCAGTTCCCATTGAGGTCACTAACAGCGGGGTTGCTGAAAGTGATATTGATGCGGGAGTCGGTTTGGTTCCAGGTACCGGTAATAGTCGATGAGCTGCCGTGCGCCATTAAAGTACCACCGCTTAAAAACATGAAATAGTAGTTGGTATAATTGTATGTTTTGTCTGCTTGGTCCCAATAATAACTGATGCGCCAGGTACCACTCCCCAGGTCTACGTTCGTGCCGCTTGTGGTTTCTTTTTTACAGGAAAGATGTAAAACAAACAGAGTTATAAAAATGGAAGCACGAAGAAGCATGGTGGTTGATTCGGTTATAAAATTGCGTTTTCACTTCATATTTACATAGCTGGCAACCGGTTGGCGGTTTTGCAAACTTCTAGCCAGTGTTAATTCATCTGCATATTCCAGTTCGCCGCCAAAGGCAATGCCACGGGCAATGGTAGTGATCTTTACCGGAAGGTCTTTTACTTTTTTACTGATGTAGAACAAGGTGGTGTCGCCTTGTATATTGGGACTTAAAGCAAAAATCAATTCTTCCACTTCATCTGCTGTTAAACGGCTAATCAATGGTTCAATGGTCAACTGATCGGGCCCCACACCATCCAATGGTGAAATAACACCGCCCAGCACATGGTACAATCCGTTGTACTGTTGTGTGCTTTCAATAGCAATTACATCACGAATGTTTTCAACCACACAAATGATTTGTTTTTTGCGGGCTATATTGCTGCAGATATTACATACTTCGGTATCAGACACATTACAGCATTTGCTGCAGAATTTGATTTCTTTCCGCATGCGTGCAATGGTATCAGCAAAAAGCTGCGTTTCTTCTCCCGGTTGTTTAATGAGATGCAGTACCAGGCGCAGGGCTGTTTTTTTACCAATGCCAGGGAGCTTGGCAAATTCATTCACGGCCTGTTCCAATAAAGTAGAAGAAAACGACATGTGGCGAAAGTACGAAGGAAGCTGAATTAAAATTCGTTTGCAACGGCAGCAACGGTTATTGTTTTTTGGGCGGGGCGTTCATGTCGATCACCAATTCATTATCCCAGTTTTCTTTTACCAGCAGCGGATTACCGATGGGTTGCACCAATTCCGGTTGACGTTTGGGTTTGGAGAAATAATTGCCGGGGTCCCAAATGCCATTTTGGTTGGTATCATACAACAGCGCCATTTTGTAATTGCCCGGTTTAAACATGGAACGGTAAAATTCTTTTCCGGTTAATGGATAACGGCCCACAATCTCTTCGCCGCTGTACACAATTAAAACCGGGTGAGCTGCCGTATCTAATTCTGAAAAACGAACCCGCACCGAACCGTATTCCTTTTCTGCTTTTACACGAAATGCGATGGTATCATTTTTTATTGCAGTTAATCCTGCAGAATCAGCAGCATATTCTTTGTCAAGAAAAAGTTTGTACTTGCTTCCTGCTTTCCAAGGGGCGATTACGATGATCTGATTGCGGCTGCTGTCGTTTTGAAATGTAACATTCGTAACGTTTTCCGCTGAATCAATTACCAGGCGAACTTTGGATGGATCAAACTTGCGGATTGGTTTTGTGTAACGCAACCGAAAACTATCCAGCAGATCCAATGCACCCGCTTCAAGATTAGCTGTTACAAGTAAACCCCTGGTTTTATCGCCACTTGTTGAAGAAGATGCTTTTGGTTTTTCTTTTTCCGCAGCAAATGCATATAACTGAACAGCCGGGGTTGTTGGCGTAACAACAATGCCTGAATCTAAAAAGGCAAACTGTTCAATGGGTTGATTGTATTGCTTGTTTCCATCTACATCTCCCAGTGCATAAACATAAAACGTACCCGATGGCAAATTGGTAAAACGGAAATTGCCCTGCCCGTCGACCCGTGCCACATACATGGGTTTTTGCTTGGCTACTGTTGAATCTTCCTGTTTGTTGTACAGTACTGCAAACAACGTACTATCGGTTTTGCCTGTTTCAGCGAGAATGATTTTGCCTGTCAGTTCATTTGAATCAATGGTAGAACCCGTTGAAAATGCGTATTGGAAATTTTTGAGAACATTTCCTTCGTTGAGATCAACAACTGCATCACCAAAATCAATCGTGTAGGTTGTATTTGGCAGCAGCGAATCTTTTAAGCGAATGGTAATGGTTTTGAGTTTGTGTTCAATTTGCGGTTGTTTATCAGGAAAAGGTGAAATGAGCACTTTCTCCGATGCACTTTTCAATTCAATAAATTCATCAAAGACGATGGTAATTTTTTGATCTTTTACAAACGTTGCCGAATCTTTTGGTATGGCCGAAACGAGTACGGGCGGCAAACTATCTCTGTCTCCACCACTTGGTGGAACGATGTTGGCACAACCACTGCCGCTGAACAAACTGATAAAGAGGGTACCAATAATGAACAATGATATGATTCTGCCTGCTGTCATAGAAGCTGCAAACTTAGGCTAATTGTGTGAACCTTGATTTTAGCCTTAAGAAG
The DNA here is from genome assembly GCA_023428755.1 of Bacteroidota bacterium. Taxonomy (GTDB): domain Bacteria; phylum Bacteroidota; class Bacteroidia; order Chitinophagales; family Chitinophagaceae; genus Lacibacter. The sequence goes on from JAEYWX010000006.1 coordinate 266,126, forward strand.
GATTAACAGGATTTTGATAGAGTTTAGCTGATGTGTTGGCGAAGAGATAGGAGAGCGAAAAGTAAAACGCAGAGCTGTATTGCTCTGCGTTGATCTCATTTTCTCTTCTCTCTGCGCCGAGGCTTACTCCTCCTCTTCCTCCAATTCATGCAATGCCACCGCCATTTCATTGGTCTTTACAAAATTGCACCAATGACAATCTTCCTCACCGCAGCCAATGTAAAACTCACGGTTCTGAATTTTCTCCCACACCCGAACGATCTGTTGCGAAACGGTTTCAATATCGGCAGGAGTAATTATAATTTTTTCTTTGCGGTACTCTTTCTTTTTATCGGGCTCTACAAAATCAAATTCAGTACTCACCACTTTCCAGTCTTTTGATTCGTAATTATCAACCAATATTTTATAGAACACCGCCTGCCGCCAGTAATCACCTCCGTCGGGTTGTTTCTCATTGGGGCCTTTGAGTTTTTCTTTGGCATTATCTACATTGCCGGTTTTATAATCCACCACATTCACTGCTTTGCCATCAAACTCCAGCTTATCCAGTTTGCCTTTTAACGGTACGCCTTTGATCATCACATTGCGGATGTTTCGTTCAATTGCCACAATGGTAGAAAAGCTGTTGATGTATTTATCGTAATAGTTGCTCAATACTTCCACCCCGTATTCCATTCTCCGTGCAAACTGTTCTTTGGTAAAACTTTCACGGTGGCGGCGCATGTACCATTCAAAATCGGCAATGAATTGTTGTTTGGAATGAAAGGTTTCGGTTTTACTCTCTTGCATGGTTCGGAACAATTGCTCCAATGCATAGTGAACTGATGAACCAAATTCCGTTGCTTCATTTTTAGGCGATGGGATGCGGATGAGATTCTTGAAATAAAATTCAAGCGGACATTTTAAATAATTGTTCAGCGCTGTTACGTTCATCACAAATTTTTCCAGGATGGGCTGAATAAAATCTTCTTCGATCTTATCAATTTCCGGTGCCTGTGCTTCACCAAACAACAAAGCCGTGAATTCGCTCAATGCTTCGGGACTCAGCATTACAGGTATTGTTTCTACCGGCTGATCTTCTTTCAACTCTTCCAGGAACATCGAAGGTTCCTGCTCTTTTCCATCGTTCTTAAACTGACTGTAGGATAATGTAAGATGTGTTTCTGCACGTGTAACGGCTACATAAAACAAACGACGCAACTCTTCCATTGCTGTTTCTTTTGTTGCAGAGGAAGTAGCAAAAATGGTATCGGGTAGTTTGTATCCATTCGATGGATTGCGTTTCTTTTCCCAATAAGCAGAATTACAACCTGCTACAAACACATGTTCAAATTCCAGGCCTTTGGAACCATGTGCCGTTAACAGGTTCACTCCATTATCACTGCCGCTTACCTGCACCAATGGTAATACGAGCTGTTCTTTTTCCATCAATTCAATAATGGAAATGAGGCCTTGCAAGGAAAGCATTGGGTTTCGCCTTGTTTCTTCTTTCACAAAATCAAACAAACCGGTCAACACTTTCAACTGCCAATGCTTATCGGGGCTTTGCATGATATGCTTGAGCATTCCCGTTTCCCGAATGATGTTATCAAACAAATGCTGCAAGGTAACGTTGGGCACATCACCGATCAGTTTTTCAAAAATACCACTTGCATCTTTTAACCCATGATGAATGCCTTGTGAAAAAAGATCTTTGGCCGGTGCATGTGCTTTTTCATACAACAATCTCCGCAAGTATGTTTTCTTTTCACTGAATTGTGTGGCTGCTACTTCCACTGTAAGTTTTGCAATTTCAATCGGCGGAATATGAAACCAACTGAAGTGTAATAATTCAAACAGCATTTCATCGCCACCATACGGCACATCATGTTCGGCTGCCAGGTATTTCAAAATCAAAATGATCTTTTGTGCCAATGGCAATTCCAACAGATTCAAATGACGTTTGCTGTAAAACGGAATACCGAGATGATTGAAATAATGCGTTAACTCTTCACCATACTTATTCTCTTTGTAGATCACTGCAATCCGGCCCGGAAGAATACCTTCTTTCAGCAATTGCTGTATCTGCAAAGTGATATCGATCATTTCTTCACGCTGCGTTTGATACGATTTGATAGATGGCGGATGTTGCAGATGATTGATGTTGCTGTTACTTGCAACAAGATCTTTGGTTAATCCCGGTATCTTTTTAATTAAACGTTCGTCGTTACGGTTAATGAGTGACCGTGAAATATCCAAAATGGGTTGTGTAGAACGATAGTTGTTTGATAATACAACGGTGAGCAGGTCTTTTTCATACATGCCTGCAAAGCTTTCCATGTTTTCTACGTTGGCTCCCTGGAAACGGAAAATACTCTGATCATCATCACCCACTACAAATACATTGGGCTGATCCCAATAGCTGATGAGCAACTCAACGATTCGATTTTGTGTACCGCTTGAATCCTGGAACTCATCTACCAAAATATATTGATATTGTTCCTGGTAATTGGCCAGCATGTTTTTATTTTCTTCAAATGCTTTGATGACCCAGGTGATCATATCATCAAAATCGTAGCGGTTACGTTTGCGCATGATCTGCTGAAACCGATCGAACTCTTGTACAGCAGCACGGAGTTTTTCCATGCGCTCCGTTTCTTCTTCCAGTTTTTCTTTTTTTACATCACCTGCATTGAATTGTTTGTATTTGCGTTTGTACACATATTCATCCCGGGTAGGAAGATCGGCCAGGTATTCATCAATCTTTTGTTCAATGAAAGCCGGTGTCCATCCTTCTTTCTTCATGGTGCTGAACAAACGATCGAGATTAGTAATTTCAAAATACACATCGCCTCTGTATCGTTTTAACGGATGATTTTTGGGAAACGAATCAATGAGTTCTTTAAACAGTTCGATCTTTTCTAAATCGGATAACGGATCGAGCGCTGTTTTCTCAAACTGCGAAAGATTTTCCTGGATCACATCATTACAAAAAGCATGATAGGTGTAGATATTTACTTTGTATGCATCTGGGCCAATGAATTTTAATAAACGTTTGCGCATGGCTACCACACCTGCATCGGTGTACGTAAGGCATAAAATATTTTGCGGCAGCGCATCGGTTTCCAGCAGAATTTTTCCAATACGGCTGGCAAGGATCTGCGTTTTACCGGTGCCGGGTCCAGCAATTACCATTACCGGCCCTTCAATACGGTCGACCGCCAGCTTCTGTTTTTCATTGAGGCGTGCATATTCTTCCCGGAACCGTTGTTCCAATCGTTCTTTATTAATGGACATGCTTCAAAGTTAATTGTCTGCTGTTCTGTGGAAAGGGTTTTTTGGCAGGAGGGGAAGGCTTCACCCGATTGTGGATAAAGCTTGCAAAAGATAGGAGGGCTAAAAGTTAAACAAATTGAGTTTTAGCCTAATTTTCGTTCACTAACTACATGCCCGTTTTTAAAATCCAGCTTAAACCGTACAGTATTGACCGTCTTTTTAGTAAAAAAGACGGTTTTTTATTGGGTTGGAGGGAATGATATACCCTAAAAGTGGTATTTTTTGGTTGGGGTGATGGGGCTACTTTTACAGAGTCGAAGGTTTTAGCCGTTGTTGTCCTACCACACCCGCTGATTAGTCAGCTCAACCTGTAAAGAGTATACCGAGGCAGAAAGAACCAGCGATCTATACATCAAAACATCCTTTCTGCCTCTTTCTTTACTTACTTAGCCCGGCATCCGGGAAATATACTTCTCCATTTGTTTGATCTGATCGGCCAGTTGCTGGGTTGAAGGTTTAAGTGCCTTTGCTTTGCGGAAGTAATCTTTGGCAGCTCTGAATTCCCGTTTGTTCATCATGATACTGCACATCTGCAGGTTGGCAGCCGCCTGGTTTTCCTTATCAGGTAATCCTTTGCGGAGCGCCTGGCGAATATAGCTTTCGGCCTGTTTGAAATTATTTTTCTGCATCGCCAGCATACCCATTTGCAGCAAACTCGCTCCTTCGGTGCCCTGCATCAGCGAAGAACCTGAACCAAGATCCATTCCTTTCTTCATCATTTTTTCAGCACCATCAAAATCCTGTTTCATCATAGCAATGTTGCCCTTTAATGTATAAAAGACCGAGCGGATGGGTTTGAACAAGAGGTTGGGGAACGTAACCGAGTTGAGGATCTTTTCAGCACCATCCATATCGCCGGCTTCCATGTATTCCTGGATCAGGCGAAGCGGGCCAAAAAAGAAATGCCCCACAATGCTTACCAAAGCCACCAGGTAAATAATGAACGATGGCCAGAAGCTGGTGTAATAATGTACCACACCGGCAATTACAAGTAATACAAGACCAATAATGAGTCGATAGCGTATATAAACGTTCAATAATTTCATACGAAAAAGAATTGGGCAGCAAAGGTAAGGTTTGAAAGCAGATTTCAGATTTACGAATTACGATTTGTGAATTATGCTATTTTTGCCCTCCTCCCAAAATACGTGTGGAATTGCGTAGGGTTGTCAAATATTCCGCAGGCAAAGTGGCCCGATAGTTCAATGGATAGAATAGGAGTTTCCTAAACTCTAGATACAAGTTCGATTCTTGTTCGGGCTACTATGCCGCTTGCGGATCCGGATGATTGACAGGTTCAATTCTCAACGGCTGTAAGTTTCAGTCAATTGTTCCCTGGCTTGCGCATACGGTTGTGCAGCGGCTTCCTTTTCAGAATGCTTACATTTATCGGCCATTCAGTTCACAATAAACAGTTTTGCATCCCTTCGATTTGAAATTTAATGCAGGTGCTTTCTATACCATATATTACATACAACGGAGAAATAGCAGCATGTGATCAACCAATCGTAACAAGTGAAGCTGTAATGTTCCATCAAATAGCAGAGCAGCCCTGGCCATCGTTTTCATACAAGCCTCACGTGCTGTTTTCAATTGCACATACCGGCGATCATATTATAGTAAACTTTCAGGTAGAAGAGAACGAAGTGCGGCATGTGAATACAGCAATTAATTCGCCGGTATGGGAAGACAGCTGTGTAGAATTCTTTCTTGCGTTGGATGATACCGGGTATTACAATTTTGAAGTTAACTGTATTGGTACCATCTTGGTGGGTTTTGGTAAAGATCGGAATGACAGAAAGTTGCTGCCCGTTGCAGTTATAAAGCAGATACAATGTTTTACAGCCATGCAGCAAAAGGAACAAAGCATACAGTGGCAATTACAGGCAATAATTCCTGTGGGTGTGTTTATATACAGCAACGTGTTTAACCTGGAAGGAAAAAAATGCAGTGCAAATTTTTATAAATGTGGCGATCTGCTTTCGCAACCACATTTTCTTTCATGGAAAAAAATTGAAACGGAAGAACCCGACTTTCATCAACCGGCCTTTTTTGGTGCTGTTGAATTTGAAGCAAAACTTGTTTAATCTTGTAAAGAAGTATGGAGAAACTACCCACCATAAAAGAAATTGCCAAGCAACTGAAGGTATCAGTTTCAACTGTATCACGTGCATTGAGCGATCATCCACGCATTGGGCTTGGTACAAAACTGAAAGTGCAACAGCTGGCAAAAGAAATGGGCTATGAGCCCAATGCACAGGCTATCTTTTTTAAACAAAAGAAAACCTATGTTATTGGTGTGGTGATTCCTTTTATACGGGAAGAATTTTTTTCGCAGGCCATCAGTGGTATTGAAACAGCAGCGATGGAACATCAGTACACGATTTTGTTTGGCCAGAGTTATGATGATCCGGAAAGAGAGAAACAGGTAGTGGAAGCAATGAAAAAACAACGGGTAGACGGGTTACTCATCTCTTTGTCAAAAGCCACCAATCGCTACGATCACCTGGAAGCATTACGCAAATATGAAATTCCCGTTGTGTATTTCGATCGTGTGCCCAACATGACCGATGCGCATAAAGTATATTGTAATTTATATAAAGGAACAGTTGAGATGGTAGGCTGGTTGTTTCACAAAGGGTATCGCAGAATTGCCTTCATCAACGGTCCCGATAAACTACAGGCAAGTAAGGAACGCATGAGTGGTTATATGGATGGTGTGGCCAAACAAAAACTGAAAGTGGATATGCAACTGGTTGAAAAAACGGATCTCAGTAAAGAAGGCACTCAGGCAGCCATGAAAAAATTACTGGCGTTAAAAAATCCACCACAGGCCATTATCAGCTTCAATGATTATGTACACATGGATGCGGTGCAGTATGCACATCAGCGAAATATTGCTGTTAATAAAACCATCGTGTTTGTAAGTTATGCGAATCTGCCAATTACAAGTTATACCGCTTTTCCGCCGCTGGCCTCTGTTGAACAATATCCTTACGGGCAAGGTGAAAAAGCAATGCAGTTAATGATTAAAATACTTGCAGAAAAACACGCAAATAAATCTGCACAGGAAATTTTTTATACCGAAGAACTCTCTCCAACACTGGTAGCTTATCAGCAGGCACTTGTTTAAGTATGATTTCTTTCCTGTGCTGCATTTGTATTCAGCCAATGTATGTTGTTAGCAGATGAACCAGGAGAGAAATGAATTCAGGCTGTGGTTTTCTCTTAAGCAGACTCGATTTGCGCAAACGGCTGCGCTTCTTTCGAGTTGCTATTTCGCATATTTTCATACTTAGTAAATGCTGACGTACTAAAATTTGTCCTCGAGCCAAAATTATAAACCATGAACAGAAAAGATTTTATTAAGAATACAGGAATTACAGCTGCCTCCTTTGCCGTAATGCCATCATTCAATGCGTTTGCCGCATCAACCAATGTAAAAATAAAAATGGTGATGATTGGTGTAGGCTTGCGTGGACAAAACCACCTGGATCTTGTGTTGCGCCGCAGCGATGTGGAGCTGGTAGCCATTTGCGATATTGATGATCGTATGCTCACACGTTCCAAAGAAATGATCACCAAAAGTGGAAAGAAAATGCCGCAGATATTTACAGGTGATCCGTATGCCTGGAAAAAAATGCTGGAGTTGCAAGGGATTGATGGAGTGATCATTTCCACTCCGTGGGAATGGCACAAAGAAATGATCATTGGCTCGTTGCAGGCAGGTATTAAATATGTAGGAACCGAAGTAATGCTGGGCATCACTTTGCAGGATCACTGGGATGTGGTAAAAGCCGCCGAGCAGTATAATGGACATGTAATGATGCTGGAGAATGTTTGTTACCGCCGTGATGTAATGGCTGCGTTGAATATGGTACGCCAGGGTTTGTTTGGTGAACTGGTGCATTTGCAAGGCGGCTACCAACACGATCTGCGTGAAGTAAAATTCAACAATGGTGTTGATGCGTATGGAAAAGGTTGTGAGTTTGGCGACAAAGGCTGGAGCGAAGCAAGATGGCGCACGCACCATTCCGTGTATCGTGATGGTGATCTGTATCCTACACATGGCATCGGACCCATTGCACATTACATCAACATCAATCGTGGAAACAGGTTTGTCAATATTTCCTCTTTTTCTTCCAAAGCAAGAGGCTTGCACGAGCATATTGTAAAGAAATGCGGACCGGAACACCCCAATGCAAAAATTAATTTCAAATTGGGTGATGTGGTTACTACCTCGATCGGTTGTGCCAATGGTGAAACTATTTTATTGCAGCACGATACCAATTTACCACGTCCGTATTCGTTAGGTTTTCGGGTGCAGGGAACAAATGGTATCTGGATGGATGTAAACAAAGGCGTACACATCGAAGGCAAATCGAAACCGCATCAATGGGATACAGCGAAAGAATGGTTTGACAAATATGATCATCCATTATGGGCACGCTGGAGCAAGGAAGCAGAAGGATCAGGACATGGTGGAATGGATTTTTATGTGATCCATTCGTTTGTAGAAAGCATCAAACGGAAAACTGCAACGCCAATGGATGTGTATGATGCAGCTGCCTGGAGTGCCATTACACCATTGAGTGAACTCTCCATCGAAAAAGGAAATGAAACCATTGAGTTTCCCGATTTCACCGGCGGCAAATGGATGTACCGCAAACCGGTGTTTGCATTGAATGATGATTATTAATAATGAAGTGGCTGTTACCGAACAAATGATCAATGATGATCGTATAACAGGAAGGGAACTGCCATAAGCGATAACATGACGTATAACATTTTGGAATATCAACAAATGATGTCGCAATCCGTATTACCGGTATTTGGTGTAACGGAAGACAGCATGAAGATGGAAGCTTTTGGCAGCGGCCTCATTAACCGTACATGGAAGGTAACTACCACAGGAGATGAATATATTCTTCAACGGCTCAACCATCTTGTATTTACTGAGCCGGAAGATATTGCCTATAACATTGGTTTGATTGCAAACTATTTGAAGCAACATCATCCCGGGTATTCATTTACTGCGCCCGTTGCTACACGGGATGGTGCCACATTGGTGTATTTGAAAGGGGAAGGTTTTTTTCGCATGTTTCCATTTGTGAAAGGATCGTATGCAAAAGAAGTGGTGGAAACAGCAACAGAAGCATTTGAGGCGGCAGTGCAGTTTGGAAAGTTTACACATTTGTTGAGTGGGTTTGATGCTACGCAATTAAAAATTACCATTCCATCGTTTCATGATCTGTCGTTTCGGTACAAACAATTTTTACAGACATTGGAACATGGAAATGCAGAACGGATTGCTGAAGCTGATGCGCAGATACAGCAAGTGATCAACAATCAACCAATTGCCGAAACCTATCAGCAACTGAAAAATAATCCGGATTGCAAACTAAGGGTAACACATCATGATACCAAGATCAGTAATGTGTTGTTTGATAAAGAGGGAAAGGGTTTGTGTGTAATTGATCTGGACACTGTAATGCCCGGTTATTTCATTAGTGATGTGGGCGATATGATGCGTACGTATTTATCGCCTGTAAGTGAAGAAGAGGCCGACTTCAGTAAAATTGAAATTCGCCGGGATATTTTTGAAGCTATTGTGCGTGGCTATTACAGTCAAATGAAAACAGATCTTACCGAAACAGAAAAGCAATTGTTTTTTTATGCCGGAAAGTTTATGATCTACATGCAGGCCATTCGTTTTTTAACTGATTACCTCAATGGTGATGTGTATTATGGTGCCCGTTATCAGAAACATAATTTAACCAGGGCTTCCAATCAACTGGTGTTGCTTGAAAAGCTGATAGCAAAAGAAAATGAATTTGTTCCTTTGATCAACCGGATACTCAGCGAACGTGAATAGAAAAAATCCCCCGCCACAACGGGGGATTTTTTTGGCTATACGTTTGCTTCCTGCAGTTTTACACGAATGATCAATAAAATCACCGATGCAATACAAAGCACACTTTCAATGATGAGCCATTGCTGACCAAATGCACCCAACGGTCCTTCCATTGAAATAGTGAGCAATCTTGAAAAGGCATAGAATCCCCAAAGAATGGAAGCAAAGGCCAATCCCTTTGTATGATCTTTAAAAGCCAGGTACAGAAAGCTAATGAAAATTGTAAAGCCCACGCCACCATATACACCACGTATAGAACTGAAGGCATCGTTATTCGTGAGTTTTACCTGTACCAGGTCCATTACGGCCTGCGGATTTTGAAAAGCCATGAGGCTTACCATTAAAATAGCAAAGGCTGAAAAGCCAATCAAAGCGGCAGAAGAAATGCGTAAAAGTTTGTGTTGTTTCATGTTTATAATTTTAAAACACAAACTTCGAAACAGTACTCAACTTAGTTCTTGGTGTTTGCCAAGATTTTAAGATCAGGCGGCAAAGGATTGATTATTGCTGTTAAAAAGCCTTGCCTTCAATTCTTCACTCGGCTGCAACTGCAATGCAGCTGCATCGCACAATGCCTGCCAAAACGAATAAGGTTGATGCATACAGCCACGATACGTGTAGCAATTGCTGCATGTGTTAACGCTGCAGGGATCATGCGCTGCTTCGTTAACAGGTGAATGGGGTTGTTTTTCGGTCATGATAAATAAGGTTAAATGATAAGGTTGTATAAACAATACAAACTTATTCATCCTGTCTGCCAATGCAAATACCAGGCAGTATGAACTGAAAAAACAGTTACATGAGTTGTGACAGATGTGTGTATCAGCACCATGGCAGGACGCAGAGTCAGTCTTTTCCAATCCATCACCCAAAAAATGCAATTCATGCAAACCACATGGTTGAATGCGGTCGCAGCAAAACATCTTTGTGTTACAAAACCTTATCATCATGAAGCGATTTAAAAAAATTGCAAAGTGGACAGGCATTATTCTGCTGTTCATTGTTGCAGCACTCACTGCTTTAACTGCCACCCGGCAGGATCTTCGATTTGAAGCACCTTATCCCGATATAAAAGCCAGCACCGATAGCGTCGTAATTGCAAGAGGAAAACATGTAGTGTACAGCATGGCACATTGTATTGACTGCCACAGTAACGAAAACACCGATTCATTGCAACAGTTAGGCATTGAACCTGTAATGAGTGGCGGCAGAAAATTTGAATTTGAACTGGGGAAATTTTACAGCAGAAATATTACTTCTGATAAAGAAACGGGAATCGGAAAATTAACCGATGCTGAACTGGCACGTACCTTATACTATGGTGTTGATTCAAAGGGCAGGGCCATGATCGATTTTATGCCCTTTCACAACGTGAGTGAAGAAGATATGGCAGCAATCATTTCGTACCTGCGTACATTAAAGCCTGTCAAAAATAAAGTACCGGAAAATGAATACAGCACGATGGGAAAAGTGCTCAAAGCATTTTTAATAAAACCGGTTGGCCCCAAAGGCGAAATTCCAAAAAAGGTTGTGAAAGATACTTCGGCTGCATATGGCAGTTATATTGTAAACTATGTAGCTAATTGTGCCGGTTGCCACACGCAACGTGGGCCAACGGGTGAACTGGTGGGCGAACACCTGGCAGGTGGCAATCCCTTTGTTGAACCGGGTCTTGATACTTTAACACCTCCGAATCTTACGCCGCATACCGAAAGCCGGATGTATGGCTGGAGCAAACAGCATTTTATTGATCGTGTACGGATGGGCAAACTCATCAAGCACAGCCATATGCCCTGGAACTCGTATAAGAAAATGACCGACGAAGAATTGACGGCTGTTTACAATTACCTGCAATCGGTGAAGCCGGCGCCAACAACAATCAATAAATAAAATAATGCACCATGAATAAATATCTTCTCACCGCACTCTTGTTTGCAGCACCATTGTTACTGCAGGCACAAATCGGCAATGTATTGAACAGAGCCAAAGCAAAAGTAAACCAGCGTATCAATAATAAAATTGACAAGGGGATTGATGAAGCATTGGATGAAGTGGAGGGAAAAGGGAAATCAAAACCTGCTGCAAATAATTCAGCAGACGGAACAGCTTCTTCTAACAAAAAGATCGGTTATGCCAGTACGTTCGATTTTATACCGGGCGAAAAATTATTGTACACCGAAGATTTTTCGCAGGATGTTGTTGGCGAGTTACCACTCAACTGGAATACAACCGGCAAGGGCGAGGTAGTAACCGTTGACGGAAAGAATGGTAAGTGGGTAAAGATGTACCAGAATTCATTTTATCTCACAGGTAATAAAACCGAGTTTCCGAAAAACTTTACAGTTGAGTTTGACTTATTGCTGGCATTCAACTATAAAAATTATACGTTGCCGCTGGTTACGTTTGGGTTGCTGTCCAGCAGCGATCTTTCCACAACGGAGAATGAACTGATGACCAACCACAGCAAATACCAGTCAACCGAAGTAATGCTGCGGCCCGGTTATAAAAGTACGCCCAGCTATGCATCACTGAAAAGTTTTATTGAGCGAAAAGATTTTTATAAAAGTGCAGACCAGGAACTCGATGGGTTTGATGCCAACTACAATGAAGTGATCCATATTGCCATGCAGGTGCAGGAAAGCAGGCTGCGTATCTGGATCAACAGCGACAAAGTGTTTGATATACCAAAGGGCGTACCCGTGCAGTATATCTTCAACCAGTTGTTTTTCAAAATTCACAGTTCAGGATATAAGGATAATGAAATTGGTTTTTACCTCAGCAACATTAAAGTAGCAACGGGCATCCCGGATACAAGACACAAGCTGATGGAAGAAGGCACATTTTCAACCACCGGTATTCTCTTCAATGTAAATGAAGCAACCCTGCAACCGGCATCGTACGGTGTGATCCGTGAAATTGCAGCGGTGTTCAAAGCAAATCCATCGGTACGCATCAGCATTACCGGCCATACCGATAGTGATGGAGCCGACGCTGCGAATCTTACACTGTCGCAAAAACGTGCTGCAACTGTAAAGGACGTTTTAGTCAACGAGTTTGGTATTGATGCAGCAAGAATGGAAACTGATGGAAAGGGCGAAACAAAACCGGTGGCCGATAATACAACCAAAGAAGGGAAAGCTGCCAACCGAAGAGTGGAATTTACTAAACTGTAATTAAATGGTTATGGAGTTGAAAATACTACTTCTGTTAAACCTGTTTGTGTATGCCATTGTGGTAGGGCAATCGTTTCTCTACATCATTGCATTGCGTAACGTTCAGGAAAGCATGGAAGCCCCGTCGTATATTGAATTGCGCAAGCTGCTTGATAAAAATTTCCTTCAAAAATTTAAACCGGTCATGTACCTGTCGTTATTGCTGAACACAGTTTTTGTCATTCTTTCTTTGTTGCAGTCATCGGTTCTATTGCTGACGTGTGCAATCATTGCATTTGCAGCGATTGTGATTGATGCTGTATTAGCAAGCAAAGGGAATATGCCCATTAACCGCATCATCAATTCATGGACAGCAACTACATATCCTGCTAACTGGAAAGAGTATCGAAGCAAATGGATGTATTGGTACAGCTTGCGGCAGTTTGCAAACATCAGCGGATTTATTGCATTGCTGATTGCGGCGGTTTTCTGTTAATCAATTCATCCTTCATTTTTTGCAATTCAATCATGGCATGCTTGTCTTTTCCTGATCGGGTAGTCAACTTTACGGTTCAATTAAACCTTATCAAAAATGAAGAAGACATTTATTCTTGTTGCGATGGTAGCAGCTGGTATCGTAACATTTGTAACAGCATGCACCAGCACATCAGCAAATGATGAAACAGTTAAAAAACCGCTCACCAATGCAGAACTTATTAAACGGGGAGAGTATTTGGTAAGTGCTGTCGGTTGCGATGATTGTCATTCGCCAAAAATCATGGGACCGGGTGAGCCGGAAATTATTCCTGAACTGCGTTTCTCCGGTTATCCGTCAACAAGGCCATTGCCAAAAGCCGACAGCAATGTTGTGAAGAGTGGATGGGGATTGGTTGGCGGCGATCTTACTGCATGGGCAGGGCCATGGGGTATGTCGTTTGCGGCCAATATCAGCAGCGATGCAACCGGCATCGGCAACTGGACCGAGGCGCAGTTTTTTAAAGCAATACGGGAAGGAAAATACAAAGGACTCGATAACAGTCGCCCGATGTTGCCACCCATGCCCTGGTTTGTGTATAAGAATTTCAATGATGAAGATTTGAAAGCAATTTTTGCTTTTCTGAAATCAACCAAGCCTGTTGAGAACGTTGTACCGGGCCCTATTCCCTTTACAGCATTATAAAATTAATTACGAGTCAGGATTGTTTAGTGTTTAGGTATTATTACCTGCCCGGTGGGTTCTCCCGTCGGGCTTTTAATTGTCTATAAAATTCTGTTCAATGTGACGATTGAAAAGACAACTTAAATACGCAGCGTTCGTACAAAAACAAATCATACATCCATTCATACAGTTCATGCACGTATCACTATTCAACAGCAGGCACAGCCAGTAAGTTTGTTCATATTATCAAACCTTATCAATTTTTAGTTATGAACAAACAAGCAGTAACGGGCAATGGACGAAAGATTCTTTTTGCCACTGTTCCCGGCGAAGGACATTTTAATCCACTCACCGGTTTAGCCAAACACCTTCTTACATTAGGATATGATGTGCGTTGGTACACATCCATCCAGTATGCTCCCAAGTTGAAGAAACTGGACATTCCGCATTATCCATTTGTAAAAGCACTTGAAATTCCGGCCGACAAGATCAATGAAATTTTTCCTGAACGGGAGAAGATCAACAATAAAGTAAAGAAGCTCAATTACGATCTCATCAACTACTTCACAAAACGTGGACCAGAGTATTACGACGATATTTGCGCCATTCAAAAAAACTTTGCATTTGAAGCAGTGGTAGCGGACGTTACGTTTACCGCTATACCGTTTATTACCGATCTGATGAAGATCCCTGTGTTGTCAATTGGAATTATTCCATTGGTGGAAACATCAAAAGATCTACCGCCGGCGGGTTTGGGTTTAACACCTGCTGATAGTTGGTTGGGTTCACTTCGTGATATCGTACTGCGTTTTGCAGCAAAGCATGTTTTGTTCCGCAAAGCCAATAAAGTAATGCAGGAAATATTAGATAGCTATTCGATCCGTCATGATCAACAATTTCTTTTTGATCTCGGGATCAGCAAAGCAACATACTATTTGCAAAGTGGTACGCCGGGTTTTGAATACAAGCGAAGTGATCTGGGAGCCAACATCCGTTTCATCGGTTCGCTATTACCGTATAACGACAAGAAGCAACAAACGCAGTGGTTCGATGATCGCCTCAATCGTTTTAACCGTATAGTATTGGTTACCCAAGGGACAGTAGAAAAAGATGTAACAAAAATTATTATTCCTACACTGGAAGCGTTGAAACAAACTGATACGCTGGTAGTGGTTACAACCGGTGGTTCGCAAACAGCCGAGCTGCGTGCAAATTATCAATACCCTAATGTAATTATTGAAGATTTTATTCCGTTTGATGATATTATGCCTTACGTTGATGTATATGTAACCAATGGCGGATATGGCGGCGTAATGCTGTCGATCGAAAACCGTGTGCCCATGGTTACGGCCGGTGTGCACGAAGGTAAAAATGAGATCTGCGCAAGGGTTGGTTATTTTAAACTGGGGATCGATCTCAAAACTGAAACACCCTCTGCTGCACAAATGCGTAAAGCCGTAAATGAAGTGATGCAGAACAATCTTTACAAAATGAACATCGAACAGTTGGCCAATGAGTTTCAGCAATACGATGCAAATAAGCTTTTTGCCGGATATGTTGCTGAAGTGCTTACATCAACTATCACCGTAGTTGCTGAGCAGCGGTACAGCGAAAAAATTTATTGATCGCAGATGAAGCCTGCCCGGCTCATAGAAAGAAAATACGGGCAGGCTTTCAATTCATCCTTCCTTTTCCTCAATTCATACACTATGATCCCGAAATCCCTTCTGCCCATTTCAACAAAATCAACAAAAGATGGTAATTTGTAATAACTGCATGCAGATAAAATTACCATATTACACCAGCCGGGATTATAGTGTGTTGGCACTGATTCTTTTGCCCATTTCGCTGGTGCTCAATTCCATTATTCTGGGATGGAAATATTATGCAAGCTGGCCTGTTTTTTTGCTGGCAACCCTTCTGGCTGCTGTTGTGTTTGCAATGAATTTTACACTCTGTGGTGGGTGGGCGGTGTTGATGAAACGAAGGTTTCCCGAAGAACGGCAAACAGGGTTAAAGCTGAGTGTAATGATCTTCACATTTATTGTGATCACCGGGTTGTTCCTTGCCTCATTGTTCAAAGGCTATGAAATGGTTCGGTTGTTCAACTACAACTTCAACGAACGCACTTTTTTTCTGGCTTATATTGGAATGGGGATCGTAAATGTTTTTATTACACTCCTTATGGAAGGGCTCGACCGGTATGAAAAATGGAGCAACAGTTTAAAAGAAACAGAGGAATTAAAAAAAGTATTTAAGCAAAGCCAGTTACAGGGGTTAAAGAGCCAGTTGAATCCGCATTTCCTGTTCAACAGTTTAAATTCATTGTCGAGTTTAATACAGGATGATGAAGAAAAAGCAGAACGCTTCCTCAATGAAATGAGCAAAGTGTATCGTTATATGCTGCGCAATGATGAAGATCATTTAGTGAGCCTAGAAACAGAATTGCAATTTGTGGATTCTTATTTTTATTTACTCAAGGCACGCTATGGGGAAGGGTTGCAGTTATCGGTGCAGGTGAGTGATGCGGCAGCTAAAAACTTATTACCTCCTTTATCGTTGCAGGTGTTGATTGAAAATGCGTTTACACAAAACAGCATGAGTAAGGCAAGTCCGTTGTGCATTGCCATTGCTACTCCCAACGATACAACATTGCTGGTGCAAAATAATATTCAGCCCAAACTGGTCACTGAAGAGATCAATGATATGGAAGCAGAGCTGGATCACCTGGTAAATAAATTTCAATTGCTCAACCAGTCGCCGGTGCTGATCAAAGAAACAGGAGGAGAGCGAAGTATCCGTTTACCATTGATCGTAAAAGAAGAGGAGGTGGTTGTATGAGTAAATGGACTAAACCAACCAAGCTGCAGGTGCACTCATTTGTTGCATCCATGCCTATCATTGATATTCTGCTGAACTATATTATGTATGATGAGCGGCTGTTCAATGATTTCAAACTATGGTTGATTTCCTTTCCGTTGATCTTTCTTCTTGGAATGGGTTCGTGGCGGGGACATGTATTGATTGGAAATTATATCAAGCATCGCTTGCCGGAGATACGGCATACAAAGCAACGCATATTGATTCAGGCGTTTTGTTTGATTCCGTTCATGTCTTTATCAGTTACGGTTATATTTTTTCTGTACGATTTTATTAATGTGCTCGGGTATCAACTTTCAGTAGAAGATTTGAAGGCTGGCTTAATTGTAGGCTTTTGTGTAAATCTCATTTTTGAAACGTTGTACGAAGCGGACTATGTGCTGGAGCGTTACAAAGAAAGTGTAGAAGAAAAACAAAACATGCAGCAGCTATCGATGTTCCAGGAGTTCGACAGTTTAAAGAACCAGGTAAATCCACATTTTTTATTTAACTGTTTCAATACACTATCGTCCCTTATTTCAGAAGATAAAAAAACAGCAGAGAAATTCCTGAATGAATTGAGTAAAGTGTATCGCTACCTGTTACGCAATAACGAAGATGGGCTTAGTACAGTTGAAAACGAGATACGGTTCATCCGTTCGTATTACCAACTGTTGCAAACCCGCCACGGTGAGGCTGTGCAATTGAATATTGAAATTGATAAACGATACGATACGTACATGCTGCCATCGCTTACCCTGCAACTGTTGGTGGAAAATGTGGTGAAGCACAATGTACTGTCGAAAAACAAACCACTGGTGATTGACATTTTCACTACCGCCGGTAACAAACTGGTAGTGAATAATAACCTGCAGCGAAGAACAGTGAAAGTGCCCAGCAACAAAGTGGGGCTTGGTAATATCCGTGCAAAATATGAACTGTTGAGACAGCCGGGCTTCCAGGTAATTGAAGATGAAAAAAATTACACCGTGGTATTGCCCTTGATATGGAATAACAATGCAGAAACAAAACGAACCATTTTAACAGAAACCAAAACAGCATAACATGCGAATTCTAATTGTTGAAGACGAAGAACTGGCAGTTAAAAAACTGCAGAAAACATTACTGGCAGTAGATAATACAGCCACGATTATTGGAGTAACCGATAGTATTAAAGCAACGGTTGAGTGGTTGCAGGAAAACGAGCAACCCGATCTGATTTTGATGGATATTGAACTGGCCGATGGTCAAAGTTTTGAAGTGTTCAACCTGGTGGAAGTAAAAAGTCCGGTGATCTTTACTACATCGTACGATGAGTATGCATTGAAAGCATTTAAGGTTAACAGTATTGATTATTTGTTGAAGCCGGTGCAAAAAGAAGAGTTGCAGGCTGCTTTGCAAAAGTATCGGCAGTTACATGCGGCAGCAGCCGAAGGCAAATCGGATCTAAACCTGGAAAGCTTAGTAAAACAATTACAACAAAAATTACAACCAAAAGAATACCGCAAGCGGTTTTTGGTGAAGCATGCACAGAAGCTGGTTTCGGTTGAAATAGACGAGATCGCTTATTTCTACAGCGACGGTCGGTTAAACTTTTTCAAAACAACGGATAATAAAAAGTATGTGGTGGATTACACCATGGATGAGCTGGAAGAAATGCTCGACCCGGAAAAATATTTCCGCATCAGCCGTTCCTTTTATGTTTCAGTAGGCAGTATTGAAAAAATCGATGATTATTTTGGCAATCGCCTTATTCTGCAATTAAAACCTGCAGTGGATAAAGAAGCACTGGTGAGCCGTGAAAAGGTAACCGAATTTAAGAAGTGGATGGGTAAATAATTCTTCGGAAAGAGCATAAAAAAAGAACAGCAGCTGCTGTTCTTTTTTTATGCGACGATGAAATGCTTATTTCCATGGTCTCTTCATATATTCCCTGGGTAGTTTTTTCTGAAAGCTGTATCCAATATCAGCAATCGTTTTGATTTCGATCTTACCGGTTGATTGGAGGTTCACCAAACATTCTTCATTCATAGTGATCACAAGTTCTTTCGATTGCAATGCATTCATTCCGGTAACAAATGACTGGGCATTAATATCAATCGCCGCAAGATTTTTTACAGGCAGGCCAATGTAAATTTTGTTTTTATAGCTCCTGTCTTTACTTGACTCAATGGTTAATACACCGTTTTCCTGTTTAATCGAAATCTCATCGAAGAAATCTTTGTTACCCTCAATGTAAAGGATGCCGGGTTCATTGTCTTCGATCAGCAATACATCAATCGATGCATTGATCACTAATTTGTAGAAGGAATCAACCTGTACTTTGGAAATAGCTGATTTCTTTTTTTCTGATGGTTGTGCTGCTGCTGCAAATGTGCACAACAAAAGAACTGCTGTGAGCAGATGTTTTACGTTCATGATGAAAAGGTTTTAGAATGATGATAAAGTTTATAACAGCACAAAGATGAACGAAGGACTACAGCAAGGAAAGAAGTAACTGAATGAAACGGCAGAGCAACCGTATGAAGTGTGAGAAAGCGATTACGCAACCGGTACCTGCAGAATAAATACAGAATTGCTTTTGTGTACCTGTACATCCAGTTTAGCTTTAATGGCAGCCAACCGTGTATCCATATCCTGCCGTTGCAGCAGGTTATTGAGTTGCTGCATGTCGCAACAATCGTTTTCAATTTGCATCGTAAACTGAAGCTTCGATTTTTCAATCCCTATATGTATCTGGCATTTTTTTGCGCCTGCCTGCACAAGACTGCTGATCGCTTCTTTGAACAGCAGAAATGCTTCATGCCGCAGTTTCATATTCAGCTCCAGCAGCTCCACATTTTTTTCAAATACCATGTCGATCTCTACCTGGTGACGGTTACGCAATGCATCGAGGTATTCTTTCATGCGTTCAATGGTCTTCTGCATATTGTCGTTGTGCGGATCAATACTCCACAGCATATCATCCATGGCGATCATCATCTTGTGGCTCTTGCTGTGGATTTGTTCAATATACTCTTTCGATTTTTGCGGATCTTTATCGGCTTTGATCTTCGCCATTTCACTCAGGATATTGATATTGTTCAACGCCGTGTTTACTTCGTTGTGCAGGTTATCAGCAATGGACGTACGCATCTGCTGCATGGCTTCTTTTCGTTTCATACGTTCCCTGTCGAGCCAGTAAATAAATGCTGCACTCAGTAACACAAGAATACTGTAGAACCACCATGTTTTCCAGAAAGGCGCATTCATTTTTATTTCAAGTTGTGTAATGGTATTGCCCATGCGGCCTTCTTCATCAATTGACCGTAGTTCAAATAAATAAGTTCCGTTGGGTAAATAGGAATAAATGGCTTGCTGACTTGCATCGGCAATTACCCAATCTTTGTTGATATGGCTCATGCGGTATGCAACTTTATATGCAGCGGAAAACTCAAGACACGAAAATTCAATGCTGATTGAATTGTTGCCCGGTCTCAGATTCACCATTCGAAGTTGTTGCAACGAATCTACCGGCACCGATTTGTTTCTGATTTTAAAATCAGTAATGGTAACAGTTGGTGCCGATCGTTTTACAATAATGGAAAGCGGATCAAATACAATAAACTGGTTGGTGGCACCAAACAGCATACGTCCATTCTTTAAAAAGGCGGAAGAAGCTAACAGGAAATTTTCGTTATCAATACCGTCTTCTTTTGTAAAGCGAACAAATATATTTTTTTCAATGTTGATCCGGTACAATCCGCTGGTACTTGTAAGCCACACATAACCGTTTTTATCTTTTCGTAATTCGGTAATGTAGCCGGAAATACTTTCGGATGTTCCAACGATCGATGAACGATTGCTGCTTCTGTTGAACAATACAACTTGCGTGGAGGTGGTAATCACCATCAGACTGTCGTTGTATTCCAGTATTGATGAAACGCCTTCCTCTGGCAATTTGAACGGTTGTAGAAGTTGATTGCTGAAACGATAAACCACTTTTTCTGTAACAGGATCGATGGCATAGGCGCCACCTAATCCAAATGCCACCCATATCAATCCCTTTGAATCAATAAAGATTTTATTTACCTGCTGTTCTGGTACGCTTGTTATTTTTTTGATTCCTTTACCAAAATCAGCGGCTCCTTTTATCGCATCCCATTTGAATAATCCTATACTTTGTACGCCGATCCATAAATTTCTCCGTTTATCTTCTGCAATTTGACGCACAGTCCTGTTTTCTAAAACAGGGGGATTATAATAGGTTGCAGTTCGTTGATCCTGGTTGATCTTCATAATGCCCGGTTGTGTGGCAAACCAAAGTGTATTGCTGTCGGCCGAGGCACACATATTCCAAAATGAATGACTCTCATTTTCTTTGATTCCTTTCAGGTTTATAGGAATCTGATTGAAGTCTTTATCGTAGTGGTACAATCCATCGCCCCAGGTTCCAACAAAAACAGTTCCCCATTTGGTTTCAATAAATGATAATGCACTTCCTGTTCCTTGTTTATTGGTGATGCGGTTAATGTGTGTAATATTTTGAAATGCATGTTGCGCAGGATTAAAACGATAGACGCCGTTATTGCTGGTGGCGATCCAGATATTTTTTTCCCGGTCTTCAATCAATCCTCTTACATTTTCATACGCAATACTCCGTTCATTTATATATCCGTTCGTAACAAATTGAAATTGTTTTGTTTTTTCATTGAAGCGTCCAAATACATGCAACCCTTTTATCCAGATGGTACCATCTTGCTGTTCAAGAAAACCATGCAATTCATAGTAAGTTTGAAGCGTTTCAACAAAATAGTGTTCATAGAGAATGAATTCTTTTTTCTGAAGATCGTAGCAATAGATGTACGGGAAACCCGGCCCCCAGGTAAAGAACCAGAGCCGGTTTTGTTTATCAAAATACAGACCGTAAGGCTTCAGGTTATTGGCAAATACATCAATTAGTTTTTCTTGTTCTTTGTTATTGCCGGCATAGCTGAGTGTTTTGGTTGCATGGTTGTAGATCGCAAAACCTGCATCCTGTATACTGATCCAGTATTTTTGTGTACCGGGTTGTGGTACAAAATCACCAATGCGCCATTCCGGTTTTAATAAGAAGAAATTATGAGCCGGTGCAAATTCATGCAGGCTTGCATTATATGTTAGTACTTCATTTCCTCCCAGTAACAGGAACATATTCCCACGGCCATCTTCCAGCATGCGTTTCACTGATGCTTTTTCTGCACGTGGATGTATGGTTTTAACTCGGGCCGCCCGGAACCTGAATGTTTTTGTATCGAAAATACCTACCTCTCCATTCGCCAGGAACACCCACAGGTTTTTTTTATGATCAAGTGCTAACTGCCATACCGGATTTGAAGGAAGGCTGCTGCTGTCGTTTTTTATATGCCTGAATGTTTTGTATCGAATCCCGTCAAAGCGCTGCAACCCGTCGGTAGAGCCTGTCCAGATATATCCTTTAGCATCCTGTACAATACTGTTCACCTGGTTGGATATTAAGCCCGAGCCGGTAGAATAATGTGTAAATGTATAGTTCAGCTGTTGTGCCGGTAAGCCGTACAACAGAAACATACAACTACAAAAGAGAAATAGTTTATGCAGCATAGTGTTCAGGTATTCCAAATGTAATGATTGGTTGTATAAACTGTATAAATGACTGTATGAATTGTATTTCCTGTTTCTGAATTGATGAAACAGCGGTATCAACTGTAATGTTTTTTTTGATTGGCTTTTTAAATGACAAGCTGTTTACAATTCACCACCTCAAATCAGCATTTCATGCAGGTGTTCATTTTCCAGTACACAGCGCAGCAACATCTTTGCAGAGTTATTCAATCAGTATTAATCATTAAACCTTAACAAAAAATGAAGCGTATTTTTTTTCTTGCATTGATGGCAAGTTCGCTCTTTAGTTCCTGCAAAAAAGAAAGTAAAGAGAAAGTATTCATAGGTCCTGTAGCTACTTTTCAGCATGGAAAAGCATGGACATGGTACGAAGTAGATGACAATGCTAAGCCACTGCGGCTTGCAATAGCAGTAGATGAAGCAGCGATGAACAGCTTAGACAGAGGTGAAGGTCAACAGGGTGGACACAACCACAACAATTCAGTTGTGTTGAAGTTTCATCCGAAAGCCGCAACACCGTTTAATCATGTTGATTTGGGATGGAATCCACACGGACACGAGCCAGAATTTATTTATGGATTACCGCATTTTGATTTTCATTTTTACATGATCACACCGGAGGCCGTTGCAGCCATACCACCTTATGAAGTTGACAGCAGTAAACATAAAAACTGGCCTGCACCTGCTTATTTACCGGCCACCTACTTTAACCCCGGCGGTGGCGTTCCAAAAATGGGTGTGCACTGGCTCGATTTTACTTCGCCTGAATTGAATGGCGCCACGTTTACGCAAACATTCATCTATGGTTCATACGATGGACAGGTGACCTTTTACGAACCAATGATCACCGAAGCATTTATTCTTGCAAACCCAGCTTTTGAAAGAGCGATTCCACAGCCTGCAAAAGTTAACAAAACAGGTTACTACCCAACCCAAATGCGTATTGCTAAAATCAGCGGAGTTACCAATATTATTCTGGAAGGATTTGTGTTAAGACAGGCATCATAAACAATTTACTTGCCCCGTAAGGTAAGTGTTGTTAAAACAACAGCAGCAGCCGGACGTCCCGTAAGACAGCCGGCTTTTTTTTGAATGAATAAATCCGTTTGGTATGCAATCTTTCATTGTACGCTCGAAACCGATTTGATTGTTGTCCATTTCATACAATAAAATCAGCAACTCATTCCATCGGCTGTTTCCATTGCAGGAAAAACGCATCAATTTTACAGCAGTTATCCTTTTATCATTAAACCTTTTTTATGAAACATTATAATATTTTCAACCAGGTACACAAGGGCCTGCGTGCCTTGTTACACGAAACAATTGTGAAACTGCAGCAAACAGATTTTACCGATGCAGAAGATGCAGATGAAGTTATACAACAGGTACAAACCGTGCTTGATCTGTTTGATGAGCATGCACATACCGAAGATAGTTTTATTCTTCCTGCCATTGCAGAATTTGAACCATCGGTGACCGACCTGTTTGCACAGGAGCATGTGAAAGATCTTGCACTAAGTAAGCAGTTACATGGTTTACTACAGGCTTTTTCATTGTGTATTTCGCCTGATGCAAAACAGGAAATTGGTGCAGCTATCAGCAAAGCATTTTTTGAGTTCACCTTGTTCAACCTCGAACACATGAAGAAAGAGGAGGACGTGCTCAACAAATTACTGTGGCGCTATTTTGATGATACACATCTGCATGGAATCACGACATCCATTATTGCCCATGTGCCCGCCGATAAAATGCCGCTCTACAACAAATGGATGATGCGTGGACTTTCAAATACCGAGATCATCCAATGGCTGAAGCAGGTAAAGAACACGGCACCCGATTTTGTCTTTAACAGTTTTGCTGAACTCGCCGAAAACGAACTCACAGAAACACGCTGGCAAAAAATTCAGGAACAGTTAACCGAAGGCGCCATGCTGGCTTCGTAATACATTTTACTTATCATCTTTCAATCATTCATACAATGAAAAAAACACAAATCACACTAATACTGTCGGCCTGCAAAGTATTGAGCATTGCTGCAGTAATTACTTTTCTTTCTTCTACACTTGTTTCCTTCACCATCCGTTCGTTGGGTGATGATTTTCTGAAGCAGCTGGGTTTATCAAAGCCGGGCGCAGAAGAAAAGATCCGTCATGGATTCTTAAGCGGATCATTTGATGCGTATGGCGTGAAAAATATCAAGAGCATTGCAGCAGGTAGCAGAGTTGCATTGGCAAATGACATCATGAGCTATGCAAAAAAATATGTAGGCTCTGCCGACTTCAAAAAGAATTACGATGAAATGCGGAATTATCACAAGCCAACGTTCAAAAAAATTCAAACCCCAACTGAAATGCGGGAAGAATCGATCACCATATATCGAAAGGGGGTGGCCGATATGGAAGAGAGTTATAAAAAGGCAGATGCTTCCATGAAACCGTTGTTTGAAAAAATGCTGGCGAGTAATAAAGCCGAATTAAAAAAAGCAGAAGATCCCAACAACAAAAGTTATCTGAACTATGCCAAGTCATATGAAGCCATGGTGAAAAGCAACCAGGAAAATTATGATCAACAGATCAAAGCGTGGGAAGAAAAATATCCCGCCAATCATTTACTATATGTAAAAAAGCGGTTGCAGGAATTCCTGGATGAAACAGCAACGATTGATTTTGATGCAAAACTTATAACAAAGGGTAATAAACTTTATTTCGAAAACCGTGCGTACGAATCAAAAGGCAACCGTTGGAAAATGGCTTTCCGGGCCGGCAAAGATGTGGTAACAGCAGCACGCATATTTGCACAGCAATGGATGAATGAAATTAAGTAAGTACGAGGTCTTGTTTAGATAAAAGTCCTGTGCAATTGCACAGGACTTTTTTATATTATACCTGCACCTGTTTCCATTTGCCTTTTTTGAAATAGTACCAGGCAACAAGGGCGATCAATGTTTCTGCAACCGGTATCGCTATAAATGCACCGGTGGAATTCATGTCCAATCCTTTTGCCAGGAAATACGCTAATGGAATCTGGAACAACCAGAAACCAACGAAGTTGATCCAGGTAGGAGTTTTGGTATCACCTGCACCATTGAGAGCCTGGATCATTACCATGCCAATTCCATAAAAAATATAACCTGTTCCAATAATCTGCAAAGCTTTGGCGCCATACGCAATTACACCTGCATCCTGCGAAAAAATGCTGATGATGGGCTTTGCAAAAAATACAAACAGTATTGTTACAAGACTCATGAAAATGGCATTATACTTCGCCGTTAGCAATACACTTTGTTCGGCACGTTGCAATTGTTTGGCACCGAGGTTTTGTCCAACCAATGTGGCAGCAGCATTGCTCAATCCCCAGGCCGGTAAAATAAAGAACACCACATTACGGATGGCAACCTGGTAACCGGCCGATGCAGTGGTGCCGCCCGTTTCAGCTACCAAACGTGCAAGAAAGATCCAGCTGCCGCTTGCAATTACAAACTGCAAAGTGGCGGGCCATGCAATGGTTACAATGGAGCGGATCAGTTTTGGATCGAACCCAAAATGCGAAGCCTTCATTTTTAACATACCATCGCCTTTGAACAAATGCCAGCATTGATACAATACACCGGAGCTGCGGCCGATCACTGTTGCAATGGCTGCGCCTTTTAATCCGAAGTAATGAATAAAGATGGGGCACAGAATGATATTGATAATACTGGCAATCCATAAGCTTTTCATCGCCATCGCTGCATCACCAGCTCCTCTGAAAATACCATTGATGAGGAAGAGCAACATGATCACAATACTTCCGCCCAGCATAATTTGTGTAAAGATGGCGCCGTCTTTTACCACATCTTCACTGGCGCCCATCAGCCGCAATACATCTGCTGCATACACAATCCCGGCAAAACTGATCAATGCAGTTACAGCAAATGCAATGAGTAATGATTGTGCACCGGCATGTGCAGCCGCATCCGGATTTTTTTCACCTATGCGTCTTGCAACAACGGCAGTGGCTGCAGTACTTAAGCCAATGGCAACGGAATACACAATGGTGATCACCGATTCGGTAAGGCCAACGGTGGCAATTGCATTTTCGCCCAGCTTACCCACAAAAAACATATCCACCACGGCGAATACGCTTTCGAGACTCAGCTCCAGGATCATGGGAATTGCCAGCAGAAACACGGCTTTGCGGATGCTGCCTTGTGTATAATCCTGCTGCTCACCATTGAGCGAAAGTTTGAATGTTTGATAGATATACGATACCCTGTTTGGTTTTTGGTTAGTCGTCATGAAAAAGGTTTAATACAGTGAATGAAATAGAAAACATGCTGAAAGAAGGTTCAGCAAATCGGTGTCGGGAGAGTTTGTCTTTTTTGAAAAAGACGGCTTAGAGCTTCATATGCGTAAAATAAGAGTTGCAAAACTAAATATTTTCCGATGGAAACAAAAACTTGCTTGCGGAGGGACGGAAACTATCCGTGGAATACGGTATTTTAAAGGGTTTGCTGGATTTTTCGTTGCATTATGAAATACAAGTTTGTACTTTTAACACACAATCAATGATCATGAAAAAGATAATCGTAGCCCTTTCCCTTGTTGTGTCTGCTACGGCTGTATGGGCGCAGCCAGCCCGTATTCCCGTGAACGATCTCAATACAGGGAACAACAAACCCAATAGCAACACCCCCACCAACTCAAACTCCAACACGCCTACTACCAGCAGCGAGTTGAAAAAGTACAGCGATCCGCAGGGACGTTATACCATTGGCTATCCGGGCGACTGGACATTCAATGATAAAGCAGAGAATGCTATTTTTCAATTAACATCGCCTGCCGAAAACAGCGATGATAAATTCAGACAGAATCTCAATCTTCAGATTGAACAATTAAAACCAAATACCAGCATTGAAGATTATGTAAAAACAAATATGGATGCAGTGAAGGAACTGGTGAAGGGTTACAAAGAAGTATCGTCTATGTATTTTAACCGCAATGGTGTAAAGTCATATCAGATCATTTACAAAGGGAGATACGGTAATATGACGGAGGATATCCAGATCAAACAATTGTTTACGATTTCAAGCAGCGGCAAAGGATATGTACTCACCTATGTAAGTAAAGAAGGCGAGCGTGATGCATTTGAAACCACTGCCAACAAGATTTTTAATTCATTCAAATTCTGATACAGAACTGATCAAAAATGAAGAGGGCGGTCGC
>JAEYWX010000001.1 GCA_023428755.1 Bacteroidota bacterium
TTTACATACATTCAATTGGTCCGTAAGATTATTGTTTTTGAATTGTTTTGTTGATGGCGCCTGCTTCAGATTTTACACGCAGCATATAGATCCCTTTTTGCAAATTGGCCGGCACATCCAGCACAACTGCATTCACCCCTTTTACTACCTGTACTTTGCGTTGCAGTATCAGCCTTCCCGACGCATCGGCTAACTGTACATCAACAAAACCGTTCAGATAGGTTTCTAACTGAAAAGACAACCGGCTGTTAAATGGATTCACGAGGTTGGTGATCATAAAATTCTGTTGCTGACCGGGCGTTACCGAAACCATATCACTGTACTTAACGACATTGTCATTACTTATAAGTTTCAAACGATAGAACACTTTCCCGGTAACCGCTACAGGATCGTTGAACAAGTAGTTTTCCTCTCCTGTTAGTGTTCCTTTTGCAAATACCATCCCTATTGATTTGAATTGCACACCGTCGTTACTACGCTGAACCGTATAAGTAGACAATGAAAGTTCATTCTTCACTTTCCATTTTACAACGCTGTATTTATTTTTTAAATCCACATTTAATGCAGTAACCTGTGCCGGTAACACATCACATGTTGGGTGTACATCCACCGTTACCACATCATCGTTATTATATACGGCACAGTTTGAAACGCCGATATTCGCTAAAGAAGTAGAGATACGTATCCTGTACCTGAAACCGTCTACTGCGGGTACTGCAAGAAAAGAAGGCAGTGCAACTGTATCTCTGTAGGTACCGCCGCCATCTACATAATTGAACGTTTGTACTGCAGGAGATTCAGGTGCTGCAGCCCATGTGGCACCATTATCGGTACTTCTTTCCCATTGGTAATACGAGAAGTTATTAAAAAAGGTACTTACTGCTACAGATATATCCACCTGCCCGTTCCGGCAATAAGTAGGATTAATGCTTGGTCGCATTTCCAATGCAGGCAAACAGGTTCTGAATTCAATATCATCCATCACCCAGTCGTTACCTCCACCACCGGGTGCATTGTTTTTAATAGAAATGGTTACAGATGTTTGTCCCGGACCAGTCATAAACACAAATCCTTTCTTTACCCATTGGCCATAGTTTCCGATATAATCAATATCACCTGAAACGTAATAATCGATCCCATTGATCTGGAAGGTGAGATTGGGTTTTACACCCGATGAATCAGCAGGAGCTGTAGGTATATATCCCGCCGGCGGGCTGGCTGAGGATGCGCCCCTTCCTACACTATCAATTCCACATCGTTTACACACATTCCGGAACCAGGCCGAAAATTCATAATAGGTATTCTCGCACAAGCCGGTAATGGTTTGGTTATTGGCAATACTTAACTGGTAAGCAGCATTTACTGCCAGCATATATCCTCCGTTTGCCCCACTCGGCGAAGGCGGGTTACCTGCGAGGGGATCGGCTGCGCCTGTATGATCACCAATAATATCCCATACACCAAAAACCCGGTTACCCGATGTTGCGTTTGGCCGTGCAACAGTAGGATCAGTTAATTGATTAGGGCTTAGATTTTTGATCACAGCGTAGTTACCATCGCCGGGATTGTTTTGTGCGACAGCTACATAATTATAACCTGGTACAGTACCGGGATTTAGTCCATTGTGCAATGTGCCTGATCCAAAATCCCCACTACCTGGACTTACATTATTTGCACCAGTTGCATTGTTACACAACCCGTAATTGGGATATACAATAAATGAGAGTGGATTGGGGGCCAGTTCATAATCAATGGCACCACCGGCGTTCAGCATATTACGGTAACGTAATGCACCGGGGCCATAGTTGATAATTGTATTATAAGGTGTTGCTGCATCAACTGTTACCCGGTAGGTAACAATCACAAGCATGCCATTCCCTCGTGGTGCGTGTGTAGCTGAGTTGACATTTCCTCCACTGGTACTGTCTATACCCGTATTGCTAACTACACCTCTTGACATATCATTAATATCTCTCCCAAGATTAAAACGAATGGTTCGATTTACGCCGTTATACATCGCTGCATCATCACCGGCAGCATCGGTGTAACTCGCATATAGTTTTGATTCATTTGTTAGCAAACGCAGCGAGCCGGGTACATAGGTTACATTGGAAGAAAGCGTGTCGTTGTAGCGGAAACGGAATATATTATTACTACCCGCATTCGATACGTTAACAGAAACCCTGATTTCCAATTCATCGCCCGGAACGATTGTACCACCTCCGGGTCGGGTAATATTGATAAAACTTTTTCCGGTTGAAACATTTGCTGGCTGTGCTAAAGTTACACAAGCTGTAAATGTACCCTGTCCACTTCCGTTCGCCTGACTATAAACACGAAAATAATATACAGAACCAATTAAAAGACCAGTGAGCGTGGTCGTTTCAGCTACAGCACCATTGGTAGCGTTTACACATCCTAAACTTGTAAGTGCCGCACAACTACCGCTGTAAACTTGAAAAACAACATTGTTTATTGGAGTTGCCCCCGAAGGGGTAACTGTGATAGTATGGCTGACAGATGTTGCAATAAAAGAATACCAAACATCATCATCTGCCGTACCTGTACAAGCTGCTACAGATTGAGTTGCAGCAATTGTTGTTCCTGATACGGTAGAAGTACATTCAGCACCAATATTTACGGGAACATTTACTGCTCCGACACAATTATTATTTGCCGGTTGTGCAAAAGAAATATTGGGTAAGAGAAAAAAAGTTGTCGCAACGACAATACTTCTTACTAAGAGAAAATAACAATTCTTTTTCATAGAGTTTCTTTACAAAGGATAATGGTAAACCACTACAAAGATGGAAGGAAAAAAATTGCTTTGCAATAGTAAAACTCCCAGAACCACCGGTAAAAATACCTTTTCCCCACATTTTGCCATTGTAAAGCTTCCTGCGAATATTTAATTACGGGACGATTGCAGTACAAAGATTTATCCCCGCAACAATTTTTTCTGTAAAACCTTTCCTTCATAAGTTACCCGTAAAATGTAAATGCCTGTAACGGGAACATCCGGGGTTGGGATCGTCATGTTAGTTAACCCCGGCGTGAGCATACGTTTTATTTCTTTTTTGATGCGGCCGGTTGTAATATCAATTAATTGTATCTGCACCTCCTGTTTTTTAGAGCTTACAACTTCAAGCTGAATTTTATCATAAAAGGGATTGTTCTTTACCCGCAGCTCCAGATCAGGGCTTCCCGGCATCAGTAATACAGAAACCATACTGAATTTTTTACCTATCGGCGTTTCCATTTTTACACGATAATAATATTTACCATCATTGGGGGCTACGCTAAGATCAGTCCATTCATAGCGTTCATTGAAACCGCCGGTTACGTTCGCTACTTTTTCAAATGTTGTACCATCGGTACTTCGTTCAATCACATAAACGGTATTGGGTATTTCATCATATACCTGCCAGCGAAGACTTACTGCTTCGCTGTGCAGTTTTGTATTGAATGCAGAAAAACCGGCCTGCAATACATCACATGAAGGGTTGAGACCAATGGTAATTACATCGGTTGTATTATATACGGCACAACTGGTATTGATCAGATTTGCCAGCGAAGTGGCTACCCGTATCCTGTAACGATGACCGGCACTTGATGCATCGGCCAGAAAACTAGGATATGCAACTGTATCAATATAGTCAGGCGATTGATAGGTATAAGTAAATGCCTGCGGCGTGGGAGCCGATGGTGCATTCGTCCAGGTAACACCTCCGTCTGTACTGCGTTCCCATTGATAATATTGATAATTGCTATAAAAAGTATTTACAATAACCGACATGTCTACCTGACCATTATTACAATAAATCGGATTGGTTGTTGGTCTCATTCCCAAGCCCGGCAAACAAGTTGCAAAAGCTACATCATCCATTACCCAGTCGTTACCACCTCCACCCGGTGCATTGTTTCGAATAACGATGTTGACTGAAGTTTGAGCAGGGCCTGTCCTATAAAGGAATCCTTTTTTGATCCATTGTGAAGTATAGTCGAGGTTGCCGGTTGTATAGTAATCCATTCCATCCACCATAAATGTAAGATTGGGGAGTACGCCCGCAGAATCATTTGTATTGGGAATGGTTGGAGAAAGATAGCTTTTAAATCCAGCGGTTCCTGACCCTCGTCCGGATGTATCACTACTGCAACGGCGGCAAATATTTCTGAACCATGCAGAGAACTCATAATAGGTATCGGGACAAAGACCCGACACTGTTTGCTGTACAGCATTATTAATACCATAAGCCGCATTTACAACGGCCATATACCCTCCCGGCTGACCCGGAGTAGTAGCAGGGTTACCCAGCAGCGGATCAGCAGCTCCCGTATGATCTCCAATAATATCCCATACATTGAACTGGCGGTTACTGTTTGGATAAGCAAGATTATTATCTATGCTTGCCGTTGGACTTGTATTATTTGCAACAGTAAACATACTGTCGTTAGGGCCTGTAGTAGGTGCGGCAAAGGCACGCCATTGATAACCGGGAACCACAGTACCCGGCGCAGGTACAGGGGAAAGATTTTGCGTGGAGCCGCTGCCAAAATTACCACCATTCCCGGTAATTGAGTTGGTGCCTACGGCGTTACAAACAGGTAGCGGATCGGTTACCATAATGGTCATTCTGTTTAGTGGACGCACAAGACTGGGTAAGGTAGTTTCACTGAATGTATTTGCAGTTTTAAAACGAAATGCCCCACCCGGAATGGCAATTGTGTTTCCTGCCGTTGTATTAACAGTTACTCTGTAAGTGATCATGATGATACAAGCCGATCCATAAAAACTGGGTCGTCCTGTATTATAAATGCGGCAACCTGAGGCAGGGGGTAAAACATCAATTGCATTCGGTGCTGCTACGGCATTGTAAGCGGCTGTTTGTCCACCGGTACGTGAAAGACTCCCAACATTTACACGCAATACACCTGCGTTGTAACGTGCTTCATCATCACCACCTGCATCTGTAAGTAAACCGGTTGGCCGCAGCGGTGTTCCATAATTCATCCCCTCATTTGTTGTAAACCGGATGGAGTTGGCAATATAGGTTACACCTGCAGGAAGCGTATCATTGTACCGTGCAAAATAGATTGAACCGCCCCCTACAGCAATTACAGCTCTTATTTCCAATTGATCACCATTTTGAATGGTGCCACCTGTGGGCTTGCTGATGTTGATATAACTTTTACCCGTCTGCACTGATTGTGCGTTGAGGTGGTTGTTCGTAATTGCAGATAGGCATGCAATAAGCAATAAGGTTATACGGAGTAGATTTGTACTCATAGTTATCGGATTTATCAAAGCAAGTATAAAAGTAGTGAGAGTTCGCTTAGAAGACAAGATGAATAATTACGTACTCAAAAAAAGCGTAAAACACGAAGATTATTGTTTAAATACTTACCGTGTTCAGGTAATTTAATCGGCAGTTTGGTTGATGTTTTCCCGAATATTTTCTTGTATTAAAAAGCTTCCAGTAAATTCCACATATAATAAGGTGAAACCCCTATTGCTCAATCAGGCTTATCATAATACTTTTATGCGATCCAATAATCATATGTAAAATCATGAAAAAATTACTTTTCGTTCTTTTCGCAATCGTTTCAACTGTAGTATCGTTTGCACAATCAAATATTGTTTCAGGAAGGCTTAATGAAGTTTTCCGCTACACTACACTTGTACCCTCCGGTACAAACCTTAGAGATCCATGGGAAATAACCTATGGTCCTGATGATTCACTTTGGGTTACGGAAGCATCTGCTGGTACATCAAACGGTGCAGGCACTGCTGTTACTGCTGGATCAACCGGGTACAAGGTGCGAAAAATACATCCTACAAATGGAGGAGATAGAATAATCCTTGATCTCACTACTTTTGTAGACCCAGCTTCAACTCCGACAAATAAATGGCAAAAGAAATTTACGCCTGGCTTATTAGCAAGCCCACAACCATCAGGAAGAACAGATTTTAAAGTGCCATCTTACCAAGGAGGATTGATGGGGCTTGCAATTCATCCGGAATACATGACCAATCCAGCCAAGCGTTTTGTTTATGTTGCATACGGACATACCTATGTACCGGCATATGAAGATTCACCACTTGAAACAACAAATCCAATAACCGGTGAAATCGTAAGAGGTAATTTCTTTGTAACATGGTTGGTACGTTTTTATTATAATGGTAGCCAACTTGTTAATCCAGTCGCTTTGTGTGATACCATCCCGGGAAGTAACGATCATAACTCAGGCCGAATGATAATCAACTATGAAGGAGGTACTCCTTATCTGTACTATGCCGCAGGCGATGTTGGTGCCGGCCAGTTTGCAAACATAAACCGTACGATTAAGTCTCAACATCTTAACTCCTATGAAGGAAAAATCCTTCGGTTTAACCTTGAAGAGGATGGAGATGCTGACCAAGGAGCTGTTGATTATAATCGTTGGATTCCAAATAATAATCCTTACAACACAACATTAGGTGTGCAAAGTGCAGTATGGGCTATTGGAATGAGAAATAATCAGGGTTTTGCTGTTGGTTCTGTTAACGGGACAGACAGGTTTTATGGCGCTTCGCATGGACCATTTAGCGATGATGAAGTAAATATTATTGAAAATGGAAAGAACTATGGACATCCATTGGTAATAGGTTACAGTGCCGATGGCAACTATAACAACGCAAAGCCAGGGCCGACAAATAGTTCGTTCTCCCTTATAGTTTCAGAATCCGCCAATGCCGCAGCAATAGGCAGCAGTTACATGGATCCGATATATTCAAACTATGCCGCACCTGTCGGGCCAGGCGCTGCACCCTGGACTCCTTTTTACAGTATTCAAACGATTTATCAAAACCCAAATGTTGATACCAACCCTACTGCAGGAGGAACACAAAGCCCCCAAAATAACAATGGTATGTGGTGGAGCGAAGGATATTCAGGTCTCGGTTTATATACAGGAACTGTGATCCCCGGCTGGAAAAATTCATTGTTGCTTGCGTCTTTAAAATGGGGACGGGTTGTACGTATGAAATTGAACAGCGACGGATCGGATGTGTTGAATAACGGAGCAGGTGGACAAGATACGGCCAGCTATTTTGGCGGCACCAATCGATTTAGAGATGTGGCCGTACATGCAGACGGACGTAATATCTATGTTGTGATGGACAGATCAACTTCCAGTTCCGGTCCCAGTGCAGGCAATCCCGTTGTTCCCGCATGTGGTGGTTGTGTACAGCGCTATGAATTTTTGGGATACAATCATGTATCAGGAACAAGTGCCATTTCAACTACCATTCCTATTGAAGCCGGTACACTCAACAACTGCGTGAGCGGCAACTCAGTGATAATTAACAGCGCTAATAACAATACAAACTTATGGGTGCCCATTACAGGTCCAAACGGAGATGTTATTGCAGAAATTTATGCCAACGGCAATGATCTTGGTACAGTAACCAGTTCGTTGTTTGTCCGCAACAATGCAACACAGCGGGAAGATGAAGCTTTTCGTCCTTACTCCAACAGAAATGTTACCATTTCGTTACCAGGCAACCCGGTTATTAATCCTTCGTTTCCTGTAAAGGTTCGTATTTACATGACAGCTGCTGAATACACTGCACTGCAATCATACACCAACTCACAAGGCCAGCCCAGTGGAATTGCCGGAACAACAAACCTTGCTTTGTTCAAGAATGCAGATCCATGCAACAATGCGATTGCATTGGGTTCTACAAAACTCACAACAACTGTTTATAACCACGGATCATTTGGTTATGCACTGCAGGCAGATGTTACGTCGTTTTCCACATTTTATGTTTCAAGTTCTTCGTTCAGCACTTTACCGGTTACGTTTTCTGGCTTAAGTGGAAAAGCACAAGGCGATGCGTCTGTTTTAACATGGAACGTAACAAATGAAGAAGGGATCAAACAATATATAGTAGAAAGAAGTTTGAACAGAACCGATTTTGAACGTATTGGTTCTACTGCTTCGAAATTGAACAATGGCGGAGACATCAGTTACAACTTCACTGACCCAAATGCTGCCAATCTCGGCCGAACAATTTATTACCGAATCGTTGCAGAAGGAAATGATGCAACGGAAAAAATCAGCAATACAATTGCACTGAAGTTTGATCCGTTTGCCAACACGTCTGTATCAGTTTTCCCGAATCCTGTTAAAAACAAAGTAACCGTTACAATTGTAACCGGCTCAGATGACAAAGCACAGGTGAGAATTATCGATAATACAGGCCGCACTGTTTATGCACAACCGGTGAATCTGATCAACGGAACAAATAACCTGACATTGAATCTTGAAAAATTAGCCGGTGGTATTTATCACATTGAAGTAAATGGACAAAAGATCAATCAAAAAACAAAACTGGTTAAACAATAATCTGCTTCAAAGAAAAATCCCTTTCCAAAACAGAAAGGGATTTTTCTTCTTTATTGAAATCCTGTACCATGCAAAATACATTCGCCTCATCCTCTTTTTTGCCGGCAGCACTATCCAATCAAACAACAGTGTTGAAAAGTGATCACAACCTGTATGCTGCAATTGAAACAGATTCAACGCATTTTTCACAGTTATACAGTTTACTGTTTGTAAGTACAGCACAACCGGTAAAACAAACCGAAGTACAACAGCCACTGTCAGAACCCGATGAATACAGCAGTTATGAATAAAAAAATGGAGAAGCAAGCTTCTCCATTTTTAGTTTAAGTCTGTTGATGCGTTTATATTTTACCAACCATATTGGCAGGCACCACCCACTCATCAAACTGTTCAGGAGTAACATACCCTAACTTCACAGCCATTTCTTTTAATGTTGTTCCCTGCTTATGTGCTTTCTGTGCAATTTCAGCGGCTTTGTAATAACCGATCTTCGTGTTGAGCGAAGTAACCAACATCAAACTATTCTCCACATGCTTTTTAATGTTTGCTTCAATTGGCTCAATGCCAACAGCGCATTTATCATTAAAGCTAACGCAACCATCGCCAAGTAATCTTGCACTGTGTAGGAAGTTATAGATCATCACCGGTTTAAATACATTCAATTCAAAATGTCCCATCGATCCTCCAATGTTAATCGAAACATCGTTACCCATTACCTGCGCAGCAATCATCGTCAATGCTTCGCACTGTGTTGGGTTTACTTTACCCGGCATAATAGATGAACCAGGTTCGTTATCCGGAATAAAAATTTCACCAATACCGCTACGAGGACCACTGCTCAACATACGGATATCGTTGGCGATCTTCATTAAACTTACTGCAACTGTTTTCAACGCACCATGTGCTTCAACAATAGCATCATGTGCTGCTAATGCTTCGAACTTATTATCGGCAGTTTTGAATGGAAGCTTCGTAAGCTTTGCAATATGCTTCGCCACATTTACATCATAGTTGGGAGGTGTATTGATACCAGTACCAACTGCTGTTCCACCCAAAGCCAATTCACTTAAATGTGCCAATGTGTTTTTAATTGCTTTTAATCCATGATCTAACTGTGAAACATATCCACTGAATTCCTGACCCAACGTGAGCGGAGTTGCATCCATAAAATGCGTACGGCCGATCTTCACAACCTTTTTATATGCCTTTGCTTTTTTATCGAGTGTGTTGCGTAGCTTTTCAATGCCGGGAATTGTTGTCTCCACCAGAATTTTATACGCTGCAATGTGCATGGCAGTTGGGAATGTATCGTTACTGCTCTGGCTCTTGTTTACATCATCATTTGGATGTAAGTACTTTTCTTTATCCTCCAGTTTACCGCCATTCAGTACGTGTCCACGGTAAGCAATCACTTCGTTCACGTTCATATTACTTTGTGTACCACTTCCTGTTTGCCAAACAACCAATGGAAAAAACTCATCCAGTTTGCCATCCAGAATTTCCTTACATACTTTACCAATGAGCACAGCTTTCTTTTTGGGTAAAACACCAGCCTCGTTATTGGTAATAGCCGCAGCATGTTTCAGGTAAGCAAATGCACGGATAATTTCTTTAGGCATGCGGTTAATATCCTGTGCAATTTTAAAATTATCGATGCTGCGTTGGGTTTGTGCACCGTAATAAGCGTTAACGGGAACTTTTACTTCTCCCATTGTATCCTTTTCAATTCTGAAGCTCATAATAAATGATTTTTTGTAAGTTCGGAAAGTGCCGCAAAGGTAGGTGTTAACTGAGTTGCTTTCCGTAATTTGGGTTTTCAATTCATATGAGAAAGATCATTTTTTCCGCATTCGTTTGCATTGGCTTTGCCGGTATTTGCTTCGCTCAAACTGGAAACCCTGTACCAACGCCCCAGCAGCTCAAGTGGCATAACTCAGAGTTTTACCTCTTTGCACATTTCGGGCCCAATACATTTACCGATAAAGAATGGGGACATGGCGATGAAGCCGCAGAAATTTTCAATCCCACCGAACTGGATTGCCGTCAATGGTGCCGCATTGCCAAACAAGCCGGTGCAACAGGCATTATCATCACCGCTAAACACCACGATGGATTTTGTTTGTGGCCCAGCAAGTATTCTACACATACGGTTCGTGAAAGCAAATGGAAGAACGGGAAAGGTGATGTATTAAAAGAATTAGCCGCAGCCTGTAAGGAATTTGGGTTGAATTTCGGTGTGTACATTTCGCCCTGGGACCGCAATCATCCGGACTATGGAACAGAAAAATACAACGATGTTTTTGTGAACATGATGAAGGAACTGTTTACCAACTACGGGCCCATTACCGAACTGTGGTGGGATGGTGCCAACGGCGAAGGACCAAACGGGAAAAAACAAGTGTACGATTGGGAACGCTATAAAGAAACAGTTCGGAAACTTTCCCCATCAACAGTTGTGTTCAGCGATGTTGGTCCGGATATACGTTGGGTAGGTAATGAAAAAGGCATTGCCGGAACCACCAACTGGAACACATTGAATATTGATGGATTTACACCGGGTCTTGGCGCACCTTCAACTGATACGTTGAACATCGGTAACAAATACGGCACACACTGGATTCCTGCCGAATGTGATGTAAGCATCAGGCCGGGTTGGTTTTACCATGCCGAAGAAGACAATAAAGTAAAATCGCCGGAAGAATTATTTCAGTTGTATCTGAAATCAGTTGGCCGTGGAGCAACCTTGTTGTTGAATGTACCTCCTGACAGACGGGGAAAATTTCATGCAACTGATTCGGCAGCGTTGGTCGGTTTTCGAAAGCTGCGTCAGCAATCATTCAAAACAAACCTCCTGCAAGGTGCCGCAACCTATTACCTGCATTCTGGCATTTTGAAAAAAGCTCCGGCCTTAAGTGATGGCAAGATTGTTACAACTGTAACAATGGAAGCAACAGAAATACATTCAGCCGGAGTTGAATTAAAAGAAAACAGAAAAGTAAACTGTATTGTGTTGCGTGAAGATCTGCGTAATGGTCAGCAATGTGCCGAATTTAAATTATTGTTATTCGATAAAGACGATAAGTTGATCAAAGAAATAAAAGGCACAACCATTGGCAGAAAACGCATACTTACATTTCCTGCAGTTAACGTTAACACTGTTGAGTTGACAATATTGGGACAAAAAGGGGCAACTAAAATTTCAGAGATAGAAGCTTATTACACGGATGATGGGTTGATTGAAAAATAAACTAGAGACTATTCATATAAAGGATCAGATCAATCACATCTGTTCTCGAAAAAAAATTGATCTTGTTTTCATCAAGGTAGCGTTTCAGTTTCGCTTCCTTTTCCGGATAAATCGAAAAAACATTTTTTCTGTTGACTGGTATAAATTGATTGAACCTGTTGCCAATAAACAATGCTTTCTTGTAAGCGATGGTGGTAATTACATTGGGGGTGAGATTCATCTTCCGTCCATCCGGAGCAATAAAGCCTCCCTGTGAAACACCGGCGCCTTCGGTACTGGTTCCAAATGCACCCACTTTTTTTGTATTCACTGTTGAAAAGAAACCGGCAACCGCCAATTATATATCACCGATTGTTGTATCAAGTTTTACAAATCTGTTTCCGGCATAATAAAACTGATCTTTCCCGATGTATACCTGTTTTACTTCGGCTGGATTTGCAAGGGTAAGTGTATCGCCATTTGAATCGATAAAAACAATTTCTTCAAAAATGAAATGATAATTCAGTTTGGCAGCCGAGTTAACGCCGTTTTTTAGAAATACGATCCCTTGCTCAAACTGCGGATACTCGTAGGCTTCATTTAACGGCACCACATCCAACAGATTACCACCCGGCTGAATGGTGTAAAATTTTTGGGGTTGTGCATATCCCGACAGATGAAAACTTACAAATACAAGTAGATATAAAATTCGATACATATAAATTGCAAAATCGATGAGCAGTGAAGTTGTCTCTTTAAAAGTAACTTATTTCTTAAACTCCGCCTTGCGTTTCTCTAAAAATGCCCCTACTCCTTCTTTCATTTCATCGGTACCAAAACAATCACCAAATAATTTTATCTCAGCATCAAACCCATTTTGTGCCGTATCATAATATGCATTCACAGCACTGATCACTTTTGCAATAGCATTGGGTCCTTTACTCATAATCGTTATAAGTAGTTCTTTCGCTTTTGGCAGCAGCTCTTCGGCAGTTGTAACATAATTCACCAAACCAAGCTGTTTCGCTTCATTGGCATCGATCATAGCTGCCGTCATCATCAACTCTATTGCTTTCCCTTTGCCAATCAATTGCACCAAACGTTGCGTACCTCCATAACCGGGAATTAAACCAAGGTTTACTTCCGGCTGACCAAACTTTGCATTCTCACTTGCCAAACGGAAATGACAACTCATCGCCAGTTCGCAACCGCCACCTAAAGCAAAGCCGTTAACTGCAGCAATAATGGGTTTGGGTGATCGCTCAATTTTATTGAAT
This sequence comes from Bacteroidota bacterium, assembly GCA_023428755.1. Classification (GTDB taxonomy): domain Bacteria; phylum Bacteroidota; class Bacteroidia; order Chitinophagales; family Chitinophagaceae; genus Lacibacter. Next base: position 12,892 of record JAEYWX010000001.1, read on the forward strand.
ACCATTTCCTGTCCACGCCTTGCCAACTCTTCCCCTGCACTCGCATTCATTGAAAGAAATTCTGAAATATCGGCACCGGCAACAAATGCTTTAGGACCTGCACCGGTAATAACAGCAGAACGAATAGCTGCATTTGTGTACACTTCATCAACCGCAGCACTCAACTCTTCAATTACTGTTTTATTGAGTGCATTTAATTTATCGGGACGATTGATAGTGATAATAAAAATTCCATCTTCCAGTGAAGTAAGTAAGGTTTGAAAACTCATAGTAGAACGTTTAAAGTTGTAATCAGAAATTACGATGCTGCGCAACCCACTCTTTAATGTACGCAGCAATATCCTGTGTATTAGTGCCGGGCAAAAACAATTTGCCAACACCCATTTTTGTTAATGCATCTACATCTTCATCGGGAATGATGCCGCCACCTGTAAGCAACACATCATTCATTTCTTTTTCTTTCATTAGTTGTAAGAGGCGTGGAAAAACCGTCATGTGTGCACCACTTAAAATACTTACCCCAATCGCATCTACGTCTTCCTGCAGTGCAGCATTTACTACCATTTCCGGTGTTTGGCGAAGACCTGTATAAATCACTTCCATCCCTGCATCACGCAAGGCTGTAGCAATTACTTTGGCGCCACGGTCGTGACCATCCAATCCAACTTTTGCAACAAGTACTCTAACGGGTCTGTTCATACAGCAATGTTATGCTGCGAATTTAGGTAATATCAACTAACGGTTGTCATTCTAACTTCTTCCTGCTGAACTCCTGTTTCATTTGCTTCAAACCTTCCGCCGCAAGCTTAGATGCCAGCGAATCGGCGTTTTCAAAAAAGATCACCTTATCGCCCAGCTGACGGGAATGTTTGTACGTTACCGAATCGATCAACGTAACTTTTTCAAAATGCTGAAACACTTCATCATTTGCAGCAGGCATGCGCCGGCCAACAAACAGCAGATGTTTAAACCCAACATCAGCGGGTATCCAATGTAAAAACGAACCATTATCGCTGATCACTTTTGATTTGAACTGCTCATCCGTTCCGTAATATTTTAATGCCCCGGCAAGTCCGTAATGCCTGCAATACACAATCGTACTGTCTCTTTCCTTTTGCGGCAGCGATAAAAATTGTTTCTCTGCCTTTGCTGTAATTTCTTTCCAACCCAGGTAATCAGCAAAGTCCTGCGGCAATGAATGATTTTGCTGATCTTCCCATTTCAACGCACCGGTTTTATCAATTTCTTTTTCTTTATAGAACGCTGCTAATTTTTCCGGCTCCCAAATCGGCATCGCTACCGGCAGCACCACCCATGCCAAAAACAAAATGAGTACCGCAGTACCCCAACCGATCCATTTTCGTTTTGTTGTCCATTTCTCCAGTGCTACGGAACCTGCTGCAAAAAGCATAGGATACAATCCCATTGAATAATAATTTTTTCCACTGCTTACAATCAGTAAAATAATTACTGTAAGATAGATCCATGCGAGCATTCGGTAAGACTTACCGTTTGTTGTAAATAACCAGACCAAACCCATTACCCAAATAAAAAATGCGGTGAAATACATCATGATCTGTCCCATCAAAAAATCAACCGGGCTGATGAATTTCAATTGCGTTTCTCTTAATTCTTCCATGTGATGTAACAATGGCCAGTTATGATTGTATTGCCATAGCAGGTTGGGTAATGCAATTACAAATGCCAATAATGCGGCCCCGTATAAGTGTTTATTCAGCAGCAACGAACGGTATTGTGTAAGCAACAAAGCTGCCGCAAAACCAAGAATGAAAAATGAAATTGAATTTTTACTTAACCAGGCACAGCCAAATGAAAAACCGATCCAATACAGATATTTGATTTGTTTGGAGTTAATATAGCTGATAATGAAAAAAGCACTCAATGCCCACCAGAATACTTCCAGAAAATTTGCCTGGAAAAGAAAATGCAACCGCAAGTACGCAGTAAACATAATGCAGAGTGCTGCAACAGAAACAGCAAACATTTTTCCGCCCATTTCCACAACCATATAACAGGTTACAATTAAAGTAAAGGCGCCAAATAACGATGGCCAGAATTTTACCCAAAAGAAACTGCCGCCAAACAAATGGGTAATATAGGAGAGCCATGATAACATGGGCGGCACTTCCATATAGCCCCATGCCAAATGATGGCCCTGTTCCAAATACAAAAACTCATCACGGTGTAATTCGTAAACGGGATGCTGTAGAAAAAAAGGTAATGCAAATTTGATGATGGCTAATGCAAGGATGAAGAAGGTTGTTTGCCGGGACTGTTTCATCAGGTTAAGATAAAACCTTCTTACGAAACAACTATGTGCAGGAGTAAAAATTTGGAGCCGTTATCACTGTTATACAATTACGGAATTACAAAAAAGGCGGTTGATGATCAACCGCCTTTATACATTTATTCAACTCTGTTCTTTACAACAAGCTCAATGCATATTCCATTCGCTTCACTGTTTCATCTTTGCCGATCATTTCTGCAATCTGAAAAACAGCAGGGCCAAACTTACCGCCCACCAACATTATACGCATGGGCAATTGCAGCTCACCCGGTTTAATATTTTTTGCAGTAGCCAATGCTTTAAATGCATTTTCAATGGCTGTTAACTCCCAATCGCCCATCGTCTTCAACACATCAACATATTCAGCAAAGAATTGCTTTTTTTCTTCACTCCACTTTTGTTTTACAGCGTCAAGGTCCAATGTTTCAGGAGCTTTAAAGAAGAAGCCGCCTTGCTGTACAAAATCGGGCAGCAGTGTACAACGGTCTTTTATCAGTTCAATTACTTTGTCCAGCTTTTCAATATCATCGACCGCAATACCGGCACTTACAAAATAGCCTTCGACCTGTGCACGTAATTTTTCTGCAGGCAATCGCTTGATCCATTCCTGGTTAAACCACTTTGCTTTTTCATAATCGAATTTTGCACCCGCACTGTGTACACGTTTGATATCAAAACTGGCAATCAATTCATCCATGCTGTACAATTCCTTTTCTGTTCCATCGTTCCAGCCAAGTACTGCAAGCAGATTTACAAATGCTTCCGGCAAAAATCCTTTTTCAAAAAAGCCTTCTGTCAATTCATTTGTTTTCGGATCAGTCCAGTTCATCGCAAAAACAGGAAAGCCATATTTTGCCCCATCACGTTTACTCAACTTTCCACTTGGGCCAAGTATCAACGGCAAATGTGCCCATTGCGGCATGGATGCTTCCCATCCTAAATATTTCCATAACAATAAATGCACGGGTGCACTGGGCAACCATTCTTCACCACGAAATGCATGTGTGATCTTCATTAAATAATCATCTACCACCACAGCCAAATGATACGTGGGCATACCATCGGCTTTCAGCAATACTTTATCATCCACTAACCCGGTTTGAAAACTTACTTCGCCACGGATCATATCAGTAAACGTGAGCACATCATTTTCCGGCATTTTAATACGGATTACATGCGGAACATTTTTCTCCAGCAGCTCTCGAACTTCATCATCCGTTAAGTTCAAACTGTTGCGCATGTTTTTTCTGGCTCGGTGATCGTACTGAGGCGATGGATTCTCGTCTGTTTTTAATTCCTCCCGCATCTTCTCCAATTCTTCTTTGGTATCAAATGCATAATACGCATGCCCTTGTGCAACGAGTTTTTCTGCGTACTGCCGGTACATTTCTTTCCGCTCACTCTGCCGGTATGGACCATACGGACCGTTATGCACCGGACTTTCATCGGGCTCCAGTCCGCACCACTTTAAACAGTTGAAAATATATTCTTCCGCCCCCGGTACAAAACGTGTTTGGTCGGTATCTTCTATCCGCAATACAAACTCGCCGCCATGATGTTTGGCAAATAAATAATTATACAGCACGGTGCGTACACCGCCTAAATGCAAACCTCCCGTTGGACTGGGAGCAAAACGTACTCGTACACTCATGCGGCAAAGATAAAGTGGAAAAGCTCACACCCCCACTTGAAACTAAGGCGATTCGGAAAGCATGAAACGTTTTCATTTTTATACCTTCACGCCAGCAATGAACAAATATCTCTTCCTGTTTCTTTTCCTTTTTTCTTGTGTTGGCTCCTATGCACAAACTGATTTTACATTCCCATCGCTTGTGATTGAATACGACAGTGCCCTTGTTTTCCGCAACCTAAAACTGATCCCGATCAAACGAACGGAGCAGCCTTCTGACAGCAACTTTACAACACCCAACGCCATTTCCTTAAAAGCGGGAATGAGTAAAGGAATCGTAAAATTGAAAGAACGGGGAAATTATATGCTCGACAATATCAATGTACTGCTCATTGAAAACAACAGCGGCAAAGATCTCGTGATCAAAAGTGGTGAAATTGTAATGGGTGGCCGGCAAGACCGTGTATTTGCAAAAGATACTGTTCTTGAAGCCGGAAAGGAACATCTTGTGCCGGTGTATTGTATTGAAGAAAACCGCTGGAGCGAAAAGGAAAAGAAATTTATCTATCGTGGTACAACAGGCAGTGGTTTGCAAAACATTATTGATACGGCACAAAATCAAACAAAAGTGTGGGACGAGATCAGGCGGTTACTCAAGCAAAACAATCAAACCAGTTCATCTTCCTATGCTGTTTTACTTGGGAATAAAAAAACGGCTGATACAACCAATCAATATATTCAATACTTCTTGCAGCAATTGCGAAGTAAAGACAGCAGCATTGTTGGCATTATTGCATCTACCGGTTCTAAAATACTGGGTGCTGATGTATTTATCAGCACTTCTTTATTTTATCAAACACTTCCAGGCTTACTTGAAAAATACTGTACAGAAGCGGTGCTAAGCGGAAGCCCGGCAACTGCAACGCACTCGCATGAGCAGTCGTACGCCAATGAACTTTTTTCACCTGCCACGCAGGCGGCGTTTCTTTCAAAAAAAGGAAAGCGGTTTTTTTATTCGTCGTTGCTTATTCAACTAACAGGCTACGCAATTCTGTATTAATTTCAACTATGCGATACATCGTTACAACTCCCTGGTGGTTACGGATGCTGTTTCCGTCAAACCTTACGTGGAGCATTCCTTCAACAGAAAAGATTCTCTATCTCACATTTGATGATGGCCCTAATCCTGTTGCTACTCCTTTTGTGTTGGATGAATTGAAAAAGTATAATGCCAAAGCAACATTTTTCTGCATTGGAAAAAATGTGCAGGAGCAACCTGCATTGTATCAACGCCTGTTTGCAGAAGGACATCGGGTGGGCAATCATACACACAATCATTTGAATGGGTTTCACACAAAAGATGAGTTGTGGTTGAATAATATAAAGGAAGCTGCGAAGTGGATCGATTCAGATCTCTTTCGCCCACCTTATGGAAAAATCAGAAGCTTTCCTGCAAAAGTGCTGCGGGAGTCAAATCCTCCTTTTCAAATTATTATGTGGAATGTGTTAAGTGCAGATTTTGATACCGGTATCAGCCCGCAAAAATGTTTTGAAAATGTACGAAAGCATACAAAGCCGGGCAGTATCATTGTATTTCATGATAGTGAAAAAGCCTTTCCCAATTTGAGGTTTGCGTTGCCGGAAACGCTGAAATTATTTTCGGGTGAGGGTTACCGTTTTGAAGTAATTCGTTAGAAATGAGCTGAAAAAAGGAGGGCCGGGGTGGAAACCCTGGCCCGTTTTTAATCCGTACCCTATGAAAACTTTTGCTAAGGTACAATTTCTTTTATCAGATGCAAGTGTTTTTTCTTAGGGCAGCGTAATGATTTTTATGTTGCCGTTGACGGTTAATTCCGCCTTATTGTCGCAACGGCCGTCACCAAAGTTTAAAAGACCGTTTGTGTTATTCACCCGGATGCGGAGAACCCCTTTCGAAATCCAGCGGCAGGTGAACTTTTTAATAAGTGGCTCAATTACTTCATGTCCCCAGCTTTTGCCACGGCTGTTTTCACCACGGCCACCGCCGGTAATGGCAAATACATCATCCAATGGCCAAAGCGGTGTTCCATTTCCTTCTAACTGGGCTACTGTGCGTACACTTCCCCAGGCAATCCAACGGCCGCTGTCCCATGTAAGTTTACCGGCAATTACTTTGGTGGTGAAGATGCGGTTATTGCTGGTGCTGTTATTGGTAACCTCATGCGTGCCTTGCACTTTCATGCTGTCAACTTTATAATTTTCGAAGCTGGTTGTGGCTTTGCTGCCGGGAATGCGCATGGGACCGGTGTAAACAGTAATGATCTTTCCCTTGCGGACTTTGCCATCACGACCTTTACAACCATCGCCAAAATTGATGGTTACTGTTTTTGGAAATACCCCGGGTGTTTGCGGCACAACCGAAATGGTAAAGCAACGGATACTGTCAACCCGGCCAACGATGTTACCGCCTTCCATGCGGCCATAAATACCAACCCCGGCTGTAATACCCAGGTCTTCGCCATTGGCTTCGGCGCCAATGCCCATTGTATTGTCGAATACATCATCAAATGCAGCTTCGGCTTCGCTGTTGCTTTCCGTGCTTTCAATGGTTGCAGTTTCTTCGTCCTGCGATTGGCTTGCTTCTTTTTTACAGGCTGTGAATGTAAGGGCGCCCAGGAGCAGGAATGCCATTGTGCCTTTTGTGAAGATTGAACTTGTTTTCATTTTATACGCTTTTGGTGGTTTAAATTAAAAATCGATCTGTACAAAGACTGGCTACTGTTGAGTTGGTTTAAAGCCTGTTAAAAATAGTTGCAGCTACATAACCTATGCAAGTCGCAAACCAGCCTTTTTATTGCTTGCCGGAAGGGCTTACTTTTGCCGTTCCATGACAATGATCGATACACATACACACCTCTATCTTGATGATTTTAAAGCGGATATACAGGAAGTGATCAGCAGGGCAAGGGCGGCCGGTGTTGAAAAATTCTATCTGCCCAATATTGACAGCAGTTCCATTGACGACCTGTTGCAACTGGAACAACTTTTTCCGGGAGAATGTATTGGAATGATGGGGCTTCACCCCTGTTCCGTAAAAGAAAATGCAGCTGATGAATTGAAGCTGGTAGAAGATTGGCTCAAAAAAAGACCCTTTGCAGCAGTGGGAGAAATTGGACTGGATTATTATTGGGACAAGACGTTTATAACTGAACAAAAGCATGCCTTTCGCCAGCAGATGATTTGGGCACAGGAACTGAACCTGCCCATTGTGATCCATAGCCGTGATTCCATGCAGGATTGTATTGACTTGGTTCGGGAACAACAAAACGGAACATTGCGGGGCATCTTCCATTGCTTTGGCGGAACGCTGGAAGAAGCAAAGCAGATCATGGAGCTTGGATTTTTGATGGGCATTGGCGGAGTGGTTACGTATAAAAAATCGGGGTTGACTGAAGTGCTTCCATCAATTCCAATCGAATACCTTGTTCTTGAAACCGATGCGCCGTATTTAACTCCTGTTCCGTTCCGGGGAAAACGCAATGAGCCATCTTACCTGACCTATGTGGTGGATAAAATAGCTGAGGCCAAAGGCATCACAATTGAAGAAGTAAAAATTACGACTACCAGAAACGCTCAAAATTTATTCGGGGGCTAAAAACTGAACCTGTATTTTTGCAGCCCTCAACAGGAGACGTGTCCGATGCCAAAGGCACTCCTTGGGAGGTGGTTGAAGGAAAACACCTGGAAATATGTACTATAGCTATATATTGAAAAGCATAAAAGATGGAAGGTATTACTATGGTTCTACCTCAGATCTTGACAAAAGAGTTATAAAACATAACGCAGGAGGAGTTCCGTCAACTAAAAACAGGAGACCATTAAAACTTCATTATTTTGAGACATTCGAATCAAAAATTGAAGCTCAAAAGCGAGAAAGGTTTTACAAGTCAATTGATGGCTATCGCTACCTGAAGGAAAACAATATTATTTAGGAGACGTGTCCGAGTGGTTGAAGGAGCACGCCTGGAAAGTGTGTATACGGGAAACTGTATCAAGGGTTCGAATCCCTTCGTCTCCGCAAAAGAAAAATGCTCAACAATTTTTTGTTGAGCATTTTTTATTTCACAATCACTTTTTATTTCTTTTTCGCTGCTGCCACTTTTTTCTTGCCTACTTCCGTCATGGCAAAGGAACGTGTCATGGTTTTAATATGTTCGGCTTTACGGAAACGCAATGCACTCCAATCTTCATCAATCGCCACTGCACGAACACCTTCATAACCCAGCTCACCCAATTTTTCCCAACCGGTATCACGGTTAAAATCGCATTTGTATTTTTTTGAAGTTCCTTTGGGATAACAAAACCATAGCACGGCATCCTCTTCGGCTTTCTTTTCAATTTGCTCCGCTGCTTTGTTTACTTCTGTTTGTTTTGTTGCAAATACAATTGCAAAAGAGATCGATTTCAGTTTTGCAATACTGTCCACCACATTGGTTATTGCACCCATGGCTTTTAACTCCGGCAAAAAACTATCCGGATGATTAATACTTACAATCGCTGATTGATCTTTGAAATTTAATTTCTTAAATAGTGGCGTCATATCGTAACAGAAGATTGTACGAGCGGAAATATCAACTCACAATTCCTAATTTCTCTACGGCAACCTGTGCTGCAATCTGGCTGGCATCTTTTTTATTAAAAGCTTTTCCTTCAGCAATTACTTCACCATCAACCACTGCACCAATCGTGAATAACCTTCGGCCGTTTTCCAAACGTTCATCAATGGTTTCAAACTCTAGGTTCTTGCCGTTTTTATTGGCCCAACCGTAGAGTTTATTTTTATGATTGATTTCCAGCAATTCCAGATCTTCCATGAAGAGATAAGGTACAATCACATTTTTCACGATCCACTTCTGCGTTTTTTTATAACCAAGATCGAGGTAAATAGCGCCCAGCAGTGCTTCCAATGTATTGCCGAATATCTGCGAAATTTTAAGAGAGTTATCGCCTTTGTTGTAAATGGTGATTTTTTTCAATCCCATCCGCACAGCAATATCGTTGAGTGTTACACGATTTACCATTTTACTGCGCATCTCCGTTAAAAAACCTTCGCCTTTGTATGCATATTTTTTGAAGAGATAATCGGCCACCACTGCACTTAACACAGCATCGCCTAAAAACTCGAGGCGCTCATTGTTTTGATCACTCCCTTCTTTAATGGATCGATGGCTGAGTGCTGTTTTATACAAATTAAGGTCGCCCGGGCTATAACCTAATATGTTACGCAGGTTACTTTCAAATTTGTTTTTAGCAGGTAATATTTGTCGGACAAGATTCCGCACCATACGGGTTTAATCACATCATTAAAACTGGAAAACAGTTTGTTTTCCGGCCGATGTATGAACAAATCTAAAGTAAATCAGGAATATTTTTTTACAATTACCGATGCATTATGTCCACCAAATCCAAACGTATTGCTCAAAGCAGCCCGTACTGTACGTTTCTGTGCTTTGTTGAACGTGAAATTTAATTTGGGATCAAGCTCCGGATCATCGGTAAAGTGGTTTATCGTTGGCGGAACAATATCGTGTACCACACTCATTACACAGGCAATGGCTTCCAACGCACCTGCTGCTCCCAGGCAATGACCCGTCATTGATTTGGTAGAACTGATGTTGAGGTTATACGCATGCTCACCAAATACACTCATGATGGCTTTGGTTTCTGCAATATCGCCCAGCGGTGTAGAAGTGCCGTGTACATTGATATAATCAATATCCGATGGCTGCAAGCCTGCATCTTTCAATGCTACAGTCATTACATTTTTTGCGCCAAGCCCTTCAGGGTGAGGGGCCGTAATATGATGTGCATCGGCAGTGGCACCACCGCCGGCAATTTCACAATAAATTTTTGCACCACGCTTTAGTGCATGCTCCAGGCTTTCCAATACCAACATACCTGCACCTTCGCCCATTACAAAACCATCACGTTCTTTATCAAATGGACGGCTTGCAGTGGTTGGATCGTCGTTACGTTCGCTCAATGCTTTCATGGCATTGAAACCACCCACACCTGCTGCGCTTACCACCGCTTCACTACCACCTGTAAGAATAATATCAGCTTTACCTAAACGGATATTATCATATGCATCAATGATGGCATTGGTTGATGAAGCACAGGCTGATACAACAGCAAAGTTGGGGCCTCTGAAACCGTGACGCATCGAAATTTGTCCGGCTGCAATATCGAGGATCATCTTTGGAATAAAGAAGGGATTGAAACGGGGGGTTCCATCTCCATTGGCAAAATTAACCACCTCTTCCTGAAAAGTGATGAGGCCGCCAATACCACTGGCGAAAATAACACCAACACGATCTACATCCACATTGTCTTTGCTGATGCCGGCATCTTTTACAGCCTGATCACTCACAACCAATGCGAATTGTGTAAAGCGGTCGATCTTTCTCGCTTCCTTCTTATCTAAATAACTGGTGGGATCAAAATCTTTCACCTCGCAGGCAAAACGTGTTTTGAACTTCGAACAATCAAATTGCTTGATGTAATCAGCGCCAGAAACACCATTAGTCAAGCCCTCCCAATATTCATCAAGAGTTTTGCCTAATGGTGTAAGGGCACCAATTCCGGTAACTACTACTCGTTTGAGCTCCATAAGTTGCCTGGGAAAGATTAATTACACTGAATATCCAGTGGTGAATTACTTAGCGTGTTCTTCTAAATAAGCTACTGCCTGACCAACCGTTGTGATGGTTTCAGCTTGCTCATCGGGAATAGAGATGTTGAACTCCTTTTCAAATTCCATGATCAGTTCAACTGTGTCTAATGAATCAGCTCCCAGATCATTGGTAAAAGAAGCTTCAGGATTTACTTCTGATTCTTCAACACCTAACTTGTCTACGATGATTTTTTTTACTCTTGCTGCGATGTCTGACATTGTCGTAATAATTTGGTTACAGGTTGCAAAAATAGAGTTTTTAAGCAATTCGCAAGCGTTCTGGTAAAATTGTCTGAAACTGTTCATTTTCAGAGAGTTTTCCCTTACTTTCCGGCGTTTTGAAAAAACAATGATTCGCAAAATATCCATTGCCGGAGCTGACAGTGTGTACGACTGTTTGTTTTTACCTAAAAAAATGTAACTTGTCAATCCTGCATAAACTTACATATGGCGCTGAAACAAATCGACTTTGGAACTGCTGAATACCGTCAAATGCTCGCACTGCGGTATGAAATTTTACGGAAACCGCTTGGCCTGCAATTCACCCCCGAAGAATTGCAGCACGAAGAAAACGATATCCTCATCGCTGCATTTGAAGAAGAAAAAATGCTGGGCTGTTGCTTTTTAACTGCTATCGACAACCAACAGGTAAAGCTGCGCCAATTGGCGGTGCAGAATAATTTGCAGGGCAAGGGCATTGGTGCCTCCCTCATGAATTTTGCTGAAAACATAGCACGTGACAGGGGCTTCCGCACCATTCAACTCAATGCCCGTAAAGTAGCGCTTGAGTTTTTTGAAAAGCAGGGCTACAAAGTTGATGGGGACGAATTTATACAGCTTGGCATCCCCCATTATTTAATGAAGAAGAAATTACGGTAACACATCGCCGTAAGAAACAACCAGCATTATTGTTCCTGCAACTTTTCGAGTACGGCCTGCTTGTACAAGCGGCCAATTGGAATTTCCTTTGAATCTAACTGCACGGCCAGCCCGTTGTAGGCTGTTATTTTACTTAACGATACCATGTACGATCGGTGAATGCGAATAAATAAATGCTCCGATAAAAGATTTTCCAATGCAGTAATGGATTGCTTCACTAAAAAATGTTTGCCACCAGTGAGGAACACCATTACATAATCTTTCCAGCTTTCGATGTACTCAATATCGCTCACAAAGATTTTCTTCATATCCTTGTCTACTTTCAGATACACAAATGCTGCTGCATTGGAAGTTTCATTGGTTGCAACAGCCGCTGTTTCCTGCCCCATTAAACGATTGAGTTTGGTAATAGCTTTGAAAAAACGTTCGAATGAAACAGGTTTTACCAGGTAATCAACGGCATCTAATTCAAATCCGTCAACCGCATATTCTCTGTAAGCTGTTACAAAAATTACTTTGGGCGGATGTGTGAGATTTTTTAAAAACTCAGTACCAAGTATGCGGGGCATTTTTATATCGAGGAATATAACATCTACTGTTTTTTGATGCAGTATGTCCAATGCTTCAATTGCATTTCTGCACTGGCCCACAATCTCCAGTCCGTTGATGGAAGAGATATACCTCGCCAGCACTTTTAAGGCAGGTGGTTCATCATCTATAAGCAGGCACCGAAGTTTCATGTTGCAGCTGTTGAGCAATAACCATAGGAGCATATGCAGTTGCAGTTGTTGATGGCGACAAATCAATCACCATTGCTACAACAAATAAATTCCCCTCATCGGTTATTGTAAGTTCATGTTTGTTTTGATAAAGAAGTTCTAACCGTTTTTTCACATTGTGAACACCAATACCGTTTTCACTTTTTTGTACATACTCGTTTTTGCTGTTTACGATTTTACAAAACAGCATATCATTCTTCACTGCAATATCAACCCCCAGCCAGGGCTTTTCAATTTGCTCGGAAGCACCGTGCTTAAATGCGTTTTCCAAAAAAGGAAGCAAGAGTAATGGAGCAATGTATTTCTCTTTTATCTCGCCACGTACACTCCATGCAATTTCAATGGTACTGCCGTACCGTTCTTTTTCCAGGTCAAGATAGTTCTTCATGATCTCTACTTCTTTTTCAAGCCGCACTTGATCTGTTTTACAATCGTACAGCATATAACTCAGCAGCGAAGAAAGTTTCAAGATAAGTTCGGGTGTTTTGGGCGAATTGTCAAGTGAAAACGAATAAATATTATTTAAGGTGTTGAATAAAAAATGCGGATGTACCTGTGCTTTCAACAACTGCAGTTCTGCTGTTATTTTCTCCTGCTGCACACGTAACCAATCCCGTTGCTTAAGAGTCCATAATTTAAAAAACCGGATGATCATGGGGCTGGCTGCAGAGGTTGTCATACACAAATAACTGTGTGCCTGAAAACCTGCTTCCGGTATATATTCAAATCCAATTGCCTGTTGGAACGGAATGTAAAGATGTGTACGAAAACCGGCATTCATATACAAACCCACAACACCCCAAGCAATAATGAGCAGAAAAAATTGCCATACCCTTCCTTTCAGCAACAAATGCGGAACAGCTACATACACCAATGGATAACCAAACAAAATAAACAGCGGTACCCATAACGTCATGTTGAATACATTCCTGCCGAAAGAAGTGGGGGCTCCCATGATCTTCCAGAAAACAGCCCAAATAAAAATATGAAACAACCAGTAGATCAAATGTCTCCACACCCTGTACCGTGGCGAAAAAATAAAATCGTTGTACAAAAATGCATTTATTTTCTTTACGGGATCGTTCATGCGGTATTCGTTTTGATTTTTACCGAATATGCTTCAGTAAAAAAATCACTCTGATGGCAGGTGTTCAATCACAATTTTATGCAGGTACAACCTGATGCGTTGCCGACTGCTCTTTCGAAAAAACATATACCGGTGCATCAGCAAACAATTGAATGTGCAGTGATACAACAAAAAAATCACCTTCATCATTTATTTTTAACTCATGTCTGCCCGGATAAAGAAAAGCCAACCGCTTCTTTACATTCTGAATACCGGAGCCCAACTCCTGGTTGGTAATAGTATCGCTTTTGCTATTCACAATTTTGCAGTGGAGCATTCCGTTTTTAACTGAGAGATCAACTCCCAGCCACGGTTTTTCAATTTCATCTGCAACGCCATATTTGAACACATTCTCTAAAAACGGTAGTAATAATAACGGAGCGATCAGTTTGTCATTTACATCCCCTTCGATTCTCCAAGACACTTCTACCCTGTTACCATGGCGTTCTTTTTCCAGGTCAATATAATTTTTCATGATCTCCAGTTCTTTTTCTAGCCGCACTTCTTCTGTTTTACAATCGTACAGCATGTAACTCAGCAATGATGAGAGTTTTAAAATAAGCCCCGATGTTTGCGGAGAACTGCTCTGTGCGAACGAATAAATATTTTTCAAGGTGTTGAACAGAAAATGCGGATGCACCTGTGCTTTCAGCAATTGTAATTCAGCAATTGTTTTTTCCTGTTGTTCTTTTGTCCACTCCCGTTGTTTAGTGGTCCATAATTTAAAAAACTTGATGATCATGGGGCTGGCTGCAGAAGTGGTCATACATAAATAACAAAAAGGGATAGGGCCTCTTGGTAAGATATTATCTAATCCCATTGCTTCCTGTGCTGGAATCAAAATATAATTCCGGTATGCAACATCAAAATACAAACCGGCGGCACCCCACGTAAGTATTGCAAGAAGAAACTGCAACACTTTACCCTTCAGTAACAAATGTGGAATGGCGCCATAAACAAGCGGATAACTGAAAAAAATAAACATCGGTACCCACATGGTCATATTTAATAACTGGCGTGCAAAAGAAACCGGCGCTCCAATCACTACCCAAAAAGCCGCCCAGATAACAATATGAACTACCCAGTAAGCGATATGCCGCCACACCCGATAGCGTGGCAAAAAATAAAATCGTTATACAGAAAGCGGTTCATGTGAATTGTTTGTACTACACAAGTTAAATAATTAGAACGGTTGAAACCAGTACCCCGCCATGAAATAGACCAACAGCATTTATTTCCGACAAACAACATTTTTTGCTGATAAAAACGATTGGCAGATCGCACCATGCTGTATTTCTGAAAAAGACTTCGTTCAGCGATTATGTATCAGCTGCATTCAAACAGCTGTTTATCTTGTTTCTTCTAAAACAAAACGGATATGATCATAACAACCAACCAAACTGCAAACAGCAATAGCAAACTACGTTTTGCATCTGTAAAAAAAACAATGCTCTTTTTGTGTTTCTGCTTTCTCCTCATTTATACAAAGGGTACGGCGCAGGTAAGTGCAGCAGACATGGTAAAAGCAGCGAAGCAACGAATCGAAAATCTTACAATCGAGCAGGCGAAGAATGAAATAGCAACCGGAAATATTGTTCTCATTGACATTCGGGAAGCTGAAGAAGTAAAACAGGGAAAAATTGCCGGCGCAGTGCATGCTGCAAGAGGTATGCTTGAATTTTATGCAGACCCGACTCTTCCTTATTACATGCCTGTATTTAAAAAAGATGCCCGCATCATTTTGTATTGTGCTTCAAGCGGACGCTCTGCACTTGCAGTTGAAACGCTTAAGGTAATGGGCTATAAAAATGTAACCCATATCAACGGTGGTTTTAAAGCATGGAAAGAAGCCGGGTATCCCGTAACAGAATAACAATCATCAATTAATCATAGCATCATCACAAAACACTTCATTATGAAAAAGAACATTCTGTATGCAATGTTGTTTGCATCACTCACATTTTTTAACTACAGCTGTCAAAAAGAAATTTCTGTTTCTGACAACGAAACTGCGGCAGCATTACTTGCCCGAAACAGTGAGCAAGGTCATCTAAAACAAACAAAAACATTTTCAGCCGACGTGGCCATTCAATGGATGAATATGCAGGTGTGGCAAATGTATAAGTACCCGGGTATTGTGGGGAATGTGGCGTACTCACGTCATTATGCTTACAGCGGCATTGCTTTATATGAAGCCGTAGTACCGGGCATGCCGGCACATCAATCGATTGCCCCGCAATTGAACGGATTAAGTGGTTTACCTAAAGTAAAGCCGGGTGCCGGTTATCATTGGGCGGCCAGTGCCAATGCTGCGCTTGCCTACATGAATAAAAAACTTTTTCCGGCAGCCAGTGCTGAAAACAAAACAGCAATGGATGAGTTGGAAGCTGAACTGCTGGCACAATACAGCAGCGAAACTGATGCAGCCATCATTGAGCGTTCTGTTGCTTTTGGAAAAGCCGTTGCAGAAGCTGTGTTCAATTGGTCTGAAACAGACGGACATCAAAACATCAATAACCTTTACACTCCACCGGTTGATAAAGTAGGCGGTATTTATTGGACACCCCCACCAGTACTTCCCGTCCATAGTTTGCCTTACATTGGTAATCTTCGCCGGATGGTTGCCAGCAGTGGCGATGGTGCCGCACTTCCTGCGCCTCCTTACAATGAACTGGAAGCAATGACACTTGAAGTGATCAATGCAAAACCGGCACCGGGAACCAATGAGTTCAATATGGCTTTTTGGTGGAGAGATTTTCCGGGCACCAGTACACCCGGGCATTATGTAAGCATTTTACGTCAGGTGCTGCAAAAAGAAAAGGCAACACTTGATGTGGCGGCTTTAGCCTATGCGTTGGGAGGTATTATTGATGTTGATATAACCATCAGCACATGGCAGGATAAGTACAAATATCTTTTAGCCCGTCCATTCAATTACGATGATGTAATTGGTCAGCCGTTTACAGCATTGTTAGGTGCGCCTCACCCTGAGTATCCTGCAGGTCATGCAACATTATCATCAGCCAATGCCGAAGCAATGACAGCAGTGTTTGGTGAGAACTATGCATTTACGGACAGCACCTTTTACATTTACGAAGTAGCAAATCCAGTTGCACTGAAACAACCCGTTCGCATGTTCAATTCATTTCGTGAAGCCGGCGAAGAAGCTGGCTGGTCGAGATTATACGGTGGTATTCATTACAGAAAATCGATCGAAGATGGTTTCTGGCAAGGACGAAAAGTGGCCCATAACATTACTTCAAACCTGAAATTCCGTAAAAACTGATAAACGCACTTTTAGTTTTACGCAACCTGTAAAGAAATACCTGTTAAAAGAAAAAGGGAGTCTTTCGACTCCCTTTCAATTTATAAAGCGTTGTATTAAGCTTTGTACTGAGGAATGATTGTATTAGCAAGATCAACCATTTTCTTAATGCCATCTTCAGGCAATGCACCTTTCTTAAACTCAGCTAATACGTCGGGTAATTTAACTTCCATTTCATGGATAAAATGCTCTTCAAACTCTTTTATCTTACGTACCGGAACACTGTTCAACAAACCGTTTGTACCGAGGTAGATAATCGCAATCTGCTTTTCTACTGCATACGGAGTGTATTGCGGCTGCTTCAGAATTTCTACGTTACGTGCACCTTTGTCAATTACCGCTTTTGTAGCAGCATCCATATCACCACCAAACTTAGAGAAGGCTTCCAGCTCACGGTAAAGTGCCTGATCCAATTTCAAGGTACCGGCAACTTTTTTCATCGATTTGATCTGTGCGTTACCACCCACACGGCTTACAGAGATACCTACGTTGATCGCCGGACGGATACCTGCGTTGAAGAGGTTACCTTCCAGGAAGATCTGACCATCGGTAATGGAGATCACGTTTGTAGGAATATATGCAGATACGTCGCCGGCTTGTGTTTCAATGATCGGCAATGCAGTTAACGAACCACCACCTTTCACCAAATGCTTGATGCTGTCCGGTACGTCGTTCATGTTCTTCGCTACATTATCATCGTTGATCACTTTCGCTGCACGCTCGAGCAAACGGCTATGGAGATAGAATACGTCACCAGGATAAGCTTCACGACCAGGAGGGCGTTTCAGCAAAAGAGACACCTCACGGTAAGCCACCGCCTGCTTTGAAAGATCATCATAAATGATCAATGCAGGACGTCCGGTATCACGGAAGTACTCACCCAACGCAGCACCGGCATATGGAGCGTAGAACTGCTGAGGAGCTGGATCACTTGCAGAAGCGGCAACGATGGTTGTGTACTTCATGGCACCATTGTCTTCCAGTGTTTTCATTACACCGGCAATGGTTGATGCTTTCTGACCAATCGCCACATATATACAATATACAGGCTTACCTGCATCGTAGAATTCTTTTTGGTTGATAATGGTATCAACAGCAATGGCTGTTTTACCAGTCTGACGGTCACCAATGATCAACTCACGCTGACCACGACCGATAGGAATCATCGCATCGATGGCTTTGATACCGGTTTGCAAAGGTTCTTTTACCGGCTCACGGAAAATTACACCAGGTGCTTTACGCTCCAAAGGCATTTCGTACAATTCACCGGTGATCGGTCCTTTACCATCGATCGGTTCGCCCAATACGTTGATAACACGGCCGCTCATTCCTTCACCCACTTTAATTGAGGCAATTTGTGAAGTACGACGAACTTTGGAACCTTCTTTGATGTCTTTGCCTTCACCCATCAATACCACACCTACGTTATCTTCCTCAAGGTTAAGGGCAATGGCACGTACGCCGTTTTCAAATTCAACAAGCTCACCGTAGCGAACATTGTTCAATCCATAAACACGGGCAATACCGTCGCCCGCCTGTAATACTGTGCCCACTTCTTCCAGGTCAGCACCTACGTTGAAGTTGCTTAACTGCTGGCGAAGTATCGCCGAAATTTCATCTGGTTTAATATCTGCCATGACGCTTTATTTTGCCCCCATCCCCAGAAGGGGTGAAGGAAGTTTACAATTTTATATTATCTGATATTTTGTACGTAAATGTTTTTCTGAAACTGCTTTTGAATATCACGCAGATCACGTGCAATGCTTGCATCAATGAGGTTGCCTTTGTATTCGAGCTGAAAGCCGCCGATGATATGATCGTTCACCACTGTTTCCAGTTCTACATTCTGCAACGCAGCATCTGTTTTTACCTTATTGATGATGGCTTGCTTCAATTCTTCACTTGCAGCTGTTGCAGTGGTGAGTTTTACAAGATGAATGTTTTTGATTTCGTTGTATTGCTCAATTACTGCAGCCGCAATCTCAGGCAGGTTGCTTTCACGGCCTTTTTGTATCAACAGGTTGATGAACGCAGCAGATAACACACTTACTTTACCACCCAGCACTTCTTTTACAATACTGCTCTTCTTATCGCTTTTAATAACAGGGCTGCGCAACAAATTTGTTAACTCACGACTTTGTTTGCATGCATCCTTCAGGAACTTCATGTCTGCCTGTACAGCATCAAGCTGGTTTTGCTCCTGTGCGAGCACTACCAGTGATTTTGCATAACGGGTTGCGAGACGGGGATTCTGCATAATGTTTATAGTTGAAACTATCAGGTTAAAGGCGTAAGACCGAAAAGCCAGCGTCTTTTTCCTGCAGCCGTTCTTAGTTCAATTTAATTTCTTTTGCCAGGTTGTTGATGTATGCTTCCTGGTCGCCTTTGTTAGCCAGTTCACGACGCAACACTTTTTCACTTACTTCAATAACGAGGTTACCAACCTGGTTCTTCACTTCTGTAATAGCAGCCATCTTCTGTTGTGTGATAGCCAGCTGTGCATCGGTAATGATTTTGTTGGCTTCTACTTTCGCCTGCTCCTTTGCTTCGTTAATGATCTTATCTTTTGTTTCACGGGCTTCTTTCAGCAACTGTGCTCTTTCTTCACGGGCCTTCGCCAGCAACAATTCGTTTTCATTTTTCAGCTGCGCCATTTCAGACTTCACTCTTTCTGCCATTGCCAGTGATTCATCAATAGAATCTTCCCTTTCACGAATTGATTTCATGATCGGCTTCCAGGCAAATTTGCCCAACACAAATAATACAATCGAAAATGCCAATGTGCTCCATACAACGAGCCCGATATCGGGTAACACCAGCGGATTTACTTCGAGAAAAAACATATTGTGAAACGATTTAGTCAATTTAAAAATTTACAGGTCTCTCGCCCTGTGCTTGAGACCTGTAATGAATTTTGCAATTACTGAGGATTGTTACCCAGCAGAGCAACCACCACCGCAAACAGAGCTACCGCTTCTACGAACGCAGCAGCAACGATCATGTTTGCACGGATGTCGTTAGCAGCTTCTGGCTGACGAGCAATACCCTCAACAGCACCTTTACCAATTTGGCCGATACCGATACCGGCACCGATAGCCGCTAAACCTGCACCAATTGCAGCAATACTTCCTACCATAGTTTGTATTTTAATTGTTACAAAAAACGTTGACTAATGATGCGCTTCGTGATGATGTTCTTCTGTAGCCATACCAATGTACAAGGCACTGAGCATGGTAAAGATGAACGCCTGTAAAAACGCTACCAGCAGTTCAATTACATTAATAAATACCGCAAACGGCACAGCCATGGCCGATGCCCAAACAGATTTAAAAATGAATATCAAACAGATTAAGCTGAGTACGAGAATGTGGCCCGCCGTGATGTTTGCAAACAAACGAATCATCAGTGAAATGGGCTTGGTAAATACGCCGAGTAATTCGATCGGCATCAGGAAGATCTTCATAGGAACCGGTACGCCAGGCATCCAGAAAATGTGCTTCCAGTAATCTTTATTGCCTTTGATGTTTACCAGAACAAACGTAAACAAAGCCAACGTCATGGTAAATGCAATGTTACCACTGAGGTTGGCACCGAAGGGGAAGAAAGGAATCAGCCCCATCATATTATTGATCCAGATAAAGAAAAACACCGTTAACAGGAAAGGCATGTACTTCGCATAGTGTTTGCCAATGTTTGGCTTTGCTACCTCGTCACGCACGAAAAGAATCAGTGGTTCGAGGAAACTCTGTAACCCCTTTGGAGCACTTTTAACGCCACGCTTTTTATAAGAAGCGGCTACACTTAAAAAGATAACAAGAATCAATGTTACGCTCAGGAACATAGAGGCAACGTTCTTGGTGATAGAGAAATCCCACACCTTGGCTGTTGCTTCTTTATTTATGTTACCTGCCTCATCTACCACTTTGATCTTTCCTTCGAAGGTTTTGTAGGCATAGTTGCCATTATAAACCGTTGGCTCATGGTGCTCGTCTACCAAATTAGTTGATGAAAACACTTCCAATCCTTTATCAGAATAAAGAATTACAGGCAGTGGAATAGAGGTATGCCCCCACAGATGCCAGCTATGATCGTCACGGATATGTTCCAGGATAACCTTGGTAACATCCACATTGGCCTCTTTGCCCTCCTCCCCATGGCCGGGTTCACCCGCCAAAACAGGAGCTGCACTTAAAAAGAAAAATCCGCTGAAAACCGCTACCAGTAAGGATTTGAAGCTAAAAAAACGCATAGCCAATCTGAAATTTGGCGCAAAGATAAGGAGTGGCAGGTGAAAAAGGGGGAAAGAGCGGAGGGAATACAGAAAAAAGTTATTCAGGCTGGTCGAGGCCCATTTTGCGGCGCTCCTCTTTGATTTTTTCGAGTTCCCGAACATCATCCAGATCTTTTGGTCTTGCAACCGCCCTTTTGTTTTGTAATAAATGGTTGATGTGCAAAAAGGGCACCGCTACTCCATCGATTGCAGCAAAAGAAGCTTTCTCGTAACATTCGTCAAAGCTGTATTCTTCAAGCCCCTTCATACTGGTCATGATATCCAATACTATTCCCGGACCAACATAAAATTGGGACCAGCCGGGTATAAACTGTGTTGTTTCAAAAGATAAAAAATCACCGTAACCAAGATCCTGAAAAGATTTTCGGAACCGTTTACGATTTTCAAGTGTGTCCTTTAACCAAATATCAAGATCATCCGTAACCCTGTTGTGACCGTTAAAGTTTACTGAAAGGCCGCCGACCATAATATATTTTACCTCATTCCGGTTAAGCATCTGCCAAAATTCAAGTAAACTTTTATCCATGATGTCCATAAGGTACTGATTGAAAGTTACTTTTTATGTGTTATGACAGCCCTTTTGAACATAATGCCCCTCTTCAACATCTGGCAAAAGACACGAAACTTCTCCTTATCGGTCATTAGAATTGCTTCACGCCGCTTAGCTGTCTCATACTCTTCCTGCCTTGAATAAGGGATGAAGGTTTCGTTTAAAATTGAAAGCTCTGAACTGCTATCGTATTTCTTCTTTTCCACTACCTGCAAGTTAAAAAATATACTCCGACTGTCCTATACAATTGCCTTCGAAAACTGCATTTCGTGGAGTTTGGCATAGTAACCTCCATGCATCAACAGCTCTTCATGCGTACCCATTTCTTTGATTTCTCCTTTATCGAGTACAATAATTTTATCGGCTTTGCGGATGGTTGACAACCGATGAGCTATCACAATAGAAGTTCTTCCTTCGATCAGCTTATCAATGGCATGCTGGATCATTTGTTCGGTTTCGGTATCAACCGCCGATGTTGCTTCATCCAGAATTAATACGGATGGATTGAACAACAATGCCCTGATGAAGCTCAGCAACTGCCGCTGCCCCTGGCTCATGGTGGCACCACGCTCCATAACATTAAAGTCGTAATTATCAGGAAGGCGCATAATAAAATCGTGCAGACCAATGAGCTTTGCAGCTTCTACAACTTGTTCTTTCGAAATCGCTTCATTTCGCAGTGTTACATTTTCTGTAATGGTTCCGGCAAATAAAAATACATCCTGCAACACTACTCCTATTTTGCTTCGCAGTGCATCAAGATCATACTTCTCAATTTCTACACCATCGAGTTGAATGCTTCCTTTTTGAATATGATACAAACGATTCAATAAGCTGATGATGGATGTTTTACCACTGCCCGTGTGACCAACAATGGCAACGGTATCGCCGGCATTTACTGTAAACGACAAGTCCTTCAACACCCAGTTCTCATCATTGTAAGCAAACCATACTTTTTCAAATTCAATTTTACCAGCTACCTGTGCAGTTGGTTTATAAGCATCGGCAGGCGACTCTTTTATTTCATCTGTATTATCCAACACTTTAAACACCCGTTCGCTGGCCACCATCCCCATCTGCAATACATTGAATTTATCGGCAATGAATCGAAGCGGACGAAACAACATATTCAATAAAATGATGAAGGCCATGATCTCTCCCGCCATTTTTGCTGCTTCACCATTAGTGGCAGAAACAGCCTGTCCTGCTCCAAACCATACCAATAAACCCAACGAAATAGCCAATATAATTTCCACTACTGGAAAGAAAACAGAGTAGGCAAAAATGGCCTGGATGTTTGCGTTTCGATGATCTTTATTGATGCGGTTAAACTTACCAAACTCTTTTTGCTCCACAGCAAACGCCTGCACCACCTGCATACCTTGGATGTGCTCCTGTACAAATGCATTTAAGGCTGCCACGGCATTGCGTACACGATGAAAACTTTTGTTGACACTTTCCTTGAAATAATACGTTGCAAGAATCAGAAATGGAAAAGGGATCAAACAGATCAATGTCAATTGCCAGTTGATATAAAACATGGTGAACAACACGGCAATGATGGTAAGCAAATCAGCAAGAATTGGAATAAATCCTTCTGCAAAAACATCGCTGATGGTTTCAATATCATTCACCGTTCTGGTGGTTAATGTACCAATAGGTGTTTGATCAAACTGACGGAGATTCAAACCCAGAATTTTCTTAAACACGTTTATCCGTAAATCTTTCACCACCGTTTGCCCAAGCCAGGCAGTAAAATAGGAGAAGAAAAACCGCAAAACGGTTTCAATAATAATGAGTGCAATTTGAAAGATGGTAATGCGGATCAACATCTCTGCCATGTTGTGCTGGATATAATCGTTGACGGTTATGTTGATCAACCAAGGCCTTACAGGCGCCATTACTGCCAGTACAATTGCCAAAATGATGGAACTGTTAAACCTGCGCTTGTACGGCGATGCATAACCGATAATACGGCTGAGTAATTTAAAATCGAACACCTGCTTTTTTCCTGCTTTCTGATCCAAGCGTTTTTACATTTAGCGGCAAAGGTAAACTCTTTCGGTTTGTTGCCGAACGACATGGTATGAACCGGAAGCTAAAAAGGATGAGTGGCTATACTTACGAACCGGACCGTATCTTATACTTTCGGTTGAAATAAAACAGGGAAAATATGCTGGCAACCACACCCGCCACTGCAAATACAATTACCAGTTGCGAATAGAACGAAAACCAGTTGAGCTGCAGTTTCAATAATTCTTTTGATAACATCACAGTAATACTGCCGAGGTAACCCCACGCATCAGCCACATAGATCAGAAATCCGACATTACCTGCAATGGCAAACGATGCCAGCAACCGTTCAAAGAATACGCTGTTGAACAATACATACGCAATGTATAAACCAAGCCCTGTAAACTGCATCCAGCTTGCACCGGAAATTAATTGCTGCTTAAACAATACCGACGAAAGACCCGCCACCAAAAAACCAAGGATCATCAACACATGGATAATTCGAAAGGCACGCATATTCTTTCGCACAAACACCAACATACCGATCATTCCCAACACAACCAATGAAGTGATGGTTTCTGTTTTGGCAAACACGGCAGCATTACCACCATAGCCCAACTCCGTCCACATATTCCCCATGTAATTATCACGAAGATCACGCATGATAGTGAGCAAAAGATAGATCAGTACAAACGCAATAACACCTGCGCTGAACTGTTTTAAAAAATGTTTTCGTTCCGGTTGGTTCATGGGCAAACGAATGGTTCGTTCTGCTACATCATCTGCATCTGGGAAAGGCGCTTTCTCCAACAAAAAATAAAAAAGCAGTAACGGAACTGCGAACAACGAAGCCGTTGCAAATGGCATCCAATACTCTGTTACGTTCCATTCAAGCAACAACCATTTCCCAACACTCCTGCTGAAGCCACCTGCAAAAATGAAACTAACCGCCAGCACTACGCCAATAAAATCAGTTGCCCTTCTTCCTTCCACATAACTGAACACAACGCCCCACATAAAACCAAGTGTAAACCCATTTACTAAAAAACAAAGAATACCCCAAGGAGCAGGCACAATGGCAAACAATAACAAACTGAGCCACGCTGTGCCCACCATCAGCAAACTGGTTTTCCAGCGGCCATGCCGTTGCAGTTCTGAAATAAATTTGATACCGTAAAATTTACTCAGCATATAGCCAATTACCTGGCTGATGATGAGCAATGTTTGATAAGAAACATTCCAAAACTGTAATCCCTCAAATGTGGTTACAGTAAATGGTTTGCGAAAAGCAAAAATGGAAGCGTACGTAAAAAAAACTACAACCGCTAAATAAACAGCGGCTGCAATTTGTTTCGTAGAAAAAGTTGACCTTATATTTTTTTGCTGACTCAATGCAACGGGAAGATAATGGATTTTCCTGGGTGAGTCACCCGCTGTATTTGGGGTGGCTCACCCGCCAAACATTACAATTCGCCTGTTGCTTTGCGATATGCTTTGATAAAGATGGCACCGAGGTTTTTATGAGGCGGCACATAATCCTTCATCAACTCATTTGCCTTTGGATCATTTTTTACCGATGCAGTGATCTGTTGCCAAACCGGAATCCATTCAATATTACGTCCGTTACGGATATCCTCATTCAATGCACGGAGGATGGGTTCGTTTACAGAATAACTACCAACCTGTTTGGTGGAAATAATATGTGCATCTTCATTTACATTCAGAATTTTTGCCAGGTTCTGGTATCCACCACATGAACCCAACATTACAATACGTGAGGAAGGCAGCATTTGCTGAATGGTATATTTTAAATGATAACTGTGTCCACGATGAACCACAAAGCTTGGATTGATATTATTCTTCGTTAAGTAACCAATGAGGCTTTGTTGTGCTTTTGCATCAAGGTCTTGTTTATAATCCAGTGGAAGATTTGCATAGATGGTGTACGGTTTCCCTTTGGTTGATGTAATTGTTACCCACTCCTTTCCTGTAACAACTTTCCACTCCGGTTTCCCGTTAAACAGTCCCATAAAATTGCGGAAGGAAATAATCCCATCTTCATCACCATAAAAGAATACATGCTGCACCACCCGGCCACTGTCATCGGCAATACTGTTGTAATCGACTTTATATACCGGCGGAATACCTAACCTTGCAGAAAGATCTAAGCTTGGATCCGATGCTGATTGAAACAACGTTTGCAGAATATTATAGATCACTTCCCCCCTACGATCTTTCTCCTGCAAACTCTTTTCATAATTTTCCCGCACCAATCGCTTTAAAAAATTTTGCAACTCTACATCCATAATACTTCCGTAGCTATCGGCTACATCCACTGCATCTTCCAATGAATTAGTTTTTTGCAAACCGTTTACAAACGCATGCATCAACTGCCTGCCACGTAGCTCCGGCATCGACTTCAAAAAATCATCGAGGCGGTTGTAGTTAGCCGCCATTTTGATAAACTTTTTAAACTTATCAAAATTCAATGTCATCAAAAGTGAATCACTTCGTCTGCCCGGAAAACGGGTCATCATACGGTCGTACAGCTTAGTGTAGGTGCTGGTATAAATTACTTCTTCGGTTGTTACGATGAGGTAATAAATCTCCTGTGAATTGAGTGGATCGGAAACACGCATCCGCACAGCATCGGGTGAATCGTGCAGATCGTTCATCACATTTACAAACACGTCAGTGGCCTTTCGTTCAAGGGTTTTGTACAATACGTCTGCCAATACCGGGGTATCGCCTGTTGCAATGCGGGTATAATATTTGGTTTGTGTTTTAACCAACAGTTTATAATAAGCCAACTCGTTTTCAACAACTCCTCTGATATCTTCGATCGTTAACTGGTTACTCAACAACTCATCCAGAAACGGCAAATACAAGGTACCGTTCATTATGGAACTGAGCTTTGCAATGGTTTGTACTTTTTGATTGGTATTGCGACGGATAATTCGTGCAGCCGCTGTTTTGGTTGCCTGTGCATAGCTGTACACTTCCAACGGAATTTTATTAGCCGCCAATAAAATCAAACTATCAGCAAACGGTTCATTCTCGAAAGGAGCTATGCCGGGCAAAATAA
Source organism: Bacteroidota bacterium (assembly GCA_023428755.1). Lineage (GTDB taxonomy): Bacteria > Bacteroidota > Bacteroidia > Chitinophagales > Chitinophagaceae > Lacibacter. The sequence goes on from JAEYWX010000001.1 coordinate 39,590, forward strand.
AGGAAGGGTTGAGGCGTGCCTTTTTCAGGAACACCATCTTTTTTATATCGTCCAGCTCTTTTGATTGTACAAAAATGGTTGACAATAACTCTGCTCCCTGGTAAGGTAATTTTTCAAACACAGGCATCATGCTCTGGTTGTTTACCTGCAGCTTCATGCATTCTTCGTAACTATTAAAAAGCTGCGGAATTAAAGGTGGCACTTCTTTTTCTTTTGCCCTGCTGGCAATAGCCTGCAACAATTCACGCAACGAACGGAGTTGACCAATCTTGAAATTGTTATCGCCCTCCATCCGTTCAATATCCAGTTGCAGTTCATCCACCCTGCGCAAAATCACATCGGTGATCTGTATATTCAGGTCTTCGTTATTCGTAAGCTTCAGAAAATTATCAATTGCTCCATCCACCCGGTCGGTACGTTTCTGTTCTTTATCAATGTTCTCGTGCCATATTACACGGCTCATGGGAATTTTTACCGCATTGGTATCAAACGTAATTCTGTTTTGTGCAATCGCTGCAAAGCCACAAAAAACCAACAAAAATGTAACGGCATATTTTCTCATCGTGTACAAAATTAACTTCAATTTCCATTCAAAAACCGAATGACTTGGAGCCAATACCTACAAAAGCATGCCCAAACCACTAAAACTCGTTAACAATTTTATAATATTACCTTGGAGTTTGCATGGAAGCAGGCGTCTAAATTTGCAGCACAGTCATGGAACCCAAAGGAAAAAAAATTCTTATTGCCGACGACGAGCCGGATATTCTTGAAATACTTGAATACAATCTCACGGTTGAAGGATATACGGTGATCAAAGCAAAAGATGGCGACGAAGCACTCGATCTCGCCAAAAAAAATCAGCCCGATCTCATTATTCTCGATGTAATGATGCCCCGCAAAAACGGAATGGATGTTTGCCAGATCCTTCGTTCACAGGCTGCCTTTGCTGACACACGCATTATTATGCTCACCGCCCTGAACGATGAAACCAACCATATCAAAGGACTGGAAATGGGTGCCGATGATTATGTAAGTAAACCCATCAGCCCCAAAGTACTCATCAGCCGGGTAAACGCTTTGTTCCGCCGCACTTTTAAAGGCGATGAATCTATTATCAAAATCGGCGATCTGCAAATTGATAAAGAACAGTTCATGGTAAAATACCATGGACAGGATATTGTACTTGCCAAAAAAGAATTTGAACTCCTGGCCTTGCTGGCATCCAAACCCGGCCGTGTATTTCTGCGCCATGAAATTTTAAACCAGGTGTGGGGTGCTGATGTAATTGTAGGCGACCGCACCATTGACGTACACATCCGAAAGATCAGGCAGAAACTTGATATCGATTGCATTACCACTGTAAAAGGTGTTGGGTATAAGTTTGAGATGGGTACAATTTAATTCCTGTTTACTTTTGTTTGTTTCTACAACCGACAAACAAACCATGCTTACTCCCCGCCAAATCAGTCCGGTACAGGTTGCAGCTATTACTGCCTTCACTATTTCCGTTTTGGTAGGTTTGGCCAATTACTTTTTTATACGAAACTGGTGGGTGGCATTGTTGAGTTTTGCGGTGTTGTTCCTCATCAGTTATTTGCTCATCCGGTATTTTACAGAACGGTTTATTTACCGCCACATCAAACTTATTTACAAATTTATTTCCCAAACAAAAGCCACCAAACGGGAAGAGTTTTTTAATAAATCGATTTTGCCTGAAAAAAGTTTACAGGAAGTAAGTGAAGAAGTAGAAGCATGGGCAGAGCAAAAGAAAGAAGAAATTGAAACACTCAAACAAAACGAACTGTACCGCAAAGAGTTTTTGCAAAATCTGAGCCATGAATTAAAGACGCCCATTTTTGCTGTACAGGGTTATGTAGATACGTTGCTGAGCGGCGCTATGAACAAAGAAGAAGTAGCAAAGAAATTTTTACTGAACACCTCCCGTAATATCGACCGGTTGGTAAACCTGGTTGACGACCTCGATGAAATTTCAAAACTGGAAAGCGGTGAACAGCAGTTGTACAAAACCAATTTTGTTATCCAGGAACTGATTGAAGAAATTTTTGAAAGCCTTTCTATTAAAGCTACTGAAAAAAATATCAAAACTTCGTTTAAGAAAGGTTCAGAATTATCAACTACTGTGTATGCCGATAAAGAAAAAATACGAATGGTATTGATCAACCTGGTTGATAATGCAATTAAGTATGGAAAACAGAACGGCAGCATTGTATTTAGTGTGTACAACACACATGATAACCTGGTGTTGATTGAAATTAGCGATGATGGATTTGGTATTGCCGAAGAACATCTCACCCGCATATTTGAACGTTTTTACAGAACCGATCTTGCCCGCAGCCGCAAAGAAGGAGGCAGCGGATTGGGTCTTTCCATTTGCAAACATATTATTGAAGCACACGGACAAACCATGCATGTACGCAGCCGGCTCGATGTAGGTACTACCTTTGGGTTTACGTTACAAGGCCGTGAAGAAATTGCAGAAGATTAAAGACTTACTTTGATGGATCATTTGAAAGACAATGATCATCAACACAGAATTGCGAAGATAAATAGGTTGCTGTGCAACCACCCACTCTCCTTAAAAGAAAAAAGCCGCTCTGAAGAATCAGTACGGCGTAGTTCCCAGTCAAGTCATGAGAAAAATGAACCCTTGATTTTTAAAAAACTGCCAAACGAAAAGTTTTTTTACTGCACCGTAAAGATGCCCCTGCTGTTTTACCAAATAATGATGCGAATATGTAGGAATTGTTATTTCGGGGAAAAAGCTGCTTGCCACAACAGAAACCCTTTTTGTGAAATGGCTTTGCAGGTAGCGATGAGTGTGCCGCAAGCAGCGCTTACAAAAAAAAGCCCCCTGAGAACAGGAGGCTGAATAGAGGATACTTGCTTAAGGAAATCCTTTCACTCGTATGAGTAAAATATATTAATAAACATTTGTCTGTGGCGTAAAGCTTGCCCAACCTTGCATCCAGTTGGTAGTACCAAATGCACCAACATACGTTGTAGTTGTAAAGCCGCTTAATCCGAAGAAGCTTGCACCGCTTAACGCAGGACTTCCTGCTTTTGGTAAAAAGTTAGGTGCAGTAAGACTGAAAGGATTCTCCAACATTACATCGTTTGCGCTTGCAAATGTTTTGCAACTGTCAACACCTTCTGCTTTTGTTTTAACTCCGGCGGCATTGATCAATGATGTACTGCTTACTTTATAAGGCTCAACAACACCGTGCACCAGGTTATGACGGAAGCGTGAACGACCATCAATGTATGAAGCAGCAGTTGAATCACTTTCAAACTGGAAACCTGCATCCATATAACCAATCAGGATCGAGTTCGTAAGTGAAAACTGTGTTGAGCGACGGAAACGTGTTGTAAAATTGTGATTTGCTAATGTACCCTGTGCATTGTTAGGTCCTACAAATGTAAAGTTGCTCAATTGCGGACGGGTACGAGGACTTGCAACCGTACCTGCTCCATCGTTATCACACTCAATTCCATTTCCTGCGTCACCCGGATCTACAAATGAGGGATCACGTAAAGAAACCGCAAACTGAATACGGCCGTTGTAACCAAAGTCAAAATCAAAGTCATCATCGGCTGTTGCAAATGCAATCAGGTTTTTACAGTTTACAGTACCGCCAAAGAATTCGTATGCATCATCATTACCGTACGATACCTGTACATTTTCGATCACTGTTCCATTACCAACACCACCTAATGTTAATCCGTTGATCTCTGAGTTAGGATCGGCTGCAATACCTGCAAATTCAATACGTACATATTTGATGATACCACTGTTGTCGTTCGCCAAACTTCCGCCATATACGGCATTTACACCACCTTCAATGATAGGAGTTGTTGAACGGTTTGTTGGTGCATTTCCTAACAGGATAATGCCACCCCAATCACCTGGTCTGCGTTGACCGGGAGCTTTTCCTGATGTGAAAACGATTGGCTCACTTGCAGTACCTTCTGCAATTAAACGGGAGTTTTGTTCTACAATGATGGCGCCTTTATTCACTGTATCGCTAACAATAATTGAACCGGCCGCAATGGTTAAACGTGCACGATCGTTTACATACACATAACCTCTCAATGTATACTTGCCTTTTGGCAACTCAACATTCTCATTAATACTTCCGCTGATCACTTTTGAACTGATGATGCGATCCTGTAACGTAGCACCTACCGGTGTAGTAGATCCGTTATTCACGGTAGAATCGTCAATGTTTACTTTAATACAGGCAGTAAAACTTACCGTAACTGCTGCAGCCAATGTCCATAATAGCTGTTTCATATTTCTTGTTTGTAGTTTTAAATTTTTATTGATGGTTTATTTTCCTTTTAAATCAAAATCGTATGTAAAGGCAATAGTGAATGTTGTGCCTGGTGTAAATGAACTGAACGGCTTATCGGTTCCTGGCTGGTAACTTTTTGCACTGTTTCTGTTTTCGTATGTCTGGATGGGCTGGTTCAGTAAATCACTTACTGTTATACGCACTTCACCTTTACGCTTTAATACTTTTTGTGAAACCTGCAGATCAAGCAAATCACGTGGGCGCTCATAGATATCACCAAAATCACTGTTACCCACCAGTGCTAAACGCTGACCAATTTTATTGTACAGAATTGATGCGCCAAATCCATTCTCCGCATCATATTGCAAACCTGCATTTACGAGATATGGCGATTGTCCTTGCAACGGACGTGCTGTTGCAGGCAAGGGGTTACCAGACGGATCAGTATTCCCTAACAATACTTCAGAGAAAATAAACGAAGCGTTACCCGACACAACCAAACGCTCCAGCCATGCGGTAGATTTCGAGAGAAAAGAAAGGCTTTTACGAACCTCAAATTCTGCACCATACAAATCAGCACTTACAGCATTCTGGAACTGATACTGCCGACGTGTTGCCACACTGGCACTGTTCAAACGCAATTCAATGGGATCAGTAAACTGTTTGTAGAATGCACCGATTGAAACTACTTCACCAGCCTTTGGGTACCACTCATAACGCAGATCGGCATTTAAAATACTGCTGCGTTTTAAGTTTGGCGAACCTGCTGTTGAAGCAATGGTTTCAAAATCGAAAAATGTAAACGGTGCAATTTCACGAAACTCCGGTCTTGCAACGGTGCGTGAACCGGCAATGCGGATATTGGTTCTGCTTAATGGATTAAATGTTAAGTTGAACGAAGGTAAAATGTCAATCTTTTCATTATTGATGATGATCGCTTTATCCGTACCCTGTTGTTGCGATTTCAGAAACTGCTGAAAACTTTCAACACGTGAACCCCACACCAGGCGCCACTTATCGCTTAGCTTATTGTCAAACATCAGGTAACCGGCATTCAAAGCAGAGATACCAAAATATTTATCCTGTGGATTTTGCAATGCGGTTGAAAGTTCAAAACCATTTCCCTTTATAAAATTCTGGCTTGCAAAAATGCGGTCGTAAGGCAACGAGTTTAAACTTGCATCACCTGGTTCGTTATAACCAAGAATGATCGCCTGGAAATCACGGATACGCACCAATGCATTACCACCTGCTTTCACGGTTTGCTTTTGGCCACCAATGTCGAATGTGTAAGCCAATGAAACATTGTAACCACCGGCATGATCCGTAAGATTGCTGAAGAAACGATTGGTATTGTTTCCCCGCAGGTTTACAGCAAATGGATCGTTTGTACCAAGGCTGCGTGCATACGTTAACACTCGCAGATCAGGTTGTTCTTTACTATTGTAAGAATAGTTGATATTCCAGGTAGCTTTCAGATCACGCCAAAAGGTATGCGTACCTTCTAATTGTGACGACAATAAACTACGCTGATTCAGTACTGATGAGCGGAGATGAATTTCCTGCAGGTTTTCGGTATTAGGTCCACGACGGTTGTAGTAATTATCTTCGTACAACTGGTTAAAGAGATTCTTTAAAGCGATCTTATGATTCTTTTTTGTCCAGGCAAAGTTGGCCAATGCACCTACGGTTGTGCTGTATTTGTTTTGCTGATCTTCGTACGAAAAGAATGCCTGCTGACCATCACGCTCAAATAATTCTTTTGTTGCGTTGTAGATCAATTTTGAATTGCGGTAGGTGATCCCAATTACCGAACCAAATGCTCCGCCTTTTTCGCCACGTACAGCATTGGCCCAGGTAAGATTGAATGATTGAACAGGACCTGCTGTTGAATTTTGTTCTGCCCACACATCATCTCTGAAATCGGCGCCCACTTGACGACGCTCTTCAACAGGAAGTGTGTTGTACACACCATACTTTAAAGGATAAGATGAAGGAAGATTTCTTCTGTCATCAAATCCTAAAAAATCGGTAGCGCCACGTTCGTTGCTGATGAATTGCTGAAACGCAGATTGTGTATTAAATCCAAAACCAACACCAAGTGTGAGTGAATTTTTTGTTGGAATATCTTTTGTATTGATCTGTACCAATCCACCGGCAAACTCACCTGTAAGATCAGGCGTTGCTGTTTTGTTGATGATGATATTATCGATCAACTGTGATGGGATCACATCAAATGAAAATGCTTTTTTATCCGGCTCAGAAGAAGGCAACTGTGCACCATTGATGAGCGCCTGGTTGTAACGGTCGCTCAAACCACGTACAATTACAAACTTATTATCCTGAATTGATGCACCACTTACACGCTTTAATACTTCACCGGTATTTTTATCGGGTGTACGGCGAATAAAATCGGCCGACAACCCACTTGATAAGGATGTATTGTTACGTTGAAAGCTTAACAACCCCGATGTGTTTTCACGACGGGCTGTACTGCGGATCACAATTTCAGTTCCTTCCGTTGCAGCAACGTTCATGATAATAGTGATCGTATTCTCAACTTCTGTTGCTTTTACTTCCACCTCATCCACGGCTTTGGTTTGATAACCAACAGCGGTTACCGTGAATGTGTATTTCTTTCCTTGCTCTAACAGAACAGAAAAGCGTCCTTCAACGTCGGCTGCAAACGAGCGATTGATTTCTGAAACAGAAACCGAAGCGCCCGGTATAGGTTCATTTTTTTGGTTGAGCACACGGCCATTAATGCGGATCGATTGAGCAGCTGCTGAAAGGGTAATAAATAAGAAAGAAAGAAGAGTAAATAGTTTTCGTAAATTTTTCCTTTGCATAGTATCAAGTTGATGCCGCAAAGGAACTTGTACAATGTTATCGCAAAATGAAGGGCGTGTTAAGGAAATATTACCTGCATATTAAGCCAATGTTAAGAGGCGGAGCAGATGGTTAGTAACAATGATAGTTAGTAATAACGAAAATTAATGTTCAGTTAACTGCTGCGTAACAATTGCATAACATAGAACCTGAACATTTGCGCTTCCCGGTTAAGCATGAATAACGATATTATTCTGATTAACAGGCATAAATACAGCCTCAAGATAAGGCATATATTATCTTTTAATTGCAACGCCCTGCTTTTCCTGGCGGGGCTTTTGGTGCAGAGTTAACAATTTGGTAATACGCCAAATCCCTTTGCCATTGCCCGATTTCTACACCTTTGCGCTGCAATTAAAAGGTAATACCATTGAAGACAATCGTAGGGGCTATGATTGTGTTATTATTATTTATTTCTGACAACCTCATGGCCCAAAAAAATCAACCCGACACAGTTATTACTTCCGGTAAAAAGAAGTGGTACGAAGTGATTGCCATCCGTGGTTACATGCAGGTGCGTTATAACCGCTTGCTGGAAACCAACGAAGATCTGAAATGTGAGCAATGCGACAGATCATGGGGAAAAGGTGGCGGATTCGCTATCAGAAGAGGTCGCATAATTCTCAGTGGCAATCTTACCAACAACGTTTACTTCTACATTCAGCCCGATTTTGGAAGCGCCATTGGCAGTACGCAAAATATTATTCAGATGCGTGATGCTTACGTTGATCTTGGATTCGATAAAAAAAATGAATTCAGGTTACGTGTGGGACAAAGTAAAGTGCCGTATGGTTTTGAAAACATGCAATCGAGCCAAAACCGTTTGCCCTTAGATCGTAACGATGCACTCAACAGTGCGGTTGCCAACGAACGTGATCTGGGAGCCTTTTTTTACTGGGCTCCGGCAAAAGTGAGAGAGATGTACCCCGAATTTATAAATGATAACAGAAAAGGTTCAGGCGATTACGGAGTGTTTGCATTTGGTGTATACAATGGACAAACAGCCAACCGTCCGGAACAAAATAAAAAAGTGCACGTGGTATCGAGGTTGAGTTATCCTTTTAAAATAAATAAGCAGATCATTGAGCCCGGCATCCAGGCATATACGGGCGAATATGTATTGCCCGCCGAATTCAGAACAGCAGGTGTAAAAGCAGCAGATAATTTTGCTTTTCGTGATGAACGTGCAGCCATAAGCTTACATTTATACCCAAATCCGGTGGGTGTGTTAACGGAATACAATGTTGGTCGTGGACCGCAGTATAATCCGCTGGCTGATTCAATTGAAGTAAGAAACCTGAAAGGTGGATATGCAACCGTGTATGCAAGGTTTCAATCGAAAAAGAAAAAAGACATGTTCTTTTTCCCTTACACAAGAGTACAAAAGTATGAAGGTGGAAAAAAACATGAAGTGGATGCCCGCAGTTACAATGTAAAAGAAATTGAAATGGGCCTTGAGTGGCAGATCAATAAAAATTTTGAACTTACAACTGCTTATACAATTTCCAGCAGGCGGTTTGAAGATTCGAAATTGCGTGATAATTTTCAAACAGGCCGTTTGCTACGCATACAGGCACAATTAAATTTTTAACATCATTAAATCAACCGTATGTCAGTGATCAATTCGTTCATGAAATTCTTCCTGCCCAAGGACCGCATTTTTTACCAGTTGTTTGAAGAAGTATCTGTTACTTCTTTGGAAATGGCTGTATTACTCAAGAAGATGGTTAACGAACGTGAATTTGATGTGCGGGCCGAAGTGCTTCGCCAGATCGAAGACCTGGAACATAAGAATGATGATCTTACACACAAGATTTTTACCGAACTGAGCCGCAACTTTATTACGCCGTTCGATCGTGAAGATATTCACTACCTCGCCACTGCAATGGATGATGTGGCCGACTATATTTTCGCTTCTGCAAAAAAGATCAACTTCTACCGTGTAGATCCGCAACACGAAAGCTTTACCAAAATGGCCGACCTGATCGTACAGGGTTGCGAAAACATTAAAACAGCTGTTACCGGTTTAAAGGATATGAAGAATATGCGCCAGATCACGGATGCATTGGTTCGCATCAACAGCATCGAAAACCAGGCCGATGACGTGTTTGATTACAGCATTGAGCGTTTGTTTGCAACCGAGAACGACGCAAAAGAAGTGATTAAGAAACGGGAAATTTACCAGGTAATGGAAATTGCAACTGATAAATGTGAAGATGCGGCGAACGTAATTGAATCCATCATTGTGAAATACGCATAATTCAATTTGAAAATTTGACAATGTACCAATTTGATAATGCAAAGCATAGAACTGCCGGCTTCATTTTCAAATTTTCAAATTCACTTATTTTCAAATTGACTTTATGACTTTACTCGTAATCATCATAGCACTTGCCCTCATCTTTGACTATATCAATGGATTTCATGATGCAGCCAACTCAATTGCCACAATTGTATCTACCAAAGTATTAACGCCATTCCAGGCCGTGGTATGGGCAGCGTTTTTCAATTTCGTGGCATTTTTTATTTTTACTGATCATGAAGTGGCCAACACCATTGCAAAAACAGTACACAAGGAATTCATTACAATGCCATTGGTATTGTCTGGATTAATTGCTGCCATTTTCTGGAACCTGCTCACCTGGTGGTATGGTATTCCTTCCTCTTCATCACACACATTGATCGGTGGATTTGCCGGAGCAGCCATTGCACACGCCGGTTTCCAGAGCATTGATCCTACAAGTATTTACAAAACGCTCATCTTTATTATCCTTGCGCCTATTATTGGAATGCTCATTTCCATCTTTATTACATTGGTAACCATCCAGCGTAATTTCTGGCTCAAGATCGCTATCATAACGGTGATCGTTAGTGCAAGTATTATTTTCATTCCGTTCAAGAAAGATTTTGAACGCTGGGCATTGCTTGGGCTGGGTGTAATTTTTGTGGGCACTTATATCTACAATCATTTACGTGGCGAAACGGCTTACCGTACAGCCAATATGTATAAAAAATTACAGCTGGTATCGTCTGCCATTTTCAGTATTGGACATGGTGGTAACGATGCGCAGAAAGTAATGGGTATTATTATGGCCGCATTGATCGCCTACGATCCTACGCAGTTTCATTTAGGTGAAATGCCCAACTGGATCCCCATTGCCTGTTACTCGGCCATTGCACTTGGTACCATGAGTGGTGGATGGAAGATCATTAAAACCATGGGTACCAAAATCACAAAAGTTACTCCGCTGGAAGGCGTGGTAGCTGAAACAGCTGGTGCCATAACCTTGTTTACAGCGGCTAATCTCGGTGCTCCTGTAAGTACTACGCATACCATTACCGGTTCAATTGTGGGCGTGGGTGCTACCCGTCGTTTAAGTGCGGTGCGATGGGGCGTAACCATCAACCTGTTGTGGGCGTGGATATTAACCATACCGGTTAGTGCAGGCGTGGCAGCACTGGTGTATGCACTCTTCCACTTTTTTATTCCGGGGTTTGATTAATCCACTCCGTATAATATTGAAGAATCCAGCCCCTAAGGTTGGATTTTTTATTTCTGACAGGTAGTTGCATCTTTGCCACTCAATCCATGAAGCTGTGAATGATTTTAAAAAACGACAGCCCTTGAACAAGCGCTGATTTGATTTTTAGATTTCACTGCAGTTTCAATCAACTAACATATAACACATGAAAGGAATTATTCTTGCCGGAGGTTCAGGAACAAGATTACACCCCATCACCTTTGCGATCAGTAAACAGATCATGCCCATCTATGACAAACCAATGATCTATTATCCATTATCTGTATTGATGATGGCGGGCATCCGTGAAATACTGATCATTTCCACACCACAGGATTTGCCCAACTTCAAACGATTGCTAGGCGATGGAAAAAATTTAGGGATAGAATTTTCGTATGCCGAGCAGGCAGTTCCCAACGGATTGGCACAGGCATTTGTAATTGGCGAAGAATTTATTGGAAATGATAGTGTGGCGCTGGTATTGGGTGATAATATTTTCTATGGGGCGGGACTGGGCAAATTACTCGCCAACAATACCAACCCCGATGGCGGCATTATTTACGCCTATCATGTAAGCGATCCCGAACGTTACGGTGTGGTTGATTTTGATGAGAACTTTAATGCATTGAGTATTGAAGAAAAACCGGCACAACCAAAAAGCAACTATGCTGTTCCGGGTTTATACTTTTATGATAACGATGTGGTGCAGATTGCGAAAGAGTTACAACCCAGCCCACGTGGCGAATATGAAATTACCGATGTAAACAAGGAATACCTGAAGCGTGGTAAACTGAAAGTTTCGATTCTTGACAGAGGTACTGCCTGGTTAGATACCGGTACGTTCGACTCGTTGATGCAGGCATCGCAATTTGTTCAGGTAATTGAGCAGCGGCAGGGAATCAAAATCGCATGCATTGAAGAAATTGCATGGCGCAAAGGATTTATTACAACCGAACAATTAAAACAGCTGGCGCAGCCATTGTTGAAAAGCGGTTACGGACAGTATATCATGAACCTGATCAAATCATAATAAAAACAGCGATCACACAACTATGAATAAGATTTTAGTTACAGGCGGATGCGGTTATATTGGTGCACATACCATTGTTGACCTGGTTGAAAACGGATACGAAGTGGTATGTGTTGATAACAACTCTCGTTCAAATATGAAGTTACTTGATGGTGCAGAAAAAATTCTGGGCCGGAAAGTAAAGAACTACAAAGTAGATCTCTGCAATTATGATGAAACCTATGCGGTATTACAAGAGAACCCCGATATTACCGGTGTCATTCATTTTGCTGCTTACAAAGCCGTGGGTGAAAGTGTGGAACGCCCGTTGATGTATTTTGAAAACAATCTGTTGTCGCTGATCAACCTGTTGAAATGTGTGCAGGAATTTCAAATACCACATTTTGTTTTTTCAAGTTCGTGCACCGTGTATGGCAATCCGGATGTAGTTCCTGTTACAGAAGAAACGCCGCCCAAACCTGCTGAAAGTCCGTATGGCTATACCAAGCAAATGGGTGAGCAGATCGTTAGCGAAACCGTAAAGAATATTGCTACCAACGCTATTTTGCTCCGCTACTTTAACCCGGCCGGCGCACACCCCAGCGGTATCATTGGCGAACTGCCGATTGGTCGTCCGCAAAACCTGGTGCCAGCCATTACACAAACAGGCATTGGCAAACTGCCGCAAATGGTGGTGTACGGAAACGATTATCCAACAAGAGATGGCTCTTGTGTAAGGGACTTTATTCATGTATGCGACCTGGCACATGCACATACGCTTGCCATTGATTACCTTATTGAAAAAAGAAACAGCAGTCGCTGCGAAGTGTTTAACCTTGGCACCGGCAATGGCGTAACCGTACTGGAAGCCATTCAAACATTTGAAAAAGTAAGCGGCGAAAAACTCAATTACAAAATCGGGCCACGCAGGGCGGGTGATGTAATTGCTACTTATGCCAATAACGATAAAGCCAAAACATTGCTGGGCTGGGATCCAAAGTTCAGCCTGGAAGAAATGATGTCAACTGCTTGGCAGTGGGAACTGAACCTGAAGCGTGACGAAGGTTTGTTCGGCAGCCAGAACAGTGTACTCAATTAATGCAACAATGCCCATAATTGCTGCAACAAAAACCGTTGTTTAAAGAAATTACAAACAACGGTTTTTTGTTTCCTGTCAACTCAAAACTTTCCCTTTTCTTTGCAGCAAAATTAATTTTTGTCGTTGTTGAATCCCCGTTCAACAGCACAACTTCAATCTAAATTTTTGCAAATGGCATTACAGGATATCCAGGTAAGTGGTAATAAAGATACCCGCAGCGGTTTTGGTGATGGTATTTTAGAGGCGGCCCGTAAAAACGAAAACGTAGTTGCGTTAACAGCCGATCTCGCCGGTTCATTAAAACTGCAGGCCTTCATCAAAGAATTCCCCGAGCGATTTATCCAGGTAGGTATTGCCGAAGCGAATATGATCGGTATTGCGGCGGGTTTAACCATTGGTGGTAAAATTCCATACACTACTACGTTTGCCAATTTCAGTACGGGTCGTGTATACGATCAGATCCGTCAATCCGTTGCTTACAGCGATAAAAATGTAAAGATCTGTGCCTCACATGCCGGTTTAACATTGGGTGAAGATGGTGCAACGCATCAGATCCTGGAAGATATTGGTTTGATGAAGATGTTACCTGGCATGACGGTGATTGTTCCCTGCGATTATAACCAAACCAAACAGGCAACTATGGCTGTGGCTGAGCACCACGGACCTGTGTACCTTCGTTTCGGCAGACCGGTATGGCCCATTTTTACCAAGCCGGAAGATGAGTTTGTAGTTGGCAAGGCGCAGAAGTTCAGCGATGGGACCGATGTAACCATTTTTGCTTGCGGTCACATGGTTTGGTATGCAATACAAGCCGGTTTGCAATTACAGGAAAAAGGTATTTCGGTTGAAGTGATCAATATTCACACCATCAAACCATTGGACGAAGAAGCAGTTTTGGCTTCCATCAAAAAAACCAAATGTGCTGTAACTGCTGAAGAGCATAACATCATTGGTGGCTTGGGTGACAGCATTGCACAGGTTGCAGCCAAGCACTTCCCTATTCCGATTGAAATGGTGGGCACAAAAGATACCTTTGGCGAAAGTGGTAAACCGGTTGACTTGTTGAAGAAGTATGGATTGGATGTGGTAGATATTGTAACTGCGGCAGAAAAAGTGATGAGCCGGAAATAAGCGAACTACTTGCTTACAATAAGAAACCCCGTCAGTGATGATGGGGTTTTGTTTTTGTATTAAGTATCTATTCATAGAATGTGGCTTACAAAATTGCTGTAAGTATTTTGCGAAGAATAACAAATAGTTCATCGCTGATTGATTTCTTTCTTCGTGTACTTCGTGCAACTCTCAGTGTGCTTTGTATTACTAATTATCAATGAGAACACAAAGGCCTCCCTAAACCTTTGTTCGGTTATCAAAGATTTAAACCGGAGACCTTTGTGTAGAAAACTAAAAACGTTCTACGCCTTTCACATTCATTTTTACCATTGTAACTCTATCAGGACTTGTCATAAATAACAGTTTATTATTAGCGCCTGCAAAAACATTGTTGGTGCCACCACCACCGGGAATAGAAAGTATTTTATTTCCCTTTTTATCATACGCACTTAAACCGGGACCGGCACTTACGTACACATTTCCTTTTTCATCCATTGACATCCCATCGCAGAAATTAAGATTGCTCACAAAGGTCTGCATATTGGAAAGCGTACCATCAGCATTGATCGTAAATACTTTGATTTGACCTGTACCATCGTAAGTCCAATTGTTAACGTACAGTTTTTTTCCATCTGGTGTTCCGGTAATGCCGTTTGGCCAAATGTCAGCATTCCAGCCAGCCATCGTTGTTACCCGCACCAGCGAACTTGCACCGGGCGCTAAGTAATACACATGCCCTCCTTTCCCTGTTACAGCCTGTTCAGAGTGAGTGGGTTCCCAGTTTTGTTTGCGGGGATCAGATGCATCCCAATAATCTCTTGGAAAAATTGGATCGGTAATATAGATACCTCCGTTTTTTGGATTGATCCATACATCATTGGGTCCGTTTAATAGTTTACCATTATAGTTGTTTACCAATACGGTGTGGCTACCGTCAGGAGCAATCTTCCAAAGTTCACCATGCATATCCGCACAGGCAATGAGATAACCATCTTTATCAAAAGCCATTCCATTTGAGCGACCGGTACCGGTTAAAAATGTGGTGATCTTTCCCGTAGAAGCGGTCCACTTGTAAATTTTATCATTGGGTTGATCCGTAAAAAATACATTTCCGTGTTTGTCAACCGCAGGTCCTTCTGTAAAACCAAATCCTTTTTGAATAGTGTCTAAAACGCCGTGCTGACTTGCAGAAACAAGACCCGACGGATCAAAAAATGTACTGCCCCACTTCTTTTGTGCAGCAGATGTTTTTTCAAAAACGGATGCAGCAGTAAGTGCGTCGTCCGTTTGACGAATACTTTTTGAACAGGAAACAAGCACGAATGTGCATACCACTCCCAGTAAGAAAAACATGTTCTTTTTCATACAACAAACAATTTTAAGATTAAAAAATAAATGGGGGTAAGCCTGCAGAAATCTGCAAGGAGAACAAATTATTTATTCTCAGAAGTAAATGCTACCAAAATAAAACGGCGGGAATTTTTGAACAACTGTGCAAGCGCTTATTAACGATTGTGAGTTACAAACGAAGTGATATATGGTGAGTTGAAAATAATGCGACTAGTAGTACTGTTTCAATAATTTCTTTGTGTGCTTTGTGATACTAATCAGCACGGAGAATACAACGTATTTTCACAAAGGACACAAAGATGAATATTGCATCTACTATTTCGGAAAATGCGCCACCAACTCCACTTCCAGTTTTGCATCGGGCATATACAACCGAACAATTTGTACCCAGGTGGCTGCGGGAAAATCGCCTTTGTAAAATTGCTTGCGTACATAGTTCAATTGTTGCATCGCTTCAATATCAGTTGTGTACAGATTTTCTTTTACCACATGCTGAAAGGTTAATCCATATTGTTTGAGCGAACGTTCCAAACCGGCATATACCTGCTTCACTCCCTGTTCGCTAAGCTCAGTTGTGACAGTTCCGGAAATGTATAATACATCACCTATCTTGAGTGTTTGTGCATATCCGGCCGATGTATCCTGTTTGTTGGGATTGCCCCAATGCCATTTTTCTTTTACAATGGGAGTTTTTGTTTCCTGCGCTACAACAGTTGTTGAAAAGATGACTGCAACAAAGAGAATGAAAGATCGGTTCATGATGATAAGTATTTCATGTAAAGTAAAACCTGCAGCTTGAAACAAAAACAAAAAATCCATCAGCGGTTCACTGATGGATTTTTATTTATTCAAACATATCTACTTACAAATACTGCTGCAACTCTTCGATCAATTCGCCTTTTGTAATAGGTACACCTTTGATCTTGTTGTAACCTTTTGCATCTACAAAATAAACGTCACGGATAATTTTGATCAATTGTCCGTTGTTGATCTCGGGAATCAATACCGTTTCGTAGTTACTTAATATTTCACCCAAGTTACGTGGGAACGGGCGGATATAACGGAGATGTGCATGCGCTACTGATTTTCCCTGCGCCTGCAATTCTGCACAGGCACTTTTAATAGCACCATATGTACTGCCCCAACCAAGAATCAATACTTTGCCTTTTTCAGGGCCACTGTCTAACTGCTGCAACGGAATATGCTCTGCAATTTTATCTACTTTGGCCTGTCTTGTTTTCACCATGTGCTGGTGGTTATCGGCATCGTAACTGATGTTACCGGTAATGTCTTGTTTTTCCAATCCGCCGATGCGGTGTTCCAGTCCGGGTGTACCGGGAATTGCCCATGGACGAACGAGTTTATCATCACGCTTGTACGGTTGTAATTTTTCTTCGCCCTCATCCAATCCCTGTTTGAATTTTACGTGGATCTCCGGCAAATCGGCACTTTGCGGAAACTTCCAGGGTTCGGCACCGTTGGCAATATAACCGTCGCTTAAAAAAATAACAGGCGTCATATGCTGTACTGAAATGCGGGCCGCTTCATACACCGCATCAAAACAATCAGCAGGAGTAGAAGCAGAAATAATCGGCATTGGGCATTCACCGTTCCGTCCGTAATAGGCCTGCATCAAATCACTCTGCTCTGTTTTGGTAGGCAATCCTGTTGACGGACCACCACGTTGGATATTAATAATGAGCAACGGAATTTCCAACATTACTGCCAAACCCATTGCTTCACCTTTTAATGCAATACCGGGACCACTGCTGGTAGTTACCGCCAGCGATCCGCCATATGCAGCACCAATGGCTGAAGTGATCGCCGCAATTTCATCTTCGGCCTGGAATGTTTTTACACCAAAGGCTTTGTACTTACTCAGATCGTGCAGAATATCAGAAGCAGGAGTAATGGGATATGAACCGAGGAATAATTGCAAGCCGCTTTTTTGCGATGCCGCAATCAATCCAAAACTTACAGCCTGGTTACCCATAATGGAACGGTACATGCCCGGTTCCATTTTTGCTTTTTCTACTTTATACGTTGTGGTAAATGTTTCGGTGGTATCGCCGTAATTATAGCCCGCCTGTAACACACGGATGTTACTTTCAAGAATCTCAGGTTTCTTGCCAAACTTCTCCCGTAAGAATGAAATGGTATTCTCCATATCACGGTTGTACATCCAATACAAAAAGCCCAATACAAACATATTCTTTGCACGGTCTTTTTCTTTCATCCCCATCGTAATGTCGGCCAGGGCTTCACGTGTAAGTTTGGTTACATCAATTTTGATTACCTCATAATTGCTGAGGCTGTCGTTTTCCAGCGGATTCACTCCTTCTGGATAATTCGCCAAGCGGAGATTCTTCGCATCAAAGCCATCAGTATTGGCAATGATCTTTCCACCTTTTTTAATAGCGGTAAGATTTGCCTTGAGGGCGGCAGCATTCATCGCCACCAACACATCGCACTCATCACCGGGGGTAAACACATTATCACTGCTGAAACGCAATTGATAACCACTTACTCCGGCAAGGGTTCCTTGTGGGGCACGAATTTCGGCAGGAAAATCGGGGAAGGTGGCAAGGTCAATTCCCATCAACGCCGTATTGTTGGTGAACTGGCTGCCCGTTAACTGCATACCATCACCACTGTCGCCTGCAAACTTGATTACTACATCGTTTAATAATTCCTGAGTTCTTGTCATAGCATCGCAAAGTTAGGTGTGCCCAAGCTATGAAAAAATTTAACTCGTCTGTTATTCTCCTGATTTTTTTCATAGGTCAGTTTCCTGAAAACCTGTAATTTCCCAGCGACCGGATTTTGACGCTTTTCGTATTGAAAGGATCGCCTGCACCGTTCGCCTTGTTAATGCAAGTTTATGAATCATCATTCGCCTCGATCGATCGCAGAAAAAGCAGCCTTTGCAGAAAGCAAGCCGGCCGTTAGTGCCCACCAACGCTCTGCTTACGAAAAAGCAAAAGCATACCGGGAACGCCGCATCTCGTTGAACGCTTTGCTGAAAGATGCGTTTCTTATGTTGATCGGTATATTTTCAGCCGCTTTTGGATTGAAAGCGTTTTTAATTCCCAACCGGTTTATTGATGGGGGCGCCACCGGTATTGCCCTGCTTACCAACGAACTTTCAAAACTTCCATTCCCATTACTGTTATTGCTTGTAAATACGCCCTTTGTATTGTTTGGCTATCGTATTCTCGGCAGAGTGTTTTTCATTAAAACATCCATTGCAATTGTAACGCTTGCACTGGTAACGGCATTTGTAAGTTTTCCTGAAGTAACGCACGACAAATTACTGGTGGCCATTTTTGGCGGTTTCTTTTTAGGCGCCGGTATTGGCTTTGCCATCCGGGGTGGTTCGGTGATCGATGGTACGGAAGTAATGGCCTTGTTTGTAAGTAAAAAAATTGGAGGCTCTGTTGGCGATATAATTCTTATCATTAATGTGATGGTGTTTTCGGCGGCAGCGTCTATCCTGTCGATCGATACGGCGATGTATGCCCTCATTACCTACCTGGCTGCTGCTAAAACTGTTGACTTTGTTGCCGAAGGAATAGAGGAGTACACCGGCGTTACCATTGTTTCAACCCATAGCGAAGAGATCAGCTATATGGTAACACACCAACTGGGCCGGGGCGTTACGGTGTACAAAGGAAAAGGTGGATTTGGCACCAAAGGATATGCGGATGAACGTGATATTATTTACTCTGTTGTTACACGTTTGGAAATCAATCGCATTAAAACAGAAGTGCAAAAAATTGATCCCAATGCATTTATGGTGATGAGCAGCATCAAAGATGTTAAAGGCGGATTGATTAAGAAAAGAAGACTAAAAGGAAATTAAACGCAAACAGAAAAAAACTTTACAAAATTGTCAGTTGCAGAAGGCTGGACTGATAATTGATACACACTCTTTAAACTTACAACTATGGTCAACCCCAAACACATCGCAACGTTTCTGCTGGGAGCAGCAGCCGGTTATGCATTGTTCAAGTACAACAGTATGACCGATGAAGAAAAGGAAAAAATGTATGCTGATTTAAAAGAAAAAGCCAATAAGCTGAAAGAGGAAGCCGAACAATCGTTCTACAAGGCAGGTGATTATTTTGAAGAGCTGAAAACAAAAGGCTCTGAAAATATGAAGGATTATATGAGCGAGGCCGAAGGGATTTTCAATGACCTGTTTAAGAAAAAAAGCGACGGCGAAAAAGGCACAACGTCTGTTTAAGTAACACAATGAATTTACAAACCTCACAGACAATTACTGTGAGGTTTTTTCATTTACAGAATCTTTAACGAAAGCGTTCTTGCAAAACAATTGCCCACCTGTTATCTTCATATTCAAATCAAATCAACAATACTTTTTTATGAAACAACATGAATCATCGTCTGCCGACGATGAAGGCGAGCCTGCCAACGCAGCCAACTATCTCCCCCACTTTTTTCTCTTTTTATTTTTCAGTAGTTGCACCTACAACACGAGCAATAACGAGTTGCCGCTAACAATTACACCTGTTGTACAAGCCATGCCCGTTCCGGACAAAGAACCACCAGCTCCGCCAAAAAAGAAAAAGAAGATCTACATCACTTTCGACGATGGACCCAACAAAGGAACACGACAGGTACTTCGTGTGATCAATGAAGAACAGGTTCCTGCAAGTTTTTTTGTAGTAGGTGAACACGTGTATGGAAGCAAAGAACAGCAAGCCACCTGGGACAGCCTGCAACGAAGTGAATGGGTGGAAATTTGCAACCACAGTTACACCCATGCGCACAACCGGTTCTCAAAATTTTACAGCAACGATACCGGTGTAGTTGCTGATTTTAAACGAACGGATGATTCCCTGCAACTCAAGAACAACATTGCACGAACACCCGGACGGAATATCTGGCGAACGGCAATCATTAATGCAACTGATATCGAAAAAAGCAAGGCTGCTGCCGATTCGCTGTACAATGCAGGCTTTGTTGTTGTTGGTTGGGATATTGAATGGCATTTTAATGATTCATTGAAGCTGAAACAAAGCAGCGATGAAATGATCAAACAGGTAGACAGTGCTTTCTTTTACAACCGAACCAAAACAGCCGATCATATGGTACTGCTTACACACGACCAGGCCTTTGCTGATTCGATTGATGTTGCTTCGCTTCGGCATTTTATTCAACATATCAAAACAAAAAGCGACTACCAGATCGAATTTGTGAGCCGTTACCCCGGATTGAAGCAATAAAAAATTATCCGTTAACTTTACGTTCCTAAAATTTATACCATGTCGTTATTCAAATCAGGTAATCCTACGCTCAGTGAAAAACAATTTCAATCAACCAATACAGTTTACAGCGGCGAAACCATGACCGTTCGTGGCACCATGAACAAGTTTGGTTTCTTAATGCTGATGGTAATGGCCGGTGCTGCATTTGCCTGGCAGTGGTTTGATGCAGGTAAAAACATTATGCCCTTGGTAATTGGCGGTGCATTGGGTGGACTGGTGATAGCGCTGGTGATCACTTTCAAAAAAGAATGGAGTCCGTTTCTGGCACCTGCCTATGCAATTGTAGAAGGTCTTTTCGTTGGAGGCATTTCTGCCTACTTCAATTTTATGTTCCAGGAAAAATATCCCGGCATTATTACGCATGCAGTTTTATTAACGTTTGCAGTAGCCGCCAGTATGTACCTGTTGTACACATTACGCATCATTAAAGTAACAGAACGTTTCCGTTCCATCATATTTGTAGCAACAGCAAGTATTGCAGTGTTCTACCTGCTTTCATGGATACTGAGTTTCTTTGGTATTCATTTTTCATTCCTGTCATCTACCAATGGTTCGATGTTCAGTATCATTTTTTCATTGGCCGTTATTGCCATTGCTGCATTGAACCTGCTGCTTGATTTTGATATGATCGAAAAAGGAAGTGAAATGGGTGCGCCGAAATTTATGGAATGGTATGGTGCATTTGGATTGCTGGTGACATTGGTATGGTTGTATCTTGAAATCCTTCGTTTACTGGCTAAGATGAACAGCCGGAAATAAAAACAACAGAACTACTTTTCAAAGCCACGCTTGATGCGTGGCTTTTTTTGTGTACATCCCATTCGAGACTGTAATAAAGTTTTTGCTATCTTCCTTATCCTAAAACCAAAGCCATATGAGTGAGCAAAAGTTCCAACCCTTTGTTCCGGATGACAGCAAGATGCCTGAGTTCACCATTAAAAGTGTACTGGTAGGTGCTGCGTTCGGAATTATTTTTGGTGCATCAACCGTTTATCTTGCATTGAAAGCAGGTTTAACTGTAAGTGCCTCCATTCCCATTGCTGTTATTGCCATTACATTGGGAAGATGGTTTTTAAAAACCACCATTCTCGAAAACAACATCATTCAAACAACCGGAAGTGCTGGCGAAAGTATTGCAGCAGGCGTAGTGTTTACACTGCCCGGATTTTTATTTTTGAGTGAAAAAGACAGTTCGCAATTCTTCAATTACTTTACCATTCTTACGCTTGCCATTTTTGGTGGCATCCTCGGTACGTTGATGATGATTCCGCTTCGACGATCCTTGATTGTAAAAGAACATGGAACACTTCCCTATCCGGAGGGAACGGCATGCGCCAGTGTATTAAAGGCCGGTGAACGGGGCGGTGATTTTGCCAAAACAGCGTTTATGGGATTAGGATTTGCATTTGGATATGCCATTCTTCAAAAGATCTTTCATGTAATTGCTGAAACACCTTTCTGGATGACGAAGCAGGCGAATAAATTTTTCCCTTCAGCCAAAATAAGCGGAGAAATTACACCGGAGTATTTGGGTGTGGGTTATATCATTGGGCCAAAGATCAGTGGTGTGCTGGTGGCCGGTGGTGTTATTGCGTGGTTTGCATTTACACCGTTAATGGCATCGCTTGTTCCTGCCGATACCATTGCATTACAATTGGTGAAGCTTGGATACCTTGGCAGCATGGATGTTGCTGGTGGCCCCGGTGGGTGGGATCCGGTTACCCATTCATTTGCTGATTATTCAACAGCGATCTATCGTGCTTATATCCGGCAGATCGGTGCAGGAGCTGTAGCAGCAGGTGGTTTTATTACACTCATCAAAACAATTCCTACCATTATCTCTTCATTCAGAAGCAGCATTGGTTCTATTAAAAAACAAGATGATGTTCCGGTAGAAGTAAAACGTACCGAACGTGATCTCAATATTAAGATCGTTGGTATCGGCAGTTTGGTATTGATCTTACTGATGGCCATATTGCCGCAAGTGCCCGGTGATAATATCGGAAGTAAATTACTATTGGGTTTACTGGTGGTGATCTTCGGGGCATTTTTTGTAACAGTATCATCACGCATTGTAGGGTTGATCGGTTCTTCCAATAATCCCATCAGTGGTATGACCATTGCTACATTGATGGGCACTTGTCTCATCTTTATTGCAGTTGGCTGGACCGGCAAATTTTATGAACCAATGGCATTGGTTGTGGGTGGTATGATTTGTATTGCTGCTGCCAACGCAGGCGCTACTTCACAGGATTTAAAAACGGGATACATTGTAGGTGCTACACCAAAGTATCAACAGATCGCTTTGTTTGTTGGCGCCATTGTTTCCTCTATTGCTATTGGTGCAACCATTAAAGTATTGGATACACCAACAGCTGAAATGCTTTCGCAGGGAATTACACATGCCATTGGCACCGATAAATATCCTGCACCGCAGGGAACATTAATGGCAACACTCATCAAAGGAATTTTATCATTTAATCTCGATTGGCAGTTTGTATTGGTGGGTGTGTTTATCGCTATTACAATGGAGTTGTGCGGCATTAAATCGCTGAGTTTTGCAGTGGGTTTGTATTTGCCTTTATCAACTACACTTCCCATTTTTATTGGCGGTGCCATTCGTGGTATTGTTGATATGAAGAAAAAGAAATCAGGTGAAGTATTGTCTGCAGAGGAGGAAGATCTTGGTAAGGGTAACTTGTTTGCAACAGGATTAGTTGCGGGTGGTGCATTGGCAGGTGTTGTAGTCGCTATACTGTCAGTAAATGATTCAATTGCGGCAGGACTTGGAAAGGTAAATGCAGAGCATGGTCTTGTTGGCAGTCTTGGACAAAACGGATATTACCTGCTTGGTGCATTGTTCTTTGCTGTGATGGGCTTTACACTCTACCGTATCGGCATTAAGAAAACGCAAAAGCTGAACGAATAATGCAACAGCAAATCTTGCACATAACTTCATACAAAACAAAAAGCCTCCGCAAGGGGGCTTTCTTGTTTTAAACTACAACTATGCGAACGGGTTAGTAAGTACGTGTATTGATCAGATCAATCCAAGGAATGAAGCTGCTGCTTTTGCCTGACGAAGCATGAAAAATTCCGGTGCCGGTTGAGTGGCAATTTCTTCATACAGGGCTGTGTATTTATTGGTGATGTTATCGATGCTGTATTTGTATCGCATTTTCCAGCCGTTGTTCACCAGCTGATCACGGTACGCTTCATTTTCAATTACATTTAAAATTCCACGACGTATGTCCAGAATATTATACGGATTTACTTTGCAGGCAGCATCATCTGAAATTTCATCCATTGGAGAAATACGGCTTGTTACCAAGGGACGCCCCACAGCACATGCTTCCAGAATCGGTAAACCAAAACCTTCATAGGTTGAAGCAAACACCACCATATCACACAAAATGTATTGACGTTTCAATTCATCAAATGACAGATTGGTATGTGTTTTAAAATCAATTTTATTTTCCTGCAGTACGAGTTGTGTTTCCACATCAAGGCTGCCGATAATATGCAATTCACAATTCAAACCCTTCAATGCTTTTGCCAGGTTGTGAATGTTTTTATTTTCTTTTGTTCCGATTTGAAGGATGCGGGGCTTTTGTGCATTGAATTGCTTTGGTGCAAATTCAAAACGTGGATCAAAGAAATTAGGAACCACCTTTACTTTACTCTCTCTTACACCTGTAAGTTTAATCAGTTCACGTTTTGTTTTTTCGCTGATCACTGTTACCGTGTTTGCACGCCACATGGGTAACTGGTACCAGAAGAATTTAAACATCCAGTATTTCAGATTCCACTTGTTATACTTGGTTAAAAACACACAGTCGTGAATGGTAAGAATAGTGTTCCGCTTTTTCATACCAAGTGATACATAATGAATATCGCCTGTAATATGATTAACAGTACCCTGACTGCTGCGTGATTTAAAAATGTTTACGAAAATGTTTCTGATAGAAGGAACCTCAACTTTGCTGGCTTTGAAACCGGTGGTTTCTGCAACCTGTGCCTGCACATTATCGAATAACGATTCGATACTGAAGGCATGAAGCCTTTTTTTACGGAAGAAGTATGATACTTCCATAGGAATTGGAGGATGTTTGATTTTTCAAATAATTGGACAATACAAATATACCCGTGCTGCAAGGCACAAACAATAGGAGTTTTCACCTAATCTTTTGATGGTAATTTTACGGCAACGAAGGGCGAGTCACCCCTCAAAGGGTGACCCACCCGAAGCTGATTATCAAATAAAATCCAATGGTTTAATGGATTGTTTCAGAATAGCATCTGCATCGGCTCCCATCCATTTGTTAAGTACGGTGGCATATACCTGTTTAAAATCGAGCTGGTATTTCAGGTCACCGTCATCAAGATTGGTGAGGTCGGGCAATGGATTGTAAAGTCCCTGCTTTTTTAAACCACCACCGATAAAAAACATATTATTAGCTTTGCCATGATCGGTTCCATTGCTTCCATTTTGTGCTACCCTTCTTCCAAATTCTGAAAAGGTAAACAGCAGCACATCATCAAACCGGTTATTTGCTTTGAGATCTCTTACAAATGCTTTTACTGCATCATTCAATTCGGTAAACAAACGTTTCTGCTGAGCTTCCTGGTTAATATGCGTATCAAAACTTCCTAAGGAAATGTAATACACTTTGGTATTGATCTCACTAAAGATGAGCGATGCAATTGTTTTCAATCCTTTACCTAAATCAGAATTGGGATACGATTCTGCTGATGGGCGTTGCTTGCTTTGTTTGAAAATATAATCGGCACTGGAAATTGTTTCAGCCATTGTTTTATACAAATAATCTACCGGCTGCTCATGTTCTTGCTTGTGTTGCGCCATTATTTCTTTGAAGTAACGCTCCTGGCTGCTGGTGTACAAACGCCGGGGATCTTCCACTGCAATGCCTTTGATTTGATTACCTTTTAATGCAAGACTCAACACATCATCTATTTCCAACGCCTGCGTTGGTTTGTCGCAACCTTTGCACTGTGCATCTAAGTAACGGCCCACCCAGCCGGTGTTCCAGTAATCACGACTATCACTTGCCGTGTGCCAGATATCCATGCTGCGGAAATGACTTTTATCCGGATTGGGATAACCTACACTATTGAAAATACCAAGGCTTCCATCATCATACAATTCTTTAAACGCTGTGAGTGATGGATGCAGTCCCGCTTCATCGGTTAATGCTAATGCTGCATTTCGTTGAATTCCTAACCGTGGACGATTGCTGTAATACAGATCATTTCGGAAAGGTATCACTGTATTCAATCCATCATTACCACCACTCAATTGAATGATGACGGTTACTTTATTTCCCGGAGGAACCAGTTTTTCCGATTCAAATGCTTTTAAAAACTGGGGCATCAACATGGATGCTGTTGCAAGCGAACCGAGCTGGAGAAATTCTTTACGTTTAAAATACATAAAAAGCTTTTAGCTATTAGCTGTGAGCTACGAGCAAAACCCACAACGCAAATCTTATTAATTAATCATTTCAGCTGGCGGCTCGAAGCTCACCGCTAGCAGCTTATTTTCAGCACATTTGATACTCCGGTGTACACATCAACTGAATAATAGATGTTTGGATATAACGGTCACGACTGGACGCATCTACAAATTTTTCAACCATCGCTTTGTTCAGTCTGCTGCTGTCTGTTTGCCAAACGAGAGATGCGATATTCGAAAGCAATCGTTCTCTTGTGGTTTTTTCCAATTGTTTCGTCACCGGTTGCCATTGAATGGTTGTTTTTACCACTCTGCCCGGTATACGTGCTGCACCTCCCATCTCCTGATCATCATCACTTTTTGCTTTAAACTGAAATGCTTCTTTTGTAGCCATCAATTGCGGAATACGCATACGAAACATGAGCGACGAACTGTCGATCCAGTTGAAACCTCCGGGCCATCCTGCTACATTGGGCGGGTAGAACAAAATTTGTCCCAACACCTTTTGCAGAAACAACTGTGCATCTTCATTTTCGATCTGCATCGGCAATGAACGGCGGATGCCAACCAACAGATCAACCGGCGATTTTACTCTTGTACCGATATTCTTTTCATCATAAAACCAATCGCTGGTGAAAATATCTTTCAACACAGTTTTGATCTCGTAATCGCTTTTATAAAAACGATCGGCCAGCCACTCTACTCTTTTTTCATCCACCTGTTCGTTTACAAAAAAGCGATACATTTTTCGGGTAATGTACAGCGCTGTTTGTTTTTGCTGGAGCAGGAGATCAAGAATATCATCGCCATCAAAATTTCCTGTTTTGCCCAACACTGTTTTAGAACCTGCATCGTGGAGGTTAGGTCTGAAAATAAATTCCCCGTTGAGTTTAAACTGCCAACCCGTAAATGCACGTGCCGCTTCTTTAATATCCGTTTCGGTATAGTTGCCACGGCCCATGGTAAACAACTCCATCACCTCCCGTGCAAAATTTTCGTTGGGTTTTTGTTTGCGGTTTTGCTGATTGTTGAGAAATGCAAGCATGGCTGCACTGCGGCTTACTTCTTTTAACAAAGTGCCGAAATTTCCCAATGCATTTTTCCGGATCACATGTAGTAGCTCCTGCTGGTACAAAGCGTTGAGGTTACGGCATGCAAAATGTCCATGCCAGAAGAAGGCCAGTTTTTCACGAAGTTGCTGTTGACTGTTCACCATTTCATCGAGCCACTCCAGGTTGAGGTTCCTGATCTCTTCCCTGGACTTTCGCTGCATTTGCTGACGTTGTTCCTGTGTTAGTTCAGTTCGTCTAACACCATCTACTCCGTTCATCAACCCATCTACAAAATTGGTGGCCACTTTCAAAGGCATCGGTTCTTTGCGTGACGATTTCTCGAGGGCTTCGTATAATTTGAGGGGTGAAGTTTTGCTGAGATCGCCCCACTGTTCAACAGCAGGACCAAAGCCTGCCCGCCATAAAAGATGCTGATTTTTTAACTGTACAGATGCCGCCATGAAAAAAATTATTGCGTTAAGACTTTCTGTATTACTGAAAGTTTAATGATAAACGAAAGAAATCAAAAAATCGTTTGTCGGCTACTTCTTCTTACATTTAAAATATGAAGATCGGACCGTACAAATACCTCAGCCCGTTTATCATGTTTGTGTTTGCCTGGTTTGCGTTTCACGGTACGGGATGGATCACTTTTTTACCCGTGATCTATGCATTTGCATTTATTCCGCTGATCGAATTATTTATACGGCCTGATGAAACGAACCTGAGTACAGCTGAAGAAGAATTGGCGAAAGCCGATAAAACCTACGATTATATTTTATATCTCATTGTTCCATTGCAGTATTTTCTGCTTATTAGTTTTTTGTTTTCGCTTCAGCAGGATGGACTCAGTACAATTGACAAAACCGGCCGTGTCATCAGTATGGGTTTGCTCTGTGGTGTGTTTGGAATCAATGTGGCACACGAGCTCGGTCACCGGATAAACAAAACCGAACAAGCAATGGCGAAGGCCCTCTTACTCACATCGCTGTACACGCATTTTTTTATTGAACACAACAAGGGGCATCATAAACATGTGGCAACGCATCAAGATCCGTCCAGTGCCCGCTACAATGAACCATTGTTTTTCTTTTACCCCCGCACATTACTGTTTACCTATATAAGTGCCTGGAAAATTGCCAATGCAGAACTGCAAAAAAAAGGCAAACGGGTTTTCAGCCTGCAGAACGAAATGCTGCAACTGCAATTGCTGCAGCTTGTATTTGTAACAACCATCCTTGTTATAGTTGGATGGCAGATCACAGTTGCTTATTTACTTTCGGCATTGATCGGCATGTTATTATTGGAATGTGTGAATTATATTGAACATTATGGTTTAACCCGAAAGCAAACAGCAAGCGGACAGTACGAACGTACCATGCCGCATCATAGCTGGAACAGTAACCATATTGTTGGCCGATTGATGTTGTTTGAATTAAGCCGGCATAGTGATCATCATTATCTCGCCAGCAGAAAATACCAGGTGCTTCGCCATCACGATCATTCGATGCAAATGCCAACGGGTTACCCCGGCATGATGCTGCTGGCACATATTCCACCGCTCTGGTTTTATGTGATGAACAAACGCATAAAAAAAGAGGCACCGGTTGCAATGCCCCTTGCAGGGTAATAGGCGTTCTTATAATATTTTTATTTGATGATCCAGCGGGCACCAATGCCGATATTATTGAGATAGCCGAGTCCGAGGCTGGTACCAATTCCAAAACTATTTTGAGTAGAAGTTTGATTGTTACCATTGTCATACTTAGTAGATGAATATCCTATGTTCACGAAGTCTGCAAATCGAATTTCAAATAAGAGTTTTTGATTCCATTTATAAGCAAGCCCCGGATAAAGTCCAACACTCGCTGCATACTGTTTAAAATTTGGATTAATAAAATTTGAACTTTTTTGCTGCGAATAATTAAAGCTGGCTCTCCCTTCACCAAATACAAAAAAGTTTTTTCCCAAGCTCTTATAAGTTCTCGTAAAATAACCACCGCCTACATTGTAACTTTTACCTGTGGTATTTGATGAAGCCCCTTCAAACTTACTGTTTGAAAATCCGGCACCTACAAAAAAACCATTCAATCTGTTTTCCCTTGTTGCAAATCCTAACTCAGTAGAAAATTGTAAGCTGTTATCAACTCGTTTAAACTGATTGGGAGCATCTGCTTCCTGTTTCGATGTTTGAAAATTCAATCCCAATCCAAGCACTTTATTTCCTTTGGTAAACTGTGCAGAGGCATTAAAAGCAAGCAAAACCACAATTGAAAGCGTAACAATTTTTCCCATAGCAATTCATTTAGTTGGCAGCAATGTTAGAGCAATAAACCACATCAAAATCTTAATGAAATGTTTTTTAGGATATCCTTAGGAACTCCGCTCAATCGTAGTTTTACGTACTCAGTTTCAGTTATTTGTCATATTGCACAGCTATTGGCTCATTTGCAGCATCGTTACAAAAAAAATTATGAGTCTGCTAACATATGTCAGTAAAAAAATAATAAATTCAGTTGTCCTTTTTTACTTAAACCTAAACAACAACAAATGAAGAAAGTATCGGTATTAGCAGCAGCGTCGCTGCTATTGTTTTTTGGATGTAGTAAATCCGTAGCAGACAAAGAACAATTGGAAGAGGAAGTTGAATTGAACCAGGCTTCGGCCCGTAGCTGTTACAGTTATGAAGTATTGCAGGCTAACATTAAAGCAGATCCCACACTCAAAAAACGAATGGATGATATCGAAGCCTTTACACAGCGGGTAATGGCCAATCCTTCTGCTTATAAAATTGTAAATGGTGTACTGGAGTTACCCGTTCATGTAAACGTCTTGTACAAGACTTCTGCAGAAAATGTTTCCAACGCACAAATCCAATCGCAAATTGATGTATTGAATGAAGATTTTGCAGCCACTAATGCAGATTACGGTTTAACGCCTTCTATTTTCCAAGGCGTACGTTCCGGTAACATTCAAATAAAATTTATCTGGACCACTGCAAATGTTACACGTAAGTCAACTAACAAAACAAGCTGGAGAACAAATGATGATATGAAGAAGAGTGCCAGAGGCGGCATTAATCCAACTTCACCA
This sequence comes from Bacteroidota bacterium, assembly GCA_023428755.1. Lineage (GTDB taxonomy): Bacteria > Bacteroidota > Bacteroidia > Chitinophagales > Chitinophagaceae > Lacibacter. The sequence goes on from JAEYWX010000001.1 coordinate 69,796, forward strand.
AGTACAACGCTCAACATTTGGGTATGTAACCTCAGCAACAGCATTTTGGGATATGCTCAGTTTCCAGGCGGCAGTTCTGCAACAGATGGTGTTGTAATTGATAACAATGCATTTGGTAGGGGCAACTATCCTCTGTTTACAGCTTTCAACAAAGGCAGAACGGCAACGCATGAAGTGGGCCACTATTTCAATCTGCGTCATATCTGGGGCGATGCAACTTGCGGTAACGATCAGGTGGCAGACACTCCGCAACACAATACATCAAACGGTGGATGCCCAACTTATCCGCATTACAGCACTTGCAGCGGAGCACCGATTGAAATGACCATGAACTACATGGATTATACAAATGATGCCTGTATGTATATGTTTACTGCCGGACAAGCAGCACGTATGCAGGCAACTTATGCAGTAGGTGGGCCAAGAGCAAGCTTACGCTAAAAGGCAATCAACATGAGAAAACAATAAAAAGAAATCCCGCCGGTTGGCGGGATTTCTTTTTATTAACTAACTGATCGTTTAATTCAGAATATCTGCTCCAAAATAACTACGCAATACATCCGGAATAACAATTCCATTTTCTGTTTGATTATTTTCCAATAACGCAGCAAGAATTCGTGGCAGGGCCAGTGAACTTCCGTTCAATGAATGCACCAATTGCATTTTACCATCTGCATCTTTGAACCGAACCTTCATACGGTTGGTCTGGTAATTTTCAAAGTTGCTCACACTGCTGCACTCCAACCATTTCTTTTGAGCAGCACTCCACACTTCAAAATCGTAGGTAAGAGCAGAAGTAAAACCCATATCGCCACCACATAAACGCAGGATGCGGTATTTTAATCCAAGATTTTGCAACAGCTTCTCAACATGCGCTACCATTTCGTCCAGCACTTCATAACTTTTATCAGGATGCACCAGTTGAATGATCTCTACTTTATCGAATTGATGTACACGGTTCAAGCCACGTACATCCGCACCAAAACTTCCTGCTTCTCTGCGAAAGCAGGGGGTATAGGCAGTTAATTTAATGGGCAACTCCGTTTCCTTTACAATCTCATCACGATAAATATTGGTGACCGGTACTTCTGCAGTAGGGATCATGTAAAAATTATCTTCCTGCATATGGTACATCTGTCCTTCTTTATCGGGCAGTTGACCGGTACCGTAAGCTGATGCTTCGTTCACCATATAAGGTGGAATGTATTCGGTATAACCGGCTGCAGTATTATAATCTAAAAAATAACTGATAAGTGCCCGTTGCAACTTTGCACCTTTCCCTTTGTACACGGGAAACCCTCTGCCGGTGATCTTTACACCCAGTTCAAAATTTACAATATCGTATTGTTCAATTAACTCCCAATGTGGTTTTGCATTGGCATGTAATACAGGTTCATCTCCCGCTTCTTTTACATTCACATTATCGTCTGCTGATTTACCCACAGGAACCAGTGCCGATGGCAGGTTGGGCAAACGCACCAACAACTCATTCACCTGTTTCTCTAACAGCGAAAGTTCATCCGCAATTTGTTTGGATGATTCTTTAAACTGTGCTACTTCTGTTTTCTTTTGCTCGGCTTCTGCTTTTTGTCCCTTACCCATGAGCATACCAATTTCTTTGGATGCTGCATTTACTTTTGCCGCCAGATCATCGTTCACCAGTTGTTTTTTCCTCCGCTGCTCATCCAGTGCAATAATCTCATCTACCAAATCAAGGTTGGCAAAATTTTTCACGGCCAGCCGTTCTTTTACCAAATCCTTGTTTTGGCGGATAAATGCCAATTGTAACATAACTCAAAAATTTGCGCAAAGATAAGCGGAAGTAGGAAGTACAAGCTGCTAAAACTCGACGAAGGCTAAAAGCTCTGGCGAGGTTTTGCATGAAAAAATTTTTGCACCTGATTAAAGAGAATCGTTTCCATTTATTTGATTGACAACAACGAATCTGCCGTGATCGTATTTTTATAATCCCAATAAGAGGTAACGTTCAAAATTTTCCACTCGCCATTTTCTTTTTCCATAAGACGTGAGTCTTTACTAAGTGTAAATATTTTCATTGCGCCGTCACTATTATATTGATCCCAGTACAAATAAGCCAGTTGAGGGGAAAAAAAATGAGTTTTCATATTCTTCCTTTCCACTTTCGGATGACTGGCCGATTCGCCTGCTTTAAGCGGATTGGCTTTTATATAATTGCCGATTTTTTCATCCACTTCGGCCCAGCCGCTTTTAACATCAACTGTACCATCATCATTATTCCATGCCTGGAATGCATAATCTTTTTGTACAAAATTTTTCTTCCAGCTTTCATAATCTCGTTTATAAAAGCTTTCAGTTTCAGCTTCAATTACTTTCATGATTGCAGCCAGTTCCACTTGTTCATCAATTGCTGCCGGCTGTTGAAGATCTGAAGTTGACGGCCCGGAGTTGCAAGCATAGAAAAGAACCAGCAAAAAAATACCGAATGCCTGTTTCATAAATGATGGTTTTGATTTAGTAGAAAGCTACCTAAAATTCACCACATTTTATAACGATCAACTCAGGTACTTCCCAACAATCGGCACCCGCCTGCCCACACCAAATGCTTTTGGTGACACACGGATGATGGGGCAAAACTGGTTGCGTTTATATTCATTAATATTCACCATTCGTAATACACGGTCCACAAGTGCGGCATCATAGCCCATTGCTTTTATTTCCTTAGGCCCCTGCCGCCGCTCAATGTATTGATACAATACTTTATCGAGGATGGAATAATCGGGTAACGAATCTGAATCTTTTTGTCCGGGCCGCAACTCAGCGCTTGGTGGTTTTGTGATGATATTTGTTGGGATGATTTCCTTATTGCGGTTGATGTACTTCGCCAGTTCATACACCTGCAGTTTGTAACAATCGCCCAGCACGCCAATGCCGCCGGCCATATCGCCATACAACGTTCCGTAACCGGTTGCCAGTTCACTTTTGTTGGACGTATTGAGCAGAATATAGTCAAACTTATTGGCAATGGCCATTAACAGATTTCCGCGGCTGCGGCTTTGAATATTTTCTTCGGCCAGTGAAAACGGCAAGTCGTTAAAGATCGGTTTCAGCTCCGTTAAAAATGCATCGTAAATATTTTTGATAGGCACAATATCGTACGGGTTGCCGAGGTTTTTGCTCAGTTGTTCGGCATCGTTCACGCTATGATCGGTTGAATACTGCGATGGCAATAAAACAGCCCGAACATTTTCACTACCCAACGCCGTACACGCGAGTGCCAATGTAACGGCACTGTCGATTCCGCCGCTGCTGCCGAGTATGGCTTTGGTAAAACCCATTTTGCTGAAGTAATCACGGATGCCGAGTACAATGGCATCGTGTATTTCTGCAATGCACAATGTTTCATCCAGGTGTGCCGGACTAAATTCTTCGTTGGGCAATGTATCGGCTGTTGCTAAAACAGGCTGGGTAAAGGTGCCATCATCGTTCAACTCAACACCTATCGATTCTTCATCGAACAAACTCAATTGCTTCACCATGTTTGCATGTTTATCAAACACCAACGAGCCGCCATCAAACACGATTTCGGTTTGGCTGCCAACACAATTGCAATACAGCATCGGCAGTTTGTACTTCTGCACATTGAGTTTTACAATGGCTTTGCGGTCTTCTACATGTGTATAATCAAATGGCGAAGCGGAGATATTCAACATTACATCGGGTTGAAATTTCATCAGCTCATCCATGGGGCAAATGCGGTACAGTGGATTATCGCCCAGGTTCCAGATGTCTTCACAAATCGTGATTGCTAATTTCTTTCCTTTAAACTCCACAATCTTCCAATCGTAGGCCGGTTCAAAGTAGCGGTATTCATCAAACACATCGTAATTGGGCAAGCAGGTTTTATGAACAACTGCTTTGATCTCTTTTTCGTACAGAAAATATGCGGCGTTGTGCAGATCTTTTCCTTCCACCCGTTTGTTGTGATCGGGAGCGCCAATGATCACTGCAATGGTATCAGCATGCTGCCTGATCTTGTCAATGGCTTCATTACACTTGAGCAAAAAATCATTGAACTCTAAAAAATCACGTGGCGGATAACCGCACACACTCAGTTCGCTGAACAGAATCAACTCCCCGCCCTGTGCTTTTGCTGATTCAATTGCTTCAATTATTTTGCGGGTATTGCTTTCGAAATTGCCGATGTGATAATTTTGCTGTGCTAAGAAAATCTTCATTCCACAAATTTCAGGAATTTGCATTTCATTTAGCAGGCTACTTTTGACCGAGGGCCAACAACAAACCCAACAATATTCCGTTAGTGAACATGATGAAAAAATTACTACCCATTTTCCTGCTCATCAGCATTGCAGCCTGCAACAACAGTAACAATGCGCCCGATGTTTCGCATATTAAAGTCGATTTAAAAACACAACGTTTTGAACAGGATTTTTTTGCCATCGACAGTAATAATACAAGAGCCGGTATTTTTCAGCTGGAAGAAAAGTACCCCATCTTTCTTCCACTGTTTGTGAATCATGTGTTGGGACTTGGACCCGTTAACGATACAAATGAATTAGCCTTTGAAGGCAGCAAACGTTTTCTCAATCTTAACCGGGTGGTGTACAAAGAATCGCAGAAACTGTATAAAGATTTTAGCGGCAGAGCAAAGGAACTGGAAGATGGTTTCCGTTATGTAAAACATTATTTCCCCGACTATAAAATTCCAACAATTATCACAACCGTTGGTCCTATGGATGCCTTGGCACCTATGAGTAATAACGAACCAAGCCCCAATTACATGGGCGAAGATTTTCTGGCCATTGGATTACAGTTTTACTTGGGAAAGGATTATTCGATTTACAATGATGCGGGCTATATCAGCAGTATTGCACCGCAGTACCGCAGCCGCCGCTTTAGTAAGGAATTTATTGCAACCGATGTGTTTACATTGGTGATTGATGACATGTACCCCGACAGCAGCAACCGCTATCCGTTAATTGAACGGTTTATCGAAAAGGGGAAACGATTGTACCTGTTGAACCAGTTTCTTCCAAACAATCATGATACGCTGCTTATTGGCTATACCGGTAAACAACTCAACTGGTGCAAAGAAAACGAACGGAGCATTTATAATTTCTTCATCCAGCAAAATCTCCTGTACGAAATTGATCCTTCCCGCATTCAGAATTTTGTTACAGATGGTCCTACTACGCAAGGCATGCCGGAACAAAGCCCGGGAAACATTGGAGCATTTCTCGGTTGGGAAATTGTAAAGTCGTATATGAAAAAAAATCCTGCGGTTACAATACCACAGTTGATGAAAACATCGAACAAAACCATCTTCAACGAAGCAGATTACAAACCACGTTAAGCAGTTTGCGGAGGCTGACCCATTTGTTTCATCATCCGGAAATGAGAAACGATCGCTGCACGCATTGTTTTAATTGAATTATAAGGGAGTTTGTACTCTTTACATTTCTGCTCTACTATTTTGCTGATGGCAGGATAATGAATATGACTGATACGTGGAAAAAGATGGTGCTCTACCTGGTAGTTCAACCCGCCTGCTAACCAGGAAACAATTTTATTACGAGGCGCAAAGTTGGACGTTGTTTTTATCTGGTGTACAGCCCACTCGTTTTCAATCAGCAATGCTTCGTTTGGTCCGGCATATTCAAACTCTGTTTCTTCTACCACATGCGCCAGTTGGAATACAATTGCCAATGTAAATCCTAATACAATTTCCATAACAAGATAACCAATCAGCCAGGGAACAAAACCAACCAACATAATTGGTAACGCAATATAAAAGAACGCATACAGCAGTTTGCTCACCCAAAACACAACATGATCGGTTGTGCTCATTTTTTGCATGGGTGTATTATTCACTTTCTTTTTGAAGTATTTATCAAAATCAAGATACGCTGCCCATGCCAACGAAGAAATGGCATACAGAAATACAACATAGATATGCTGATACCTGTGCGCCGGTTTCCAAACTTGTGATTGACATTGACGCATCAACGGGCTGCGGGCAATATCATCATCCACTCCATCAACATTGGTGTATGTATGGTGAATGATATTGTGCTTAAACTTCCAGATAAACGCATTTCCGCCAAGTGCATTGATGGTATAACCCAGGATATTATTGACCCATTTTTTACTGCTGTAACTTCCATGGTTCGCATCGTGCATCACATTAAAACCGATGCTGGCAAACACAATGCCCAACACTGCGCACAAAAGCAAACTCAACCACACAGGCATTGTTACTGTTAATAACAAAATGTAAATAAGTAAAGCAGATGGAATTAAAACAATTGTTTTAAGGTAGAGCTTGAAGTTGCCGGTTTTCCGGGTATTTGTTTGCACAAAATAATTCTCTACCGATTGCTTGAGGTCTGAAAAGAAGACCGAATTCTTGTTGTTGAAAGTAACCTTTGCCATTGAAAAACTGCCTTTACATCCAAAAAACGCAGTCATCAAAGATACGTGAAAAAAACAAGGAAATTGTTTTGTAAAAGGCTGTTTAATGAAGGGTACTGTTAAAGTAAACAGTTAATTATTTTTGAAAGGTGCAATCATCTCAAACATGGGGATGTTTACCTTGAACTGTTTTTTTGTATGCATGTTCTCCATACTGTAATTCCCTTCCATTTTACCCATATCTGTTTTCAAATTACATCCACTTACATATTGATATTGATCACCGGGAAGAATAACAGGCTGAACACCTACCACTCCTTCACCATCAATTTCTTTGTAAGATCCGTTGCTGTCGAAAATATTCCAGTGGCGCTGCAGCAATTTAACAGGGAATGTATTATTATTTTCAATGGTGATACGGTAGGCAAACATAAATTCAGCGGCAACCGGATCGCTGTAATCTGGTTGGTAGTATGTTTCTACACTTACTTTTACGCCTTCTGAAATTTTGAAAACCATGTACTAATTTGTTATAAAAATAATCGAAATTTAGTAACCCGCAGCCATTGAGTTGAAGAATGGTTCAAAACAGCGATTTTCAATATGCCAAAAACAACACATAAATACACAAACGGAGAAGTAACCATCGTATGGAAGCCAGATGCCTGCATCCATTCCACCCTTTGCTGGAAAGGATTGAAAGAAGTATTTAACCCCGGCAAACGCCCATGGATCGAGCCGGGAGGAGCTTCAACCCAGCAGATCATTGAGCAAATCCGGAAATGCCCCAGCGGTGCATTAGGTTTTTATATGAATGATGCGGAAGAAGCCGGCGAAGAATAATACTTACCGATCGAACCACCAGCCCATATTGGTTTTGCTCATGAGCCAGGTTACCGACATACCTGCTACCAATACAGAAGAAATAACCATGAGAATGATGGCCCGCTTTTTTTTACGACGTCTGCTGCTGGAACCGGAGGCATCGTAAAACAGGAAAAAGCTCCAGATCAATGCTCCGAACGCCAGAAAGAAAAAGAACTTGAATAGTTCCAGTCTTGCTGTATATGCGCCTAATAAAATAATTGACATCACGGGTTAGATGGTTTGGTTGACTTATCGTGTGTTGTAAAAATAACTAAATCTGCAATGCTGAAATGGAAAACATCAGCCCGACTTTTTGGTTTTGCTGTATCCGTTCTTTAATAAGAATTGTAACACTTTTTCCCGGTGATCGCCCTGCACAATAATTTCTCCATCTTTTACTGAGCCGCCACTGCCACATTGATTTTTTAATTGCTTCCCCAGCTTTTCAGCATCTTCTTCTGTGCCAACAAAGCCATCCACCAGTGTTACTGTTTTTCCGGCACGGTGTTTTGTTTCCAGTTTTACCCGCAGGTTTTGCTGCGCTGGTGGCAATGTTTCCTGTTGTTCATTTTCTTCACTTTCAAAACGAAAGTTGGGATCGGTACTAAAAACAAATCCGCCTTTGTCCGGCTTATTTTTTTTGCTCATACGTTTTTGTTTACTGCTCTTTTACAGCTTTTAAACTTAAATCAAGGCTTCGTGCCTGGTGAATCAATGCACCCACACTCACAAAATCAACACCCGCTGCTGCATACGTCTGGATATTTTCCAAATTAATACCACCGCTTGCTTCTGTTTCCACCTGTTCACCGATCAATGCAACAGCTTCTTTAATTTGATCGGGTGTAAAATTATCAAGCATAATGCGGTCTGCTTTACCGGTAGCCAATACTTTTTTTACATCATCCAGTGTACGTGTTTCCACTTCGATCTTTAAACCTAGCTTTACCGTTTGCACATATTGGTATGCTTTTTCAATTGCCTGTTCAATACCCCCGCAATAATCGATATGGTTATCCTTGAGCATGATCATATCATACAATGCAAACCGATGATTGTAACCGCCACCAATAGCAACGGCTTCTTTTTCCAGCAAACGGAAATTGGGCGTTGTTTTCCGGGTGTCGAGAATACGTGTTTTATACCCGATCAATTTATCAGCATACGTTTTGGTGAGTGTAGCAATACCACTCATTCGTTGCATACAATTCAACACCAGCCGCTCGCATTGAAGAATTGTGTGAACAGATGCTTCCACCTCAAATGCTGTTTCACCTGCCTGCATCAAATCACCATCTTTTTTGTGTGGATGAAATACAATATCAGGTTGTTGAAAACGAAAGATGGCTTCAGCCACCTTCATTCCCGCAAGCACTCCGGCTTCTTTTATTTTCAAAACAGCTTTGCCGTTTGCAGCAGGCGAAATACAACTGAGCGTGGAATGATCTCCTTCGCCAATATCTTCTTTCAATGCCGATGCAATTAACTGTTGCAGAAGTTCATTGTAGTTTGCTACCATGCCACAAAACTAACGGAATTCATCATTTCACTACTGAACATGAAAAAGCCCTCCAACAACCGGAGGGCTCATCATTTTATCGTTCCTGTTTTGCTTACTTATTTTTGTTCAAATTCCACACCTTGTATCAGTTGCTTATCGCCTTTTGTACGCATATAGATCGTTGTGCGATAGGTACCACCTGCTGATGTAAGTGTACCAATAATAAAGTTGGAGGAAGGATTACTGCCGGAATGCTGTACTTCAAAATTCTTCACTTTGTTGAGGTTAAAGAAATCCCTGATCACCAGCTCAGCCTGTCCTTTACTGAAAGAATTACTTTTGCCGGGCACAGTTACATCCACTGTATTATCAAAATACTTTGCCATTTTTTCCACGCTGCCTGTTTTCAGGGCTGCTACAATATCGTCCTTCTGCGAAAACGAGTACAAAAACACAGTAAGGGAAAGTAATAAAACCGTTTGCAGAATGTATTTCATTTTCATTTCTTCAGGTTTAGATTGTCATAATTGCTAAAAACATGCCAACTAACAACTACACAGACGTATAAAGCTAACCATTCGTTGCCTAACGTTTGTAATCAAATGATTTTGACCTAAATAAAGTAATTTTGGGCATATGTCAAAGAATAAAGCAATCCTCGTAATAATGGATGGATGGGGTCTCGGGCCGGTAAAAACGGCGGATGCCATCCAAAACGCCAATGTGCCTTTTGTCAGCAGTTTATACAGCCAGTTTCCAAACACAACATTGATTACCTGCGGTGAAGCAGTGGGCTTACCCGATGGACAGATGGGCAACAGCGAAGTTGGTCACCTGAACCTGGGCGCAGGCCGTATTGTGTACCAGGAGTTACAACGCATTCATGTAGCTGTACGCAGTGGTGAATTTGCGGCTAACAAAACATTGAATGAAAGTATTGATTATGCCATCGCTCATCAAAAGCCACTTCACATTATCGGTTTGGTAAGCGACGGTGGTGTGCATTCGCATACCAGTCATTTAAAAGCAATTACCTCTTTGTGTAAAGCAAAAGGATTAACCAATGTGTTTATCCATGCATTTACCGATGGACGGGATACCGATCCAAAAAGCGGGTTGGGTTATTTAACCGATCTGCAGCAACACCTGGATGCTACCGTTGGCGTGATTGCATCTGTTACGGGCCGTTATTATGCCATGGATCGAGATAAACGCTGGGAACGTGTAAAGCTGGCATACGATGCATTGGTAAATGGAATTGGTGAAAAAACGAACGATGTATTAAAAGCGCTTGCAACCTCATACGAAAACGGTGTTACAGATGAATTCCTCAAACCCCTCATCAACGGTAATGCAAGTGGCTCATCAATTAAAGACGGTGATGCAGTGATCTGTTTCAACTTCCGTACCGACCGCTGTCGTGAAATAACACAGGTGCTTACACAAATGGATATGCCCGATCATGGAATGCAAAAATTAAATCTGCATTATACTACCATGACGGAGTATGATAAAACGTACAACAACGTACATGTCATTTTTGAAACCGATAACCTCAGTAAAACATTGGGTGAAGTATTGGAATTACATGGGCGCACACAAATACGGATTGCTGAAACGGAAAAATATCCGCATGTAAGTTTCTTCTTTAGTGGCGGGCGTGAAAAGCCATTTGAAGGTGAAAAACGCATTATGGTACCTTCACCCAAAGTGGCAACTTACGATCTGCAGCCTGAAATGAGTGCGGTAGAAGTGACCGATGCAATTGTACCGGAAATTGAAGATGAAACAGCCGATTTCATTTGTTTGAATTATGCCAATGCAGATATGGTGGGGCACACCGGTGTGTTCCCTGCCGCCATCAAAGCAGTTGAAACGGTAGATGCTTGTGTAAAGCGTGTGGTTACCGCAGCATTGGAACATGGCTATACTGTTTTTCTTACAGCCGATCATGGCAATGCCGATTATATGATCAATGAAGATGGTACACCTAACACCGCACATACATTAAACCCGGTGCCGTTGTTTGTGATCAGCCGTTCATGGAAAGGAACATTGAAACACGGAAAATTAGGGGATATTGCACCGTCCATCTTGACCATTTTGGGCTTGCCGGTACCCAAAGAAATGACCGGTGATATTTTGATCGATCAATAATGCAACTCATCAAAACGATAACAGCCGCATGTTTCTTCATTGGTTTATGTGTGCCCATGTTATCGCCTGTATTATTGCAAATCAAACAACTGCATGTGCAGCATGAAATGCTGGAGAAACTTGAAAAAGAACAACTCATCCGCATTCGTGTTAAAACAAACAACATTCAATGGGTGAAACCCAACAAAGAATGTGTGGTTGGTAATGAAATGTTTGATGTAAAGAAAATAGTGGTTGATGGTGATGAGCTTATTCTTACCGGGTTGTACGATGCAAAAGAAAAAGAGTTGAAACGAATGATCCGTCAGCAATCGGAACAACAATCGAAACAATCAAAGCAAACGGTTCAGTTATTTTCTGCTCCGGCTTTACCGGTTGAAGCTGCTAACGTTTTTTCATATACTGCCGGAACAGATGCCGTAAAAAATCTGTTCCGCCAGTCGTTTTATCACGCCCCTTTCCTGGGATATCTTACTCCCCCTCCCAAAGCATTGTTTCTTTTTGTTTGATATTTTCTTACACGGTACGGCATCCTGCAATAACGGGATGTAACGCTGCTGTGTATCTGTTTATTCCACGTAATAGAACTGCATGAAACAATTTTTATTGATCGGCATGTTTGCATTACCTGTTGTGTGTACGCATGCACAGGAAAAAGTAAACAACGATTCAACGGCGAAGCAATTGGAAGAGGTGATCATTTCAGTAAACAAATGGGAATTGAAGATGAATGAAGTGCCCAATAAGATCACCAAGATCAGCAAACAGGAAATACTCCGCAACAATCCGCAAACAGCAGCCGACCTGTTATCACAAACAGGAACTGTGTTTGTACAAAAAAGTCAGTTGGGTGGAGGCAGCCCCATGATACGTGGCTTTGCCACCAACCGAGTGTTGCTGGTAGTTGATGGAGTACGAATGAACAATGCCATTTACCGCAGTGGAAATTTACAAAATGTAATTTCGGTTGATGCGTTGGCACTGGAAACAGCTGAAGTAATTTTTGGCTCCGGATCATTGATCTACGGAAGCGATGCAATTGGCGGCGTCATGGATTTTCATTCACTGCATCCACGTTTATCTGCATCTGATAAAATGCTCATCAGGGGAAGCGCATCTGCCCGCTACTCTACTGCCAACAATGAAAATACAGTACATGCAGATGTAAATGCCGGCTGGAAAAAATGGTCGGTATTATCGTCGTTCACGTACAGTAAGTTCGATGATTTGAAAATGGGAAAGTACGGCGGACAGGATAGTTACCTCCGTCCTGAATATGTGCAACGCATCAATGCTGTCGACAGCATTGTCAAAAATTCTGACCCACGTAAACAACGGTTCAGCGGATATGAGCAGATCAATCTCTTACAAAAGGTTCGCTTTCGTCCAACAGAACATCTCGACATTCATTATGGATTTACGTATGCAAAAACAGGTATGGCTCCCCGTTATGACCGCCTGATCCAATACCGGAATAACCGTTTGCGATTTGCCGAATGGAACTACGGACCCATGATCTGGAGTATGCACAACCTGCAATTACTGCACACTAAAAAGAACAAACTGTATGATGAGGGAAAGCTTACAGTGGCTTACCAGGACTATGAAGAAAGCAGGATCGACCGCACACGAAATTCGTTGATCCGTAATCGACAAACAGAAACGGTGAAGGCCATTAGCTCCAATGCAGATGCCAATCGTTCTATTGGTAAAGGCCGTTTGTTTTATGGAGCAGAATATGTTTGGAACAAGGTAGGTTCAACCGGTTTACAAACAAATATTAATACAGGTAATTCAAATGCATTTGTAAGCCGCTATCCCGATGGCAGCACATGGAGCACAACCGGCATCTACAGCAGCTATAAAATCAATATACAGCCAAAAGTTACAGTAACAGGTGGCTTACGTTACAGCTTCAATACACTATACGCAGTATTCGATACCAGCTTTATCAAATTCCCTTACAAGCAGGCGTCAATTAAAGAAGGCGCACTTACAGGAAATGCAGGCATTGTTTTTCGCCCTGCAGAAACATGGCAGTTGAACGCAAATTTTTCAACCGGTTACCGTATGCCCAATGTGGATGATATTGGAAAGCTGTTTGAAAGCGCCCCGGGAAATATTACAGTTCCCAATCCAGATCTTCGCTCAGAATATGCGTTGAATTATGAAATAGGTTTCATTAAAAACATCAAAGAAAAACTACGGATTGAACTCAACCTTTTTCATTCTGTTCTCAATAATGCCATTGTACGCCGGCCTTCCACATTTAATGGGCAGGATAGTATTTTGTTTGATGCTGTACTGAGCCGTGTAGAAGCATTACAGAATGTAGCGAAGGCAACCGTATGGGGTGCGCAGTTGAGTGCAGAAGTGTTTATCAATAAACATTTCTCTGTACAATCCCATGCTAATTTTATTACAGGAAAAGAAACCGATGATAACAGTAATGTACAGGTAGCACTTCGTCATGCACCACCTTTTTACGGAAGCACCTTACTCAAGTACCGGCTGAAAAAACTCTATGCAGAAGTTTCGGCATTATACAACAGCGAAATCAGTAATGCAAAACTGGCTCCGGTTGAGCAGGCAAAAACAGATATTTATGCAAAAGATGCGACTGGCAAACCCTACGCACCGGGATGGTACACCCTCAACATCAAAACATCGTATGAATTAACCAACAATCTGTTGCTGACAGCAGGCTGGGAAAACATCACGAATCAACGGTACCGGCCTTATTCATCAGGTATAGTAGCTGCCGGCAGTAATTTTATTTTTTCACTTCGGGCAAGTTTATAATTAGAACGAGTATGTCAACCCAAACAATTGTAAAACGAACAAGATGGTATCGGAAGATTCATCGCTGGATCGGCTCCGCTTTATTCATCTTTTTCTTCATTATTGCAGCTACCGGTTTGCTGCTCGGCTGGAAAAAAAACAGCAAAGGTTATTTGCTTGCTGATTCGCACCAGGGAACAACTGCCAATGTAAAGCAATGGCTTTCGTTCGACTCACTGCAAACTATAGCTGTGCGAACCATTCACGATAGCATTTCACCCCAACTATCTGCAACAATTGACCGTATTGATGCAAGGCCCGGAAAAGGAATGGTCAAGTTTGTTTTTAAAGATCATTACTGGGCAGTACAGCTCGATTGTGCAACCGGAAATGTGCTGCACATTGAAAAACGGCGGGCCGATTTTATTGAACATTTACACGATGGTTCCATACTCGACAATCTCATCAAAAATAACAATGGGCTATTGAAACTCTCTTATACCACGATCATGGGGTTAAGTCTTTTATTCCTCACCTTCACGGGTTTTTGGCTGTGGTATAATCCCAAACGCATCAGAAATAAAAAAGAAAACAGGCAGGGTTGATCCTGCCTGTTTTTTGAAACGTTAAAGCGGTTGCCGAAAATGAGCTTTAAACGATTCACAAACCTTCATTTCCTTGCTTTATTTTGACAGTAAAGCAGCAGTAGTTTCAAAGAATTTGTCTAACTTGAGGGTTGCAAACCCGTCTGTGAATGTCTGAGGAAGCAATCTTACAAGGATGTCTTAAAAATCAACCGGCCGCACAGCAGGAATTGTACAGCAGGTACAGTCCTAAAATGCTGTCCGTTTGTTACCGCTTTGCCCGCAGCCGGGAAGATGCGGAAGATATGTTGCAAGAAGGTTTCATCAGGGTATTCACTCAAATTCATCAGTTTCAAAGTAAAGGCTCTTTTGAAGGTTGGATCAGGCGGATTATCGTGCATACCTGCATTAATCACTTAAAGAAATACAAGAAGTTTAATGACAGTGTTGACATTGCACAAGCCCAAACCATGCAGGTACGGGAAGATAGTGTGCCTTCGATCATTCAGGCCAAGCAGGTAGTTGAATGTATCAGGATGCTGCCAATTGGTTACCGAACGGTGTTAAACCTGTTTGCAATAGACGGGTACACGCATCGTGAAATTGCCGGCATGCTGGATATTGAAGAAAGTACCAGCCGATCGCAATACACAAGAGCCAAAGCTATGCTGGAGCAGATCTTGATTCAGAAAAAAATCATTTTCCGACCGCAGAAACAAGGTGAATGGGTGGCAGCAGCCCATGCTCGGTTTTAAATTTTCCGTACGACCAAACCAAAACTGATTATGGAGCGCTACATGTACAAAGACGAATCGTTTGAAGGGATGCTGAAGGAAAAAGCAGATGAGTACAAGATGTACCCATCCCAACAATCGTGGGACAATATTCAAAAACGCATCCGTCATCAAAACCGCATCGTCAGTTTCAAATCCATTGGTTTAAGTGCTTTACTTCTTATAGGAATTTCCATTTCGCTTTCTGATGATCAAACAACCAACCGCAGCAACGATCTTACATCAGTAATCGTAGCCGGATTTGAACAAGATGCAGACATTGCAGCCGCAAACAGCCAAGTGCAAAAAACACCGGCTAAAATTATTCCGATCACAACTTCAGTTTTAAAAAATACGAATGCTTTACAACCTTTAGAAGTAAGTACAACTGCTACAGATGAAGAAGCAGCAGTTCAAACCACTTCGCCGGAACAATCGACAGTTACATCAACAGAAACAATTGAGTTGATAGTACCTGCAACTGTTTCAACCAACACAGCTGAACCTGTTTTGCAAAAGGCAACTGTAACAATTGAGCCAACTTCTTTAAAGCCCGAAGTACCTGTGAAGTTAGCAGGAGAGGCAACACAGCTTGTTGCTGCTGAACCGGTAGCAGAAACAACAGCTGTTCCGGAAACAATGCTTACAGATGCTGAATTGAATTATGAAGTGAATGTGCCGGTAATCAGCACCCGCAAAGATAAAAGGCTGTTACAGTTCCATATTACACCTTCGGCCAGTTACCGTGTGCTGTACAGCGATAATAAATTTACATTTGGCAACTTCCCTCAGCAGAATCCGGAAAATGTGGTAAGGCATCGCCCGGCTATTGGATTGGAAGCTGGTGCTTCCGTTTTATTTCCTGTTTCAAAAAATGTGAAATTCAGAACAGGATTACAGTTCAATTATACTCGTCACAATGTGGAAGTATTTAGAGCAGCTCCGCAAATTGCCACAGTAGTATTGAATTATTCTTCTACTATCCAGCGTGTAAGTTCATTGAATACAGATGGTAATCGTTATTTAATGACCGAAGTAGCAAATGAAAGCTACCAGGTGTCAATTCCTGTTGGATTAGAAGTGAAACTTACAGGCAAGCAAAAACTGCAGTGGCATATGGCGGCAAATGTACAGCCAACCTATCTTATTGCAGCATCCGGCTATTTACTTACCAACGATCTTAAAAAATACATCAAGGCTCCAGATCTTCTCAGTAATCTGAATCTGAACACTGCACTTGAAACGTTTTTACGTTGGGATGTAAACAATGTACAGTTTCAGGCAGGTCCGCAATTGCGTTACCAGCTTTTCTCAAATGCAAGAGGTGATTATCCCATCAAAGAACATTTAGTTGATTACGGTTTCCGGATAGGTATTGTTAAAACGCTGAGGTAATTTTTAACCGCTCATTTTCTGTAAACATTTCCATTGTAGTTTTCGATATTTTTATGGCATGATACGTTATATGTTTGCTGCCGTATTATTGGCAGCCTTGTTTTCATTCAACAGCTGTAAAAACAAAAAACAGGAGCCCAAGAATTATATTGATGTAAGCTCCTACATGAAAGGTCAATTGAAATACATTGATACCGTTCCTTTCGCTTTTTTAAAAGTTGTACAACAAGACAGCATTTATACCGATTCCCAATTCATCAGTAAAGAACAGGTAAAAGCCATCGTGCAGCCTTTTCTCGTGAAAGAGCTGGAGAAAAAGAATTTTGAAGAGAACTTCAAAGAGATCTCTTTTGCAGATGCGACCATTGAAACTGTGACCATTACGTACGATGCTGTCAATGAAAAATCGCCTGTTTCCCGGGTTGATATTTATGTGAACCCTGAAAAAGAGCGCATCACTCAATTATACCTCATCCGCCATGAACAAAAAGGCGATTCATCAGTTACACAACAATTACTCTGGAAGCATAATAAGAGCTTTGTACTTATTACTTCAAAAGCAAAAAAAGATGAGCCCGAGCATGTGATAACTGAGAAAGTGATTTGGGATGAACGTGAAGATGATTAACAATGACCGACGTTGAATTAAAAAAAGTATTACCCGGCATACCTGCACAGCCCGGCATTTATAAATATTATGATGCTGATAAAAAGTTGCTGTATGTGGGCAAGGCCAAACATTTGCGCAAACGTGTTTCTTCCTATTTCACAAAAACACTTCAATCATACAAAACACAGGAGCTGGTAAGGCGTATTCACAGCATTGAGTTTACAGTCGTGAATTCGGAGCAGGATGCATTTTTTCTGGAGAATTCGCTCATCAAACAATTTCAACCGGTTTTCAATATTGATTTGAAAGATGATAAGAGTTATCCCTTCATCGTTATAAAAAAAGAGCCTTTCCCGAGAGTGTTCCTTACACGAAGAAAGATACAGGATGGTTCTACTTATCTTGGCCCGTTTACATCAGTAGCAAAAGTGAGAGACCTGATTGATTTCATCAGGCAGCACATACCGATCCGTAACTGCAAACTAAACCTCAGCGAAAGCAATATTAAAAAAGGCAAATTCAAAGTTTGTCTTGAATATCATTTGGGCAATTGCAAAGGACCCTGTGAAGGATTCCAAACGCTGGAAGATTACCAGAAGGATCTGGAACAGGTAAAGAATATTCTCAAAGGAAATCTCTCACCCGTGATCCGGCATTTGAAAGATGAGATGAAGCAGTTTGCAGCGGAGATGAATTTTGAACGTGCGGAGATCAATCGCAAAAAAATTGAACACCTGGAAAGTTATCGGGCCACATCAACAGTTGTAAATCCCAGGCTGGGCGATGCTGATGTAATTTCAATTATTGTGCAGGAAGAAAAAGCGTTTCTCAATTACATGATGGTACAAAACGGCAGCATCATTCAAACAGAAAATCTGCAGTTGGAAAGTCATTTAGGTGAAAGTGAAAAAGAGATACTGGAATTTGCTGTGAGTTATGTCCGTAACCGGTTTGAAAGTATTTCACCGGAATTGATTGTTCCCGTTGAGCTGGAATTACTCGATGAAGAATTGAAGATCACTGTTCCAAAATCGGGTGAAAAGAAAAAATTACTGGAGCTGTCGCAAAAAAATGTTGCTATCTTTTTTGAAGAATACAAGCGAAAGAAAGCGCTGCAGCTAACTGATAAACGCAAAGAAAACAGCAGAAAGGTAATTGAACAGTTGCAACAGGATCTTCACCTGCAACAATTACCCGAACATATCGAATGCTTCGATAACTCCAATTTCCAGGGAGCATATCCTGTTGCAGCAATGGTTTGTTTTAAGAATGGAGAACCCAGTAAAAATGATTACCGCAAGTTCAATATCAAAACGGTGAGTGGCATCAATGATTTTGCGTCGATGAAAGAAGTTGTATATCGTCGCTATAAACGATTACTGGAAGAGCAGGCTCCATTACCACAGTTGGTGATCATAGATGGTGGTAAAGGCCAGCTATCGAGTGCAATGGAAAGCATCAGAGAATTGAAGTTGGAGAACCAAATAACAGTGGTAGGACTTGCAAAAAATGTTGAAGAGCTATTTTTCCCGGGCGATCACGAATCATTAAAACTGGATTATAATGGCGAATCGCTACGTTTGATACGTACGATACGTGATGAAGTACATCGTTTTGGTATAACATTTCACCGGCAAAAAAGAAGTAAGGGTGCATTTAAAACCCAACTGGATGAGATCAAAGGCATTGGTAAAGAAACCATTGAAGTGCTGATGAAAGAATTCAGATCTGTCAACAATATCAGCAATGCTACCGTGGATGAACTTGCAAATGTGGTTGGTGAGAGTAGGGCCCGGCTGGTGAAACAGGCATTAGAGAAGAGCAAAAACTAAGTGTAAAAAAAATGGGGCCAGGATAGAAATCCAGCCCCGTCTTTAAAATCCAATATCCTATGAAAAACCGAAACGAAGATACAAACAGTTCGTATAAAATCAATACCCTGATACGGGTATTTTTAAAAAAACTTTCTCCAAATTTTATTGCATTTTGAATAGGAGTATGCAATCGGTTGTAATTATGATCCTGAACAGTTGACTATAGTTCAACAAAAAAGCCACCTGGTAAGGGCGGCTTTTTTGTTGTATATTTTTTTAGATTAATATGACCATAAATCCTGCTCGTAATTGAAAATCTTTTCTTTGATATTTTCACCTTCGAGCAAACGAAGAATTGGATCTTTAATGTAATCTTTCAAACGACGATCGTATGGGTTGTCCATTGTTGATTTGGTGACGTAACTACTGAACATACGGTTTTCAAACAATTCTTCCCATGTCATCCTCGCTCCGAAGTTTTTACCATTGAATGCTTCGTAACGTGAAAGAACACCACGGGCATCTGGATAGTATACCCAAAACAAAGGAACCATATCAATAAACTGACCAGTTGAGGTATAAATTGGCTTAACCGGGCAGATACCAAGGATACGTACAAACATTCTTGAAGACTCTTTATCAAATACCCATTCTTCCTTTACTCTGAACTGGTAAATGCTGTCAGGATCAACTTCTTTTGTACGAACCTCATAACGCTCAATGTTACCATTTAAATCATACACAGGAACTGTATCAACACCACCTGCAAATGATTCCATAACAGATTGTGGCGTTAAAGGCTTTGTAAAGCGATCATCAATTGGATCAAATGCGGTGATCTCTCTGTCCTTAATTGCCTTGAGAATAATTGAAATGAAGCGTTGGTTTCCATTGTCTTCATTTGCAGAATAACGAAATGGAAGATTCATTTTCTCACGTGTATCAATTTCTCTCCAAACACGCTGGCGATATACCGCATCGTCCTCACGGATATGCTCATAGGCCAGTGGTTGACGGTCTTTGATAAGATTACGTTCAATCGACGCATCGTTACGAAGTGAAGGAGCTACAGTATCTAATGCTGCATTTCCGGTTGATTTTACAACAACGATCGGAATATTAGCCAGAGGCTGATTTGATTGCTGTTGCTGATTATTATTACCGTATGCTGAATTCTGCGCTGGCTGTTGTTGAGCAGGTGTTGTTCCATACCCCGATGAGCCATATCCAGATTGTGCTGGTGGTGGAGTTGTTGTTTTACGGGTTGTTTTTTTCCGCTGTTGTGCAGACACAACTCCGGAAACCATCAGAGACGCTAACAACAAACCAACAGAAAGGCTTTTCAATTTCATGATCGTGTCTTTTAATATAGATTAAACGCCATAGTAGGCAAAGTTCTTGTGTTACCACCTGGTCCAACTGCTTTTATTTCATCCAGAACAACAGTTGTACCTGGTCCACAGCGGTTTATTAAATCCTGTACAGCATCAAAAGTGTTACTGCGGATGCCCGGTCTTACACCTGCATCAGGAAAACCTTTTCCGGTTGCATAAAAGGTGTAACCGGTTACTGTAAACGTAACTCCTTCGAAAACAAAGTTTTCAAGTTCGGCTCTGATACCTCTTTGTGCCTTAAACACATTCGCTGCAATACGACCTCCTTTACTTGCACCAACCATTGGCGTTGGATCAGGCACTGTTTTTACTCTGAACTCAAAGCTACTTGGCTTCCCATCAGAATTAACAGTTACAATTGCTTTGCCGGGCGTATTTGGTTTCGCAATATAGCGTCCGGGGCCAATTTTGCTAAGTGATCCATTGTCAATACTCACTTTTACTTTTTCATCACCAACACTTCCACCGCTAACTGCCAATTCATTATCTAAACCGATGTACATAACTTTTACCTTTTCAGCACTAACAAACGCACCGGTTGCAGTACCTACAGTATAATTAAGATCGGTTTCTTTTGATTGCGGGTTACCATCCTGATCGGTGTACTTTACAATTACTTTTACAGAACCGCTGGTACTACCCACCTTAATTTTTTTGATGGCCATCCCTTTTTCATTCAGCTCAACAGGTGCACCGGCAATTGATACTGTTGGCAACTTGCTTTTGCTGAAGGCAGCTAAACCAGCTGTAATTTCCATTTCCTGACCCGGGAAAAGGTAAGTTGTATTTGCGCCCACAATTGGTTCAAATGCATCAAAGCGTACTATAACTTGACCTACACGGTTATGGAATTCGTTTACAAAACGACTTTCGGTTGTTTTTACATCGTTCTGGAATTTGCTCAACATGGTTAATGCTGCAACGGTTGGCGTCATGTGGAAGTAAGCTGAAGCCCAGGTTACTTTACCCATTTGACGGGTATTTGACTTTGGAATTTCAGTGTTAATTGGAAGAGTTTTCTCAAGCATTTTTCCAGTCGAATCATCGATTGCAATCATTGCTTTTTTATATTGCTCCAATTTGGCTCTGAGTTTTTCGCCTTCACCCTGTTTATCCATAATACGGGTAGCAATATCAACATTATCTTCTTTGAATGTTGAATTAGGGTCTTTCGGATCGTAACCCGCTTCAACTTTCATTTTCAATTTCAGCTCTTCAATGTAATCGCTGATTTCTTTTGTCAGTCTTACAGCTTCTTTCGCTTTCGGCATCCAGATCTCAGCTTTTGCTTTTGATTCAGGAGCATCTAATTTAAGCTGAAACGATTCCATGATCGTTTCGGTAGAACGGTTAACGACAGTGTTGGTAGTGGTAAGACTATCGTCAACTACTTTGAAGGCGTTGATGATCTCAGCTGATACGTTCAATGCTAACAGTGCCGTTAACACGAGGTACATGAGGTTGATCATCTTTTGCCGGGGCTCTTTAGGTAGTGCCATGATTCTCGGATTTTGGTTTTAAGACAGGTAAATAGTTTTGATTCGTCTGTTGATTATCTTCCTTGCATTGCATTGATCATATTACCATACACATTGTTCAATGTGCCGAGATTTTTGGCAAGCGCAGCAATTTGCTCCTGTGCACGTTTTGCATCATCTACACTTCCCAACATGGCATCAGATGCCTGTGTGAGGTTGCCGTAGAATTTGTTCATTGCTTTCAGGTGATTATTGGTATCCTGTAATTCCAGTTCGTAGATTGTATTTAATGAACCGAGGTTTTTGGTCATTACCTGTACCTGCTCATGGTATGCTTTTGTACCTTCAGCAGCCAGGTTGAATGAACTTACTGTTGCAGCAGCCTGCTGGTAAGCATCTTTCATATTACCCAATACTTTGGCTGCCTCTTTCGATGAAGCGCTGAGTTCGCCGGTAGACGCAACCACATCGCTTACATCTTTAATTCCACCAACGGTGCTGTTTAATTTCTGAAAATTATCACCAAGGCTTTTTAAGCTGGCAGGTGTAATATTTGCGTCATTCATCATTTTATCTAACGAAGCCAATGCAGGTGTTCCTGCCGGAGCTGCAGCTTTATGGCCATCATCATGCAAACCATATCCCTGCGAAGCGAGATAGGCATATACTAAGAAGATACCCGCTTCTGTCAACAGACCTACGGTAAGCATCAGGTCGGCAAAAGAAAGGTGAAGGATTTTGGCCCACGCTCCGAAGATTACAACGGCGGCACCAGCGGATACGATAATGTTTGTGATTTTTTCGGTTGATTTAGAGACTGCCATAAAAGTTGGTTTTAAAAAAGGTAAATCATTGATGGTTTGAGATCAGCTCAAAAAACTAGGTTTTTGGACTAATAGGTAAATATTGGGTTACAAAATTTAAATGGTTGAGGTATTAACGCTTACGCATCATTGGTGGCAGGTTAATCACACAGCGGAAGCCGATATACGATTTCGCTGTATCCTGGTATTCATAGTTACGGGTACTTGTTTGCAGGAAGTAACCCACACTCTGCCAGCTACCGCCACGTACCACTTTACGTTTCATGCGGGGAGGATCGCTGTCTTTTGCGTTGTAACGAATGTCTGGGTTCATGTCATGTGCAAAATTGTAAGCTCCTTCATAATAAAGTGAACCTGTCCACTCCGCTACGTTTCCAGCCATGTTGTAAAGACCGAAATCATTAGGCCAGTATGCATCAGCACGAACGGTGTAGAAACCACCATCTTCCGGATAGTTACCACGGCCGGGCTTGAAGTTGGCCATTAAACAACCTTTACGGTTACGGAGATAATAGTTACCCCAAGGGAACATCGATTGTGAACGTCCGCCACGGGCTGCATATTCCCACTCTGCTTCTGAAGGCAAGCGATAGCTTGATTCTGTTGCATAACCCTTGGAATCGTTGAAGTTGTTGAGATGGCGTGTGCGCCAGTTACAAAATGCATTTGCCTGTTTCCAGGTAGTGCCTACTACAGGATAGTTTGCAAAAGCCGGATGAGCAAAATAACGCTGACTCATTGGCTCATTGTAGCTGTATGAGAAATCACGCACCCATACCAATGTATCGGGATAAACCTTAACAGGATTCTTGATAATGAATTTTGAACGTGGTTCGTTCGGCTTGCGATAAGCAGCAGCTTTATAATCTACGTACTCTTCCTGGTAAATCAATTTATCAGGATCAATTTCCATTTTTCCAAAGATGCGGTCATCTGGTGCCATCATCATCTGGCCGAGCTTTTCGTACACATTTTTCTCTTTCCAGATTCCGGCTGCTTTTTTCCAGTCGATAGAATTGGTTTTTGGATCAATGTAATTCAACACAGTTGCTGCAATTGAATCACGTACGTAAAACACAAATTGCTTGTACTCGCTGTTAGTTATCTCAGTAGCATCCATCCAGAAACCACTGATCGACACCTGGCGGTTACGTGCAGTATATGCGTAGTTGATGTCTTCATCACTAGGTCCCATGTGAAAGGTACCTTGCGGAATCATCACCATTCCCATATGTGTGTTGTTGTTTTGCTTGGCTCCGTAAGCAGCACCGACAAGTTGACCATTGTTTGCAGATTTCGAAGAAGACTTCGATTTACCGCAACTGACAGCCAGTACGGAGAGGGCGGCGATTGTTAGGCAACTTAACAGTTGGTTCTTCATTTGTTAAGAATTTAATTTTCTTGATTAAGGTATTGGACAAATTTAAGTACTCCATCAGGAACCATCTTAAATTCATCGCAATGCTAATAATTAATTTTTAAATATTCAAAATGTTTTTACAGCTCATTAACGATAACGGGCATTTAATTATTTTATTGTTTTACCCTGTAAACGAAGTCAAAAGTGCCCGTATTTCCTGTGTTTCAGCCGTTGGTTTAAGGCAGGCATACCCCTTACATAGGTAATAAAAGGTGATCCCTTGCGGAGGCTCCCTATTTGATAATAGCGGAAAACTACTATTCATTTCTGCGGAAGACTGCAGAATTAAATTCGGCTGGTACCAACTCAAAATCTCATCTTTCCGGTTTTGATACCCCTCTCCTACAATTGCCAGTTCCTGAAAGCCCACAATCTGGTTCAAAAAAAGACCAGCCCAAACCCCAAATGAACCGGGGTAACGTAACACAGCATCCTGCAAACCCAGCAACATCCGGGTACTACGCTCCCGCCATTCGGGCCGGTCATAAATTACTCCGAGATAGTGCAGGTTAACAGCCATCACCCCATTGCCCGACGGCACCGCCCCATCATACACTTCTTTTTTCCGAACAACAATATCGGCCTGATTTGCTTTCGTAAAATAGAAGTACCCGGTTTCTTCCTCTGAAAAATGATTGGCCACATAAGCTACCATCTCTCCTGCTTTTTCAAGGTAGGCAGTATCGCCTGCTATTTCCTGCAGATGAATGAGAGCCTGCACCAGGAAAGCATAATCATCTAAAAAAGCAGGATACTTTGCAACGCCCTCTTTGTACACATGCATCATTCCATCATCGCTTTGAAAAACCCGTAACAACAATTCCATGTTGCTGACCGCCTTTTCTCTGTATTCCTGCCGCCCTGTAGCAGCAAAAGCTTTGCTGTAAGCACTGTTCATTAAAGCATTCCAGCCGAGAATGATCTTATCGTCCAGGAGTGGCCGTATGCGTTGTTCCCGAACCTTTAGTAACCGGTCAAGACAATTACGCATTTGTTTTTCAAACGCATTTACTTCCAGGCCATGCTCTTTACAAAAATCAACAGCAGTTTTTTTGATACGGAGAATATTTACATCTTCCCAATTGCCATGTTCGGTTACGTCATAAAACTTACAGAAGAGTTCTGCATCGTTTTGCAAAACAGTATCAACCTCTGTTTTCAGCCATGTATAGTACTTGCCTTCCACTCCCTCACTATCCGCATCCAATGCAGCATAAAATCCGTTTTCGGGTGAAGTCATCTCCCGTTCAACAAACTGCAATGTTTCTTCAATCGCCTTTTTATACTGTGGCAGTTTGGTAAGTTTATATGCATCGCTCAAAACAATTACCAGCAATGCATTATCGTACAACATTTTTTCAAAGTGCGGTGCAAGCCATTCTGTATCGGTGCTATACCGTGCAAAGCCACCGCCTGCATGATCATAAATACCGCCCTGTATCATTTTGTCAAGGCTCAGACATGCCTGCTGTAACGCCTCGTTGCTGTTTTTGAAATAAGCATATTGAAGCAACCATGAAATTGTAAATGTTTGCGGAAACTTGGGTGCGCCTCCAAACCCACCCCAGGTCTTATCGGCTGTCTTCATAATGTTTTCAAACATTACATCAGCCTGTTTTTTTACAAACAACTCATCAACCGGCAGATCGAGTGTAACCACTTTTTGGGTACCGAAGGAATTTGCATTTTGCAAATGCTTCAACAGTTCATCAGCCTGTGCATTAATTTCATTTCTGCGTTCAGCAAAGGCATTGGCTACTCCGTACAATACTTCTTTCCACGAACTCCTGTTATATGCTTTTACGGGTGGAAAATAAGTGCCTCCGTAAAATGGTTTCAGATCTGGCGTAAGAAATACATTCAACGGCCATCCACCACTTCCCGTCATGGCTTGTACGGCGTCCATATAAATATGGTCAAGATCCGGACGTTCTTCCCGATCAATTTTTATGTTAATGAAATGCTTGTTCATGATGGCAGCTGTGGCTTCATCTTCAAAACTCTCACGCTCCATTACATGACACCAGTGGCAGGAAGAGTAGCCGATACTCACAAGGATGGGTTTGTTTTCTGCAATTGCTTTTTGCAATGCTTCATTGCCCCATGGAAACCAATCAACGGGATTGTGTGCATGTTGCAATAAGTAAGGACTGTTCTCTTGAAGTAAACGATTGCTGTGTGGCATAATTCATCAGCACAAATTGTGCAAAAGCAAACCTACTTCGTTTACAGAGAAATAAGAGATAAATTATTTGCTGACTTGCGCCAGGAATTTGTCCAACGCAGAAACCATGCTTGGCGCTTGCGGATCGGGAGCTTTGATCTGTAATTGCAGTCCTGCTTCTTCCACAGCTTTGAATGTATTAACGCCAAATGCTCCGATAAACGTTCCGTTTTGTTTATACTTTGGAAGATTTTCAAGCAAACTTTTTACACCGCTTGGAGTAAAAAAACAAATGATGTCAAAATCGCCGGTTGTTACCAGGTCTTTTACATCATTGCTTACGGTTTTATACAGTATGGGAGTTTCAAATTCACAGTTATGGTTGCGAAGCCATGTTGTGATTTCGTTGTCGAGGTTTTCACTGCAGGGATACAGAAAACGCTCATTTCCTTTGTGCTTGTTTACCACATCAAACAAACTTTTATTGGTACCGTCGGCCCCATAAAACACTTTGCGCTTGCGGTATAGAATAAACTTTTGCAGGTATAATGCCACAGCTTCCGTGATACAGAAATATTTTGTTTCCTGCGAAACAGAAATACGCATCTCTTCACAAATGCGGAAAAAATGATCGATAGCGTTGCGGCTGGTAAATATTACGGCTGAATAGCTGGTTATATCAATTTTTTGCTTCCGGAAATCTTTGGCAGGAATACCTTCAATACGAATGAAGGGCTGAAACGACAATTCAAGGTTGTACTTCCGGGCAAGCTCGTAGTATGGCGACTTATCGGATTCGGGCCTTGGCTGCGTTATGAGTATGGTCTTAATCGCTTTTTCTTTTTGGGGCTTCATACCGTTTTTTTCCATACGTGAACAAGGAAAATTTGTGCAAAGGTAAGCACATTTTTTTATAAAAACCCAAGGATCACCTTGTAAATAAGCAGCAGCGGAGCAATTTCAAAAGCAAGAAAAAAGATGAAAAAATGGAAGCGCCCTACTTTGATTTCAGCCTGCACCGGCCCATATGCCCGCAGAAAACGATAGAGAAACAATGCTGTTACGATTGATAATGAGATGGTGATAGCTACTCCTGCCAACCCACGTTCAGCAAACGCAATTACAAACAGAAATGGCAACAGGATAATACCTATGATCTTATTGATAAGGAACACAACAAACGAATAGGTTTCAGCAGCTGGTTTCATGCTGAACAGCCAGCCACTGAAATGCAGAAACAAATATTTGCCCAGGTACAGCAATGCTATTACGCCTGCAGTAATAAGTGGAATAAACAGTTCCGGCAATTTGATGGAAACATCAAAATAATCGATCAGCAAATACACATACGTACCGGCAGCCACTGCAAAAAACAAATTAAACAATAGCGACTGTAACCCCGATTGTACCAGTTGTTCCCTGATTTGGTTTACACGCAATGAGGTGCGGAAAAACACACGGAACATATCGTTAAAATAACGCAGGTAGCTTAACCGCAATAAACCAAACAACAATGCAAGGCCGAGTATATAATAGAAAAGCCATTCTTTGTGCAGCACCTGTTTTTCTTTCTCGATTTGAAATTGAGGTGTTGCAAACAACTTCAGTTTCGATTGCTGCAACACTGCCCGGTAGCAGGAATCAAAAGGAACTAAGGGGGTTATTGTTACAGTATTGGCTTGGGGAACAGTTGGTAAAACAGGCAGCAATGAATCGGCCGGTTGCTGCACAACAGGTGAATCCTGTGCATTACCAACACCGATGAAGAGTAACAAAAGAATAAGTAAAAAATAGCGCATGCGTTGCTTGCAAAAATACTATTACAGATGTAACCAACACAACAAACTTCTTTGGCAACAAACAAACTAATATAGGAATCTCATTACTACCTGCTCATCAGAAAAAATTCACATAGCCGAAATGAATTTTGCTTTGCCGCAAGTTAAACGGCAGATCATCCCTTTTGCCGGCCGCAAACGCAATATTGAAAATACCAGCCTTTGTTTCAAAAGCTAACCCAAGTCCCGACCCGATAAATGTATTGCTGATATTGGCAAACTGGCTGTTGTTCCGGGCCCAGCCACCATCTGCAAAGGCATAGATGTAACTGTTTAGTCCGATGAGAATACGATACTCTGCTGTTGCCACCGCATACGCTGATGCAAAAATGCTTTCCTCATCAAACCCACGTAATAAACGGAAGCCTCCCAATTGGTATAGTTCATTTCGAAAGATGCGTGGGCTTTGTACCAAGCCTGCATTCACCGCCGTTTTAAAAGTTGTTTGCTTTCCTGTTTTAAAATACTTCGCTACAGTTCCCCGCAAACGAAAGGTATAAGCCCGCAATCCAACCGAATCGTAGAGCGATTGAAAATCGAAGCCCGGGTTAAACGGATCTTTTAGATTTGAAATATTATTGTTGGGCCGTATGCGGCGGATACCTGCCGAACCGGTAAACTTCATATCAAATCCTTTACGTGGATTAAAGCGGTAGTCGGTGGTGAACCATTCGTACTCCAGCCCGATATTGGAAGTTGTTTGATCGATCTGATCGGGCAGACGTTTACTGTTCCGCACAGCGTTGGTATCAATATCGAGCAATGTTGAAATGAATTGCTGATAAAAAATTTTCCCGCTGCGGTTACCACCAAATGCATACTGCACACCCAGTTGCAGATTGATGTTAAGAAAGCTGCTGTCTTTCTTAAATCCATCAAAAGAAAAATCAACACCAAAAGGAGAACCAAACAAAAACGGTTGCTGATATCCTAACTGCAACCGGGGCGATTGCACCTGTATTTGCTGAAACACCACACTCAGTGCCTCACCTAATCCAAACCCGTTTTTCAGATTGAGATTGAAATCACCGGTCACTAATAATTTGTTGCCGCCCAGTTGATCCGTGGAAGGAAGAAAACCGATCAATCCATTGATCTGGCTGCTCTTTCGTTCTTTGAGATATAGATTTACAATTGAACCGGTTCCCAAAAAACTCATGTTCCATTTTTGTTCTTCCAGCAGGTATGGCAATTGCAACAAACGTGGACTGATGTTTAATAATTTTTGTTTTTGGTAAATGGATCCGTCCTGTATTTCAAGATAACGTTGCAGAAAACGGTTATTGATTTTCACATCGCCATATACACGAATGCTGTCAATCTTATACAAGGGACCTTCTTTGATCTTTAGCACCGCATGTATGCCATCGCTCTGCAAGTCAAAACTATCTAAGTACACATTGGCAAACGGATAGCCGGTGTTTTCCAAACGATCAAGTAGTTTGGCTTGCAATTGCTGAACAGCACTATAATCGAGTGGCTGTTGTTGAAAATTTTTATTACGATAGCCTGCAGCATTCAACAGCTCTTGTGGAATGGAGTCGGTATTCAGTTTTGCCCAACGGTAACTTTGCCCCAGGAAAATCAATACATCTGCTTTCACAGAATCCATTTGAACAGAATCGACCGAAGCAGTGATAAATCCTTTTTTTTGCAGCAATTTCGGCAATTCAAAAATGTACTGGCTGCAACCAACCCTGTCGGCAAACTCCTGCTGTAACCCTAATGCTGCCGATACATCGGTTGTATCAATGAACCGGTACAGCATTTTATACTTGTTTTGTGCATTTGCTGCCAGCAGCAGCATACAAAAACTGCAGGTAAAAAAAACTGAACGATAAATTGCTGAACGTTTTTGATGCACGAACGGTTAGTTTTGCAGTGTCGAAATTAAGCTTTCATTGCATGAGAAGCTGTGTGAAAGCATTGTTTTATTGATCGGCAGTTTAGAAACATGGCAGGCATTTATATTCATATTCCATTTTGCAGGCAAGCCTGTAACTATTGCAACTTTCATTTCAGTACCAGCCTGCATTACAAGAACGCATTTCTGCAGGCTTTATTGAAAGAGATCGAATTACAGGCAAGTGCCAGCTACCTGCAAAGCCAGCCGGTTGAAACCATTTACTTTGGCGGTGGTACTCCCAGCCTGTTGCAAACAGATGAGCTTTCAGCGATAATACATGCACTTCATCAAGCATTCCCTATTCAACCAACTGCTGAAATTACACTCGAAGCAAACCCCGATGATGTAACAGATGAAAAACTGATTGGCTGGAAAACGCTTGGCATCAACCGGCTCAGTATCGGCATTCAATCATTGTTTGAAGAAGATCTGCAATGGATGAACCGTGCACACACGGCAACAGAAGCAAAGCAGGTGATCAGTAAAGCAAGAGCAGCCGGATTTGAAACGTTTACGGTTGATTTGATTTACGGCACACCGGGATTAACTGACGAAAAATGGAAACAAAATATTGACTGGGTACTGGAGCAAGGCATCAACCATCTTTCCTGCTATGCACTAACGGTGGAAGAAAAAACGCCACTCGACAAACAAATTCGCTTGCAACAAAAACAACACATAGATGCAGAACAACAAAGCCGACAATTTTTACTGTTGATGGATTATATGCAGCAAGCAGGCTTTGAACATTATGAAATATCAAATTTTGCCCGGCTCGGCCACCGCAGTAAACACAACAGCAGTTACTGGCATGGCACACATTACCTGGGGCTTGGACCATCAGCACATTCATTCAATGGAAGCAGCCGTCAATGGAATATTGCCAATAACCAGCAATACATTCAATGTCTGGAACAGGGAATTATTCCCTTTGAAAAAGAAGAGTTGACAGAAACGCAACAATTGAACGAATACATCATGACCAGTTTGCGTTTAATGGAAGGTTGTAATCTGTATGAGATTCAACAAAAATTTGGAGTGGAAACAGCGAAGCGCCTGCAACAGGAAGCAAAGAAATTTACCCATCAACAATGGCTGCTCGAAAAAAATAATCATCTCATTCTTACAAGAGAAGGCAAATTATTTGCAGATACGATTGCAGCAGAACTCTTCTTTTAGCACTTGTACCCTCATTTCGTTTTATCGGTTGCAATAGCGACATGAATGTTGTAAATTACAATACACAGCAATAACGCTGAAAGCAAATCCTACGCTTACATGTTGCAACCAGCGATTGATATTTCCCGCATGCCGGGTATTGAATGGTTTGGTATTATCATACTTGAGCCGTCCACCGTTCTTACCAATCTAATCATTGCGGCAGTTTGCTTTTTTGCATATAAGCGTTTGAAGCAAACACAACGCACTCAATTTTCACTGGTACATCGCTATATCAGTTTGTTTTTTTTGTTGATGGGCGTGGCTACTATTGCAGGAGGTGTAATTGGACATGCTTTTTTATATGCTACGGGTATGTATGGAAAAATTCCGGGTTGGTATCTGGGCATGGCGGCTGTCGCTTTTTTTGAAAGAGCAGCTATCCGTCATGGACGTACAGTAATGCCTTACGCTGTTGGCCGTTTTTTTTCGATTCTCAACTATATTGAGATTCTCACCTTCATGTTTCTTTCGCTCTACACGCTGAATTTTATGTTTGTGATATTGCATGCCATTTACGGTTTATTTGTTGTAGTGTTCTGCTTTATGTTTTACATGTACATTAAAACGAAGGACCCGGCACTGGTAAACATATTTATTGCTACGGCTTGGGGTATTGCAGCCATGCTTTGTCATGCTTTTCAACCGGGCATCAACCAATGGTTTAATTATAATGATGTAAGCCACCTTGCCATGACTGCCGCCATTTACTACTATTACAAAGCTGCATTAACAATGCAAACCGAGGTTGGCAAACAATTAACCACATCCAACGAACAATAAGAAGAAAGGAATTAAAACAAATGCTTTTTCGGCTTTCTGTTTGAAAGTACATGTTGAACAATGCCAATCAACAGCATCAGCAGTAAAGCCCAGGGACCAAAACCAATGAAGGAAACAGGCATTGTTTATTGTTTGTATGAAGTTACGGATAGAAACGAAGGCTTTGATACCAGCCGTAAATTTTAACAAGCCGTGATTGTAGTTTCAGTTTGTGAATTTCCAGAAACACAACCGCTACTAAATCAACACCTGCTCCAACTGCTCAAATGCAACAGCCGGCTGTACGTTTTCCCAAAGTATGGAATAGATGGCCGTAGCAATGGGCATATCTGCACCCAATTCTTTATTGATGAGGTAAAAACATTTGCTGGCATTGTAACCTTCGGCCACCATATTCATTTCGAGTTGGGCAGCTTTTACACTAAACCCTTTGCCGATCATATTTCCAAACGTACGGTTACGGCTGTACAACGAATAGCAGGTTACCAGCAAATCGCCCATGTACACACTGGCTGCATAGTTGGCCGATTTACGCAGCGATGTTTTCATTAACTGCACGCCGGGGATCGGTTCTTTGTGAACACCCACTTCCATATTGCGGATACCTACTTTGCGCAGGAAGCCCGCCATTTCATCGGCTGCATTGGCGATGAGTACACTTAAAAAATTATCGCCATATTCCAGCCCATGTGCAATACCGCTACCTAATGCATAAATGTTTTTTAAGATGGCGGCAAACTGCACACCATACACATCATCATTAATAACGGTATTGATATAATGATTCCGGAACTGATCGGCAATCCACTGCGATGTAGTTTGATTGATGCCTGTAAAGGTGAGATACGATAATTTTTCAGAAGCTACTTCTTCTGCATGGCAGGGACCCATGATGGTGTAATAATCATTCACATCAAACCCAAACTCATTTTTGAGATGATCGTTGAGCAATATATTTCCACGGGGCATAATACCTTTAATGGCCGAGATGATCTTTTTACCCTTGAAAATATCCTTTGGCAGTTTATCCAACACCTCTTCGGTATAAGCCGACGGGATGGCAAGAATAATATAATCTGCCTGTGCAATCGTTTCTTCCAGATTTGTGTTAAGCGTTAAAAGCTGTGGCTGAAACGTAGCTGAACGCAGATAACTGGGATTGTGACCATACTTTTTTATATGATCAATAATATGCTGGCTGCGCACACACCAATGTAAATGCACGCCGTTTCCGTTCAGGATCTTGGCAAGGGCGGTGGCAAAACTGCCACTCCCGATCATAGCAAAACGTTGATTCTGGTCTTCTTTTTTCAAGCAATTGATTTTCAGTTCATCTAAAATAAAGAATCCCGCCTGTTGGCGGGATTTTAGCTTTACTTTTTTTTGGTTTTATTTTTCGTCGTACACTTTGTCTTTCGGCACCACCATCACCTTCATCCCGTCTTTTAATGTTTTACTGATGGTATTGTACGGTGCACTCACCACTTCATCGCCTTCTTTCAATCCACTCATCACTTCAATGTATTCGTTATCCTGGATATTGGTGCGGATGGCAACTTTTTTAACCGTACCATCAGCCTGTATTACAAATACCACTTCTTCCATTTCATCTGTTACCACTGCATTATTGGTGGTTACTTCCTGCCCCTGTGCTTTCTTTTTATCCTGTTCTTCTTTTGCTTTTGCCATGGCACTTGCTTCGTTCTTATCTCTTGTTGTTACGGCAAGAATGGGAACAGCCAATACATTCTCCTGGCGGGTGGTCATAATATCGGCACTGGCACTCATACCCGGACGGAAAGGAAGATTTTTTCCTTTTGCCGGATCGATCAGATCAGCATACGATGCCTGGTCGATGCGGATGTACACTTTGTAATTTGTTACATCGCCCGTAGCAGTAGCAGCTACTGATTGTGCCGATGTACTGCTGCTGGAAATTTGTGTAACCACACCCATGAACTTGCGGTCGTTATATGCATCTACTTCAATAATGGCACTGTCGCCGATCTTTACTTTCGGAATATCGTTTTCACCAACATCAACACGCACTTCAATTTTACTCATATCAGCCACACGCATAATTTCAGTACCCAAACTGAAACTGTTACCAGCCACACGCTCTCCTTTTTTAACAGCCAACAAGGAAATAATGCCATCCATTGGAGAAATGATACCGGTACGTGACAGATTTTTTTCGGCCTCGGTTAAGCTTGCCTGCGCACTTTGCACACTTGCTTTACCGCTGCGGATGGTTTGCTTTGCAGCGTCCAGATCTGCTTTGGCAGTGAGGTAAGCACTTTCGGCCTGCTCAAACTCAGCTCTGGAAATTACTTTTTCATCAAAGAGTTTTTTCTGACGGTC
The DNA here is from genome assembly GCA_023428755.1 of Bacteroidota bacterium. Lineage (GTDB taxonomy): Bacteria > Bacteroidota > Bacteroidia > Chitinophagales > Chitinophagaceae > Lacibacter. The sequence continues at coordinate 104,075 of JAEYWX010000001.1, forward strand.
GTACGCAAGTTTCGCCTGGTTAAACCTTGCTTCTGCTGCCTTCAGGTTTGCTTCGGTATTGCCTACCTGTGCCTGTTGCTGATTTACAACTGATGCGGCACGGTCTTTTGCAGACGTTAATACATCAGCAAATACTCTTGCCAATAATTGACCTTTGCGAACGCTGTCGCCTTCTTCCACATACATTTCAACTACCTCTCCACTAACATCGGAACTTACTTTGCGCTCGTCTTCGGGATATACTTTGCCGCTGGCATTTACGGTTTCAACAATAGTGCGGCGAATAATTTTTTCAGTAGCAACTTTGATTGCTTCTTTTTTGCCGATGATTTCTTTTTTCTTGAGGATGAGAAGGGTGATGGCTACTATCAGTAAAATTCCAATGATCCACCAGATTTTCTTATTCATATTCGGTTGTTAAGTCCTTTTTTAAAATAATGATTCAATTATAAACGGATGCCGAGGCCTTTATAAAACTCCAGCACTTTCATGCGGAACACATAATCAAACTGATCGGAAATATTCTGAATCCGTGCCCGGAATAAATTATTCTGGTTGGTGATCAGTTCAATGGTTTGCAGCAACCCAGCCTCGTACCGTTTTTGTGCCAACACATTTGCACGCTCCGTTACTTCCAGTGTTTTTTTACTGGCATTATAACGTTGCATCGCATTTACAGCAGCATTATACGCCTGGTAAATATCATTCTTCAATTGCATATCGGCCTGCTCTTTCACCAGCTTTGCATTTTGCAGATCAAGTTTTGAGCGGTTGTAATTGGTGCGTGTAGTAGCTCCGTTGAAAATGGGAACTGAAATTTGAATGCCGATATTCTGACGGAAGTTTTGGTTCATTTGATTACCCCAGCCGGTCCACATTTCGCCAAATCCTTTTTTGGAAGAGATCACAGCAATATCGGGGCTTTGAACAAAGTAATTGGTGCCACCAACATTTACAATTGGCGAAAGCGGTGAAATTGGATCGTATCCTAAAAAATTAAAGCCTGTTACTTTACTATTCGGACTCGCAAAGTTGGTACCTAATCCGCCAAATGCAGAAATGGATGGATAAAACTGGCCGCGGATCGATTTTACATTTGCTTCCAGCGATTTGATACGAAGATCGTTTACACGTTGCCGTGGTTGTGTTTGCAACGCCATGTTATATACTACATCGGGTTGCAGATCACCAATACTTTCAACCGGAATCATCGCAACAGGAGGTTCGGTAATATCGAAAGGCTGTGCTGCATCAAGATTCAACGTTGCTTTTAGTGTAAGTAAGGTTTGTTGAGCTGTTGTTGCCGCATTAATAAAATTTGCACTATCTGCTGCATATTGTGACTCCAGTTCAAGTGCATTCAATTCAGGAAGAGAGCCTGCGTCTACACGTTTTCTGGTATCGGTTAACCTTGCTCTTGTCAATTGCATCTGTACCTCTGCAATTTTTGCCTGCTCTTTCGCCAGCAACGCCTGCAAGTAGGTAGTGGCTACCGACAACGCAATATCATTCTTTGTGCTTTCAACCGAAGCATTGGCTGCCGCCAGATTGTATTTTGAACTGAGGATGCCATTCTTCACACTGTTCCAGTTAAACAGCAAAGCATTTACATTCAATCCATACTGCTGGAACAACAGGGTTGTGTTTTCAAACAAGTTGGTAGTAGGGTTTACCGCACGACCAAAGTTTGTACCAGTAGATGTTGTAAAATTTGCGTTGGGATACTGTGCAAGTTTACTTTGCTTGTAGCCAAGATCAGCAAGACGGGCCTGCACGTCGGCCTGGCGCACGGAAATATTATTGGCAATGGCGTACTCTACACAGCGAACGAGATCCCATTTTTCCTGGGCCTTCAGGGAGGTGCCGATAAAAACGAGAATAGATGATAAGAGTAAAACCGGTGTAATCTTCTTCATATATAGTTTAAAATGACAATATAGTGACGTTTGGGGCACGAATTTATTGATTTTTGACCAGCGGAAACAGGATGTTTTTAGTTTTCCAGTTTCTTTTCAATTCATTCGCCCAATCCGGCTTTTATAAACGCCTGTTTCAAATCGTTGATCAGGTAACCCGCTTCTTCCAAACCAACATATAAGCGGATCATCCGATGCTCCGGATTCGCTGTATCAAAGTCCTCATCCTGCAGACCTGCACATTTTGGCAACAGCAAACTTTCGTGCCCGCCCCAGCTTACTGCCATTTGTATATGTAGCAAACTTTCGCAAAAGGTTACAATCTGCTGCCGGGAACCGGCTTTTATATAAAAGGTAAACAAGCCCGGTGCTTCTTTCATTTGCTGCCTGGCCAATTGGTATTGATCAAAGCTTTCATCGAACGGGTAAATAATGCCGCTTACCGCCGGATGCTGTTTAATAAAATCAACTACCTGCTTTGTGGTTTGGTTGATGCGTTCGAGCCGGGTGGGCAACGTACGCAACCCACGGATGAGCAGCCAGGCATTGAACGGTTGTATGCCGCTGCCAATGTTAAGATATTCGCTGTCGAATATTTTTTTAATCATGGCTTTGCTCCCGCTGAGTACACCGCCCAGCGTATCGCTATGTCCGCCGATATATTTGGTAGCGGTTTGCATCGCCAGATCAATGCCTAACTCAATGGGCTTTTGGTACAACGGTGTACAGTAACTGTTATCAATTAATGTAACAATGTTGTGCTGTTTGGCATAAGCTGCAATAACTGCAATATCCTGTAAAGCAAAATCCCAACTGTTCGGACTTTCCAGATAATAGAATGTTGTATTGGGTTTTGTGGCGTTGAAATAATTGTTCGCATCCCTTCCATCCACATAAGTGGTTGTAACGCCAAAGCGTGGAAGTATTACATCGAACATGCGTTGCACCCAGCTGTAGGGCTTGCTCACACTTACAATATGATCGCCTGCTTTTACATTGGCCAATACTCCGGCAAAGATGGCCGCAGCACCGTTGTTGAACACCAAACAATCTTCGGCTCCATCCAATGCTGCTAATTTCTTCCGCAGAATATCTACTGTTGGATTAAGACCACGGCTGTAGAGATAAGTACTCATCTCATCAGCAAATGCAGCCCGCAGTTCATCTACTTTATTAAAACGAAAATTACTTGTTTGAATAATGGGCGGCGCAATGGCATTGAAATAATGCTCACGGTCTTCGCCCAGTTCGTTGAGAATATATGATAAGTCCATTTATAAGAGAGAATAAATTTGTAAATTACAGTACTCAAATGTAGGATATGCTCAACATTGAAGAAATATTAAAACTGCCAAAAGCAAAACAACTCGAAATAATGGAAGCGATTCAAAATCATATGGAAGATGATTTTGTTGAAGACCGTCCATTAAATAAAGATCAGATCGAGTTCATTCAACACAGGATGCAGGAAATTAATGCATCCCCCACTACTACTTTTACATTCGATGAGTTGAAAGAAAAACTTGCGAATCGTTGGAATACACTTTAACCATTCACAGCCTTGCAACAGACGATATTCTTGAAATTGCCAGATGGTATGATTGCAGCTAGCGGGCCTCGGCAACCGGTTTGCTCAGGAAATTGAAGCGGCTTTCACTTCCATCCTTAGAAATCCAACTGCACATAACAAAGCTACCGGCGAAACACGAAAAGCCTTTCTGAAGAAATTTCCTTACATCATTTTCTTTGAAATAAAAGAATCGAATATTCTGATTTGTGGCGTTATACACAGCCGACGCAAGCCTTCATTTATGAAAAGTCGATATAGTAAAACAAGGAAACAACGTTAACAGTAAAACTGATCATTCAAAAGCAAAGCACTAAGCCCCTGTAATAAAACCAATATGATTACCGAACGGATCGGCCACAATTGCCACTTCAATGGTGCCGCCTACATTGTGTACCGCATCAACTACCGTAGCTCCAATTGCTGTTGCTTTTTCCACTGCTGCACGAATATCTTCTACTGCCCAGTAAGCTACACTGTGGTTGCCACTTTGCACCTGCTGCATATCCGGATCAAGTCCTAATTCAAACCCGTTGATGTCAAACCCAACATAAAACACTTCGTCAAAATAAGGTTCTTTCCCGGTGAGGGATGTGTACCACGCTTTGGCAGCAGCCAGATCATTTACATGATAAATAACAGTGCGGAGTTTTTGCAGCATAAGGTTATTTTTTACGGTGAATGATAAAATAAATGATCACGAACCCAGCCAACACAGCAAGCCCGGTAAGTGCAGCAGACGGATCATCAATGGCAATACTTGTTCCTACAAAGAGGTAAGCAGCCATAAAGATCAGCGGCAATAATGGAAACAGTTTCATTTTATAAATACCTGTACCATCTAAATGCTTTGTTCTTTTCCGGAACCAGAAAATGGTTGCACTACTTAAGATCATCCCAAAGCAATCGAGGAAAATGGTAAACGATAATATCTTTTCAAACTCCTGTGCAAAAAAGAGAATCACCATACAAATGGCGGCAAACACAGTGAGTGAAAACGTCAACACATTTGTCTTTTCATTTTGTTTCGCAAAGATCTTTGGCAAACTGCCATCATCGCCCATGGCATACATTACACGTGGATTGCTCATGAGCAATCCGTTTACGTACGCCAGTACACCTAAAAATAAAAAGGCAGAGAAAACAGTTGCACCTGTTGAGCCAAATATTTTATCGATCACTACATAGGCAATTTCCCGTTCGTCTTTCATTTGGTTAAAACCAACCAGGTTGTAATAACTCAGGTTCACGAGTAAATACAAACCAATGATGATAGCAATTCCCATGAAAATACCACGGGGAATATTTTTGGTTGGATTTTGTACCTCATTACCAAAGTTGATCGTTTGCTGGTAGCCGCCATAGGTAAAGGAGACAGCGATCAAACTCACACCCAAGCTTTTGATCCAATCTATGGTGCTGAATGTTGTGGCTACAGTGGTTGTTTCCTGCACCGCATATTTATCAGGGAAGAACAAGGCAGCAATAAGCACCACTACCATTCCGATCTTGATGATCATTAAAATATTCTGCGCCATGGAACTCAACTTCAATCCACGCAGATTAATAAAATAAAATGAAGCAATAGCAGCACAGCTCAGCAATGCTTTGTGTGTATCGTTCCAATCGCCGGGAAATAATTTTAATAAATAGCCACTGCCGATCAACGCCACACCACTCAGGCTGGCCGCATTGCTCACCAATATCAAACAGTTAATGGCAAAGGCAATACTTGGATGATAGGCTTGTGCAAACACTTTATAATAACCACCTGTTACCGGAAAGCGGCTGCCGATCTCTGCATACGTTAATGCACCACACAACGCCACCAAACCTCCTACCAGCCATGCACTGAAATACACCGATGGATCAATGGCATCTTTGGCACTTGTGGCTGCAGTACGGAAAATACCCATGCCTATTACCAACCCCACCACGATCATGGTAAAGGAAAACAGGTTGAGTTTGTTGTTCGTTGTCTTCATGCTTTTTCTTAGGCGTTGAAGATAGGAAACCATTGCTGATTTAGGATGTCTGATTGATGATTAGTTGTCGGCTTCTTGCTTTTTGTTTTCGTTCTTGTTGCTTGTCGCTTGCTTCTTGTTCCTTATTTTTACGTTATGAAGAACCAATTACTAACCCTGCTTGCTGCAACAACGTTTGCAGTTTCTTCTTTTGCCCAAACTCAAACTGATTCAAGTTCTAAAGAATTAGGTGAAGTTGTAATTACAGCGTTTGAACAGAACCGTAAGTTGATGGATGTTCCCGCTGCCATCAGTTATATCGGCAATAAACAACTCAATCGTTTTGCGCCTGCCTCCATCGTGTCGGCCGTGAACACCGCACCCGGTGTACGCATGGAAGAACGCAGTCCCGGCAGTTATCGTTTAAATATTCGTGGAAGTTCGTTGCGTTCGCCGTTTGGTGTGCGTAATGTAAAAGTATATGTCAACGATATTCCATTTACAGAACCCGGCGGTTCAACGTATTTAAATCTGCTTGGCTTTTATAATATTAATTCTGTTGAAGTACTGAAAGGACCCTCGGGCAGTTTGTATGGAGGAGGAAGTGGTGGTGCAGTATTGGTCAAAACAAACAACAACAATCAACCGGCTGGTGTGGGTGTTGATTACAGCTTCGGCAGTTTTGGTTTGCAGAACATGAATGTCTATGCACGTATTGGCGAAGGAAAAACACAGCAAACCATTGGCTTTACCAAACTGCACAGCGATGGTTACCGTGACTGGACAAGACTCGACCGTAGTGTGTTTACATGGGACAGTCGTTTTACGATTGATGAAAAGCAAAGCATCCGTACGTATTTGATGTATGCCGATCTTTCGTACCAAACACCCGGCGGTTTAACCGCTGCTGAGTTTGCTGCAAATCCCAAACAGGCAAGGCCAAGAATCGGTGCAACACCCTCCAGTGCGCAGGCCAATGCAAGTGTAAACCAGAAAAGTTTTTTAGCTGGCGTGAGTTACGATTACAACATTACCTCCAATTTTAAAAATACTACATCTGTGTATGGTGCGTTTTCACAATTTGCCAATCCAACCGTTCGCAACTACGAACGCCGCAGCGAACCACATACCGGCGGACGAACAACCTTTGCTTATACACCAACTGTTGGTTTGGGTGAATTGAAATTAGTTGCCGGTGCAGAGTTGCAACGTGGCTGGTACAACATTCGTGTGTACAGAAATAGCAATGGCACGAGCGACAGTCTGCAAACAGAAGATGAAGTGAATCCGTTTTTGTGGAGTGTGTTTGCGCAAGCCGATTGGAAATTACCAAACGATTGGATCGTTACAGCCGGTGTCAGCAGCAACCAGAATAGGATTGAAATTACAAGGTTGAATAAATTTCCGTTAAGTCCGCAACGCAGAACGTATGCCAACGAAATTGCTCCACGTATTTCTTTGCTGAAAAAATTCCGCAACAGCTTGTCATTGTATGCATCGGTGGCGAAAGGTTTCTCTGCTCCCACATCGGCAGAAGTATTACCAAGCACAGGTGTTATTTCAACCGACTTAAATGCTGAAGAAGGATGGAATTATGAAGCAGGTGTTCGGTACAGTTACAAACAAAAACTGTTTGTAGATGTGAATGCGTTTTATTTTCAACTGAACAATACTATTGTACAACGCAGAGATACAGGTGGTGCCGATTTTTTTGTGAATGCTGGTCGTACCAAACTGCGGGGTGTTGAAGCAACTGCCCGTTATATTGTTGTGGATGATGCAAAGCAATTTGTATCGAACCTTACAGCATGGGCAAGTTATACGTTGAATGATTTTACCTACCAGGATTTTAAACAGCTGACGAATGATTTTAGCGGCAAAAAATTACCCAGCGTACCCGACAATATGTTTACTGCAGGTGTTGACGTTGTACTGAATCCCGGCATTTATGCCAACCTTACCTACACGTACAACAGCAAAACGCCATTGAATGATGCCAATACACTTTACGGAAATGATTTTCACTTGTTGGCGGCACGTATTGGTTTTAAACAGATCTATGCGAAAGGTTTCCGTTTCGATTTGTTTGTAAGCGGCGACAACCTGTTGAATGAAGTGTACAGTTTGGGCAACGATATTAATGCTGCTGTCAATCGTTTTTACAATGTAGCACCGGGTAGAAATTATGCAGTTGGTGTGGCGATGTTTTGGGGGAAGAAGAAATAGTTATATCCAGAAATATGGCAATTGAAAAACAAAAAATCACATTTGCAAGGCAACTTACTTTACTATGGCCTTGTATCCTGATTAATGTTCTAACGCTAGCTGTATATGTGTTTGTAATAGGTTTGTCGGCTCCAGCATTTATAACGATCGGATATTTTGGATTCTTCTTTGTAGTTAATTCCCTGCCGGTACTGATACTACATTTTCAATACTTAAGAGAAAATAAAACATCGAGCTTACTCTTAAATAAACTTGAAAGAAAACTGATATATCAACAAAGGGATAATATAATCGAAGCTGATTTTGCATAAATAGTAAGGTTACATTATTACGGCTCGTATGGCAAGAATCAGTGGTACACTTTCGGTGACTATGAATTTTGAAAAATTTTACTATCTAGCGAACAAGAAATTATTATAACAAGTCTTATTATGAAAGACGTCAGAAAACACCTTGAAGATGTATTTTCAATTAAAGCAGAAGATCATTTAAAATTTCTTGCTTTAATCCCAAAAAGCTAGCCCTAGAGATTCCTCCTTCGTCGGAAAGACAACTCTGCTAAGCATAGTGCTTTCGTCCATCATCTGTACAAAGCCAAACACACTTGTCATCCTGAGGCACGAAGGATCTGCTAAACTTATAGCTGTTATAAAAATTGTAACTTACGTGAATGAAATTCACTTTACTCATTCATGCCATATTGATACTGTCGACAACCGGATGCATACTTAAAAAAAGATATCCAGAAGAAATCTACATAGATCAGGCTGAGTTTTTAGTTAAGGATAGTTCAACAATTGATAGTATTAAAAGTAAGATTCAGCTTGATTCGAACAGAACCTCATCATCATTTAAAACACATGTAGAAGCTTTTTATCTAGAAAATGGCATAATCGTCGATAGTATTGTTGAATCCGAATTTAACATGATGTCGTGGTACTCTAGTCATCAAGACACAATTAGCCTCGTTGCACATTTAGATTTTTTTGAGACTTCTGCTTTATTACTTCGTTTTGTAGATGGCAAGGTTAATATCTCTTGTTTTCGGGCTCCTCATTCAGATCGGGCTTTGTTTCGTCTCGATCAAAACGATCCGTTTTCAATTGCATTAGCCATACCTCCAATGCGATATAAAGTACAGTTATCTGGAATCCCTGATACAATTAATAAGCCGTTTGTATTTGGATATGTTGATATGGAAAGTTTAGAGTATTATGATAAGAGGGATTCTCTGAATCAAAAACATAATACTCGCATGAAATTTTATTTCCGATCACAATTTCGAAGATTCTAATATAACAATTAGCAAAGTTTAATTATAGTAAAGAATCTCTTTAGCGCAAGCGTTTCCCTTATGCTGGCCAATAATTATTTCGAATTAAAAATAACTAATGTTTTCAACGTCCTGACATGCTTACCAAATATCTCCCTGGTATACCTCCACTTCTTCTTTCCAGGTAGCGTACGAATTTTTGGTTTCGTATAAACGGAGTTCTGTAAGTTTTACATCACCCGGTAACTCATCCTGAATAGCCCGTTTAATAAAGAGTAATAAATTTTCAGCAGTTGGTTCGGCTTCCCAGGCAACAAGGTTTTCCTGTTCCATTACTTCAGGATGTCGTGCAATATAATTATGCGACAGCACCAGCTTATGATCAAAAAGATCAACCACCGCTGTTTGCACAATACTTTTCAGGTCTTTAAAATCCAGCAGGAAACCGGGTGCGGGTAAATACGCCAGTTCATTTACAGTTGAACCAACTGTTACATGCAATTGATAGGAATGCCCGTGAATGTTTTTGCACATACCATTGTAACCATCAATTGCATGCGCCGTTTCAAAATCGAAAATTTTGGTGAGTAGTAACATCGTTGCCGTTTTTTTCGGCACAAATGTATTGTTGTCTGTTTGTTGAAATAAATTCAAAGCACTGATGTTCGTCAGGTTTTGCAAAATATATACGTCTTCAACAACTGGCAGTTCCTGTACTTTTGAGAATGCAAACAGCAGGATTACTCCGGTTTCAGCAAAACCACATTGCTGTTTTCCATGAGAGTGAGTTTCGAAAATTGAAACCCTGCTTTTTGCAAAACAGTAGTATCACTTGCAGGATACAGCAGCACTTCATCACATTGCTTCATAATGGAAATAACAGAATCAGTGTGTGTACGTGTTTGCGGATATTCATATTTAAGCGTTCGGAATGCATACGCTTCAGGGTACAACAACTGGTAATAATTGGCGTGCACACCAAAATGCCAGGTGGGCAACGCAATGGTGGTGGAATTTGTATAACGTTTTCCCAATTGCTGCATTACTTTATCAATACCCACCTGGTCTCTTGTTTCAAAGCAATAGTTTGTGTACGCTGACTTAACAGCAAACACTGTTGTGAACAAACTGCAGCCTAACAATAACCCGGCAACCAGCTTTTTCAGCAATCCCAATTCATTGTTGATCATAACTCCTCCGCCTGTAATGGAAAGAATGAGTAAAGGGTATAAATAAACAGCCGTTCGCCCCTCATTATAAGGTGTTTGAAAAAGCAGGTGAAAAACCAACCCGATCATGAGTGCTCCTGCCAAGGTAAATGTTGCAAAATGAAAAAGCGTCATTTTATTTCCAGTACGATAGTTGGAGCCGGCAAAGGATAACAGAAAAACAATCAACAGAAACAACACCCAACTTACTGCGGCCGGCGTTACTGAAATATACCCATACGAAAAATTTTTAATGAGCGAACCAATGGTATCGTGCAGCAGTGATGTACTGCCGCCCGTTTCAAGGTCGCCGGTATAGAATTTAATGAACAGAAGATTCGCAACAGCAAATAAAAATGTAGCTGTTGTAACAAAGAGCGCCAGTTTGTTTTCACGCATCACAAAACCGTGCAGCTGTTTTTTCCAGATAAGAAAGACTACAATCAGTGCCGCCGGTAAAAAGAAATACAGCAATGTGTAGTTACTGATCACAGCCAACGCTGCGCATATACATGCATACAGAAATGTACGTGACTTGAATTGCTGAAAGCAGTCCGCCATAAAATAAAGCGTCCAGCTAAGAAACGCCACAGCAAGACCATAGCCCCTTGCAATGGAAAAAAAATCGTTGAGATAAGGATTACTTACAAGCAACAGAAAAACGATCCATGTCCATACACCAGTAAAGTATTTTACTGCAATAGCCCTGGCAGCGAGTAAATAAAGCACAAAGAAAAAAAGCATATGCAACCGCCACATCCATACTTCATTACCCAGCAGCAATGTCTCCAATTTGATGAAAACAGAATTGATCCAGTGGGTATTTGCCGTTCCCACCAATGCATTGATGTAATTCGTTTTTACCAAATAAAAGGAATAAGCCTCATCGTTAGTAATGCTGATGCCGAACAATTTTCTTCCAATGCCGATCAACAGAATCAACATCATGATCGAAAAAAATGTTTCAGTGGCTATTCGTTTATAGTTAAAATGCATAAGCAGACGTCCGTTCAATTGAACACAAAATAAATCTTATCAGCAACAAGCTGTTGAAAAAATCTCCTGCTGTTCATCACTACCGCACCGGCGGACAATCCCAACTGTTCTTTCTTCCGAAACGATAGATCAATCCCACTGCAATATTGTAGTAACGATCGTTGCGTTCTGGATTGGCTGCACGGCTGAAGCCATCGAGGTAATCGGTAAACAAAAAACGATACGATGCTTCTGCATTCAAAACGATCGTTGGTGAAATGGAATAACGGATTCCTGCACCAACAGGAACGGCTGGCATAACCCTTGGTGTACGAGTGGAAAGATCGGTTGCCAAACGTGTAAACAATTCAGGTTCTGCTTCAAAATAAGCAGCGTTGAAAGCACTTGCATCTCTACGGATACGAACGAAACTTAATGCAGCCCCGCCAAAAATATAAGGCGATAATTGTTTGCCTGCATCGGCCCATCCAAGAGGGCTCCATACAAATTGTGGCGATACTTCGATCAACGATGTACGAAAATTGAAATTGCGTTGCTGTCGGTAAGCAGGGCTGTTATACTTTGCATCATCGCCACGAAGAGAAGCAATGGATAATTGCAAACGAACCGCCATAGTGGAATTTAAAAGCCGGGAACCATGTACCACCAACCCCGGCCGTATCGTTTTCCAGGAACCAAACCGGTAAGGTGTCAAATCGCCCTGATAAACAAAAGCACCCACAGCAACACCTGCTTCATACTTCGGTTGTTTTACTTGTGCGTTCGCTTGTGTACATAAACAGAAAAGAACAATAACAGACTTGCTGATAAAATGGATCATAAACATTGGGTTAAGTGGTAACGATCAATGTTTCTGATAAGCTTTGTTTGGAATTGTGCGAATAGAGAGGTCAGGAGGTTGCAGTATTAACGATACATGCAGCAGCTGCGTATACGTTAATTGTTAAATGCTTGCAAAGAGATGCTTCTTTATTTATTCAGACAGGATGTGAACAATTCAACCAAAACAAATTTGCAACTGCACAACTGCTCCCCTACTTTTGCTGCCGTAACGGTTCCTGGTGTTCATAACCGGGATTAAAAGGGAAGTCCGGTGAAAATCCGGCGCTATCCCCGTAGCTGTAAAGCGATGCCCCAAACCCCTAAAGGGGAGTAAGGCAACATCTCAATCTACTTTGCCACTGAATAAAATTCGGGAAGGCGAATTGAGTTGCTCGTTGAGCCAGAAGACCTGCCGGTGCAATTCAACAATCATTTGCTTTCGGGTGAAAGGCAGGAGATGTAACAGCTCAGCAGCTTTTATATTTTCTATTTCTTTTTCTGAAAGCAGTCACAACAAACCCTTTTTTCAAAAAAAGATGAAAAAGATTTTTTTTGTAGTGGCTGCCGGATTATTCATCAGCAGTCAACTAAGTGCGCAGGACAGCACATCAAAATCGTTAAGCGAAGTAGTAGTTACCGCCAACAAAGTAAACCAGCGTATCCAGGAAACAGGCAAGGTAACAACCGTCATCAACCGAAAAACCATTGAGCAAAGTGCAGGTAAAGATCTTGCACAATTGTTAACCGAGCAGGCAGGCATTGTTGTAAATGGCGCTACCAGTAACCCCGGTAAAGACAAAAGTATTTTTATGCGTGGTGCAGGTAATGGTTATACTGTTATATTAATTGATGGTATACCTGTTAACGATCCATCCTTCTCAGGTGCATTTGACCTGCGTTTATTACCACTTGACCAGATCGAACGGATCGAAATTGTAAAAGGGGCACAATCTACCAACTATGGTTCCGATGCTGTAGCCGGCGTTATCAATATCATTTCCAAACGTGGTGCATCAAAACCTGCGCAGTTTTATGGCACCGCAGCTGCAGGTTCATTTGATACGTATAAATTTACTGCCGGCGTACGTGGTACAGCAGAAAAAGCAAACTATAACTTCTCTTTCTCGCATAACGAATCGAAAGGTATTTCCGAAGCTGTTGACAAAGCAGGTACCGGCAATTTCGATAAAGATGGCTTTCTCAACAATGCGCTCAACTTTAGTGTGGATGCACCTGTAACGAAACATATCCGTGTACAGCCGTTTACACGTTACAGCTATTTTCAGGGAGCTTACGATGATGGTTCGTTTACCGATGCAGCAAACAATTACACTTCTTCATTATTTAGTGCCGGTTCTGCTGTTGAAGTAAAAACAGAAAAAGCAGGTGGCCGTGCCTATTTCAGCTACGATGAAATGGATCGTACATTCAACAGTGCTATGTGGGGAGCTACACCCTATAAAGGCACCAATAAGATTGTTGACCTGTTTGCGTATTATCAAATTGCAGCAAAAGTAAAATTGCTGGCAGGTATTGATAACCGTTATCAGAAAAACCTTGATTCGAACATACACATTAACAGCCCCTATGCCAGTTTATTTTTGCAAAACTTCGGGGGCTTTTACCTTGAAGCAGGTGCCCGTTACAACAAACATTCAAAGTACGGCAATAACTTTACTTACAGCATCAACCCTTCGTATGTGTTTAACGAAAACACAAAGCTGTTTGCAAACTATGCTACAGCTTTTCGTGCACCGGGCATCAGTGCATTGTATGGTGCATGGGGCGCTAATCCTAACCTGAAGCCCGAACATTCACGAACATTTGAAGCAGGCGTACAAACATCTTTACTCAACGATAAAGTAACTGTTCGTGCTGTGTACTTCAACCGCCATAACAAAGATGTGATCATTTATACATCGAAGTATGAGAATTACGATAAGCAGGATGATTATGGTTTTGAATTGGAACCAACCATTCAGTTCAACAAACAACTGAAGCTTACAGCTTACTACAGTTTCCTCGATGGTGAGGTTACTACCAAAGGCCCGGGTGGAAAAGACACCAGCTACTTTAACCTGCTGCGTCGCCCCAAACATTCATTTGGTGCAACCATCAGCTACCAGGTTACACCTGCATTTTTTGTAAGCACAAATGTTTACAATTATGGTAAGCGTACCGATATGGATTTTAACACATGGCCTGCAACACAGGTAAACCTCGACAGTTATTTACTGTGGGGTGTACACGCAGAATACAGCTTCTTAAAAAATAAACTGGTTGTATTTGCAGATGGCAAAAACCTGTTAAATACAAACTATGTAGAAGTATTGGGTTACAGCACACCTGGTGCAAACTTTATGGGAGGTATTCGTTTTAATCTTTAATCAGCAATAGTGAATGGTCAATTGTGAATGGTGAATAAACGCATAGCATTTCATCACTTATGATTGACCATTCACCATTCACAATTCACAACATATGTCAACACAAAAAATCAATCCCCGTTTTGCAATTCTGGCCATCATTATAATTGCAGTTGCAGCGTTGCGCATTCCGAATGCAGCACAGTTGAACCCCTTGAGCAACTTCACAGCTATTGGTGCAATGGGTTTGTTTGGTGGTGCTTATTTTACAAAACACTGGAAGGCTTTTGGTTTTCCTTTGCTTACCTTGCTTTTAAGCGATCTTATTATTAACGTGTTTGTTTATAATGGCGAATATGGTATTATGTATGGCAGCTGGTATTGGGTGTACGGAGGTTTTTTGTTGATTGTTGTACTGGCAAGATTGTTCCTGAAAAAAGTAAACGTACAAAATGTTGTACTTACAGGTATTGCCGGAACATTAGTTTACTGGCTGGTTGTTGATTTTGGTGTTTTCCTTTTTGGCTGTACCGATATTACTACCGGTCAAACAATGGATCACAGCTTTACAAGTCTTATCAAATGCTATGCACAAGGTGCCCCTTATATGAAGAACTTTTTGATCGGCACTTTGGTTTATAGTGGTATTATGTTTGGTGTATTTGAATGGATGAAAGCAAAAAGTCCTTCATTACAAACAGCTTAATTGTATTTATACGCATCACAGCTCATTCATCACTCATCATGAAAGCCTGCTCCTTTTTACCTGCCGCTACACAAATGATCTACGATATGGGTCTGCAGCACTTGCTGCATGGTGTAACGTTCGAATGCCCACCACTTGCTTTAGCAGAAAAACAAAAAGTAGTGCGTTGTGTAATGGAAGGAAAAAATTACAGCAGCGAAGAGATCGATAAAATATTTTCAGCCAGCAAAGCAGAAGGCAGAAGCTTGTATTATGTTGATGAAGACATACTGCAAAACATACAACCCGATGTAATTTTTACACAGGATGTTTGCGAGGTATGCCAGATCGATACTGCCTGCACAGCCGCAGCTGTTGCCAACCTTGAGAAACAACCAAAGCTGGTTACGCTTACGCCGCAAACACTTGATGATGTGTATTACACTGCTGTAACCATTGCAACAGCACTTGGCCACGAAACGGCAGCTTATCATTATCTCTCTGCTTTACAAAAACGAACACTCCATATTCTTGATAAACTCCGTCGCCATCACATGCCTTTAAAAAGAGTATTGTTGATGGAATGGATACAACCTGTTTACAATTGCGGCCATTGGATTCCTTTTCAAATTGCACAGGCAGGTGGTATAGATATGCTTAGTAATCCGGGTGGCGACAGTATTGTTACATCGTGGGAAAAGATCGTTAAATACAATCCCGAAGTATTGGTAATAGCGCCCTGCGGTTTTACTGTTGAACGTACAAAAGAAGAATTACACCTGCTCACTTCAAAAAAAGAATGGCAACAACTGGAAGCTGTGAAAACAAATGCAGTGTACATCTGCGATTACGATCTGTTTACACAACCTTCTGCATCTACCTTAGTTGATGGAATTGAAATGCTGGCAGCATTGTTTCATCCATCCTTGTTTCGTGTGCCCGGACATTTGCAACAAAAAGTATTTCACTTTTCAAACAGCGATCAATATGTGCAAGCATGAACAAAAAAACTGTCCGCGTTGTAACACGCCGTTCGAATGCAGAGTTGGTGATATTACCAGCTGCCAGTGTTACGGCGTTGAATTAACGGCAGAAGAAGAAGCATTTATTGCAAGTAATTACAACGAATGTTTATGCCGTAACTGTTTATTGCAGTTAAAAAGCCGTTACGCACTATTTACAGAACAAAAACATTTATACAGTAACAGGTAACAATGGCGAAAGTTAAAACATGCAGCAAGTGTGCAGCTGAGTTCAGTTGCGATTCCGACGGTGTGGAGGGAAGATGCTGGTGCAATACTTATCCGCCGCTGTTTACACCCGATCCTGTTATTAATTGCATGTGCCCCCAATGCCTGCACGAAGCAACCGTTGAAAAGATCAACAATTATGTTGCCGGCATGACGGTTGAAAAAGCATTGAACGATAATAAAGCAAAAGATCTTCCACGCAACAACCA
This sequence comes from Bacteroidota bacterium, assembly GCA_023428755.1. Taxonomy (GTDB): domain Bacteria; phylum Bacteroidota; class Bacteroidia; order Chitinophagales; family Chitinophagaceae; genus Lacibacter. The sequence goes on from JAEYWX010000001.1 coordinate 120,557, forward strand.
GCTTGTTGAAGGAATTGATTACTACATAGAGAACACATACTATGTTTTTACAGCCTGGCATCATTTACGCAGAGGCTATTGCTGTAAAAACGGATGCAGGCATTGCCCGTATGGATTTAAAAAGCAAACAGCATGATCATTTTTATAACTGGTGGTGCACGCAGTGGCAAAAGCAGATACGCACAGGAACGGGCATTAGCGCTCAGCAATAATCCTGTGTATGTGGCTACCGCCAAAGTGTGGGATGAAGATTTTGAAAAAAGAGTAAAGCGTCATCAGAACGACCGTGATGAACGCTGGACCAATTTTGAAGAGCAACGCAACGTAAGTGCATTACCAATCGATAACCGTATTGCTATGATCGATTGTGTAACCTTGTGGCTCACCAATTTTTTTGTTGATACAAAGAACGATATTCATGCATCGCTTGAATTGTTGAAGAAAGAAATTGATGCATTGTGTAGCAAGCCCGGTACTTTTCTCATCATCAGTAATGAGATCGGTATGGGCGTTCATGCCGATACAGAAATTGGAAGAAAGTTTACCGACCTGCAAGGCTGGGCCAATCAATACATCGCATCAAAAGCCGATGAAGTGGTATTGATGGTAAGCGGAATTGAAGTGAAAATTAAATGAATAATGAGTGATCAGTGCGGACAACCTGCTCATCATTCATCGTTCACAACTCATCATTAATTACTCATCACTCATCATATGATCCCATCTATATTTTGTTGGAGCGGAGGAAAAGACAGCAGCTATGCTTTGCACAAAGTGTTGCAGGAAGGCGTGTACGATGTAAAATATTTGCTCAGTACGTTCAATGGCAATTACAAACGCTTATCGATGCATGGTGTGCGTGAAGAACTGATTGAAGCACAGGCAGCAGCTATTGGTCTGCCGTTATTAAAAGCCTATGTGTATGAAGCAAGCAATACTGAATATGAGCAGCAGATGAAGAACATTTTGCTGCAGGCAAAAGCAGAAGGCATCAATCATGTATTGTATGGCGATCTGTTTTTAGAAGACCTGCGTGCTTACCGTGAAAGCAACATGAAAGAGCTTGACATGCATTGCGTGTTCCCCATCTGGAAAACCGATACGCAATGGATGGTAAAAGATTTTGTTGCAAAAGGATTTCAATCCGTTCTTTGCTGCATCAACGATGGCTACTTAGACGAAAGCTGGGTTGGCCGAACCATCGATCAGCAATTCATCAACGAACTGCCATCAACTGTTGATCCATGTGGAGAAAATGGTGAGTTTCATTCTTTTTGTTTCAACGGCCCCGTCTTTAAACAACCAATTCCTGTTGTTACCGGCGAAAAAACCTACAAAGCTTTGGAAATAAAAACCAGCGATCATCCAACACCCATCAAAGATGTTGGTACAAAAGGTTTCTGGTTTTGTGATCTTCTTTTACAAACAGAAAACGCATGACAATCGAAGAACAACTGCTGCATAAGATCAACAACAAAACAAAACCTGTTGGTGCATTGGGTATGCTGGAAGAGCTTGCCGTAAAGATCGGCACAGTACAAAACAGCTTATCGCCCACCATCAGCAAACCACATATTGTTGTGTTTGCAGGCGATCATGGCATTGCTGCAACAGGAAAAGTAAATCCTTATCCGCAAGCTGTAACGGCACAAATGGTTTTGAATTTTGTTAATGGCGGCGCTGCTATTAATGTATTTACCAAACAGCACAACATTGGTTTAACAGTTGTGGATGCGGGTGTGAATTTTGATTTTGATCCTTCACTTCCAATTGTGCATGCAAAGATCAAGCATGGCACCGCTGATTATAGTGCGTTCAATGCCATGAGCGTTGATGAAGTAAATGCTGCCATTGAAAAAGGAAAAGATATTGTGCAGAAATTATATGAGGATGGTTGCAATACTATCGGTTTTGGAGAGATGGGCATTGGCAATACTTCATCTGCATCACTCATCATGCATCACTTACTAAATCTTCCCTTGAGTGAATGTGTGGGCAGAGGAACCGGTGCCAACGATGAACAACTGCAACGCAAGCTTGAAACATTAGCAGAAGTAAGCGGCTTTCATGAACTGCAACGTACCGATATCACTCCTCATCAACTGCTTTCCCAAATTGGTGGTTTTGAAATTGCAATGATGTGTGGAGCCTATTTACAAGCAGCAGAACTGAACATGCTGATTGCAGTGGATGGATTTATTTCCACTACTGCATTACTGGTTGCACAACAGTACAGCAGCAACATCAGCAGTAATTGCCTGTTCGCCCATTGCTCTGATGAAAACGGTCATCGAAAAATGCTGGAACATTTTCAAGCGAAACCTGTATTGCAATTAGGCATGCGCCTGGGCGAAGGAACGGGTGCAGCGCTGGCGATTCCGTTGTTACAAAGTGCAGTTGCATTTTTAAATGAAATGGCCAGTTTTGAAAGTGCGGGAGTAAGTGGTAAGGAATAATATTTTAATTTTCTTCCAGCCTTCTCGTCTTACGGGCGTTTTTTTATATCAATAGGAATTCAATCATTTATCTTGCAACGAATATTTACAACATGGAAAAAATAATGAACGCAGGGATACAGGTGGTACCGGTCAATATTGTTGATCCTACATACAGCATTGTTGATAAAGCCATTGCTGTTATTGAACAATCAGGATTGGAATACGTTGTTACTCCGTTTGAAACAGTTGTAAACGGAACAATGGAGCAGATCCTGCTGTTAATTGCTCAATTAAAAACAGTAGCTGAAGAAGCAGGAGCAGATGAACTTATCATCAACACCCGTTTTCACAGTAAGAAAAATGAAAACAATATCTTCAGTACAAAAATTGACAAGTATTGAAAAAACAAATTGAGATATTCTTCACCGCCCTGATGTTCTATACGAGGATCCCCTGCCCCAAATGGGTAACACATGATCCGGAGTATCTCAACAAAGCCACCCGCTACTTTCCACTCATGGGTTGGATCGTTGGCGGTATTTGTGCATTGGTATTTATTGGTACTGATTTTTATGTTGGCACTCCCATCGCCATTTTATTATCAATGATCGCCGGCATTTTAACCACTGGTGCATTTCATGAAGATGGTTTTGCAGATGTATGTGATGCGTTCGGCGGAGGCTGGACCAAAGAAAAGATCCTCGACATCATGAAAGACAGCCGGATTGGTGCGTATGGAACAATTGGGATGATCCTGATCCTGTTACTGAAATTCACCGCATTAAGTGCTATCCCGTTCAGCATAATGTGGATCGTATTACTGGCTGCACATAGTTTTTCACGGCTCTGTGCGGTAGTACTTGTTGCCACCAGTAAATATGTTCGGGAAAACGATGATGCCAAAGCAAAACCATTGGCAAAATCCATAACAGCAAAAGAAATTATCCCGGCGATTGTATTTGGACTGGCTCCGTTATTGCTGTTTCAACGAATTGAAATTTTATTTGTACTCATACTTCCCTTGCTTGCTGTATTTTTCTTACGCCGGTATTTTCACAAATGGATCGGTGGCTACACCGGCGATTGTTTAGGAGCCACACAGCAGGTAACCGAAATTTTATTTTATCTGAACTTGCTGGTGTTCTGGAAAATTGAATACAATTTTTTGTAGAATCTGAAAACGAAGTGTAACCAACAATGGAAATCTATCTCATTCGCCATACTACGCCTGCTGTTGAAAAAGGCACTTGTTACGGACAAGCCGATCTGGATGTTACAGAAAGTTTTCATAACGAAGCTGCCTTGATCCAACAACATCTGCCTGCAACAATTCAAACAGTATACGCCAGCCCGCTGCAACGCTGCAGCAAACTGGCGCAGCATTTATTTCCTTCGCATAATATTTTTTTTCATGATGAGCTGAAAGAAATTCATTGTGGTGAATGGGAACTTCGCAAGTGGGACGATATTCCGCAGGAAGTTGTGATGCCGTGGATGAATGATTTTGTAAACGTACGTATCCCCGGTGGTGAAAGCTATCTCGATCTGTTTGCACGTACCACCGGCATCTTTCAACAGATCGCTCAAAAAAACGAACATGCAGCCATTGTATCCCATGGCGGTGTTCTCCGGAGTATCCTTTCACAGCTTACCAATACACCACTCATCGATTCGTTCAATGTTTTTAAACTCCAATACGGTTGTGTTGTAAAACTTTCGGTGCAGGGCGATCAGTTTGTACATGAAGTGTTGCATAATGTACAAAGCACATCGGAACAACATAAGCCCAGCTATCGGTGAGCCACCCTTTAAGAATGCGGGTGACTCACCTGTCATGTAGAGAAGCTCAAAAGAAAAGTTATCTTTGCTCAAACAATCATCATGAACTTCGACTTCAGCCTCAGCCAGCTGCTTACTGTTTCGTTTACGCTCTTTGCGGTGATCGATATTATTGGTTCCATTCCGCTATTGATTGCCATGAAGGATAAAATGGGCGCCATCCGTGAATTGAAAGCAACGCTTATTTCGGGTGCACTGATGATCCTGTTTTTATTTGTCGGCGAATCGTTTTTGCAAATGCTGGGCGTTGACCGTCGTTCATTTGCCGTTGCCGGCTCCATTGTGATCTTTGTATTGGGTTTGGAAATGGTGCTTGGTCACGAATTTTTCAAAAGCGATAAAAATGCTAAGAGCGGAACAGTGGTTCCTATCGCCTTCCCCATCATTGCCGGAAGTGGTACGCTTACTACTATTATGTCGCTGGGCGCCAACTATTCAGATCTCGTGATACTGCTGGCTATCATTTTAAACTTGATTCTGGTATTTTTTGTACTCAAATCATTAAAGTGGATTGAAAAATTATTAGGCCCGGCAGGTTTACTTGCTGTACGAAAATTTTTTGGCGTAATATTGCTGGCCATTGCCGTAAAAATATTTGCAGGTAATGCAGGTGGATTGATCAAGTAATCTGAAAATGTAATTCTTCACCCATTTTCAAATTTTCAAATTGATTCATTTTCAAATTAGCCGGCCTCGTAGTACAATGGATAGTATAAGAGTTTCCGAAGCTCCAGATACAGGTTCGATTCCTGTCGAGGCTACTAACAAAAAGAGTCGCATTACTGCGACTCTTTTTCATTAAACCTTATCATCATCAACCTATTTTAACCGATGTCATCGTTAACGATCCTCCAACGGCTTTATCATTAAAGAATGAAACATCCTCTTTATCGTTTTGTAAACCCAGTGTGTACAACAGGGGCAAATAATGTTCCGGCGTAGGAATAGATAATTGCGCTTCTCTTCCTAACAGGGAATAATTAATGAGCTTATCGTGTGTTTTATTACCGATTAACTCTTTGAATGTATTATTCATTTTCAAAGCCCAATCATATCCATACTCAGGTGCATCTAATTTATCCCATGCCACCATACGCAGGTTATGCACCATGTTGCCACTACCAATAATGAGCACACCTTTCTTCCGCAAACTGTATAATTCTTTTGCAAGATCATAATGGTATTGCGGCCCTTTGGTATAATCAATACTCAACTGCAATACTGGTATATCTGCTTTAGGATACATATGGCGTATAACAGTCCATGCACCATGATCCAGTCCCCAATCATGACTCAAACCCACATCAGCAGAATGAATCAACGATTTTGTTTCTTTCGCCAGTTCAGACGATCCGGGGGCAGGATACTGTACATCAAACAACTTTTGAGGAAAGCCACCAAAATCATGAATGGTTTCCGGAAAATCCATAGCGGTGATATGTGTGCCTTTTGTAAACCAATGTGCCGATACCACCAACACTGCTTTGGGTGTTGGAATTTCACCAGCCATCTTCGCCCATCTTCTGCTGAATTCATTGTCTTCAATTCCATTCATAGGCGAACCATGTCCAATAAACAGTACCGGCATCAATTGGTCCTGCTCCTTAAGATCATCTGTAAAGCGATTGAACGCTGCCAAGCCTGTCATACCTGCTGCTCCTGTTAAAAGGGTTGTGATAAAATGTTTTCGTTGCATCATACATTGTATTACCTGTTTGTCCAGGCGAGTGCCGATTGTTTGCGGTGCAACAGGTAATCAATTGAATATTTACCACTGCCCGTAACAAAAAGTATTACATATAAAATAAGAAACTGAATACCGGGTTCCTGTTTTGCAAACGGATCAGCAGCGTGAATATACAATACCGCTACCAGCATGGTGATGACAAGCGGCACCACCGCCAGTCTTGTGCCAAATCCAAACAGGATAAAAATAGAACAAACTACTTCTGCAAATACAGCTAATAACAAAGATATTTCTGAACTCATTCCAAGTACAGCCGGGAATTGTGATCCGTTACCCGAGAATAACATCCCCAGCTTCGGTAACCCGTGCGATAACATTAATACCGCTGCAGTAATACGTGTAATGAGAATGACCAGGTCAATTCCTTTTGGGTTGATATTGATACTGACTAATTGTTTCATGTTTTGTGTTTAGATTGTTTATTGTGCAAATTCACCATCTGCTTTGATCAATACTTCATCGCTGATCATTGGTGCAGGAAATCCGTTGCCCAATGCAAAGTCGGAACGCTTGATAATGCCTGATAACTGAAAACCGGCAGTTGGCTTCTTATTCATTGGATTTTCAACAATTCCTCTGTAAACAAGATCCAACACAACAGGTCTTGTAACGTCTTTTATTGTAAGATCACCTGCGAGTTTGTATGTATCCTTCCCAACTTTCTTCAGGCCGATGCTTTTAAATTTGATCTCAGGATATTTTGCTGCATCAAAAAAGTCGGCACTTTTAAGATGATTGTCCCTCATTTCAACACGTGTATCGATGGATGCTGTTTTTACAGAGAGTGTAAACTGTGCATCGCTGAAATCAGGCTTGGATGATTTTACTTCCACATCAAAATCGTTGAATGTGCCTGATACATCTGAAACATCCAGGTGTGTAACTGTGAATGCCAGTTGCGAATGTGCTTTATCATTTTTCCAAACAGCAACAGTTGTAAATGCCGTTGCTAAGAAGAATACCGAAAGAATAATTGCTGCTTTTTTCATTTTGTTCTTGATTTATTGTTTAGTGTTTATTGACTTTTTTATTGATGCAGGATCTTCCACCCCGCCAGCCAGTTGTAATTGTATTTCATGGTAAGCTGTATCAGCAATAGCTACATCGCTTCCAATGTGCGGCTCACAGAAAGTTGACCGGCGATAATGGGATTGAAACCGGTTGCCTTTACCAACCCGGCAGTTGTTTCCAATGCTGCTTCGTTATTACCTGCAATAAATGCATCGGTTTGTTTACCATCAATAACGGGTTGTGCAAAATTGGCCGCATAGGAAGTGTTGAATGCCTTCACCACTTTTGCATGTGGCAACAGCGCTTGTAATTCTTCTGCTGCACTGCTGCCTGGTTTTGTAACCAGCGCATCGTATGTTGCGTTGAGTGGGTTTGCAATACTGATCACGATCTTCTGATTTGCCACTTCACGAATGGAATCTGCAATTTCAGCCTGTGCTTCGTACGGCGTAGCCAGTATAATAATATCTGCTTCCCAGCTTGCGTGCATGGGGCAGCTCATACAGTCGATATCTGCAGAGGGATACTCTTTTTGAATCGAAGCTTTTAATGCTTCTACTTTCTCCAGTTCTTTGCTGAACAATAATAATCTGTCGTTTCCCTTTGCAAGCGACTTTGCAATAGCCGAACCCATGTTACCGGAAGCACCTAGTATTGCAATGGTTCTTTTTGTTTGCATATCCTTGAATTTGATCATGCAAAACTACTTTGAGCCACAGCCCAGTTCCAATGACATGTGATAAGAAAAGTCATTGACATATGATAAGATGATTCTTGACATATGTCAAGAGAAAATCAACGGGAAGCCATCTGCTTGCGGATACGACTGAGTGTTTCGGGAGTAATTCCTAAATAGGATGCAATTAAATGTTGCGGTACACGGTTTACAATTGCCGAATACTGCTCTGCAAATTTGGAATACTTTTCCTCTGCAGTTAACCCAATAGTTCCTTCCAGCCGTTGCTGCAAGGCAACATAAGCATTCTGGTATAAAATGCGGGTATACGTTTCGTATTGTGGTACGTTCCTTAAAAGATAATCGTGTTGTTCATGATCAAGCAGCAGCAGTTCACAGTCTTCCAACGCTTCAATATTCAGTTTCGATTCTTCTCGTGTAAAAAAACTATACAGATCCGAGATCCAGAAACCTTCAAAGGCAAACTGCATTACACGTTGTGCACCTTTTGCATCAGTGCTGTAAGAATACAACGCTCCTTTTTCAATAAAGGCCATGCGGTTACATACATCACCTTCCTGCAACAGGAATTGTTTACGCCGAAGCCGTTTTGGTGTAAAATGTGTTTTACATAAATGCAGTTCTTCTTCGGTAGAAGAAGGCACTTTATCCTGTATACTTTTTATCAGAAGTTCAAACATAAATAACCTGTTGCGCTTTCAAATGTACAGCTTTGCACATTGTAGCCGGAGAGTTGCAGTATTGCAATTCCCCGGCTGTTTTTGTGCTGCTCTTAAGGATTGGTAGAAAACAAACTTGCTTCTTTCAGCAGCATGCGTGGATGCAGCTTTAATTGTGCAATAATAAATTCAGCAAAATCTTCAGGATGCATTACACGCTCGGCATCACCTTTAATTAAATCGGCGCTGTAGGCCAAATCGGTAACAATTGTACTTGGTGCCAAAGCAGTAACACGAATATTGTGTTTGCGCACTTCCTGCATTAAACTTTCGCTTAACCCAAACACTGCAAATTTCGATGCACTGTATGCACTTGTTGTTGCTGCACCGCTCTTCCCTGCAGTTGAAGAAATATTTACAATATCACCGCTTTGTCGTTCAATCATTTGTGGCAATACAGCACGTGTTGCATAGTACACACCAAATAAATTAATTTTTACCTGCTGCTCCCATACTTCTGGATCCAGTTCTAAAAATTTACCAAACGTACCGGTGCCTGCGTTATTAATTAAAATATCAACTGCACCTAATGTTTTGCTTATACTTGCAACAGCCGCTTCAACTTGTGCACGGTTGCTGATGTCGGCTACAGCGTAAGCCACATTTACACCCAATGCTTTTATTGCTTCGGCTACTGCCTGCAGATCGTTTTCGGTACGTGCAATTAAGCCTACGTTTACGCCTTCTGCAGCTAATGCCAATGCAACTGCCTTCCCAATTCCTTTACCTGCCCCGGTAACCAGTGCCGTTTTGTTTTTTAATGATTGCATGTGTTTTCTATTTTTTGAAAATGAGCTGCAAAGCTAAAGGCAGGTACGGGTGTAGTTACGTCAAAATGTCGTCATTCTTTCTGTAGTTGAATCTTCGTTTTTAAACGACAAGCAGGTTACAGATGCTAATCATGCTCCCTGCCAACAATTTTTCCATTGCGCCAACTGTTATTCAGCTCTTCAAACTCTTTCAGTTCTTCGGTCGTAAATTCTTTATTACTGAGTTTTTTTAGATCGGGCTGGCCTGCGTTCACCCAGGCTGTGTACCAAAAACTCGCCACTGCAAAAATACTTTGCCGCATACGCCGCTCCACCATTCCATTTAACTTGTTATGATAAGCAGTGGTAAAAGAAGTGGAGTACGTTCTGATGGTTACGCCATTCCTGTTTTCGAATGAATATTTCTGATCGGCAGCAGTCGTTTGCGTTAACTCTTTTTCAAAACGCAACACGGTATCAGCAGCAGCTGCACTTTCCAACACTCTTGCCCAAATAAATTGCCCGGGATTTTTAATATGCTCTGCTTTCCCTATCCAGAAATCAAATTCACGTTCGGCCAGCAGTTCGGGAACACGGCTTTCCCAAAAACCATGGATGCCGTTTTGATTGGTGAATTGCCCGTTATGATTATGGCTTGCATGCAAGGGCACATGTGCATCGGCAATGTAATGACCGATCTCTGCACTCAGTTTTAAAATTCTGGCTTGGTTTTTTTCTTTGAATGCCGATGTTAAGCGCCACAACATGGTTTGCACCCACCAGGGAACAATACCGTATGTAGTAATTGTATCAGCACTAAACTTTGCTACGGCACTATCATAGTTGTGCGGCAGTTCAGCATACGGATAAGAGCCATAATGATCAATATCGATATAATGCCGTGGACCTTCCTCCGGAATGGCGTAACGGCGTTTATCCGGATCAACCGAATGCTCGGTCAAAAAATCAATATGCGTTTTGTAAAAACCGATCATATCGGGCGGCAACAGAAACACCGCCAGGTAATTGATCTTGCGATGCCCATAAAATCCCCAGCAGAAACATTGTTCTGTTGTAAGCAATAAAACAAGAACGAATAAAGCTTTCTTCATACAGCTTATTTCTTCACTGCTTTTTCTTCTTTTGCAATTTCATCATCAATTTCCTCATCCATTTTTGTTACACCACCGCTGATCGCAAACTTCATGGCTTCGGTACCGGTCAACTGTCCTTCCAGTGATTTGATACGGTTGGATGGAATGAGATAAACGTTACCTGCAATGGAATAACTCATAGGCACATACACCGCCACATAATCTTTCAACCCAAAGTCTTCTGTATCTTCTCTTGTAAGAAAACCTACACGCCACACATCATTATCATCAATATTGGCGAGCACCGGCCGGTTAAATTTTTTCTTCTCCCCGGCAAATGCTTCAAAAAAATCTTTCACCGTGGTATAAATGAACTTGATGCCCGGCACTTTTTCCAGCCAATGATCAAACAAATTGAAAATGCGGCTCTGGATAAAAAACGTACTCAGGTAGCCCACAAGGCAAATAGCACCGATAATTAAAAGGAAGCCCAACCCAAAATTGCGGACAATCACTTTTCCATCATCATCGGTAAAAGTAAAAATGGGAATGAGTTCGTCTATACTGGTCACGATCCAAAACAACGCATAGCCCGTTACCACAATGGGTGCTAACACCAGTAAGCCTTGCAGAAAGTATTGGAATAATCGTTTGTAATTAAAGGTTTTAAACATGTTGTTGCATTTACCCTATCAAAAATACAGCTTTCAGTTGCCGTGCTGCCGTATTAATTTTTTTGTGACGAATGGCAAAAAAAAGCGATGGAAACTTTGGCAACGAAAAAAGTTTCCATAGTTTTGCGCCCGATTTGCAATTATGGAGACGAAAGAAAGAATACAAAAAAAGGCGCATGAGCTGTTTCTACGGTACGGCATCCGCTCTGTGTCGATGGACGACATTGCCGCACAGCTGGGCATGAGCAAAAAAACCATTTACCAGTTCTTTTCAGAAAAAGACGAATTGGTAACTGCCGTGATGGATGAAGAGGTAAGCTTTACACAGCACAAATGCGAAATGTGCCAGGTGGACGCTAAGAATGCGGTGGATGAAATATTTCTGACACTGGAACGTGTGCTTGAGCAATTCGCCAACCTGAACCCGATGGTGTTGTACGATGCTGAAAAATTTCATCCAAAGGCATTTGAAAAGTTCAGGAAGATGAAAGAAGAATTTCTGTATGAAGTGGTAGCGCACAACATACGCAGAGGAATTGAGGAAGAGCTCTACCGTGATACGATCAATGTAGAGATGATGAGCCGCTACCGTGTAGAAACGATGATGATCCCTTTTGTAATGGCAGCTACATCGCCGGGCAAATTTAACCTGGCCGATGTGTCGAGAGAAACAATTGAACATTTTCTCTACGGACTTGCAACGTTAAAGGGTTATAAGCTGATCAGCAAATACAAAGAAGAGTATCATAAAAAAAGAAACAGTAAACCTTAACATTCATCCTGCTGATTATCTAAAAAGAAATCGACAGGATCACACAATCACAAACTAAAGACAAGCAATGAAAAAAAATCAACGAAACAAGTGGCTGCTGGTTGCAATTATGCTGCTTGGTTTCACTGTTACAAATGCACAAACCGAATACCGGCTAACCGTGAAAGATGCTGTAAACCTGGCGTTGAACAATGTAGCTGATATTAAAAACCTTCGCATCGATTCACTGAAACAGGAAGCACAAAACAAAGAGATTGTTGGATCTGCATTACCGCAAATCAGCGGAAGCGGCCAGGTAGCGCATTACGTTACGTTACCAAAAATCTTATTCCCCAGTGCCGGTAAAACAGATGTGTATACGGTGTTAAACCAGGAAGGTGTAAAAGATGGTAACGGAAACACCATTCAGCCAAGAAATGAATTTACTGTACAGGAGTTCAGCTTTGTACAACCGTGGAGTATTACTGCCGGCGTAAGCTTAAATCAATTGCTGTTTCAACCGGATGTATTTGTGGGTTTAATTGCCCGTAAAACATCGATTGAATATGCAAAAGAAAACATCAAAGTACAGGAAGATAAAACACGTGAGCAGGTACAGAAAGCTTACTACCAGGTATTGATCGCTGAAAAGCAATTAAAGACCCTGCAGGAAAGCTTGCAACGCTTTGAAAAATTATTGAGCGACCAGGAACAACTGTTCAAGAATGGCTTTATTGAAAAACTGGATATTGATAAAACAACAGTAAGTCTTAACAATACCAAGTCGAGCGAAACACAGTTGAAGAATATTATTGAACTGGGTTATGCTTCGTTGAAGTTTTCAATGGGTCTTGCGCAGAACGATGTGATTGTTCTAACCGATCAGTTGAATAACGAAACAGTAAAAGAAAATATTCTGAGTGACGGAACGGTGAATTATAATAACCGCAGTGAAGTTCGTTTACTTAACACCGTGCAGAAGTTACAGGAGCTGGATGTTCGCCGTAACAAATTAGGCTATGCCCCTACGCTGGCCTTCTTTTACCAGTTTCAGCAACAGGGACAGTTGAATAAAAACTTCTCTGCCTTTACCGGTCAAAACTGGTTTTGGTTCAACTCCAACCTTATTGGATTAAACCTCACCATACCCATTTTTGATGGCATGCAGCGCAAGTATAAAATTCAACAGGCAAAATATACACTTGACCAAACCAGCAACACGCTTGAGAATGTAAAAAAAGCCATTGATTTTGAACAAAACGCAGCAAAGATCAACTTGCGGAATGCCATTATAAATATGGATGCGCAACAAAATAATCTTGAACTGGCAGAGCGGGTATACAAAACCACCAAGAAAAAATATGAACAAGGTGTGGGCAGCAGTTTTGAAATTCTGCAGGCCGATACTGAGTTGCAGCGTGCACAGGGAAATTATTACGAAGCATTGTACAACGCAGTTGTTGCCAAGATCAGTTACTTAAAAGCCATTGGACAATTAAACTAATCATCAACCATTACTATAAAATAACACACATGAAACGTTTATTTCAATACACAATCATCGCCGGATTTGCGGTTGTTCTTGTTGCCTGCGGACAGGGTGCCAAGGAAAAGAAAGGATCGTTGGGCGATAAGAAAGCGCAACTGGAAAAACTGAAAACAGATCAGGTAGCGCTTGCAACAAAAATCAAAACGCTGGAAGAAGAAATTGCAAAGCTGGATACAGCAGCCGGCAAAAACGATAAAGCAAAGCTGATTGCTGTTACACCGGTGGTAACAGAAGATTTTTCGCATTATATCGATCTGCAGGGAAAAATTGATGCAGATAATATCTCGTACATCGCTCCACCCAACGGGCAAGGCGGACTAGTAACTGATCTTTATATTAAAGAAGGACAGTTTGTGAAGAAAGGACAATTGATCCTGAAGATGGACGATAAAGTGTTACGTCAGCAGGTAAAAATTTCTGAAACGCAATTGGCATTGGCGAAAGATCTGTATCAGCGTCAGAAAAATCTCTGGGATCAAAATATTGGCAGCGAAGTACAACTGCTTTCTGCTAAAACAAATGTTGAAGCATTGGAACGCCAGATCGCTACTGCATACGAGCAGATCAAACTTTATACTGTTTACTCGCCTGCATCAGGCATTGCTGATGTTGTTGCAGTAAAAGTGGGTGAATTCTTTTCAGGTGTAATGGGTGTATCGCCGCAGATACGTATTGTAAACAACAGCACATTGAAAGCGGTGGTAGAAGTTCCTGAAAATTATATGACACGTGTGCGTGTAGGCAGCCCCGTTATTGTTACACTGCCTGATCTGAATAAAACATTCAACTCATCAGTAAAACTTTCTTCTCAAACCATCAATCCGAATACCAGAACATTTACGATTGAAGCAAGTATTCCGGGTGGTGGTGTTCGTCCCAATTCAATTGCGGCAGTACGTATTAAAGATTACGATGCCCCCAACGCATTGGTGATCCCTGTTAATCTGATCCAGACAGATGATAAAGGGAAGTATGTGTACATCGTGGAGAAAGACAGCAAAGGAAGAAGTGTGGCTGTAAAAAGACCCGTGATCGTAGGGGAATCGTATGGCGACAAAATCGAGATCAAATCCGGTTTGCAGGCAGGTATGCAGCTGATCTCTGAAGGTTACCAAACCGTGTACGACAAACAGGTTGTAACAATCGGATAAAGACATCGTCAGTAATAAAGCAATTCAACAAATGGCCAACCACTCATTTGCTGCACTTTATACTGACCAACTAAAACAAGTGCTGACTACATAATCTTATTATATGCAATCAAATCTCATAGAAGGGCTCAGCAAAAAGTTCAAGGAATTTAAACCTACGAGCTGGAGTGTTGATAACCGCACGGCCATCTATATCATCACCATACTAATTACAGCATATGGATTATTTAAATTCAATACGCTGCCCAAAGAACAGTTCCCTGACATTGTGGTGCCTACTATTTCAGTAGCTACCATTTATGTAGGCAACTCACCGGCTGATATTGAAAACCTGGTAACAAGGCCAATCGAAAAGCAGCTGAAAAGTATCAGCGGAGCAAGGGTTATTAAAGTACAATCATCTTCCCAACAGGATTTTTCATTGATCGTGGTGGAATTTGATACGGATGTGAAAGTGGACCTCGCCAAACAAAAAGTAAAAGATGCGGTTGACAAAGCAAGAACCGATCTGCCGCAGGATCTTACCGCCGAACCGGATGTGCAGGAATTCGCTTTCAGTGAAATGCCCATCATGTTTGTGAACATCAGTGGCGATTTTGATCCGGTGAAACTGAAACAGTATGCCGATAAAATGCAGGATCGCTTCGAAGAACTGAAAGAAATTACAAGAGCAGATATTGTGGGTGCGCCGGAGCGTGAAATACAGGTGAATGTTGATCCATACCGCATGGCGAGTGCACGAATTACTTTTAATGATATTGAAGGTGCCATTGCCCGTGAGAACAATGATATTACCGGTGGCCAGGTTGAGATCGGTACCATGAAACGTACCGTGCGTGTTCGTGGACAGTTCAACAGTGCATTCGACATCAACAACATTATTGTAAAAGGTGTAAGCGGTGCTCCTGTTTACCTGAAAGATATTGCAACTATTAAAGACACCGTAAAAGAAAACGAAAGTTTTGCACGTCTTGATGGGAAGAATGTAATTACACTCAACATTGTAAAGCGTAGTGGTGAAAACCTGATTGATGCAGCTGATAATGTAAAAGCAGCTGTAGAGGATATGCAGGAGAATGATATTCTCCCGAAAGATCTGAAAGTAACCATTACCGGCGATCAGAGTAAGCAAACAAAAACATCATTCAATGAATTGGTAAATACAATTGTGATCGGTTTCATTCTTGTATTACTCATTCTCATGTTCTTTATGGGTGTTACCAATGCCTTCTTTGTGGCGTTGAGTGTACCGTTGAGTGTATTTGTAGCCTTCCTGTTTTTACCCGTAGCAGATTATATAGTTGGTACAGGAGTTACACTCAACTTCATTGTATTATTTGCATTACTGTTTGGATTGGGAATTATTGTAGATGATGCAATTGTGGTAATTGAAAACACACATCGTATTTATCATAACGGGAAAGTGCCGGTGATCCGCAGTGCAAAAGAAGCCGCCGGTGAGGTATTTATTCCGGTACTGGCGGGTACTGCCACCACACTTGCACCTTTCTTCCCGCTCCTGTTCTGGAAAGGGATCATTGGCAAGTTCATGATCTATTTACCAGTGATGCTGATTCTTACATTGGCTGCATCGTTGATTGTTGCATTTATTATGAACCCGGTGTTTGCGGTAAGCTTTATGAAACCCGAAGGCCGTGCATACGATGATAAGAAAAGCAACATCTTCCGCAAATGGTATTTCTGGGCATTCATCATCATTGGTATTCTCAATCATGTAATCGGCAATCATGGAACGGGTAACTTCCTCTTCTTTTTGTCGCTGGCAAGTATATTAAACCGTTACGTGTTACGTGATGCGATCTATTTCTTCCAGGAAAGAGTATTACCAAAACTCATGAACAAGTATGAAACTTTGTTACGTTGGGTATTAAAAGGATGGAGACCGGTGTGGATGCTTGTTTCATTATTCTTATTGTTCCCGATCGCATTGGCCTTGTTGCTGGCTCGTGGCAACTCGTCAACGTTCTTCCCAAGTGGCGATCCAAATTTTATCTATGTGTATCTGAAGATGCCGGTAGGTAGTGATGTGAAGTACACTGATTCGATCACCAGTCTGTTGGAAAAGAAAGTGTACAAGATCCTTGAAAAAGAAAAGCCTGGTGAAGAAGGTTCCATTGTTGAAAGTATTATTACCAACGTGGCTGTGAGTGCAAACAACCCACGTGATAATAACCGGAGTACACAGCCGAATCTTGGTCGTATCCAGGTATCGTTTGTGGAATATGAAAAACGCCATGGAAAATCAACCAAAGTATATATTGATGAAATACGCAGAAGTATTAAAGGTATACCCGGTGCTGCCATTAGTGTAGAGCAGGAAGATGGTGGACCTCCCACTGATCCTCCGGTGAATATTGAAGTAGTGGGTGATAACTTCAACAACATAGCAAAGGTTGCAACGGAGTTATTCAACTATCTCGATACAAACCGTGTGGAAGGAATTGACAACCTGCAAATGGATGTTGATCTCAATAACCCGGAGATCACGGTGAGTGTTGACCGTGAGCGTGCATTGATCGAAGGTGTAAGTACCGCACAGGTAGGTATGGAATTACGTACTGCCTTGTTTGGAAAAGAAGTAAGCAAGTTGAAAGATGGAGAAGATGAATACAAGATTCAGCTTCGCTACAGTGAAATGCAGCGTAACAACATTATTGACCTGATGAATATGAAGATCACTTTCCGTGATTTTAATACAGGACAAATCAAACAAGTGCCCATAAATGCCGTTGCGAAATTCGATTATACCAGCACCAGTGGTGGTGTAAAACGGAAAAACCTGAAACGCACCATTCAATTGCAATCAAACATTGCTGATCCTACACAGGCAGCAGCGATCAATGCAACACTGAAAACAAAGATCGACGACTTTAAAAACAAAGTGCGTATTCCGGAAGATGTAACCATTCGCCAGAGCGGACAAAGTGAACAGGAAGCAGAAACAAATGCATTCCTTGGTTCGGCTCTCGTGATTGCGATTGGATTGATCTTCCTGATCCTGGTGTTGCAGTTCAACAGTTTGAGTAAACCGTTTATTGTGATCACAGAAATCTTCTTCAGCATTATTGGTGTGTTACTGGGTTATGCCATTACAGGTAAAACCATTGCCACCATCATGTTGGGTGTAGGTATCATTGGATTGGCAGGTATTGTTATTAAGAATGGTATCCTCTTAATTGAGTTTACCGATGAGCTGAGAGGCCGTGGTTATAAAACAAGAGAAGCGGCGATACAAGCCGGTAAGATCAGGATCATTCCGGTATTATTGACCGCACTGGCAACCATGCTTGGTTTGTTACCATTAGCTGTTGGTTTCAATATCGATTTCGTATCGCTGTTCCAGCATCTTGATCCAAAGATCTTCTTTGGAGGCGATAGTGTGGTGTTCTGGGGTCCGTTAAGCTGGACGATCATTTATGGTTTGATCTTCGCATTCTTCTTAACACTGATGATGGTACCAAGTATGTACATCATCTCTGAGCGTTTAAGAAGACCAATGGAGCGTTTTTACGGAACGAAGTTTATAGCATTGCTCGGATTCCTTGGTCCGCTGTTCTTCATCTTTGTTGGTATTATGTATGCCGGCAGAAGATTGCAGGGAAAGAAAGTGTGGGTAGGCCAACAACGGAAAACAGTGCCTTCGAAGATTTAAGAAGCTGATTCATTTACAATAAACCCTCTCCATTAGGAGAGGGTTTTTCTTTTTGCGTTTAACAAAATAATTTAGCAACTGTATTCGTCTTAAAAGTAATTTCACAAAAAAATTATCATCATGGCACAGGCACACGAAATTGATTACCGTATTGTGGGCGAAGAAATGCAATACGTAGAAATTGAACTTGATCCCAACGAAACGGCCATTGCAGAAGCCGGCAGTTTTATGTTAATGGACGAAAGCATCCAGATGCAAACCATTTTTGGCGATGGCAGTGCAAACGCACCTACCGGTGTGTTGGGTAAATTACTCAGCGCAGGCAAGCGCTTACTTACCGGCGAAAGTTTATTCATGACGGCCTATACCAATGTTGGGCAGGGAAAGAAACGTGTGAGCTTTGCATCACCTTATCCCGGAAAAATTATTCCCCTGGATCTGTTGCGATTAGGCGGCCCTGTTGTTTGTCAGAAAGATGCGTTTCTCTGCGCTGCAAAAGGAGTAAGTGTTGGGATAGCTTTGCAACGTAAACTCGGTACGGGTTTGTTTGGTGGCGAGGGTTTTATTATGCAGAAGCTGGAAGGCGATGGATTGGCATTTGTACATGCAGGTGGTCATGTGTTTGAGCGTGAACTGCAGCCCGGCGAATTGGTAAAAATCGATACAGGTTGCGTTGTTGCCTATACCCATACTGTTGACTTTGATATTCAATTCGTAGGCGGTATCAAGAATACCATTTTCGGTGGAGAAGGATTGTTCTTTGCAACCCTGCGTGGCCCAGGTAAAGTGTGGATCCAAACATTACCTGTTTCAAGATTAGCCAGCCGCATTCTTTCGTATGGCACAACCAACCGGAAAGAAGAAGGCAGTTTGCTGGGTGGCTTGGGTAATTTGCTGGATGGTGATGGTAGATAATAAAAGTTCATAATAGCTGTCATCCCGACGAAGGAGGGATCTGCCCAACAACAGTATAAAACTGAACAGATCCCTCCTTCGTCGGGATGACAAAAACCGAAGCCGGAAAAATTTTCCGGCATTTTATTTGGAAATCAGAAAAGCTTAATCGTATATTTGCGATATAAAATAAAAAAGACGACAAACTCGTCTTTTTGTTTGATCAAATTCATCGTAAAAAAACGATAAATAAAATGGCCATCCACAAGAAAGAAGAATTCAGTACAAAAGAGCAAAGCCTGGCAGCGTTTGCCAAAGCGATCAGTCACCCGGCACGTATTGCCATTTTAAGTGTACTGGCCAAACGTAACCAATGCATTTGCGGCGAAATTGTAGATGTGCTTCCCCTGGCACAAAGCACCGTAAGCCAGCATTTGAAAGAATTAAAGAATGCAGGACTTATCGACGGCGAAACAGATGGACCACGCAGCTGCTACTGCATCAACTGGAAAGCGTTCGAAAAATTTAATACCGACTTTAATTCGCTTTTTGAAAAACTAAAAGAAGCGAATGCCAAGTGCTGTTAATCATTCAACCTTCATCATTTAAAAACAAACAACATGACAACAGAAACACAACTCAAAGAAATTGTAAAACAGAAGTATAGTGAAATTGCGTTGCAGGATAAAGAAACCAATCAATCTTCGTGCTGCGGTGCAGGTGGCTGTTCTACCGAAGTGTATAACATCATGAGTGATGATTATACCAACCTGAAAGGTTATAACCCCGATGCTGATCTTGGATTAGGTTGCGGCTTGCCAACACAATTTGCAAAAATTCGTCCGGGCAATACAGTGATTGATCTGGGAAGCGGTGCAGGTAACGATTGTTTTATTGCAGTTGCAGAAACAGGACCCACCGGTAAAGTAATTGGCATCGACTTTACTCCTGCCATGATCGACAAAGCAAGAACCAATGCAGAAAAAAGAGGGTTGAACAATGTGGAATTTCGCCAGGGCGATATTGAGCATATGCCTGTTACTGCAAATACTGCAGACGTTGTTGTAAGTAATTGTGTGTTGAATTTGGTGCCAAATAAAGATGGCGTGTTCAAAGATATTTTTCGGGTGCTGAAAGCAGGTGGTCACTTCAGTATTTCAGATGTGGTATTGGTTGGCAATTTACCTGAGGCGTTGCGTAAAGATGCCGAAATGTATGCAGGTTGTGTATCCGGTGCTATTCAAAAAGAAGTGTATCTCGAATTGATCCAGCAAAATGGATTTGAACATATCACTATCCAGAAAGAAAAAGCAATTGTAATTCCGGATGATATTCTGAAAAATTATTTGAACGATCAGGAGCTTGCCGATTTCAAACAAGGGAACACCGGCATATTCTCTATCACTGTATTTGCACAAAAGCCTGCCTGCTGTACACCCGGCAGCGGCTGTTGTTAATTCTTTTTTTCACAATTAAACCTTAGCATCATGAGTACAAATCAAAATGATCCCGGATGTTGTGTTGGCAGCAACGATTGTTGCGGCGGCATTACCGATATGGGATGTTGTTAAAACAAAACGAAGCCCCGCAAATGCGGGGCTTCGTTCTAACTAATTGTATTTACAATTTTATAAGGATGATCGTACTGCTCCTCCATCCACCATCATTGTTTGTCCGGTTACATACCTGCTTTGCTTACTCAGCAACCAAAGTGCAAGCGATGCAAAATCATCTGCTTCACCCAACTTCCCAACCGGAATTTGTTGTATGGCATTTTGTTTTACTTCAGCAAACGGCAAACCTGTCTGTTCACTTTTTTTATGATACAAGCGATCAATGGCAGGTGTGTTATGACTGCCCGGCCCAAGTATATTTAATGTAACCCCGCTCTTTGCAATTTCCTGGCTCAATGTTTTTACCAAGCCAACTACTGCTAAACGAAGCGATGTACTCAATACTAAATTTTCAATAGGTTGCTTTACACTGGAACTTTCGATATACACAATACGTCCATAACCGGCTTTCATCATCGCCGGCACAAAGGCCTGTATTAATTCCACTTTCCAACGCAGGAGTTTTTGATATGCATCATCCCAATCAGCCAATGTAGTTTCCATTACTGTTTTGGCTGCCGGTCCGCCGGCATTCACCAACATGCCATGCAATTGACGATCGCCAACGATCGTCTTCAATTTTTCGATCACTTCATGTTGTGTAATATCGCCTGTTACAATTTCAGCGTTGCTGTTGGTAGCATACAATTCATTTAGTTTATCATCTCCCCTCGCAACAACAATTACCTTTGCACCTTCATTTAATAATGCAGTTGCAATGGCTTTTCCAAAACCACTGGTAGCGCCGGTAACGATAAAGAGTTGATCGTTTAATTCAAGATTCATATTAATTACTTTTTGTTCAGGCCGCTGAAAGCGTCCCGACCAGTTAACCAATTACCCGGTCTGGCCAATTGGAGTGGCCTGACCTTACTGAACTAATTTATTTGCATGGCGGCTCACCAGCAGCCATCCATTGGAACGCTTGGCATATACTTCGGTGTAGAGCAGATGTATATCAACCGGCTTCCCTTCCATCATCACATTAAAAATTCCTTTCCCTGTTACAATCACAAAGCCTTTGTACACTCTGGCCGATGCATCGCTTATTGTTACTTTTTTCATGGTCAATTTTCCCGAACGGATATCATCAATCACTTCTTTTTTTGTTTGTATCCATCCATTTGAATGAACGTATTGAATACGGTCATCCAAAATACTGTTGAGTGAATCCAGTTTCTGCTGCACCATCCA
The DNA here is from genome assembly GCA_023428755.1 of Bacteroidota bacterium. GTDB lineage: Bacteria > Bacteroidota > Bacteroidia > Chitinophagales > Chitinophagaceae > Lacibacter. The sequence goes on from JAEYWX010000001.1 coordinate 142,350, forward strand.
GCGGAATTTTGTTTCGTGCAGCTTCAATACAAATTTCTCAGTTGCAGATTCTTCTTTTGTCTTTTGTGCAAGAGCAACTATTGAAAAAAGAAGAAAGAAAATAAGTAAGAATTGTTTCATGAAAAGTTGTTTGTATGGAACAAATGTAAAGCCGGGAGAGCGTAATGACGGAAAGAAAAATCAAGTACATAAAAAACCCCGCCATTTCTGCCGGGGTCAAATAAATATCTCTAAAGTATTATGCGGGCATGTGCACTTCAATTTCTTTTTGCAAGGATTCAAATATTTCTTCGATCGTGCCTTCGCCTTCAATGGCAGCCAGTTTATCAAACTGTTTGTAGTAATCTGCTACAACTGATGTTTTAGTACGGTATTCTACAATTCTTGCACGGATGATCTCTTCATTTGTATCATCACTGCGGCCACTTGTTTTACCACGGTTGAGCAAACGCTTCACCAGTTCTTCTTCGCTCACCAATAATGAGATCATTGCATGAATTTGCGTGCCTTTCAATTTCAGTAATTTATCCAATGCCTCGGCCTGGGCAACAGTGCGTGGAAAACCATCAAACAAAAATCCTTTTGCCTCAGGATTGGCATCCAATGCCGAACTGATCATGCCGATCACCACTTCATCCGGCACCAGCTGACCTTTGTCCATCAGCTTTTTTGCTTCCAGTCCCAAAGGTGTTTGTGCTGCAATTTCGCTACGCAGCAAATCGCCTGTGCTCAGGTGCTTAAGACCGTATTTTGCAATTAATTTCTCTGACTGAGTTCCTTTACCACTACCCGGAGGGCCAAATAAGATCAAATTAAACATATGCAGAATGTAAGCTTGATGAAGTTGTAAATATAAACAGCATCATTTAAAAATCTGCAATCTGAACCTATTTTGATTGCAATTTGTTTAATACAAGGGTTTGTTAAGATAAAAAGACTGTCATTTAACAGACATCCGTTAGCTAGTAAGCTTTCGTAACTTTATAAACAATTCTAAAGATCATGAAGCAATTATTGATGATGCTTGTTCTTGCACAGCTTACATTTGTTAGCTGTGAAGCGCAAACCAGCCAAACAAAAGAAAAAAAGAATACTATGAGTGAAGCAAAGAAAAACCCGGTTTATTCAAAAAATGATTCGTCGAAAGTAAATCTGAGTGAAGAAGAATGGAAAAAAATACTTCCATCGGATATATATTATATCGCACGGCAAAAAGGAACGGAGCGCCCCTGGACAAGTAAGTTTGAAAAATTTGATGAAGTGGGCACTTACTATTGCGCTGCCTGCGGTAACTCGTTATTTAAAAGTGATACCAAATTCGACAGTGGTTGCGGATGGCCCAGCTTTTACGAACCCATCAGTAAAAGTTCCATCATTTACACGCCTGATAATAGCCATGGCATGCAACGTACCGAAGTGCAATGTGGCCGCTGTAAAGCACATTTAGGACATGTGTTTGAAGATGGTCCGCCCCCAACCGGTTTGCGTTATTGCATCAATGGAGTGATCCTTGATTTTGAAAAAGCAAAAGAAACCGAAAAGAAATTCAACGAGAAGAAGAGTTAAGTTGTAGTTAGATAATTATCAAAAGAAACGAATCAGCAATGGTTCGTTTTTTTGTGTGATGATGGTTTTGACGAGCAATTTCATAAAAGGTATTGAATCACTTCACCACTCACTCACTTACTCATTTCTTTGATCCATTTACTGATGAGCGCCACACCTTCTTTATGAATTCTGTTGCGACCAATTTCCGGCATAGCAATACCGGGATCGTTACTGTTCATCCTGTACACTAAAAATGATTGATTGGGTTTGCCGGGCTCAATGGCAAATGCAAGATTCCCGCTTCCTCTTCCTGCAGCAACCGGTGTTTTATTAATGCCGAGTGCTGTTGCATTGCTTGTATGAATATCCAATAACAAACCTGATGTGTTAGCAGGGCCGGATGGATTATGACAATGTCCGCAATTAATATCGAGATATGCTCTTGCCCGATCATTCAATGTTCCGCTTTGCTCATTGTTCCATACTGCATTTGACGGAATCGTTGTTGTTGGCAGATCGATGATACCCAACTGCTGCCAATGCTGCAGTTGATTTTTTGTTCCGCTTGTGTAAGTATAATCACCGTTGAGATGACGGGCTGCAATACCAATGGGTACAATTGTATCATTCCGGTTGTGGCATCCCTTGCACTGTGGCTGATTGGGAACTACATAATCTGTTTTGATCTTTTTTCCTGCAGCATCAATGTATTCAACAGTTGTTACATCGCCAATAGGTTCAAACACGGCTTCTGTTTGTTCCTCGTTCCAGATGTATTGATAAGTATGCCAGCCATCCTGCATATTGGCAAGTAAACGTGTTTCAATGATACGTCGGCCCAATTCCGGTTTACGCACATCCTTGTAATAATAAAAATTCTTGATGAGTACGGTGCCCAACGGCATTTCAAAAGCAGACGTTGCGTTATAACTGATCTTTTTCCCTGTAGGTACTTTTATAAATCTTGCCTTTTCGGCATAATCGGTAAACAGCGGCGTATTAAGATCATACGGAAGAATACCATCAGCAGGTTGCAGTTGATTCAGTTCGCCTTTGAAGAAATTGTATTCACTCAGGTTTTCATGAAACTGAAAGTACGGATCAGCCTGTTTGTTGCTGAACGACAAAACAACCAGCATGCAACTTAGTACAAGAACAGTAACAACAAGTTTCTTCATGATTCGAAAGTAAAATTTTCTATTGTCATTTCGGCGAAGGAGAAATCTGCCGGGCTTTGTACTGCTGTTCAACAGATTCCTCGTTCCTCGGAATGACAAAAATATTCATCAATTCTTCAACTCAACTTTTGGTATCGGCTGCAGCGTACAATCATGTTTGGATGCATCTCTGCTGATCTGTTTAAATCCATTCTCTGCATCAAGATTAGCAAAACTCTGATTACTGTTGTTACGGATGCAGATCTCTGCCGGATTTTTTGCATCCATAATTCCATCGTACTGAATATGCGGTACATTTTTTCCAAACCGCAGTTTGAAGCGATACATTTTTCCCATGCGTCCTTTACCGGTAGCACGTACCCGTTCACGTTCATAGTTGTTGTTGAAAACGTTGATCTGTGTTGGATAAGGATAATAACTACTGTCTTTAATCGGATTTTCTGTGATGTAATAACTTACAATCGCAGTACTTGCAGTGATGTTGTTGATGATCTTATTTTCAAACACATCTACGTGATTGGTGGCAAGGATCATTACGCCGGTTCCCTGCGGTACTTTGGCAACAATATTTCCCTTGGGTGCAAAGTTGATATGATTGTTGTGATGCACATTGTTGCGATACACTCGTACATAACCGCCTTTCTTCTGCACCAGGTCAGGCAGATCAAAAATTAAAATGCCACCGGTGTTATTGGTTACTTCGTTATCATACACATCGGCATACAACGAATTTTCGATTTCAATACCGGCTACATTTTCCGTTGCTTTTGAATTACGTACAATGATATGTTTGCTTTGACCAACATAAATACCGGCATCGCTGGCGCCTCTTGCTTCGCAACCATCGATCAATACATTACTGCATTGGACAGGATATAATCCATACGCTCCATTTTTACTATTGGCGCCCCTTGTCCATTCTGCTTTTACCTGCTGAAACGTAATGCCATTTACATGCTGTGTTTTAACGGCATCCCCTTTTGTGTCCTGCACGGTGATACCCTGCAGTGTAATGTTTTCACTATTGGTGATTTTAATTCCCTCCGCACCACTTAACTGGTTGGAGAAGTTGAGAATAGTTTTATCCATTCCTTTTCCTTTGATCAGTACATTTTTCTTTCCATCGAGCCACAAACTCATGTTGAGTTGATAGGTTCCTTCCGGCAATTCAACCGTTGAATTATCGGTTGCAGTAATAAACAAACGTTGCAGTTTTTTTTCTTCACTGTCCTGCGCCCGGATAGTTGCAAACGAAACCATCAAAGCAATGGTAAACAAAAGACGAAGCTGGCAAAGCATATTGATTGTTTAAGGTTCGCAACAAATTACAAATTCTTTTCAATGCATGAAGTGCTTTCGTTAACTTTCATTTCTAAAACAATTGTTATGTCATTTAACGGAAAAACAGTGTTCATCACCGGTGCATCAAGAGGAATCGGAAAAGCAATGGGATTAAAGCTGGCAAAAGAAGGAGCCAATGTAGTAGTGGCAGCAAAAAGTGTGGAAGAAAATCCAAAGCTGGGCGGTACTATTTTTTCTGCTGCTGATGAAATGACGGCAGCTGGAGGAAAGGGATTAGCCATTCAGGTAGACATTCGTTTTGAAGATCAGATACAGGCAGCGGTTGATAAAACAGTTGAAACGTTCGGCGGCATTGATATCCTCATCAACAATGCATCGGCTATTTCGCTTACACCAACAGAACAAACCGAAGCCAAACGTTTTGATCTGATGCACAGCATTAATGTGCTTGGTACGTTTTTAATGACGAAAGCCTGCATTCCGCATTTACGCAAAGGAAAGAATCCGCATATACTTACATTATCACCACCTGTTCATTTAAAACCAAAATGGCTGGCCGGACATATTGCGTATACACTCACCAAATTCAACATGAGTATGATGACGCTGGGCTGGGCCGAGGAGCTGAAGAAAGATGGCATTGCTGCGAATGCATTGTGGCCACGTACTACTATCGATACAGCAGCAGTTCGGAATTTATTGGGTGGTGAAGCGTTGGCAAACATGAGCCGTACTGTTGATGTGCTGGCTGATGCGGCACATATTATTCTAAGTAAACCATCGAACAGTTGTACCGGTAATTTATTTATTGATGAAGATGTATTTGCAGCAGAAGGTATTACCGATTTAAGCAAGTATAGTGTGGTGCCGGGTGGTAAATTGTTTACGGATTTATTTGTTGATTGACGCTTCGCTTACAATGACTATTCACACAGAGGGCACGGAGAACACAGGGATTGAGTCAGGCCGCTCGAAGCGGCCAGACGGGAGCAACAGGAAACTTATTTTTGATCTCACTTCTTTATGTTATTTCCCATCGTTGTGACTTTGTACGAAGAACACCATTGGAGTGGTTCAAAAACATGAAATACTTCTATATACTTCTGTTATTCGCAGCATGTAAAACAAAACCCACCATGCAAAACGATGCAGTTAAAATACATGCGTTCCGTTTAAAACCCGGTCAGGATCTGAAACAGGAAATTCTTTCCTATGTACAAATACATAAGATCGAATCCGGCTGGATCATGACCTGCGTGGGCAGTGTTACCCAATACAATCTTCGTTTTGCCAACCAGCCCGAAGGCAGTAAAGCAACCGGTCATTTTGAAATTGTGAGTCTTGTCGGAACCGTAAGCATCAACGGTTCGCATCTGCACATGAGTGTAAGCGACAGCACAGGTAAAACCATCGGTGGTCATTTACTCGATAGCAATCTTGTTTACACAACTGCTGAAATTGTGATCGGCGAAGGAAAGCAACTCGTATTTACAAGGGAGAAAGACGGCAGCACCCCTTGGGAAGAATTGCAAATAAAACCGAAACAGTAAGTATGCTCAGCCGGTTGCAACTTATCAGTATGTTTTATGCAGTGGCGCTGCTCTTGTTTACCATCTATTGGGCCAACTATTATCCATCGTTCAGTCACACAAAAGGAGAAGAGTTATTTACAGCACTGGAAGTATTTCTATTTGTTACATTCTTCTATTTTATTGTATTGCAGTTGGCAGTGGAACGAAACAGTTGGGCAATGGCATTACTGCTGCCCATCATCAATGCCATTGTTACATTTTTAATTACGGTTGTGTTGCTGTGGCTGGGATCACTTGACGGAAATCCGAAAGAAGATATTTTGATTTTTGGAATTGTGTATACGCTACTTTGTACGTTGTCGGGATTGGTAATTTGGAAGAAAGCTCAATAAAAAACCGGAGCTTATCACTCCGGTTTTTTAATCTAATTCATTCATCTTATCGCACCACTTCGTTCGGCACTTCTCTTTCCAGCAGATGCTTATAAATAAACAGGTTGTTCTCGTTGGTGCTGTGTGCATCCTGGTTGGGCAGGTTGCGCCAGCCATGTCGGCCACCGGGATAGAGCATAAACTCAAAATGCTTTTTCTTCTCCTGTAATTTTTTCACCAGCTGCATGCTGTTCTGCATGTGTACATTATCATCCATTGTACCATGATAAATACGCAACAAGCCTTTGTACTTATCGATATGCGTATAAACAGAAGATGATTTATATCCTTCCGGATTTTCTTTCGGGGTATCCATAAAACGCTCGGTGTAATGACTGTCGTACAAACTCCAGTCGGTAACACTTCCACCAGCTAATCCATGTGTAAAATAATCAGCACCATAGGTTAATGCATACGCACTCATATAACCACCATAGCTGAAACCACTGATAGCCACTTTGTTTTTATCTACACTTGCATTTTCGATCAACCATTTTACAATCGTGATCCAGTCTTGCATTTCCCAGTAACCCAAATTGCGGTGCATATAGTTGATACCTTCTTTCCCAAAGTGACCACTTGCACGATGATCCATTGCTACCTGTATCAATCCTTCTTTTGCCCACCATTGCTGCTGCATGTTCAACGCCCAGCCATCATACACTGTTCCGGCATTCGGGCCGCCATAAATGCTGATCATCACCGGATACTTTTTATTCTTATCATAATTCAACGGCCAAACAATACGCAACGGCAAATCGTATTTGCCATCTTCACTTTTCACTCGCAGCAACTCTGTTTTTGCCAATGTAGTTGTTGCAAATGACTCGCCGGCTGCATTTCCTAACTCACGGATCACTTTCCCTTTGTTATTCACCACCACCATTACATCTGGTGTGGCAACATTTGAATAAGAAGTAACAAAGTGCGTTCCGCCGGGTGATAAACGGATATTGCGGTGTGTATAGTCACCAAACGTTAAACGCATTAAACCGGTGCCGTCCATTTTTACTTTGTACAAATCGTAACGGGCGCTGTTATCTTTCCGGCAGGTGAAGTACACCAATTTATTTTTTTCATCAACCAGGTTCACAGCAGTAACGGTGTATTCTCCGCTGGTGATGGCATTGATGCGTTTGCCACTCATGTCGTGCAGATACAAATGATTCCAGCCGCTGGCATCGCTTTGCAGAATAAACTGTTTTCCGTTTTGCAAGAATGTAATGCGGTTTGCATCATCCAGATCAACCCATGTTTTTTGAGTTTCGTCGTAGATGATTTTTTTGCTGCCATCCGCCAGATTCATTTCATACACTTTCAGGTTATCCTGTGAGCGTGGCATCCACTGTATCCACAACGCACTGCCATCGGGCTTCCACATGGGCATTCCAAAATACTGATCATCTTTCTGATTAAAATCGGCCCACACGGTTGCACCACCATCTGCAGCTACTACACCTACTTTTACTTCCGGATTTTTATCGCCGGCTTTGGGGTAACGGGTGCGTTCAATAAAACCATGCTGTCCTTCTTCGCTGTAAATGGGAAACATCGGCACTTCACTTTCATCCATGCGCATGTAAGCGATCTTCTTACTGTCGGGGCTCCACCAAAAACTTTTGTAACGAGTAGCACGACCTAAAATTTCTTCAAAATAAACCCAGCTAGCATAACCATTTAAGATCACATCGGTACCATCATTGGTCAATTGTGTTTCTTTCTTTGTTGCAAGATTGATCGTGTACAGATTGTTGTTGCGGGTGAATGCCACATATTGTTTATCGGGCGAAAGCACCGGATTTTTTTCTTCGTCTTTATTATTGGTGAGACGGGTTTCTTCATTCGCCATTTTCAAATACAGATCGTTGCCTTTGTTGATGATCTCCGGAATCACCACCATGATCTGCATTTCAGGTGCCTTGTATTCTGTTTCCTTTCCGGTTTTAATATCGTGTAAAAACTGCTTGCCTTCACGACGGAGAATAAAACTGTTATCGCCAACCCAGTCTACAAACTGCGGGAGCGGTTTAGTTACAGTTTGCTTTGCTCCTTTGAGCATTTGTTCGGTAGTTAACGCTGTTTGTGCCGATACTGAACTTACTGCTACGATCCATAGCAGCAACAATCCTGTTTTTCTCATGCTTGAAATTTTTAAGGGGATGAAGATAATTTTTTTGAGCGAAGTTCATCATGTATTTGGATGAATGGAATAAAAAAGCCGCAGTTGTATTAACTGCGGCTCAGTAAAATACCAGTTATTTACTTCTTCCCTAAATTGATCTGTACGCCAAAGTTGAGATTGAGTGCGCCTTGGTCGAGCAGATCACTATATATGCGATCGTAAGTTAATTGAGTAAACAATCCCACTTTTTTTGATGGGAACCAAATAATACCAGCGCCACCACCTGAGTTAAAATATCTGGAGCTCCCACTAAGCTCTATGCCGGAATTTCTCTGTTTGTTATAGTCGAGATTGAATCCGGTCGAAACCACCGCAAACGGCCTTACATACTTATTTCCAAAATAGTACTTGCTGTAAATGCCAAGATTATACTTGTAGGATTGTTCGAAAGCTGGCTGGCCAGGAAGATTGTCAAATGGCGGCTTGAATTTTAGTCTTGAAACTCCAAATTGAACCCCTGCCCCAATTTCCCAATTATTTTTCACAAAGTATCCTGTTCCAGCACCGAGGTTAAGTTTGAACTCATTGAATGCATTATTGTTTTGGTAGATACCTCCACCATTACTTCCAAATAAACCATTGATGTTGATTGTTCCCTGTTCGGTTTGTGCAGTTGCGGCAATGCTGCTAACAAGCATAGCAGTAGCTAAGTAAAATGTTTTCATGTGTTAATGTTTGTTGTTTTTAATTGGTTACCTGTTATAAATTTTGAGCAAAGAAACAGGCTGCTCCTGTTATAAAAAACAAAAGAAACAAATTGAATTTTATTTTAACATATTTGTTAGAGCAACAAAAAACCGCAGTTGTTTCCAACTGCGGCTCACTTATTTGAATTGTAGTTCACAACAATAAACTACAAACTTTAAACTATTCAACTGTTTTCTCCGGACGCATCATCGGAAACAACAGCACATCCTGTATACTTGGCTGATTCGTCATTAACATCACCAAACGATCGATACCAATACCAATACCGCTTGTTGGCGGCATACCGTATTCCAATGCACGTAAGAAATCATAATCAATAAACATCGCTTCATCATCGCCACGTTCTTTCAGTTTCACCTGGTCTTCGAAACGCTCACGCTGATCGATCGGATCGTTCAACTCCGTATATGCATTCGCCACTTCCTTACCATTCACCATTAACTCAAAGCGTTCTACCAATCCTTCTTTGCTGCGGTGCTTCTTGGTAAGCGGACTCATTTCAATCGGGTAATCAATAATGAATGTTGGCTGTATACATTTTGCTTCACTTGTTTCGCCGAACAATTCATCAATCAGTTTGCCTTTCCCCATCGATGCATCTACATGGATGTTGAGTTGTTTGCACACACTGCGTAATCCTTCTTCATCCAAACCACTAACATCAATACCGGTATTTTCTTTAATGGCATCAAAAATAGACATGCGTTTGAAGGGTGCTTTAAAGCTGATGGTTTTATCGCCCACCTGCACATCGGTTGTGCCATGCAATGCAATGGCAATACGCTCCAGCAGATTCTCTGTTACATTCATCATCCAGAAATAATCTTTGTACGCAGTGTACCATTCCAACACTGTAAACTCAGGATTATGTGTGCGGTCCATTCCTTCGTTACGGAAGTTGCGGCTGAACTCATACACCCAATCGAACCCACCAACAATCAAACGTTTTAAATACAACTCGTTTGCAATACGCATGTACATGGGTACATCCAATGCATTGTGGTGTGTAGTGAACGGACGGGCAGCAGCACCACCGGGAATAGTTTGTAACACCGGCGTATCTACTTCCAGTGCACCATGCTCGTTCAGGTATTCACGAATGGTGTTGATGAGGATGGTACGTTTTACAAACACATCTTTTACCTGCGGGTTAATGATGAGATCGGCATAACGCTGACGGTATTTGAATTCCGGATCAGTAACTGCATCAAAGGTTTGACCTTCTGCTTCCTTCACCACCGGTAATGGCTTCAATGATTTTGTAAGAACGGTGAGTTCTTTTACGTGCAAACTTGTTTCACCTGTTTTGGTGGTGAACACATAACCCTTCACACCAATGATGTCGCCAATGTCTAATAATTTTTTAAACACCACATCATACAACGTCTTGTCTTCGCCGGGGCAAATATCATCCCGGCGCACATACACCTGCAGGCGGCCATGGCTATCCTGCAATACGGCAAAGCAGGCTTTCCCCATATCACGCACACTCATTATACGGCCGGCAATACAAACATCTTTGTACTCGTCTTTGGTTTCTTCGTTAAACCCTGCCTTTACAGCAGTTGAATAATGCGTAACGGGATATAAAGGAGCGGGATAAGCATCAATACCCAACTTGTTCAGTTCGGCTAATTTTTCCCGGCGAATGATCTCTTGTTCAGATAAATGTGTACTCATAATGATTGACTGTAGTTGCAGCAACGAGGCGGCACTGCCCCTGCTCTTATTTTAACAGGTCGCAAATTTACCGGAAGTACGCCACATCAGCAAAGAGAGTATCTTCGGCACGATGTATGCAACTTTTTTAACCGTAAACCCGTTTACTATATAAAACCGATAATTTATGATCAAGCGTTACCTGTTATTTTTGTCCGTTACCTTGTTTTTTACCTCTTGTGAAGTTTTGAGCCAATTGCCAACCGGCACTGGTACCGGCGTTACCGAAGCCGAAGCGGGACAAGGTATTAAAGAAGCCTTGGGGCAGGGTCTTACCCGTGCCGTATCAAACCTCAATAAAACCGATGCCTTTTTTGGCAGCGAATTCTATAAAATATTACTTCCCCCCGAAGTGCAGAAGGTAGAACGTACACTCCGCAACATCGGCCTTGGACAAACTGTTGACAAAGCCATTCTGCAGATCAACCGTGGCGCAGAAGATGCCGTAGGTTTTGCCACACCCATTTTTGTAAATGCGATCAAGCAAATGAGTATTACCGACGCCATTAATATTATCAAAGGACCAAAAGATGGCGCCACCAATTATTTCAGGGAGAAAACGAGTGCGGCTTTGATCGCAGCTTTTTCACCTTCTGTAAAAGCTTCGCTGGATAAAGTGGAAGCCACCAAATATTATGGCGACCTGGTGAATGGTTACAATCGTTTACCTACCACACGAAACAAACTTAATCCGGATTTAACGGCTTACGTAGTTGGCAAAACAGTGGATGCTTTGTTCGACCAGATTGCCAAAGAGGAAATGGAAATTCGTGCAAACCCGGTAAAACGAACCACCGAAATTTTGAAGAAAGTATTTGGCGCTACCTGGAACTAACGGGATAGCGTTGAATCTGAAACGGGCTGTACAGGTTGTGCAGCCCGTTTTTTATACATACAAGTTGCCAAATCTGCCATCCGTCAAATTCTTTCGGCTCAGTTGGTTTTCCCTTTATCTTTAAGGTTCTACAACAACTCAAGTATGAAAAAAAGCATGTTTTCTCTGCTGATGGCGGTATGCGTCAGCGTCAGCTCATTTGCCCAGTCACCAAGCTGGCTTCGTTATCCTTCTATTTCGCCCGATGGCAAAACCATTGTGTTTACTTACAGAGGCGATCTGTACAAAGTAGCATCCACGGGTGGCACAGCCACTCCCTTAACCTTACACGAGGCACACGACTTTATGCCGGTATGGAGTAAGGATGGAAAAAGCATTGCGTTTGCCAGCGACCGTTATGGCAACTTTGATGTATTTGTGATTCCGGTTGAAGGTGGTGAAGCCAAACGCCTCACCTATCATTCAGCAGCCGAATATCCTTACAGCTTTACCAACGATAACAAGAATGTTGTTTTTGGCGGCACTCGTATGGATCTTCCAACAAACCGTCAATACCCTTCTGGTTATATGACGGAACTCTACAGTGTGTCTGTAAACGGCGGTCGTGTATCGCAACTGTTTACTACACCTGCTGAAGATGTAAAGTTCAGCAAGGATGGCAGCAAACTCATCTACCATAACAAAGTGGGTGGCGAAAACATCTGGCGCAAACATCATACATCTGCCGTAACAAGAGATATTGTATTGTATGATTTTAAAACCAACACACACAAACAGATCACATCATTTAATGGCGAAGACAGAAGCCCTGTGTTTACAGCCGATGAAAGTGCGTTCTACTATCTGAGTGAAGAAAGCGGATCGTTTAACATTCACAAAATGAATGTAAGCGGAGGTAAATCTGAAAAGCTCACTTCGTACAAAAAACATCCGGTTCGTTTTCTTACGAGCAGTAATGATGGATTGCTGAGTTATGGATACGATGGTGAAATTTACACCATGAAACCCGGTGCATCTGCTCAAAAAGTAAACATCAATATTTTATCAGATGCCCGCAACAATAAAGAACAGGTATTTCGTGTAAGTACAGGAAGCGGCATGAGTCTTTCTCCCAATGGAAAAGAAATTGCATTCCTTTATCGTGGCGAAGTATTTGTAACCAGTGTTGAAGGTGGCGTTACCAAACGTATTACCAATACACCTGAAGCAGAAAACAGTGTGAATTTTTCACCCGATGGAAAAAGTATTTTGTATTGCAGTGAGCGTGATGGCAAGTGGAGCATCTACGAAACAAAAATGGAGCGCAAAGAAGAACCTTACTTCTATGCATCTACCATTTTAAAAGAAACAGCAGTTATTGAAAACAAGAATACAAATACACAACCGGTGTATTCACCCGATGGAAAAGAAATTGCGTTTATTGAAAACAGAAATCAACTCCGTATCTACAATCTTGCAAGCAAACAAAGCCGCACTATTTTGAATGGTGACTATCTATTTGCATGGACAGAAAATGATCAATACTTCCAATGGAGCCCCGACAGTAAATGGTTGTTGTTTGATTATGCCATGCCCGGCAGTGCCGTTGGTGAAGTGGGATTAGTAAGTGCTGACGGTAAAAAAATTGTGAACCTTACTGAAAGTGGCTTTAACGATTCACGCCCCAAATGGATCAACGGTGGTAAAGCCATGTTGTGGTTCAGCAACCGTGATGGTTTGCGTGGTGCAGCTATGAGCGGTGGTGCCCAGAGCGATGCGTACGCCTTGTTCTTTACGCAGGATGCATTCGATCGTTTTAAACTGAGCAAAGAAGATGCGGCTTTATTAAAAGAAACAGAAGAAACAAAAGCGAAAGCCGATACAACCAAAAAGAAAGCTGCTAAAGATTCGGTGGTGATCGATTGGGATGGCCTTACACAACGCAAAGCCAAACTCACCATTCATTCTTCAGCAATGGGTGATGCGTTGATCAGTAAAGATGGCGAAACATTGTACTACCTCGCCCGCTTTGAACGTGGTATGAATTTATGGACCACCAATCTGCGTACAAGAGAAACAAAAATGCTGGTTCCGCTTAATGCAGGTTTTGCCAGCATGGTATGGGACAAAGAACAGAAAAGTATTTTCCTGAATACCGATGGCGGCTTTACAAAAATTGATCCCAACAGTGGAAAGCAAGATCGTATCAGCATCAATGGTGAAATGATCGTTGATGGATTGAAAGAACGCCAGTACCAGTTTGATCATGTATGGCGCAGAACAAAAAATACCTTCTACACAAAATCATTTCATGGTATTGACTGGGACAGTTACAAACCCGATTACGAAAAACATTTGCCCGGCATTGGCAACAATTATGAAATGAGTGAATTGTTAAGTGAGTTGTTGGGTGAATTAAATGTTAGTCACAGTGGTGCCGCGTTTGGTGGTGGCAACAATCCTACTGCCGATGCAACGGCTTCGTTGGGTATTTTTTATGATGTGAATTTCAAAGGTAACGGCATCAAGATCCTGGAAGTGATCAAAGATGGTCCGTTGGCCAAAGCCGGCATGAATGTAAAAGCAGGAACCATCATTGAATCAATTGATGGCGAATTGATCACGCCTGATAAAGACATTGCACAATACCTCAACCGCAAAGCAGGAAAAAATACATTACTTGTATTGGTTGATGGAACTACAAAAAAAGAACTCATCATTAAACCAATTTCACTGGGTGAAGAAAACCGACTGCTGTATGCACGCTGGGTAAAACGCAATGCAGACGAAGTGGATAGAATGAGTAACGGTACGTTGGGCTATGTACATATTCCCGGCATGAATGATGGAGCGTTCCGTACCACGTATGAAGAAATAATGGGCAAACATTTTCAAAAGAAAGGAATGGTGGTTGATACCCGTAACAATGGCGGTGGTGACCTGGTAGCTGATCTTGCGATGTTCCTCAGTGGTAAAAAGTTCATGGACTATGCAACCGATACACGCAGCAATGGTTTTGAACCCAACTTCCGCTGGACCAAACCAAGTATTTCGTTAGCGAATGAAGGCAATTACAGTGATGGACATTGTTATGCGTACATGGTGAAAGAAGTAGGTATTGGTAAACTGGTTGGCATGCCGGTGCCCGGCACCTGTAGTTTTGCTGCATGGGAAAGCTTGATGGATACAGGTATCCGCTGGGGCGCCCCTACAGTTGGTTGTAAAGATTCCAATGGCAACTATTTAGAGAATGCACAAACAGAACCTCACATCAAAGTGAAACCTGAAAATGAAAAGGTAAGCACAGGAGTAGATCAACAGTTGGAAACAGCGGTGAAGGAATTGATGAAGGAAACAAAATAAGTACGAGGTAAGAAGTTAGATGTACGTAACAACGCCACTGCAGCAATGTAGTGGCGTTGTTGTTTGTTTGTATACCAATGTGCTATTCTTCGGTTTTCTGAAAATAAACACAACCCTTTTTACTCCACCGTCATTTTAAAACGCTTCACCTGCTCTTTGATGATGCGTTCCACTTCGGTTTCAAGTGTTGTTACAGTTGCGCCGGCACCTGTTTTGTTTTTCTGATCGTTGATGTATTGCTGACGCAGTTTATTTAATTCGATGATCTTTGTCTGGATCGCAGCACGCTCTTTCTTTTTTTGATTCACGATCACTTTTAACTGAGCGGTTGTTTTGTTTTGCAAACTGTCGGGCAATGTTTTCTTATCGATCTTTTCAATCTCTGCTTCACTTTCTCCTGCACGATCCACCAGATCCCATCCGGCATTGTTGTACACTTTGGAATTGCTTTTTGTTTCAGCACGTTTGATCGCTGCTTTTTTACTCATGGCTGAATTTGCCACATCCATTTGTTGCTGTTTGCTGTATAATTCCTGTCCTCTTGCGCCATATGTAATATAAGTGCCGTTCAATTTTTCATTCAGTTTAAATATCTCATCGTCATACGGTGTGGCAATGTCTTCAATTTTATGATCCTGGTTAATATTGCTGAAGCTGCCGTTGCCACATTCACCTACAAGGTTCCAGTATTCACGAATGCCCTGCTGCTTATCGCCGCAATAAATGGTGTTTACGATTACACCTTTGCTTTTTGCTTCTGTACAAGCCTGCGTAAAACTTACACTGCCCTGGCGAAAACTCTCATTCCCTGCAATGAAAATCACTTTATAAGAATCAGGATTGGGATCCCACTTCAACTGCTGCACCGATTTAAAAATCACCTGTCCGCAATATTCATCACCGCCATTGGTGGTTAATGCAAACAGATTTTCTGAAAGTGAATCCAGATCGGAAATAAAATTATTGATCTGTTTGATGTAACCATTCCGCACATCATTGCGGGGTGTACCATATTCATACAACGCAATTTCAATTTTTGGATTGGCTTTGTTTTCACAATGTACCCGTCCCAATGTATTCACCATGGTCCATAATTGTGCTTTTGCCTGGTCAATGAGTCCATCCATACTGTTACTTACATCAAGCAAAATAGCTACCTGAATTTTTTGATTGGTGGTGGGCGTTGGAATTTTCTCTTGGGGTGCAGGAACAGATTTTGGTTGGGGAAATTCGGGTTGCGGCGGCGTCGGCAGTTGCACATCCTGTACTTGCGAAGGCCCGGTTATACGACTTGTTTTCTTGGGTTTACTGAATGCTGATACAATAACTACAGCTGCCAGTATAACTGTTACAGCCAGTAATGGTTTACGATACGATTGCATAATGTTGATTTTGTAAAGTGGGATGCAGAAAGCAAGAGATTTGCACAGACAGGTACTGGTCTTTAGGATTCAATTAACAAAATACCCTTCCTTCGAATTCTTTATCTTTAAGAAAAAACATGTTACTTACCACAACACCCACCGTAGAAGGCAAACCCATTCAGCAATACATTGGCATTGTTACAGCCGAAGCAATTATTGGCGCCAATATTTTTAAAGACCTGTTTGCAGGCATACGTGATATTGTAGGCGGCCGCAGCGGCACCTATGAACGTGTAATTGAAGAAGCCAGACAAAATGCATTGGTTGAACTGCAGCAAAAAGCACAGCAACTGGGAGCCAATGCAGTTGTTGGAATTGATCTTGATTTTGAAACAGTGGGCAGCGGCGGCAGTATGCTGATGGTGGTAGCTACCGGCACCGCAGTAAAAATTTAATATTTGCAACCAGGCGGCAGGAATATTTTTCGGTCGCTTTACCTCATCGTATAGTTTTGCGTTGTGAAATTAATGACACAGCTTCTTACCATTTACATTTTGCTGCTGAGCATTTTCCCTTGCCCGGAAGATCTGTTTGCGGCCGATGCAGCAACAACAACAACAGTTGCACTTGATGCAACTGATGCTGATGATGATTGTGAAGAAGAATGTGCGCCCAACTGTTCCTGTGAATGTTGCTGCCTGCAACTGATGCGCACCTGTAACTGTGTACAAATGAAAGCGCCTGTACAATTTACAGTTTTCAACCCCGTTCGCAAACAACTTTCTATCCTCGATATTTTCCGGCCTGTATGGCAGCCACCGCAATTGAGTTAAACTTTTCGAATTATTTTTTAACTCAATCATTTCATTTTTTATGCAGAAATTATTTTTGCTGTTACTGCTTCTATCAGTCTGCAGCAGTGCTTCAGCTCAACATACCTTATCAATTACAGTAAAAGACAAACACACAACAGAATTATTACCTGCCGCCACTGTAAGGCTTGCACAACAATCAGCTGTAACAGATAGCAGCGGTAATGCCCGCTTCACCAATCTTGCGCAGGGAATGTACAAGATTGAAGTATCACATATTGGCTACACAAAACAGGAGATCACTATCAGCATTCCATTACCCAGCAGCGAACCGTTGCTTGTATTGCTTGAACCGGAAGAAGAGGAAGAAGAAGAGATCATTATCACTTCTACCCGGAGTACCAGAACGTTTCAGAATATCCCGACACGTGTAGAATTTATTGCCGGTGAAGAGCTGGACGAAAAAGCCAATATGAAACCCGGTGATATACGCATGCTGCTGAATGAAAGCACCGGTATTCAAACACAGCAAACATCGGCCACATCAGCCAACGCATCCATTCGTATCCAAGGTTTGGATGGACGTTACACACAACTGTTGAAAGATGGCTTTCCGTTGTTCAATGGCGCAGCAAGTGGATTGGGTTTATTACAGATTCTGCCTCTTGATCTGAAGCAAGTAGAAGTGATCAAAGGATCTGCATCAACATTATATGGTGGTGGTGCCATTGCAGGGCTTGTGAACCTGGTTTCAAAAACACCTACTGATGACCGTGAGTTAAAGATTCATTTGAACGGAACCAATGCACTCGGGCTGGATGTAAATCTGTTCTACGGTCAACGGTTCAAAAAATTCGGTGTTACCATTTTTACATCACGCAACAGTAATGTGGCATATGATCCTGCGGATATTAATCTTTCAGCCATTCCCGAATTTCAACGCTATGTTGTCAATCCGAGTTTCTTCTTTTACCCTTCCGATAAAACAAAAATTGTATTGCGTGTAAATGCCGGTTTCGAAAACAGGCTGGGTGGAAACATGGATTACATCAAACAAAGGCAGAGCAATGGCTATTTTGAAAAGAACAAGTCAGAACGTTTGTCGACGCAGTTTTCGATCGATCATGATTTTGGAAACAACAGTCATTTCAACTTCAAACAAAGTGTAAGTTATTTCAACCGTCAACTCAGTTCACCCGGTTATGTGTTTGAAGGCCGGCAGCTCAACAGTTTTACAGAAGCCAGTTATTCCAAACATGGAGAAGTGGCGGAGTGGGTAGCCGGTATGAATGTATGGAGCGAAAATTTTGAAGAACGTCCGTACAGCAACAATACCGTTCGCAGCTTTCGGCAAAACACAGTAGGTGTGTTTGTACAAAATGTATTAAAAGCAAATGAATGGCTGCATATTGAAACCGGAGTGCGTGGCGATGCAGTGAACAAGTATGGATTTGCATTTTTGCCAAGGATGTCTGTTTTATTTAAACCATCTGCATCGTTCAGCTCACGCATTGGCGGTGGACTTGGTTACAAAGCACCCACCATTTTTACAGAGGAGAGCGAACGTTTCCAATACCGTAACGTACTTCCGATTGACGCTTCCAACAAACTGGAAAAAAGTTATGGTTTTAATGCCGATGTAAACTATAAAACTAATTTGTTTGATGAAGTAAGCATCACCATCAATCAATTGTTTTTCTACACACGCATCAACAATCCCCTGCTGTTAGAGAATACTGGCACCGGCTACAAATTTGTAAACAGCAGCGGCCATATTGATACAAGAGGTACTGAAACCAATATCAAGATCGGTTATAAAGATTTCAAACTCTTTCTTGGTTATACGTTTACCGATACTGAAATTCATGAAGGCAACAGCAAACGTGTAAACCCATTAACTGCACGTAACCGTGTAAATGCAGTATTGATGTATGAAGTTGAAGAAAAATGGAAAGCAGGATTGGAAGCGTATTATTTCGACAAACAACAACTCACCGATGGCAGCACCGGAAGAGCGTATTGGATCACCGGTTTTATGGCGGAACGTTTGTGGGAGAAATTTTCATTGTATGTCAACTTCGAAAATTTTCTTGATACAAGACAAACACGCTTTGACAGTATCTACACCGGCTCTATCAACAATCCGGTGTTTCGGGATATTTATGCGCCGCTTGATGGCTTTGTTATCAATGGTGGTTTAAAATTAAACCTCTAACGTATGAATAACTTTCTTGTTTATTACCTGCCATTATTTTTGATCGTTTACTTGTTGATTACATTCGTTTTGCCCAGCGTACGGGTATACAGGCAAACAGGTATTAACCCTGTTACATTTGGAAAAACGGATAATGCACATGATTACATAGGTGCCATCATGAAACTGTTAACCGGCCTGTTAGCTGTAACAGTTCTTGTATTTGCTATTAGCTCCAATGTATATTCTTATTTTGTACCTGTTCCCTACTTACTGTTACCCGGAATACAATACACTGGTTTTATCATGATTCATCTTTCATTAGTGTGGATTGTTATTGCACAAAGACAAATGAATCGATCGTGGCGAATTGGTATTGATGAAAAAAACAAAACAGCTCTTGTAACGCATGGTTTATTTGCGGTATCACGCAATCCTGTTTTTCTTGGAATGATCATCAGTACATTGGGCATTTTTCTTTTATTGCCCAACGCTGTTACATTCTTTATTACAATCTGTACCTATATTGTAATTCAGATACAGATCAGACTGGAAGAAGAGTTTTTATTAAAACAACACGGAGATACCTACATAGCTTATAAAAAGAAAACAGGACGTTTGTTCTAATGAATACGGGCCGGATCAATTGACCCGGCCCGTTTTTATAGTAAAGGTTAATGCCGTTCGGGCGCCAGTTTTTCATCCGGCGAACGCCATAAAGCACTTAACAATAACTGCCTCATAAATAAAAATTCTTTCGGTAACCGGTCATACAATTTTTCAAACAGTTCTTCATGACCCAGCAACTCCTGTTTCCATAACTCAGAATCAATATGCTGCAGTTCATGAAACTGTTCCCGTTTAAATTTATCGTAGCCTAATCCATTCCAATCAAGATCACGGTAACGTGGTCGCCATCCGATGGGACATTCTACAGCACTCGCCTGGCCTTTGCATCTTTCAACGATCCATTTGAGTACTCGCATGTTTTCACCAAAGCCGGGCCACATAAATTCACCGTTCTCATTTTTTCGGAACCAGTTTACACCAAAAATGCGTGGCGCATTGGGAAGGTCACGGCCAAACTGTAACCAATGATTGAAATAATCGCCCATGTGATAACCAAGGAATGGCAGCATCGCAAACGGATCCCGTCTTACTTTTCCTAATTCGCCAAATGCAGCAGCCGTCATTTCACTGCCCATGGTTGCGGCGAGGTACACACCAAAATTCCAGTTGAAGGATTGAAACACCAACGGAACAGCGGTGCTTCTTCTTCCGCCAAATACAAAGGCTGATATAATCACACCTTTTGGATTATTCCACTCTGCATCAATTGCCGGATTTTGATAAGCCGGTGCTGTAAACCGTGCGTTTGGATGTGCGGCTGGTTTTCCACTGTTCTTATCGTACGGTTTTCCATGCCAGTCGGTCAACCCATCGGGTACTTCTTTGCTCATTCCTTCCCACCAAACATCACCATCGGCTGTAACAGCCACATTGGTAAAAATGGTATTGGCCTTAATACTGGCCATGGCATTGGGATTTGTTTTTTCGTTGGTACCGGGTGCCACACCAAAATAACCTGCTTCGGGATTGATGGCATATAATTTTCCGTCATCGCCTTTGTGGATCCATGCAATATCATCGCCCACTGTGGTAATCTTCCAGCCATCCATTTCTTTTGGTGGAATCATCATGGCAAAATTTGTTTTACCACAAGCACTCGGGAAAGCAGCAGCGATATATGTTTTTTCTTTCTTCGGATTTTCAACGCCCATCAGCAACATGTGTTCGGCAAGCCATCCCTGGTCTCTGCCCATTACCGTTGCAATACGCAATGCAAAACATTTTTTTCCAAGCAATGCATTTCCACCATAACCACTTCCGTAGGAAATGATCAACCGCTCTTCCGGAAAATGAGAAATGTATTTCACTGTTGGGTTACAGGGCCATTTTACATCCGGCTCACCTTTTTGCAGAGGTGCACCCAGTGTATGCAAACATTTCACCCATTCACCATTGATATGCGGTAATACATCATCGCCCATACGTGTCATAATACGCATGTTCACTACTACATATTCGCTGTCGGTAATTTGTACGCCATAACGTGAAAGCGATGAACCAACGGGTCCCATGCAAAACGGGATCACATACATGGTGCGGCCATGCATGCTGCCTTTGGTTAGATCTTCCAGGATATGTTTCATTTCTGATGGTTCCATCCAGTTGTTGGTGGGGCCGGCATCCTGCTTCCGTGCACTGCAAATAAACGTGCGGTCTTCTACACGGGCCACATCACTGGGATCGCTGAAGCAGGCAAAACTGTTAGGGCGTTTTTCGGGGTTTAAGGGGATAAACGTTCCTTTGTCAACCAACTGCTGGCAAAGCTGGTCGTACTCTACCTGTGAACCTGTACACCAATGAACGTTGGCGGGCTGGAAGTGCTCTTCCATTTTATGAACCCACTCTTTTAATTCTGTTTTGTTAGGAGCAATCATCTTTTTTCGGGGTTTTGATGCGACAAACATAATATTCGATTTAGATATTGCAAGTAAAATCTATTGCAATTCTTAACATATGATCGATATAAGTGTGCTGTCCAATCTGTATCATTCGTTCCTAAAATATGGATCGCCGAGCTTAATACTTGCAGTGATGGTTTCAGACTGATAAGTTAAAAAAGCGGCGAACTGCTTTGGTCGAAATAAACATGTTTTCTGTACCTGTTTCGCTTCTGCTTGTCTATTTCAACTTTTTTCGCCTGTATCAGATTCTACTTTTACTGTATCATTTTATTCATCATTAAACCTTATTTATTATGTTTCAAAATCTGAAATGCGCCGTTCTTGGTTTTTTCTTTTTTAGTGTTTGTATAACAGCAGTTGCGCAGGAAGAAGTTGATTACAACAAAACACCCCGTTTTGTATCAACAAAAGGATACTGGGTAATCCAGAGTAATGTAAAACAGCCAAGAGAGGCGATTGTCTATTTTTATAACCTGCAACATGTGCTGGTGTATAAAGAAGAAGTAAAGAATGTGAACCTTAACATCAACCGTACAAACGTCAAAATGCGTTTGAAAAAAGCTTTAGACAAAGCTGTTGCTGCACACGAAGAAGGAAATGGCTTGTTCAAGGATGAGAAAATTATAGCCGCTACTTTCAGAAAAAACTAAACGGAATGTAAAAGGGTGTACGGGGCACCCTTTTTCATCCATTGTAAAAACCGTTTGTCGCCGGAAAAATACTGTTTGTCGATAAGCATAAGGAATAGCTTCCGATTGACTGCTGAGCAATGTAACTTTAAGTATGGTGATTGAAAAGTATCCCTTTATTTTTTCAGATGAACGCCGCTATCGGCTGGCAAGACACCTTTGCTTCTGGCTGTTCTGGTGGATCTTCCAGGGCTATCTTTATTCGTTTGTTGCGGTGCGTAGCGGTTATGCGTACCAGTTACGTTTACTGTCATCTACCATTGAATCGCTTATTTACCTGGCGCCGCATATCTTCTTATCGTATTCACTCATCTATTTCGTTATTCCAAAATTTCTGCTCAAACAAAAATATGCTGCAACTATTGTTTGGGTAATTGTACTGTTTCTCATTACATCAGCGATGGCTGCTGTGCTTTCGCTAACCATCATTGAACAGGTGCGTGAACAAATTATGGGATCGGATTATATCAGCAATATCAGACGAAGCGGCATTGGACTTTCCCTTTATTTAGGATTACTGGCCGGCTTGCGGGGAGGAATTACCATTGGTGGTTTTGCTGCTGCCATCAAACTGATGAAGCACTGGTATGTAAAAGAACAGCGGAATTTTATTTTGCAAAAAGAAAATATGGAAGCGCAGCTGAAAGTATTGAAAGCGCAGGTTCATCCTCACTTTTTATTTAACACACTCAACAATATTTATTCGCATACTCGAAACAGTTCGCCCACTGCATCAAAAATGCTGATGGAGTTATCAGATATACTGCGGTATATTTTATACGAAGGCGATCAGAAGCAGGTGCCGTTAACAAAGGAATTAAAACTGCTTCGTGATTATATTGAACTGGAGCAATTACGTTATGGCAACAAACTGGAAGTTAGCGCCAGCTATCCGTCCAATGCAGATCAATACTCTATTGCTCCACTGCTGCTTTTACCTTTTGTAGAAAACTGTTTTAAACATGGCGCCAGCACTATGCTCGAAAACCCCTGGGTGAGTTTGCAGTTATATATCAGCAACAATACGCTTCATATGAAATTGCTGAACGGCAAGACTGAGCAACCGGCAACAAACAAACCCGGTATTGGATTGCAAAATGTAAAAGAGCGTTTGCAGTTACTGTATCCGGGCGGGCACGAACTGCAACTCATCAACGAACCCGATGTATTTATTGTAAACCTGCGCATAACCCTGCAACCATTACCTGTTGCAGAAACAATCTTGCTAAAGGAAAAAACACCTGCACATGCCTGACGCACAAAAAATACGTTGCCTTGTGATTGATGACGAACCGCCGGCCCGGGAGATCATTAAGCAATATATCACCGATACACCAATGCTGCAATTGGAAGGCGAATGTGGCAATGCCATTCACGCCATCAGTTTTTTACAGCAGCATCCGGTTGATCTTATTTTTCTTGATATACGCATGCCGCAACTGTCCGGTACCGATTTTATCAAAACACTTTCACATCCGCCGAAAGTGATCTTTACCACTGCCCATCCGGAATATGCATTTGAAGGTTTTGAACTGGATGCGATGGATTATTTATTAAAGCCCATTCGCTTTGATCGTTTTCTGAAAGCCGTTAACAAAGCCTGCCAGCAAACTGTTACCCGCAGCTCACAAGAACGTGTAATGGCAGAACCTGAAAAGAAAGATGCGTTTGTGTATTTCCGTGCCGACAGAAAGATGATGAAAGTGATGCTGTCGGATATACTTTATATCGAAAGCATGAAAGATTATGTGAAAGTGGTGACGAATAGCGAAACCATTATTACAAAACAATCCATCAGTTCGGTGGAAGCGATGTTGCCGGAGCATCAATTTATCCGTACACACCGTTCCTATATTGTAGCAGTTTCTGCTATCTATTCATTTACAAGTGAACTGATCAATGTTGGAAAAACAGAGATTCCTATTGGCCGCCTTTACCGGCAGCAGGTATTGAAAGCACTTACCTGACAGGGGATGATTTTTTTGCCACTTCCATTTTTCACCCTACCTTTTATCATTAAATAAAATGTATGGTTGGCTTTATCACTTCGATTTGGTGGAAATTAAATGGATGGAAAATCAATGGAACATTTCCCGATCATCTTCCCAAAATGGTGATTGCTGTGGGACCACATACCAGTGCATGGGATATTGTAGTAGGCTTGGCTGCCCGTTATGTTACACCCATTAAGCAAGCCTATTTCCTGGGTAAAAAAGAATTGTTTGATGGAGCGTTCGGTTGGTTTTTTCATGCATTGGGCGGCACACCCGTTGATCGTTCTTCTTCAAAAGGAATGGTATTGCAAGTTGCTGAAAAGTTTAAACAACACGATGTATTCCGCATTGCCATGAGCCCGGAAGGAACAAGAAAGAAAGTGGAAAAACTGCGTACCGGATTTTATTACATTGCGAAAGAAGCAAATGTTCCTATTCTGTTAGTTGGCTTCGACTTTACAAACAAACAGGTGATTTACGGACCCGTTATTCATCCATCGCAGGACGAGGCGGCCGATTTTCAACAAATCATTTCCTTCTTTGCCACAATAGAAGGCAAGCATAAAGATGCAGGTATGATGCATTTGCATGCATAAAATGAACAATGCAGTATTGATTCGTTGTTTCTAAAAATTATCTTAAAAAGCTTGCTGTTGCTGTAATCTTTTGTCTATTACGCTTCGGTTATATAATGCGGACAATATCTTTGGCCGCATGAAATATCTCCTGTTTGTATTATTCCTGCTAACAACATGCAGCTCTTTTGCACAAACCGACAGCAGTGCACAGATTCGGAAAACCATCGACAGCCTTTTTATTGAAGAAGTAGAAAATAAAAAAGGACCCGATAAAGTTTTACATGCCGAGCCCTTATACATCGATCTGATCCGTGATCTGGGCGCCCGTAAAGGCGAAAAAGAATGGAACCTGGGAGTAGGACTTACTGACAAAACACGCCACGATCAATACACTGCGCTTGTTGAGTATGAATTTGCACCTGTTAACCGGCTTGGCTTTGAAGTTGAGCTACCTTTTTCCTTTTATTACCCAATGAATGGTTCTGCACGTGATTCGATACCATCCAACAAACTCAATAGTTTTAAAGTAGCTACGCAATATTCCTTTTTTGTGTCGGAAAAAATCAACACATCACTTGCCATTGGCTATATCCATGAATTTGAAATGACAGAGTTTAAAAACTATGGTAAGCAGCAATTATTCAAAGCAAACATTTTTAATCCCTTCTTTATTGCGGCCAAACGATGGGGTACAAATTTTCATACCTTGTTGTACACCGGCCCGGTGATTGAAAAAAGTTTGCACACCGCACATCTTGAAACCACCTGGCAAATCAATTCCAATTTTCATTACATGATACCCGGTACACGAAACTTTGTAGGTGTTGAGTTTAACAAAGAAGCACGTGACGGCAGTTTTGACATGACCATAAGACCTCAAATGAGGGTTGGAATTTCCGATAATTTATTAGTTGGTATTGTAACCGGTATCCCCATCAGCCGAACCAATGAGCGGTTCAGCAGTTTTTTACGCATTATCTATGAGCCCGGGCACCGGATGTTTGGAAAGCACAGAACAGGGTGATTATTTCATCTAACTCTTTTTACTTCACTTCTTCAAACATACCTGTCTGTTTGTTCTTGCGTACATTATCCCAATTAAAATAACGTCCATTCATTGCCACATACACACCATGTGGCAACGATTGTGCAAAAGCCAATGCGCTGCCAAGATTAAAGAGACCATCACTACTACCAAACTTGATGGGAATCATGGCGCCGGTAAGTACTACTGTTTTACCGGTTACTTTCTGGGCAATCACTTGTGCCGTTTCACTCATGGTATCGGTGCCGTGCGTAATAACGATTTTGTCTTCCTCACACTGGATACATTGGTGAACAATCAGCTCACGATCTTCTGCCGTCATTTCCAGGCTGTCAACCATCATCAGCGTACGAATTTCAACAGGTACATGACATCGTCCCATTTCAAGCAGATCGTGCATATGTGTGTCTTTGAAAAAAAGCTGACCGGTAATTTCATTGTATTCCTTATCGAATGTACCGCCGGTAATAAAGATGCGTACTGCCATGTGGTTTGATTTTCGGTGTGTTGAATTACCACAAAGAAAAACAATCTGTCGCTACTGTTTACAATAAAAAAGGGTTGCCTGCGCAACCCTTCCTTTGTATCGGTCAATAAGCCTTAGATAACCAGGCCTGAAGAATTGATGTAATTTACCAACGCTGCGCTGTTTTTCAGGTTCAGTTTTTTGAGAATATTGTGACGATGCACTTCCACTGTTTTCAGGGAAATATTCAACTGCGTAGAAATCTCTTTTGATGAAAGACCTTCTTTAATGTGCTTGATCACATCCAGCTCACGGGATGAAAGTGTGTTGGCACCCGTGCTTTCTTCTTCAAAAATCTGTTCGCTCAAAATTGTTTTTACTTCGGCACAGATGTAACGCTTGCCTTCATGCACGGCGGCAATGGCATCAAACATTTCCTGCTGCGGAGAGTTTTTGGTAACATAACCCATAGCGCCCAGTTTCAACAGCTTCTTTACATAGGCCGGCTGTGAGTGCATGGATACGCCAATGATTTTTGTAGAAGGCGAAAACTTGCGGATCTGCTCTGTTGCCTCGATCCCATTCATAGGAGCCATATTGATATCAAGCAATGCGATTTTTGGACGTAATTTTTGCGCCATTTCAATTGCTTCTTCACCATTGCTGCACTGCGCAACAACTGAAAAACGTGGGTCGCTGTTTAAAATGAAACTCCAGGTTTCACGGATCAGTTTATGATCATCGGCGATAAGTACAGTAATTTTTTCCATCATCATGTAGTTTTTAAAATATTAATAGGAATTTGAATGACTAATTTGCAACCGTGGCCGGGATTGGTCAGTATCTCTACCGAACCTTCCTGCAATTCTGCACGGCTTTTTATATTTATCAGGCCTTGGCCTTTTTTCACTGTTTTAAGATCGAATCCTTTTCCATTGTCGGCAATAAAAAGGTACACCTTATTATCCTCCTGGAACATTTCTACCGACACCCTGCTCGCTTCAGCATGGCGTACAATGTTATTGAGTTGTTCCTGCAAAATGCGATAGATGGTGAGTTTCACATTTGCATCCATACGCTCTTCGATCGTATTCGTAGCAAAGAACTCCAGTTCAAAGATTCCTAAGGCACGGAAACTCTCCATCAAATCGTTCAACGATTCAACCAGTCCCAGATCATTAATGCTTGTAGGCACCAACGAACGTGAAAGATTTCTCACCTCGGAGATGATCGTATTGATGTGTTTTGTACCACGATCGATCAACTCATCTGCATCGGCTTGTTTATTCTTCAGCATTTCAAGATAAAGCTTGGTAGTAGTTAATAACTGACCAATATTATCATGTAACTCTTTTCCAATTTCAGCACGTTCTTTTTCCTGGGCAAACACTGCTGCCTGTGCGATCTGAAACTGACGGTTCCGCTCTTTCTGCATCAATTCCTTTTCCAGTTTTTTACGCTCGGTGATGTCCTGCATTGAACCTACGATTCGTACTGGTGTTCCCTTATTGTTAAAGATCATATAGCCCTTGTCGAGCACATTTGCATACGTTTCATCTTTGCGGCGAAAACGGTACTCACATTCCCAATGTGGCGATGTATGTTGTTGCAAAAACAAATTAAAACTATCAACTACGGCCGCTCTTTCATCGGGATGAATGTTGGATTCCCAAAAGTCTAACCCGGAATCTGCATCCTCAAAGCCATGACCAAAGAGGATGCGGTAACCCTCACTCCAGGTCATATCATTTTTTTCAAGATCAAGATCCCAAATGGCTTCATTGGTTGCTTTCGTTACTAACTCATACCGTTCGTTACTGATCTTGAGTTTCTCTGCAAATTCTTTCTGCTCTGTAATGTCCTGCATAGAACCAACCAGGCGAACAGGTAACTGATCTTTATCTACAATCAGGTAGCCTTTATCCATTACAAACGCATAGTTGCCATCGCTTTTCAAAAACCGGTACTCACTTTGCCATTGGTTTGAGGCCGACTGACTCAGAAAAGCATGGAGTTCATTTTTTACACGCTCCCGATCCTGCGGATGCAGCTTCGATTCCCAAAAATCAAGATCGGAATGTTCACGATCTGTATCGTAACCAAACAATACTTTGTAACCGTTGCTGCGCACGATTGATTTGTTGACTATATCGAAGTCCCAAATCGCTTCGTTTGCCGCTTTCTTAATAAACTCATATCGTTCATTACTGATCGCCAATGCTTCCGCTGCTTCTTTTTGAGCAGTAATATCACGGTGCGATGCAATAATGATTCCTTCACTTAATAATGGTGTTGCTGTCCAGGCGATCCATTTTGTTTCACCCGCTTTTGTAACGATCCTGTTTTCAAAATAAGGAACGGCTACTCCGGTACTTAATTCCATTAATTTTTCCAGCACGGCGGACTTGTCATAATCATGCACATAACTCAACGGATGAATTTCTTTTGCTTCTTCAGCAGAATAACCACTAAACGCAACAAAGGCCGGGTTCACCCGCTTGTATCTTCCATCCAGTCCGGCAATGGTTAGAACATCTTTACTGATCAGAAAAAACTGATCGAGCATTAAACTGTTTTTCCGCTTGTCAATTTCTGCACCAAATAACTTTCCAAGAATGCTGATATGATTACAAACATTACGGTTGTACTTTTTGGGTTGTTGATTCAAAAAGAAAAAACAACAGATCACACGATCATCACTCATTACCGGTACAGCCAATGCAGATTTAAAACCACTTGCCAACGCACTCTCTTTCCGCTTAAACTGAAACTCACTGGCAGCAATATCTTCGATCCAGTAAGGCTTGTTAGATAAATGCAAGCCCTGTTTGGTATATGTAGATATTGGATAATCCTGATCACCTGTTGCACTGATAAACTGCAGAATGCGGTCTTCAACATTATTTTTATCAACATCAGCTACCTGGCAGGATAGAAACATACCATCGAAACTGGGCATCCACAGCTCAGCAAGTTGCCAACCTGCAAATGCTCTGACTTTACTTAATGCATTTGCCAGGTTTTCCTGTAAAGCTGT
Source organism: Bacteroidota bacterium (assembly GCA_023428755.1). Lineage (GTDB taxonomy): Bacteria > Bacteroidota > Bacteroidia > Chitinophagales > Chitinophagaceae > Lacibacter. The sequence continues at coordinate 171,837 of JAEYWX010000001.1, forward strand.
TGGCTGAATCAGAATTTCTGAAACTTCAAAACCCAATTCATTTTCCTGTTGAGTCCGGTGTGAGTCTGTAACATCGGTTACCTGCATCAGATACCCACTTATATTGGAATATACTATTTCATTCCGTGCAATGGTTACCAATAACTTTTCACCATGCTTGGTTTTGTGCTCAACAATCTTTTGTACGGTATAAATTGCTTCGATCTCCTCACATGTAAAAGAACTCGTAAATAAATTGCAGAAACTCAATTGCACAAATTCATCGTATTCGTATCCGTATTTCTCAACTGCGTATTTGTTTACATCAACAATTCGTTGATGATCTTCACTTACTATAAAGAGCGGAAGTGGCAGTTGGTTAAAAAATGACTTATAACGCAACTCACTTTCCTGTAACGCCTGTTCTGATTGCTTCCTCAATGAAATTTCATTCAGGTTCAGCAACATGGATTGTATATGTGGATTACTGAAAAGATTTTTCCCTTTTGCTTCTGTCCACAACCAGCTTCCATCTTTTTTCCGAAAGCGTATATCAACCGACCGGTTTTGATCGGGATTCTTCATTTCTGCTTCAAAAGCTGTAATGGCTGTTTGCAGATCATCCGGATGCACCAATGCAAATCCATTCTGCCCGATCAACTCTTCTGTAGAATACCCAAACACTTTTGTAATATTCGAAGAACAAAATGTGATCTCGCTTTTTTCATTCGTCAGAAAAAATACATCTACTCCGTTCGACAGGAGTTGATTGTACATTTCTTCCTTCGTTGTCATTTGGGTTCTATACGAAGCCAGTTCTTCTTTACCAGCCATTTCTTCAATGGTATCGTAACCCACACACTGTATGTAAAATTCTTCCTCTTCTTCCCGTTCAATACCTGAAAATTCCCATCGTGTAGATATATAGTTACCTGCAGAATCAGGTTTGCGAAAATCAACCGCTATACTCTTTCCCGGCTCGCTGCTACAATAAGCAATTGCATTTTTACATTGTACACGATCAGCCGGATGTACTCTGCTAAAAGCCGGTACTGTTTGTATTGCATTTCCCGGTATTCCGAACCGATTCAGAAAGTAAGGGTTTGCCGTAGCAAACGATCCATCTTTCCGCACCAACACATAATACAAATGTTGGCTTAGTTCGAACGTTTCGGGTATGAGAGCAATACTATTCATGTATATTGGATACAGTACAAAAGTAAATTAATACCCTTACCTTCCTTGTAGTACAAAATGTATTTAGACAGCGGTAAACTTCATCGTTTTTGTAGTCGAAATACTGCAATGGGGATAAGGGCTCATATTTGAGCATAATTTAATATAAATACCTGTTACAGTAAAATAAAAAAAGCGTAGCCCTCAGTTATATGGAAGGCTCTTTCACTGAAAACAATTTTTTTCCACTCATCCAATCTTCGATTTCCGGTTTGGATTTTGACTTACCTTAAGCCCTTCATTTTTAAAAAAATCAACTATAGCATGAGAAGATTAGTACTCTTTTCCTGGCTACTGCTGGTAGCAGCATTATCCAGGGCACAGGAAACATTTCCTGTAAATGGCGTAGCCGACCCCCGCAGCGGCTTGTATGCTTTTACAAATGCAACAATTGTAAAAGATGCATCCAGCACAATCAACAACGCAACACTTGTTGTTAAAGACGGAAAAATTACAGCCGTTGGAACAAATGTTAGTATTCCTGCTGATGCAGTGGTGATTGATTGCAAAGGCAAATACATTTATCCATCGTTTGTTGACGCTTATGCCGATTATGGCATTGCTGCACCGCAGCGTTCAGCAGGTGGTTTTAATTTCAATGCACCAGCCCAGCTTACATCAAACCAAAAAGGAGCGTATGGCTGGAACCAGGCGTTGCGTACCGATGTACAGGGTGTACGCCTTTTTACTGCTGATAAAACAAAAGGGAAAACCTTGCGTGATGCAGGCTTTGGTGCCGTACTTACACACCAGCGTGATGGTATTGCACGTGGCACCGGTGTATTTGTAACACTGGCTGAAGACAAAGACAACAAAGCAGTGCTGAAAGAAAAAGCATCGGCACATTACTCATTCAACAAAGGCACATCTACACAATCGTATCCCGGTTCATTGATGGGTTCGATTGCATTGCTTCGTCAGACTTACCTGGATGCACAATGGTATAAGAACAATCCATTGTCGGAAGGTGTCAATCTTTCACTCCGTTTCTGGAACGAACATCAAAACCTGCCACAAATTTTTGAAGCCAATGACAAGTGGGCGGTTGTACGTGCCGATAAGATCGGTGATGAGTTTGGCGTACAATACATCATCAAAGCAGGTGGTAATGAATACCAGCGCATCAATGAAATGGCAGGAACAAAAGCAACCTTTATTCTTCCATTGAATTATCCGGCAGCAATGGATATTGAAGATCCGCATGATGCACGGTTTGTTTCTTTAGCCGATATGAAACATTGGGAAATGGCACCGGCCAATGCAGCGATGTTTGAAAAAGCAGGTATCAACTTTTGCTTAACTACTTCTGATCTGCGTGATGCACGCCAGTTTATGGCGAATCTGCGCAAAGCAATTGAATATGGCTTAAGTGAAACAAAAGCATTGGAAGCATTAACAAAAATTCCTGCTACCATGTTAGGCGTGTACGATCAGGTAGGCAGTATTGATGCAGGCAAAGTAGCCAACTTCCTGATCACCTCGGGCCCCATCTTCTCTGAAAAAACGGTGATCTATCAAAACTGGGTGCAGGGCGAAAAATATGCGGTGAAAGAAGAGATGTGGAACGATGTAAAAGGCATCTATACATTAACAGTAAATAAACCCGGTGGCGCTAAAACATATACGCTTGATGTTAGCAGCAGCACTGCAGCCAATGTAATTGCAGGCGATACACTTACCGGCCGTTTTACATTCGATGGCAAACAGGTGAAACTGAATTTTCCGGATGCAAAAGGAAGCCGTAACAATATTCGCTTAAGCGGTATTGCCAATGGCAATGTATGGAGTGGTGTGGGTGATGACGTAAACGGAAACCGTTTTACATGGACAGCCGTTTACAGCAAAGAAGGGTTTGCAAAGCCGGATAATACACGACCCAAAGTGGCTCCTAAACTTGGTGCCGTTCCTTATCCATTTAACGGATATGGATTTACGGAGATGCCAAAACAGGAAACCATCCTTATCAAAAATGCAACAGTATGGACCAATGAAAAAGAAGGCATCTTACAAAATACCGATGTGTTAATTAAGAATGGTAAGATTGCTGCTGTTGGTAAAAACCTCAGCGATGCCGGTGCAAAAGTAGTTGATGGTACAGGCAAACATGTTACAGCCGGTATTATTGATGAGCACTCACATATTGCTGCTGCGTCCATTAATGAAGGTGGGCAAAGCGTAACATCGGAAGTGCGTATTACCGACAATCTCAATCCGGAAGATATTAATATCTATCGCCAGTTGAGCGGTGGTGTTACTTCATCACATATCCTGCATGGATCAGCGAATACCATTGGCGGACAAACACAACTCATCAAACTCCGCTGGGGTGCCAATGATGAAGGATTGAAATTTCAGAACTGGCCCGGCTTTATCAAGTTTGCATTGGGTGAAAACGTGAAGCGTTCTTCATCACAACAAAACAACCGTTTCCCTGATTCAAGAATGGGTGTAAGCCAGGTACTGATCGATGCATTTACACGTGCAAAAGATTATGAAGCATCCTGGAAAAAGTACGATGAAGAAAAGAAGAAGAATGCAAAAGCTGTGGCACCACGTCGTGATCTGGAATTAGATGCACTGGTAGAGATCATGAACAAAAAACGTTTCATCACCTGTCACTCTTACGTGCAAAGTGAGATCACCGATATGATTCGTGTAGCCGATCGTTTTGGTTTTACATTGAACACATTCACGCATATCCTCGAAGGTTATAAAGTGGCCGATAAAATGAAAGAACATGGAGCGGCTGCTTCTACCTTCAGCGATTGGTGGAATTATAAAATGGAAGTAGTGGATGCTATTCCACAAAATGCCACAATCATGCAGAAAGTTGGGGTGAATGTTGCCATTAATTCTGATGATGCAGAAATGGCCCGTCACTTAAACCATGAAGCAGCAAAGAGTGTGAAGTATGGCGGCATGAGTGAAGAAGATGCGTTGAAAATGGTTACACTCAACCCTGCAAAAATGCTGCATGTTGCTGACAGAGTAGGTAGTATTAAAGTGGGGAAAGATGCAGATGTGGTGTTGTGGAGCGATCATCCGCTGAGTATTTATGCGAAAGCTGAAAAGACAATTGTGGATGGCATTGTGTATTACGATCGTGAAAAAGACAAACAACTGCGTTTGGATATTGCCAAAGAGCGTGCACGGTTAATGGCAAAAATGGTGGGCGAAAAACGTTCAGGCGCACCAACCGTTCCATTTTCTCCGAGTATGGAAATCATGCACACTTGTACAGATCATTATCATAATCATGGTTTGTTAGTGATCGACGCAGATGAGGTAGACCAAAACAGCAACCAATAAAATTTACGACAATGAAGAAATTACTATTCAGCATACAACTTTTGCTCATAAGCATTCTTGCAGTTGCGCAGGAAACTGTTTACCCGGCAAAAGCACAAACAGAAACAATCACCATTACAAATGCTACGATACATGTAGGTAATGGAACAGTGATCAACAACGGATCCATTACGTTTGAAAATGGAAAGATCAAGGCAGTTGGCCAGTCCATTCCTGCAACAGGCAAAGTGATCGATGCAAAAGGGAAACATGTATATCCCGGACTTATTTTATCTGCATCACAATTAGGTCTTGTGGAAGTAAGCAGTGTTCGTGCTACCATTGATCAGGCAGAGATGGGTTTATACAATACCAATATCCGTTCAATTGTTGCCTACAACAGCGATTCAAAAGTAATTGCAACGTTGCGCAGCAATGGAATTTTACTTGCAAATGTGGTACCGCAAGGTGGCACCATCAGCGGTTCATCAACTGTAGTACAGTTAGATGCATGGAACTGGGAAGATGCTACGTATAAAGCCGACGGACAACTGCACATGAATATGCCAAGCCTGCTTGCACGTGGCGGCGGCCGCCGGTTTGGAGCAGTAGAAACAAGAAGTGCTGCTGATGTAGTAAAAGAAGCACTTGGAAGAATTGAAGAGATCAAACAGTTTTTCCGTGAAGCAAAAGCGTATCACAAAGAAGCAACGCATGCAAAAACCAATCTGAAGTTTGAAGCGACCAAAGGTTTGTTCGACAAGAAACAGAAACTGTTTGTGCATTGCGATATCGTAAAGGAAATGCTGGTAGCCATTGATTTTGCAAAAGAGTTTGGTTTTGATGTTGTAATTGTCGGCGGCAGCGAAAGTTGGCAAATTGCAGATCTGCTGAAGCAAAATAATATTGCTGTTATCCTTGCTGAACGTCATGCATTACCAACATCACCCGACGATGATGTTGATCTTCCTTACAAATCAGCCACGTATTTACAGGATGCCGGTGTATTGTTTGCGATCAATGATACTGATGGCTCCACACGTGGACGCAACCTGCCATTCAATGCGGGTACTGCTGCTGCCTATGGAATTACAAAAGAACAGGCACTAACCTCCATTACACTCAATGCAGCTAAAATTCTGGGCATTGATGCCGTAACAGGTTCCCTTGAAGTTGGGAAGGATGCCAACATTGTCATTAGCGAAGGCGATATCCTTGATATGAAATCAAGCATTGTAACCCACGCCTTCATCCAGGGCCGCCTGGTAAACCTCGACGACAAGCATAAACAACTCACCGAACGATACAATTACAAGTATGGCTTAAAATAAAGCCACTCAACAGTTTAATAGAAAAGGTTGCCGCAAAATCGGCAACCTTTTTTACTAATAAAATATACCTTATGCTGAGTCAGGTTGAATCAAAATTTCTATCAGCCCTGAAACCAGGAATAGCTTTTAGTTCAACGAAATATTATACGAGTTTCGGATAATCAAAAAACCAGAATTCCTTTTTGGCTCTTGCAAAATCACTCCAATTGTCAATTGAAATGTGTACCGCAAATACTGAACAAGTTGGCATGTTATCGACTCTTGCAGATGATAATGTATTTGCAAAATCAGTTATACCGTTGTTGTGCGAAAAGATAGCTGCGTTTGAAATGGTGGTTGCCAATTGCCTGATTGTTTGTAACAGTACGGCTGGTTCGGCAAGGTACAATTGCGATTGCAGGATCATACTTTCCGGCTCTCTTTTATACGCATGCATAAACAACTCACAGGTTTGCTTGGCCCGCTTTGCCGGGCTGCTGATAAATGCATCGATCTTTACTTTCCGGTCCAGCAAGCGGTTCGCCATTAGCGGAGCGTCTTTCAACCCTCTTGCATTCAACGGCCGGTCAAAGTCGTTTTGCATGGGATTATCCCAACTGCTTTTGGCATGGCGAATAAGAAGGAGCGATTTCATTTCATTGAAAGTAAGAAATCACAATAAAAAAAACCACCTGAAAATTCAGATGGTTCTTTTAAAGTATTTTTCCCGGTCTGGTTTAATAAGATTTTAAAGACGGGCATTCAATAGATAACAAAAATCCGGCCAAACGGTTGATTTCAGCGAATATTTTTAATACCCCCTCACATTTTTACCATCAAGGTAATTGAGCAGGGCTTTGTTACACACTCTGTTACCACCAGGCGTAGGATAGTTGCCGGTAAAATACCAGTCGCCTGTATTAGTGGGGCAACTGGCATGCAGGTCTTCAATGTTTTGATAGATCACCTGCACCGGAATAGTAAATCCTGCCGGGGTAATTAACTGTGCAATTTTATCGCTGATCTCTTCGGTTGTAAATGGCTTGTATAAACGGCGCACCACATTTTCGGTATGCAGTTGATTGTTGCGTTGCAGCTCTTTAATGGTTGCATGAGCATCTTCGATCACATCATTCATTCCCCGTTCTTTCAACAACTCAATAGCGGCCCGGAATGCAACAAAATCTCCCAGTTTGCTCATATCAATTCCATAACAATCGGGATAACGAATTTGCGGTGCACTGGAAACAACAATGATCTTCTTTGGACCAAGCCGGCCAAGCATACGCACAATACTCTCCTTCAATGTGGTACCACGTACAATGGAATCATCAATCACCACCAATGTATCTTCACCTTTCCGTACTGTACCATAGGTAATATCATACACGTGCTGTACCATTTCATTCCGGCTGCTGTCTTCCGTAATAAACGTACGCAGCTTTACATCTTTGATCGCAATTTTTTCCTGCCTGATCTTACGGGTGATCATTTCGTTCAACTTCTCTTCATCGAAATCTTTTCCCCAGCTCATAATACGTTGCACTTTGATCTGGTTCAAATATTCTTCCATCCCTTTCACCAAACCGTAAAATGCAACTTCGGCTGTATTGGGAATGTACGAGAAGATGGTATTCTTCAAATCGTAATCAATATGTTCAAGTATCCGCTTGCTTAATTTGTGACCAAGCGTAATACGTTCACGATAAATTTTTTCATCACTACCACGGCTGAAATAGATCCGCTCAAACGAACAGGCTCTGCGTTCCTTCGGTTCCAACACCTGGTCAATATGATAACTACCATCTGCTTCTACAATCAATGCCTGTCCCGGCATTAATTCCAATACTTCATTTTCACCCACATTGAATGTGGTGCGAATGGCGGCACGTTCACTTGCAGCAACGATCACTTCGTTATCAATGTAATAATAAGCCGGACGAATTCCATGTGCATCACGCATTACAAAGCTGGCTCCATTGCCCGTCATCCCACCAATGGTATAACCACCATCAAATAACGGTGTTGCTTTTTTCAACACATTGCTTATCGATGGACTATTGGGGCTTTGTTCATCTTCCTTCACCAGGAAATGGTGCACTACTTCCATCATCGCTGCCAGATCACTCTGCTTTTGAAATTCACCCGGATCAATGTTGATTAGATTAAACAATTCATCAGTATTCACCAGGTTGAAGTTACCTGCCAAGGCCAGGTTTCGTGATGGATGCGTATTGCGTTTGATGAACGGGTGACAAAATTCTACATTGTTTTTTCCCTGGGTACCGTAGCGGAGATGTCCCAGCATCAGCTCACCCAAAAAAGGCAGATGCCCTTTCATTAATCCGGCGTGCTGTTTAATATCGGGCTGATATTTTTCCAGCTCCTGCACTTCCTGTCCTACTTTAAAAAACAAATCGGCAATGGGTTGATTGGCACTGCTGCGCAGCCGGTGGAGAAAAGGATAACCCGGTTCTACATCCAGTTTAACAGCAGCAATACCCGCACCATCCTGCCCACGGTTGTGTTGCTTTTCCATGAGGAGGTACAGCTTGTTAAGGCCATACAGCACCGAGCCATATTGTTTCTGGTAATGAGAGAAGGGTTTGCGTAAACGAATGAAGGCCAGGCCGCATTCGTGTTTAATTTCGTCGCTCATGATAGTTGTGAGAAGTCGGCCTTGGCTTTCCCTTGGCCTATGAAGGCGCAAAGGTAAGAATCAAAGGCAACATTACTGCATTAATTCAGCACCGTTTCGGGATGCAGGCTTTCCGCCAGCCACAAAAACTCCCTTACAAACACGTCTACATTCTTCTGAAAAGCTTCATCAAGCAGGTTTCCGTCCGCATCAAACTTCTTATCAACACCTCCTACTACCAACATATACGGACTGGCAATTCCAAATAATGCATTGATGAGCAACTGCATTTGCTGTGTGGCACGCATACCGCCCATGATTCCAGGGCTGGCGGTAACAATGCCAAACGCTTTATGACTTTGCTTGGGATAGTGATCAAGCAAATTTTTCATGGCCGATGTATAACTGCCATTGTATTCAGGTGTAACTAGAATAAATGCGTGTGCATTGAACATCCGTGTACTCAACGGTTTAAATTCATCGGGTGTAGCTTCCACCGATACAAACACATTCTGCAACAACGGCAAGTCCCATTCCTTTACAGCTATAATATTTACGGTATGCGATGTACGCTCCGCCAATAATTTTTGAAGAAATACTGCCACCCGGTGGGTTACGCTGTTTTCCCTGGGGCTGGCTGAAATTATTTCGATATTCATTGTTAATGATTGATGGGTGATTCGATAATAATCAATTCTGTTTCTTTTGTAAAGTTGCATTTCAACTGATCCGTTTCCCAAATGCCAACTGCATCTCTCTTGCCAATTTTAATGCCATTTACCTCGGCTTCGCCTTCCATCAGAAATACAAAAATACCTTTATTCACAGGATTGAATTGATAATTCACTGACTGGCCTTGCTCAAACCACCCAAGACTGAGCTTAGCATTCTGATTGATCCAGCAATGTTGTTGTCCTTCTTCGTTACTCACGACAGTTACCAATTGATTCTTTCGTTTTTCTTTTGGAAAATGTCTGCGTTGGTAACGGGGGTTAATATTCTGCAGTTTGGGTTCGATCCATATCTGCAAAAAGTTTACCTCATCGGTTCCTACATTGTATTCTTCATGACGTAATCCGCTGCCTGCACTCATGATCTGCACCCAGTCTTTCTCCACTACTTCTGCATAACCCATGCTGTCTTTGTGATTCATTTGTCCGTTCAGCATAATGCTGATGATCTCCATGTTTTGATGCGGATGCAATCCAAAACCTTTACCGGCTTCCACAAAATCATCATTGAAGACTTTCAACAAACCAAATCCATTTCTGGCTGGATTGTAATAAGATGAAAAGGAGAATGTAAAATTACTTTTAAGCCAACCAATATCTTTTACACCTCTTTCCGAACCGTTGAATAAAATATGTTGCATGAATGTTAGTTGATCTGTACGTTTAATTCCGAAGCTGCTCCTAATGTTTTTGAAACTGGACAATTTTTTGCCACCTGAATCAATCGCTGCTGCTGCTCTGCTGTTAACGGGTGTTCAAATTTCAATTGGCGGCTGATAATTGTTTTGCCCTCTTCCCGTTTCAGGGAAACGGAAATATCAATTGTCCCTACATTCCACTGTTTGTGATCGGTGTACATGCGCAATGTAACCAAGGTACAACTGGCCAAGGCTGCTTCGAGTAACTCATCAGGAGTTGGTGCTGTATCCATTCCACCTTTATCAACCGGCTCATCAGCAAAAAACTGATGGCGGCCATTGCTATGCGTTACTTTGTATTTTTCTGTACCAATTGTTGAATTGATCATATTGCTTAATTGAGGTGCCCAAACTTACCGGCATTGTAGTCATCAATAGCCTGCATAATTTCCTGTTGAGTATTCATCACAAAAGGACCGTATGCTGCCACCGGTTCGGTAATGGGTTCACCACTTAACAATAACAGATGTGTTTCATTATTTGTTTGAATATGGATACGCTCCCCATTGTTATCAAATACCAGCATCTCGCCTTCACGTGCGGTTTTTTCATCATTGATAAGAACAGTTCCTTTCAACACAAGCAACGTGGTGTGATCGCCTTCCACAACATTCAAATCAAATGATGCATCTGGTTTTGCGTGTACATCAAAAATATTGATACGTGTAAATGTGTTGGCTGCTCCTTTTACACCGTTCATTTCACCGGCAATGATGCGGATCTTTCCTTTTGCATCTGCCAACTGAATTTCAGGAATATCGTTTGAACGGATATCCTGATAAGCTGGTGGAGTGGATTTATCTTTTGCGGGTAAATTTACCCAGAGCTGCACACCATGCAGTACGCCGCCTTTTTTACTGAATTCTTCCTCATGAAATTCTTTGTGCAGAATGCCTGCACCGGCTGTCATCCACTGCACATCACCGGCAAAAATTTTTCCTTTTCCGCCGCTGCTGTCTTCGTGTGCCAATGCACCTTCCCATAAAATACTCACCGTTTCAAAACCCTTGTGTGGATGTACATCTACACCACGTGGATGATCCGTAGGTAGATAATTGGTGGGCTCAATATAATCAAGCATCAGGAAAGGACTCATATCCTTCCACATCGCCGACGAAATAAACGTCCGTACTTTAAATCCATCTCCTACCATATGCGGCTGAGCCGCTTTCCTGATATACTTGACCTGTTTCATGCTATTACGATTGCATTGTTGAAAACGGGCGTTTGCCCGTTTTCATTATTGTTTTACAAACTGAACGTTCAGTTGCAGCTTTACCTCATCACTCACTACTACACCACCTGCTTCTGTTACTGCATCCCAGCCTAAGCCGAATTCTTTACGCTTGATTTTTCCTTCAGCTTCAAAACCAACTTTTGTTTGACCCCATGGATCAACCATTACGCCGTTAAAATCAGCTTTCAGTTCAATTGGTTTTGTTACATCACGAATGGTAAGATCACCTTTTACTACCAAACCATCATCGGTTTTGCTTACTGAAGTAGAAACGAATTTCAACTCAGGGAATTTTTCTGCGTTAAAGAAATCATCACTCTTCAGGTGCGCATCTCTTTGCTCACTGCGTGTATCTACACTGTTGATATCTGCAGTAAAGGTTACTGCTGCATCGCTGAAATCTTCTGTATCAGCAGATAATGTTGCATCAAATGCTTTGAACTGACCTGTTACTGTTGTGATCATCAGGTGTTTTACTTTGAAGAGAATGTCGCTGTGTGAAGCGTCGATTTTGTACGTTGCCATTTTGTTTGTGTTTAGTTTTTGTTTTTTATGAAATGTTGATTTAGACGTTTAGTTGAGCATGGGTACTTCCATTAATAATATCCGTGCATCAGCATCGGCTGTAATGGTGAGAGTATCTGTTTCGCTAATACCCAAACCATCCCGTTTGTTAAGTGCTTCACCATTGATGGTTACATCACCTTCCAACACAAATGCATATACCCCGCTGTTTGTTCCTTTCAGTTGATATTCTTTGGTAATTCCTTTATCAAGGTTACCAAGGCTGAACCATGCATCCTGGTGAATCCACACACCTTCATCATCTGCATTGGGACTAAGCACCTGCAGCAGATTGTTTTTCATTTTGCTTTCATCGAGGGTGATTTGTCCGTACCGTGGCTGCACATTTTTCTTGTTCGGGAATACCCATATCTGTAAAAACTTTACTTCTTTGTCTTTGTTGGCATTCATTTCACTATGAGCAATGCCGGTTCCTGCGCTCATCACCTGGATATCACCTTGTTTAATGATGGCTTCGTTGCCCATACTGTCTTTGTGTTTCAAATCGCCACTTAACGGAATTGAAATAATTTCCATATTATCGTGTGGATGTGTACCAAAGCCCATACCTGCTGCAACCGAATCATCATTCAACACCCGCAGTGCACCAAAATGAATCCGCTCCGGGTTGTAATAACCGGCAAAGCTGAAACTGTGGTAACTGTTGAGCCAGCCATGATTTGCATGACCCCTGGTTGCTGCTTTGTGTAAGACCTTTTTCATAATTACTCCCTTATTACATGTATGTACATGTATTTGTTTAAAAAAATATCAACTTTCTTTTGCCCTGATCTGCTCCAGCAACTGGTTGAGTGCTGCTGCTTCCGCATCATTGATTTGAAGGGTTGATTCAAATACTGCATTGATGCGCTGTGTACTCAGCTCCAGAATATTTAAACCGGCTGCAGTAAGTGACATCACTGTATGGCGCTTGTCGTTTGCATCAGTTGTTCGCTTTACCAGCTTTTTCAATACCAGCCGGTCTATGATACGAGGAACATTTGAACTTTTCTCAATCATACGGCCGGCAATATCCTTTACACACATTTCATCGGGCGACTTCCCTTTCAGAATCCTGAGCACATTGTATTGCTCATGGGTTAAACCAAAATCTTTCAACTCACGACTCATCAGGGTTTTCAGCCACCAGGCAGTATATAATATATTGAGTCCCGCTTTATGGGTTTCATTTTTAAAATTCACGCTTTGTATGGCTTGTTCCAGTTTCACAATGCAAATGTATGTACATACATGTAATTTTCCAAACAAAAAGGCCATCGGTTGGAACCGGTGGCCTTTTTTCACAATTTCTTAGTTTTTAACCAGCTCTGGAAGGATCGCTTTCATGGTAGCACAGTCTTTGTACTCATCCTCGATCTCCACAAAAAATGTTTTGGAATTTTTGATGAACCATTTTTCCAGCTCTTTCTCTTTTTTCTCTTCCAATGCTCTTGCTGACAACTTACTGTAATCATCAGCCAGGTTTTCACGATGCGGGGCTGTACGTGCAATGAGATAAATTAAACGAACACCTTTTTTGCCACGCAGGTCTGTAAAAGCAAAGGGTTGCGAAAATTCGCCCGGCTTCAGTTTCTCCAGCAATGGAATCATGTCTTTATCCAACTCATCGATGGTAACAATGGATGAACCATCCTGTCCACGCATAATTCCTGCTGTGAACTTTGAGTTCTCTTCATCGGAATATTTGCTTACAGCTTCACCAAATTTCATGGCGCCGGTAATCAGCTTGGAACGAACTGTATCAAGTTTATTAATGGCATCGTTGATATCATTTTCGTTGATGCGTGGGATCTTTAAGATATGACGAACCGTTACTTCATCTCCGTTACGGGACAGACACTGTATAATATGATATCCGAATTTTGATTTGATGACTCTTGAAACCTGTCCTTCTTTTAAACTCATGGCAGTGTTAAAGAAAGCAGGATCCCATTGATTATCGCCCCGGTTCAGTACATAGAGCCCGGCATTTTCCTTAGCAGCCGGGTCATCGCTATACTGTGATGCGAGGAAATCCATTTTTTTGGTTCCCGCTTCTACCTGGCGTTTGAATTCTTTCAACTCATCTTGTGCATACTCCTCCATTTCACGACCCGCCTTTGGATACACCACAATTTCACCGATCTCTAATTCTGTTTCGTAAAACGCTAAGCTATCTTTCGGAATCCGATTGAAATAGGCACGTACTTCTGTGGGTGTGATCTTTACATTTTCTACAATTTTATTCCGCATGGCACCTGAAAGCTTACTTTCTTTAATAGGTTCCCGCATTTCTTCACGAAACTGGAAAATGGTTTTTCCGGTAATCTGTTCAATTACTTCCTTGGAACCGTATTGCTGAATAAAATAACGAAGACGGTTATCTACATCTGCTTCAACTTCTTCTTCACTGATCGGCAGCGAATCTTTTTCGGCCTGAATAGCCAGCATTTTATTGATGATGAGTTGCTGCATCAGGTAGCATGATGCATCGGGTGGTAATTCATAATCTTTCGCCCGGGCATCATTGATCTGGTTGTCAATGTCCGACTTCAGCACGATCCTGTCGCCCACCACACCAATTATCTTATCTGCAACAATCTTCTTTGTTTGCGCCTGTACCGCCAGAGCGGCCACAACTGCAACAATTGTAAATAACTTCTTCATTTGTTTGAGATGAATATCAAAAGTAATAGAGATGGCCGTCTTATGAGCACGGCCATCGTTGTTTTAACAATCTGTTTCTATGTATTGCACCAGGCTTACAGTGTACGTTTCACTTCTTCTTCTTCAAAGGCTACAATGGTATCACCTACATTGAGATCGCTGAAGTTTTTAATGGTTAAACCACACTCCATGTTAGAAGCTACTTCTTTTGCATCGTCTTTAAAGCGTTTCAAACTTCCCAACTCTGCAAAACCACCCTCTGTACGGGGATACACCAATACACCATCACGGAAGAGTCGGATCTTCGCATCACGCTTCATTTTTCCTTCGAGTACATAACAACCGGCAACGGTTGCTTTATCAAATTTGTACACTTCACGGATCTCAACAGTTGCAACTTCCTTCTCAGTGATCTTAGGTTCCAGCAAGCCTTCCATCGCACTCTTTACTTCTTCAATAGCGTTGTAGATGATCGAGTAGTTCTTGATCTCCACACCTTCCTGCTCCGCCAATCTGGATGCCTGCAACGAAGGACGAACGTTAAATCCGATCAGGATGGCATCCGATGCACTTGCCAATGTTACATCGGCTTCAGAGATCTGACCCACTGCTTTATGCACCACATTCACCGCAATTTCTTCGGTTGAAAGTTTCTGTAATGAATCGGTTAAGGCTTCTACCGAACCATCCACATCACCTTTAATAATGAGGTTGAGTTCTTTAAAGTTACCCAATGCCAAACGACGACCGATCTCATCGAGTGTAATGTGTTTCTTGGTTCTGATACCTTGCTCACGGAGGATCTGTGCACGACGGCCGGCAATTTCTTTTGCCTCAGCTTCATCTTCATACACTTTAAATTTCTCACCCGCCTGTGGCGCACCATTTAAACCGAGTATTTGCACCGGAGTAGAAGGACCTGCCTTGTCTACCCGCTGGTTGCGCTCATTGAACATAGCTTTGATACGTCCGTAGTACTGACCCGATACAATGAGATCACCTTGTTTGAGTGTTCCGTTTTGTACCAGAATGGTTGCTACGTAACCACGTCCTTTGTCCAATGATGCTTCAACGATGGTACCTGAACCTTCCCGGTTGGGATTGGCTTTCAGTTCCAGCAACTCAGCTTCAAATGATATTTTTTCCAACAGCTTATCAATGTTCAATCCTTTTTTGGCCGAGAGTTCCTGGCTTTGGAATTTACCACCCCAGTCTTCTACCAAAATATTCATTTGTGATAACTGCTCGTATATTTTTTGCGGATTGGCTCCGTCTTTATCGATCTTGTTTACGGCAAAGATCATCGGAACACCAGCTGCTTGTGCGTGACTGATGGCCTCTTTTGTTTGTGGCATCACCGCATCATCGGCCGCCACTACGATCACCGCAATATCCGTCACTTTCGCACCACGTGCACGCATGGCGGTAAACGCTTCGTGACCGGGTGTATCGAGGAAGGTGATTTTTTTACCGGCAGCATTGGTTACTTCGTAAGCGCCAATGTGCTGGGTAATACCTCCGGCCTCGCCCGATACTACGTTTGCATTACGGATATAATCGAGTAATGAAGTTTTACCATGATCTACGTGACCCATGATAGTAACAATAGGCGCACGTGGCTGCAGACTGTCTGCATCATCATCGTCTTCTTCCTCCTCCATTTCAGCCTGTTTCTCCATATCGATGAATTCCACTTCAAAGCCAAACTCACCTGCTACCAGTTCAATTACCTCAGCATCGAGACGCTGGTTAATAGAAACCATCATTCCCAAGCTGAAACATTTTGCCACAACATCGGTTGCCGATACATCCATTAAACTGGCAAGTTCAGCTGCACTGATAAACTCAGTTACCTGCAGCTTGTTGTCTTCGCCACCTTCCTGCATGTTATCAGCCATTTCATCACGCTTCAGTTTGCGGTATTTTGCTTTTAAGCTCTTACCTCTTCCGCCCTGGCCTGAAAGTTTGGCTTGTGTTTCACGGAGTTTTTCCTGGATCTCTTTTGCGTCGATCACTTTATCTTCTCTGCGACCCTGACCTGCACCACGTCCACGATCGTTTCTGTTACTGCCACCGCCGGGACGGGTATCGCCTCTGCGTTGAATGCCGATGGTAGGACCGGTACGGGCCGGAGGAGTTCCGCCAGATTGCTGACCACCTGATTGTTGACCAGGTGCTGTTTTTTTATCGATCGGGATACGTTTCCGTTTCCGTTTTTCTTTATCCGTAACCGGTTTAGGTCTTGTTTCAGAATTAACCGGCAATTCGATCTTACCCAGAATTTTCGGACCTTCTAATTTTTCGGCCTTGATATTTTCAATAACAACATCTTCGTCTTCTTCCTCTTCGGTAACCACCTGTTGTTCCACAACGGGTTGCACTTCTACTTTTTCTTCCTGCTTCACCACTTCCGGCTCTTCCGCCTTTGGCTCTTCCTTTTTCTTCTTCTCTACTTTCTTCGGGCGTGTAGAGGAGTCGATCTTATCGAGGTCGATCTTGGTAACGATCTTTGGACCTTCCACTTCAGGCGCTTCGATCTTAATCACCTCCGGCTCCGGTGCAACCACTTCAACGGGCTTCACTTCTTCCACCTTCGGCTCTTCCACTACAACCACAGGAGGCTCCGGTGCAACCACTTCAACGGGCTTCACTTCTTCCACCTTCGGCTCTTCTTTTACAATCTTCTTTACTTCCTTTTTGATCGAAAGATCTTCTTCTTCTTTCTTTTTCTTGAGATCGGCCATGCCGCCTTTGGGAATTTCGATCTGATCACTTTTTGCTTTCGCCAGTTTATCAGATGAGAATTCTGCCTGCAACGAACGGTACATGGTTTCTGTAAGCTTTGCAGTTGGTTTCAAATCATCTTTGCTGAAACCTTTCCCCACCAAAAAGTCAATAAGGGTATCCTTACCAATATTAAACTCCTTGGCAGCGGCCATCAAACGTGGTGTATTACTTTCTGACATAATTTACTTCCCTCACCCATGCCGGAGCAGGCAGGGAATATCTTGTTTAATTGTTTAAATATATCAACCCAGAATAACCGTTTCCGGTTTACTCTTGTTCAAATTCTTCTTTCAATACACGACGTACTTCTGCAATGGTTTCTTTTTCCAGATCGGTACGACGTTCTAATTCCTCAGCTGTAAGATCCAGTACGCTACGTGCGGTATCGCAACCGATGCGTTTCAATTCATCAATTACCCAACCTTCAATTTCATCTGTAAATTCATCCAGATCAATATCAAATTCGTTGGTTTCTTCTTCTGTATCACGATACACATCAATTTCATAACCTGTCAACTCACATGCAAGTTTAATATTTACACCCCGCTTACCAATGGCCAATGATACCTGGTCGGGTTTTAAATAAACTTCTACATGTTTTGCTTCCTGGTCAATGTCCATGCTCGTGATCTTGGCAGGCGTTAATGAACGTTGAATAAGCAGGTTGATGTTGGATGTATAGTTGATCACATCAATATTCTCATTCTTTAGTTCACGCACAATACCGTGAATACGGCTACCCTTCATACCTACACAGGCACCCACCGGATCAATACGATCGTCGAAACTTTCAACAGCTACTTTTGCTCTTTCACCGGGTTCACGTACAATTTTCCGGATCACAATCAAGCCATCAAAAATTTCCGGCACTTCAATTTCCAGCAATTTAGCAAGGAACAGCGGACTTGTTCTTGACAAAATGATCACAGGTGCATTGTTCTTCAACTCTACTTTCTTAATAACTGCACGGATGTTTTCACCTTTCTTGAAATAATCCTGCGGAATCTGTTCGCTTTTTGGCAACAGTAATTCATTTCCCTCTTCATCGAGCAGTAACACTTCTTTTTTCCAAACCTGGTACACTTCTGCACTCAGAATTTCACCAATGCGGTCGGAATATTTTTGTACAAGTACATTCTTTTTCAAATCACCAATACGGCTGGCCAGTGTTTGCTTGGCAGCAAGAATAGCACGGCGGCCGAAATCGTGAATATCTACATCTTCATACAACTCTTCACCCACTTCATAATCGGGTTCAATCTTTACGGCATCAGTATAAGCAATCTGTGCCAGCGGATCTTCCACTTGTCCATCTTCTACTATGGTACGACGACGCATGATCTCCAGATCACCTTTTTCGGTGTTCACGATCACGTCAAAATTATCGTCACTGCCATATTTTTTACGAAGCAATGTTTTAAACACATCTTCCAGCACCTTCATCATCGTGGGGCGGTCGATATTTTCCGCATCCTTAAACTCCTGGAAACTCTCAATAAGATTGATACTTGCCATAACACATTTTTTTAAAACATTCCGGTTGGTTTATTTTTTAGCAACCGTAATCAGTTAAATACAATTTGAATTTTAGTTGATTTAATATCTGCATAAGCAAGTTTGTGTTGTATCACTTCCTGCTTTTTTCCTTTGCCTTTTGTTTCTTCCACCTCTGCTTCATCGGCTGATGCTGATAGTAATTTGCCAACCACTTTGCGCCCGTCCTTCAGAATTACTTCCACCAGGCGGCCAATATTTTTATTGTATTGGCGTACCAGCTTCAATGGTTCTTCCAGGCCCGGCGACGATACTTCCAGTGAAAAATCGCCATCATTGAACAAGGCCTTTTCTTCGATCTGCTTGTACAAAGCCCTGTTATAAGCAATGCAGCGGCTGATGGGTAATCCAGCATCTGCATCAACAAACACCTGGATATTGTTGCCCGGTTTCAGCTTTACATCTACCAGGAAACAATCCGGATCCACGCTGATGATATCCTCAATTAACTGCCTGATACTTTCTGTTTTTTGCTCTAAGTTCATGTAGGTGAAATAAAGAAGGGAACGTTTTCCGTTCCCTTCCACTGTTTCTTTTGTCCGCCGCAAATGTATGATAATAGCTACGAATGGAAAAATTTTTTTAGCCTGAAGTTACAGGGAAGGTTTTCGGAGAATCTTCACAAATCAACCATGTGGTTTATTTTATCTTTGCAACATCATGTTACTACGTTATCTACTTTACGGTCTGCTGATCTACTTTGTGTTCCGTTTTATTTTCCGGTTTGTTATTCCTGTAACAAGAGCCACCCGTGAAATGAAAAACAAAATGAACGAATTCCAGGCACGTATGCAGGAGCAACAACAGCAACAAGCTGCTCACCAACGCCCTGAACCGGTAAAAGAAAAACCGTCAGTAAAAGAAGGCGACTACATTGAGTTTGAGGAAGTGAAATGATGAGTAAAAGACAAGGCACAAGAATCAAGGCACAAGAATAAATCAGACATCATCCATCCTACATTAGTTCCAGTTCTTCCACTTTCATGCCCGGCAATAAATGAACTGTTTGTAAGCCGAGCGCCTGTGCCGCTTCGATGTTATTGATGCTATCGTCTATAAAGAGAGTTTCTTGCGGAATGAGTCCATGTTTCTCCAATACAAATTGAAAAGCGCCTGCATCGGGTTTGCGATGACCAATGCGGTGTGAATAGTAGGCTGCATCAAACAAATCATCAAACGACGATTGTGGCGACAGCAGTTGGTAACGCCGCTGAAATTCCTGTAAATGAATTTCATTGGTATTGCTAAGCAAATACAGTTGGTACCTGTTTCGTAGTTGTGGTAATACTGCCAGGCTTTCTTTCCTGAAATCGAGCAAGAGTGCATTCCATGCATCCCGTATTTGTGCATCGCTCACCTGCAAACCGGTAGCCGAGCGAAAATCATCGTAAAACAATGCATCATCCATTCCTGTTTCAAGTTTTTTGAACAGATCATTGCTATGAAACTGGCTGAAAAAATGCTGGAAGTTGGTAACGCCTATTTGTTCAAATGCCGCCTGGCTTAATTTGAAATCAATATCAAGCAGTACCCCACCTAAATCGAATATAACAGACCGGATCGTTTGCATGCTGCAAAGAAACGGCTCTGCACCAAATTACCAGCATGTACTGCGGAATTTCCACTTCGGTTTTCCATATTTCGCAACCTGTTTCAAATAAGCTTTGAAATTATAACAACACGATACGCCTATTTTTCTATCTTTGCCCCCGCCCAAAAGGCCGGATCCTTAGCTCAGACGGTTAGAGCATCTGACTCATAATCAGAGGGTCGTAGGTTCAAATCCTACAGGATCCACTTTTTTATAAGAGATAGCCGGAAGCCGGTAGTTGGTAGTCGGGAAGACGGAAGTCCGGGAGACGGGAAGTCCAAACGATTCACTTACCGGCAATTTTTTTAATAAATGGCTTTAACCTTTGCTTAACCGATAAGCAAATACATTTGCCTCTTTACTATTATGAAGAAACTAATACTGTTTACATTATTCCTTTCCGCAGGTGTTGTACTTTTTGCACAGGAAACAGAAAAAAAGAAAAAGAAAGATTGGTCAAAAGTAGATCTCGGCAATCGTCCAAAAGATCACCTGATTTTTCAGTTTGGTTATTTGCAATGGTTGCAAAAACCCGACAGCATTGCCACCAAAGGTTTTGCCCGCACCGTGAATGCATATTTCTCATTCGACTTTCCGTTTAAAACTGATCCACGTTTCAGCGTTGGTTTAGGTGCCGGTGTAGGTGCCGATAATATGTTTTTTGATAAAGATGCCGGTCGCAACCTGAGCATTAACAACAACAATTCATTCCAGTTTGTACCCCATGCCGGTCGTGATACATTGAACAGATACAAATCAATGAAGCTGGCTACCGTTTACCTGGAAGCTCCTGTTGAGTTGCGTTTTATGATTGATCCTACTAAGCCCAACAAGAGTTTAAAGTTTGCACTGGGTATGAAAGTAGGCACCATCATCAGTGCTACTGATAAAACAAGGTTTACAACCGATGCCAACGGAAATACAGCGTATGTATTAAAGGAGAAAGACAGAAAGCATTTCAATAATCTTCGTCTGGCAGCTACGGCCCGTGTTGGTATGGGTAATTTTGCCATCTTTGGCCAATACCAGATCAATGATATGATCAAAGAAGGACAAGGCCCCAGCCAGATCCGTCCGATCACATTCGGCATTACACTAACCGGTTTATAAACAGCCGTTCAATTAATACAGCAAGCGGATGATGGAACGATCATCCGCTTTTTGTTTGTATACAGCCGCTAACTTATTCTACCTTTACCCACTGAATTTTATACCAAGTGATCGATCGTAAACAAGAGATACAGCAAGAAGAACGGGCCATTATTGTTGGCGTAGTAACCAAAGCACAAACAGAACTGCAGGTACAGGAATACCTGGATGAGTTGGCATTTTTAGCCGAAACTGCAGGCGCTGTTACCATCAAACGTTTTGTACAAAAACTGGCGCATCCCGACAGTAAAACCTTTGTAGGAAAAGGAAAGCTGCAGGAGATCAAGCAATACGTAGCCGACAAAGCCATTACCCTCATCATTTTTGATGATGAGTTAACCGGCGCCCAGATCATGAACATTGAAAAAGAGTTGGGCATTTATACCATCGACCGCAGTGATCTGATCCTCGACATTTTTGCCCGCCGTGCAAAAACGGCACAGGCGAAAACACAGGTAGAGCTGGCCCAATACCAATACATTTTACCCCGCCTGAAAGGAATGTGGAAACACCTGGAACGCCAGGGTGGCGGTGTAGGAACAAGAGGGCCTGGTGAAACAGAAATTGAAACCGACCGTCGTATTGTAAAAGATAAAATTTCGTTGTTACGGAAACGCTTAGCCGAAATTGATAAACAGGCATTCACGCAACGCAAAGACCGTGGCGAATTTATTCGGGTGGCATTGGTAGGTTATACCAACGTAGGCAAAAGTACCCTCATGAATATCTTAGCGAAACGTGAAGTGTTTGCTGAAAACAAATTGTTTGCCACCTTGGATACCACCACCAGTAAAGTGGTATTTGAAAATACGCCTTTTTTATTGAGTGATACTGTTGGATTTATCCGCAAGTTACCGCACCATCTGGTAGAAAGTTTTAAGAGTACATTGGATGAGGTGCGTGAAAGTGATGTGCTGTTGCATGTAGTGGATATTTCGCATCCGCAATACGAAGACCAGATCAACGTGGTGAACAAAACCTTACAGGATTTGAAATGCCACGACAAACCGGTGGTAACCATTTTCAACAAAATGGACGTGTACGAAGAAAAACATTTCGACGAATGGCTGGGCGATGATATCAAGGCCACCATTTTGCAGGAACTGAAAGAGCGTTGGGAAAATGATACGCAGGGTAACTGTGTATTTGTATCGGCCATTGAAAAGCGTAACATCGCTGAACTGCGTGAACGTATTTTAGAACAGGTGCGTACCATTTACAAAATACGGTACCCGTATAAAACAGAGTTTTTGTACTGATGGCCCCCGAAAAAAAATACAACTGGCATAAAATAGCAGAGTCGCCCGAAGAATTACCCTGGGAAGACAATCAATTGTGCGAAATCACCGTAAAAGGAAAAACGATTTGCCTAGCAAAAAAAGACGACAACGTGTTTGCCTGTGCACATAAATGTCCGCATGCCGGTGGACATTTGGCAGATGGATTTGTGGATGCGTTAGGCAATGTGGTTTGTCCGCTGCACCGTTACAAATTCAGCCTGGCCAATGGCCGCAATACCAGCGGCGAAGGCTATTACCTTAAAACCTATCCGCTTGAAACAAGAGCTGATGGTATTTATATTGGACTGGAGGAGAGTTCGTTTTATGGGTGGTTTGGGTAAAAAATTTTCCTCATTATCACATGTCACACATGGAACTTTCTATAGACTTGAGTTATCAATTATTTCTTTTTTTCTCCTTTTGAAAAAAAGAAAAGACTGATACTTATGTTAGAAAATTTATACTTTTCCTGAGTTGTGTTTTCTAAGCTATGAGAAGTACCAGCGTTTGGTTTATACGTAATTAATCCGCCATCTTCTTCTCCATTCATACTGCTTATATTATAATAGACCCCCCAGCCAATACCCGCTTTTGGAAAAACGTGATTAAAACCAATTGAATAAGTACTCATCATTGGATAAGATGATACAAACTTAGTAGAAGCGTCACTGACATAATCAAAACCAGGCGATAAGATTTTTTCTCCAATAGTAAAACCAAAATCATAGCTGTATAAACCCGAGATCACCAGGTTGCGCAAAGGGATATTTAACCCGCCAGACAAACCGATAGTAACTCCACTCTGCTGAACACTCATTGTCTCATCGATGATAGCTCCCGTTTGCAGATTCTTGACATTATATTCCATCGCAGGAGCTACCAGGTACCCAAATCGTGCACCAAGACTTAAGAATGTACGGTGGCCCAAAAAACCTACTGTACTTAAGTTTGGACTTTGACCGTTTTTATTCGACAGATTTGTATTTAAAGTGATAAGCCCTGCATAACGAAACTCAGCCAATGCGAATCGGGTTTTCTTTTTGGGATCAATTGTTTCGATAGTATTAGCAATACCATCCCCCAGTTTATTGATGCCCTGCGCTACTACGAAATAAGCGGAAATCGCATCCATTTTTTCTTTCACCCGTTGTGTTGGGTATAAACTGTATGCTTGCTTATATTTTTCATACGCACTTACTGCAAAAGCAGATCCCATTTTTTCAAGTCGATCTCCCTCGGCTTCCAATGCATTTGCTGCATTTTCCTTTTGTGTCATCTCGGCAATTCTCTCTTTCTCCGTTTTCTCAGGCATCGGAATTTCATAAGCATCTGATGATACGCTTTGCCTACTTAATGCATGTAACGACGATTTAATATCTTCTGCATTATAATATGGAACAAATAAAGGTGACAATGCCATCAGTCTTTCAAAATTATAAGGCCGATACACCTGTGTTCTTGTATCAAGATATTTATACGATGCCCCATGACGTCCATCTGTTTTTGGTAAAAAGTCATATTGATATATTTCATACCCATTACTTCGATACTGTTCAATCATTTTTCTACGGATCTTCTCCATAGCGGAAAGTGTATTATCATATTGTGTCAATTTATTTACAGAGATCGTAGTTTGATTCCATTGAGGATATCCTCCATGTAAATCCTCCACCTCAATTTTCTTAAATCCTATATTATCATAATCTCCACGAAATACTCGTAGCTCGCTTTTCATTGGGTCTATTATATCATAAAAATCAAGCGTAATGCCTGTCCTACATTCGTCAATCCCCCCTACATTTACATTTGTAAATCTTAAAAGATGACTTCCTATGATCATTATTTTGAGTTTTTTATCGACACGCTCTCCCAGGACATAAGGAAAAAAAACTGCTTGCTCATTTTGGGGTATAGACTCTTGTGCAATCCCCGGGATTGACTTTAAACAAAGTGATAAAATAAGGACGAAAAAAAATTTCATGTAAATGTGTTATTGTTGGCGTGAAATTAATGGTTGCATTAGATGACTCAGCCCACTATCGAGTGATTGCTTTATAGCGGCAACGTGAAACCGAAAATGGTTATTGGTATTGAAGCTTATAATATGAATTGACAGAAGTGCTGCCGATCGAAATTGGGCGAATGCAAACAAAGCAAATAATTTTTTCTTTCACAGGAACAGATTCCCGCTTTTGCTGAACTGAAATATTTTTTTACAAATAACAGAGTGTCTACAGTTAAAACTGCGGTTGATTTTCGTGAAAATTCCATTACAGATTTTGATTAATTATAAAGTATAATAGGGTAATAATTTTTTTCTCTGCGTCCGTTGAATGAATAGATTCTGTGCTAATTGAATTGGTTAAAAGTACCTAAAAACTTTTTTTTACAAATACCCCTAAATAGGTATTTTGATTAACGCTATTGTACCTTTTATAGCAGAAATCAAAGCCGTTTGATATTTGACCAATCATGTTCGCTCAGCATGTTTTCCTGCGTTTAACGACCGATCAGATGAGCGTAGTTGAAAGTGTATTAAAAAACTTATTACCATACCAATTGAAAAGGTATTCGTTTGGGGAAGTTCAAGTATTTATAAGCGGGCGGGAATAACCTTTAAATTGTCTTTATATTGGAATGATTGAAATAAAAAAGGGTTTCATTCACTGAAACCCTTTTCTCTGCTTGCTCCCCCTTCAGGACTTGAACCTGAGACCCTCTGATTAACAGTCAGATGCTCTAACCAACTGAGCTAAGGAGGAATACTTCCCCTTTCGGGGTTGCAAAAATAGGTATTTTCAGTTTTTCAATCCTAATTCAGCAAAACTTTTTTTTACTTCCTTTTTTGATCCGGTTTTAGGGTTTACAACAGAAACAGTTAACAGCCTGTATCCATATCGAACAGCCGCTTTAAAAAGCGGCTGTTCGATTACTCATTTGCTATCAATTCCCTTTCCACTCCGGTAACCGTCCCGGTGTATATGGTGCTCCGTTCTTTTCTAAAAGACTTTCAATACGTTTGATTTCTTCGGCAATTGCTTTCAGCTCGTTGTAAACTGGTGTAAACTGTTTCGCTGCTATTTGATAGTTATTGAGCTGTGTTTGTGTGGGTGCTGCAGTTGTATTCCACAACGAACCGGTGATGTAACCGATACGTCCGTTTACAGAAGGTGAAGTTTCAAACTCTCTTCTTGCCAGCGATGCATCACCATTCAGCTGACGGTTCACCGCATTCAAACGCTTCTCTACTTCCTGTAATGCCTTCGACAGATCAAGCGTTTGCTTTGGTGTTTCAATGATCGCCTGTTTCATGTAACGTACTTTATTCACCAGTTCGCCACGGTATTGATCGGTTGCTGCCACTACACGACTCAGCTCGCCCAGCTTTTTGCAGAACTCATCCAATGCTTTTTTATCAGTTGCAGGAAGAGTGGCTGCGTTCAACGACATTGCTTTGAAAGTTTGCGGTGCGGTTAAATCGGTGTACACACCATCTTCAAACTTGCTCAGCGAAACTTTGTAGGTGCCGGGCAATGCAAAATATCCCTGGTCGGGTGAACTGAATGCAAAGGATTCATCAAACGGCGTAAAGTCGATTGGTCCGAATGGAGATGTACGGAAATCCCATACGATGCGCTTCAATCCTTTCTTTGCAGGTGCTTTGATGCGGCGAACAACATTGCCGGCATCATCTGTTACAGTGAACAACAAATGCGGTGCAGGTTGTTCATCTTCCAAACGCAACGAATCAGGCGATGGATAGGTGGGTGCTTCCCCTTTCTTTATTTTTTCTGCTTCAGCTGCTCTGCGTTTTTCTTTGATGGTTTTAATATCATCTTTCAAATAGTAGGTAAACACAGCCCCAACTTTTGGATTAGGTGTAGTAAAGAAACTTTCGCCCTGGAAGCCTTTACCTCTTACACCCAATGGTTGCGACTCAATAAACATCCATGCATCTTTCACCGGGAAGATGAGTGCTTCTTTGTCGAGGTCTTCACGTTTTAGATTGCGCAGCGGCGTATAATCATCCAGCACATAAAATCCACGACCGAATGTTGCAAGAATCAAATCGTTCTCACGCTTCTGTATTTCCAGATCTTTTACAGCAATAGTGGGAAGGTTGCCTTTCATCTGCACCCATTTTGTACCGCCATCAATACTTACAAACAAACCAAACTCAGTACCCACAAACAACAAGTCTTTGTTTACATGATCTTCTGCAATGGTATAAGCTGTGCCTCGCTCCGGTAAATTATTGGTGATGGATTTCCATGTTTTACCGCCATCATTTGTTTTATACACATACGGATGAAAATCGCCGTAGCGGTGATGATTGAATGTTACGTACGCTACATTCTTATCGTGCTGCGAAGTGATGATATGATTCACATAAGTTCGTTCAGGCACACCGGCAATATTATCGATCTTCATCCAGTTGGCACCGCCATCGTTTGTTACCTGTATCAAACCGTCATCTGTACCAACATAAATGGTGTTTTCATCAAACTTCGATTCGGCAATGGTTGTGATGTTGCCATAAATATCTGTTGAACCATTTTTTGCCACCGCATCCATACTCCACACTTTACCCATCACAGGTAATTTGTTGCGATCGATCTGTCGTGTAAGATCAGGACTGATCACTTTCCATGTATTGCCACGATCATCCGTACGGAATACTTTATTCGCTCCATGGTACAGTCGTTTGTTGTCATATTTCGATATAACCAGTGGCGCATCCCAGTTCCAGCGATAAGCTCCCCCTTCGGGTTCCTGTGGCTGAATGAATAAATACTCGCCACTCTTTTTATCGTAACGGGTTAATGCGCCATACTGCGCCTGTGCATACACAATGTCGGGATTGCTTTGATCGATCTGCGATTCGTAGCCATCACCCAAACTGGTGAAATACCAGTCGGAATTGAAAATACCATTGGCACTCAACGTACGTGACGGACCACCCATACTGAAATTATCCTGTGTACCGCCATGAATATGATAGAACGGAAATGCATTATCGGTTGCCACTTTGTAAAACTGTGTTACAGGCAAATTTGCTTTGAAATCCCAGTTACTACCAGCATCAAAACTTTCGTACACACCACCATCGCAACCAACTAAATAATGATCGGTATTGTTGGGATTGATCCAGATCACATGGTTATCGATATGCTTGCTCTTTTCACCAAGAATCGAAAAACTTTTACCGCCATCTTTACTTATACCCATGTACACGTTGATGACAAACACTTTGTTGACGTCTTTCGGATCGCAATAAATTTTCTGGTAGTAGTTACCGGAAGTGGAATAGCCACTTTGCTTTTCCCAGCTTGCACCACGATCGGTACTTTTAAACACACCACCTTTTCCTTCGGGTGCTTCCACCACGCAATACAATACATCCGGATTAACAGGTGAATAATTTAAACCTATCCGGCCAATATCACCGCCGGGCAATCCATTCATCATCTTGTTCCAGGTAGCACCGCCATCGGTACTTTTATACAAGGCCGATTCTGGCCCGCCACCAATATAGGTAAATACTTTCCGCTGACGTTGATGCGCTGCTGCATACACAATATTGGGATAACGGGGATCAACCATTACTTCATTAAAGCCGGTGTGTTCACTTACGTTCAACACCTGTTTCCATGTTTTACCACCATCGGTTGTTTTGTAAATACCACGTTCACCACCACTGTTCCACACAGGGCCATAAGCTGCCACATAAACCACATCACTGTTTTTCGGATCAATGGCAATGCGACCGATATGTTCCGAATTTTTCAAACCAACATTCTTCCAGCTTTTGCCGCCGTCCTCACTTTTATACAACCCGTCGCCATAACCAACCACACGCTGGTTATTGTTTTCGCCGGTACCAACCCACACCACATTAGTGTTTGTAGGATCGATGGCCACACAACCGATCGAGAACGAACCTTCGCCATCAAAAATGGGTGTGTACGTAATACCGGCATTGTTTGTTTTCCAAACACCACCTGCAGCCGATGCTACATAGTATTCACTGGTATTGTTAGGATTCACTGCAAGATCAGCAATACGTCCCGATGTAATAGCCGGACCGACACTGCGAAACTGCAAACCACTCAACAGGCCGGTGCTGAAAATATCTTTCGGTTCTTCCTTTGCGGGAGCTGTTGTTTTCTTTTGTGCGAATACAGAAATACAGAGAATGAGCAGCAGTACGCTGCTGAGAAGTTTACGTGTATGCATAACAGTTGGTTTTGAAAATGGAAAAGAAAGGTAATAAAAAAGTTGACCATGTGAGTGATCAACTTTACCATTGGTGGAATAAGGTTGCCAACCTTTGAAAGGTTGGCAACCCTGTATATGTACACCTAAAATAATTTTTCATTCGGAGGTTTAATACCCACCAGTCGAATATAAATCGTTGTTTGCCCACGATGATGCGCCTGATGTTCCAACGCTTTATTGAGCCATGCCAAACGTGAAAACGAAAAGTTGCCACGGCCTGCTGTTTCAAGTAGCTTACCCACATCCATGTTACGGATACTTTCGATTGCGTAATCATAACTCGCCATCACATAATACATCACCGAGTCGGCCGATTGTGCTGACTTCCGTTGCTCAAGATTTTGTCCAAATGAAATACGTTGTGCACCCGTACCATTGGCAATAAAACCGGTGATACCTTGCGACAGGTGCAGCATTTGTTGTGCAAAGCTGCGGATGCTGTCCTGCGCTTTAAAGTCATACTTATCTTTCGGCATGGCTTCAAGATATTCTTTTGTATAAGCTTTTGAACGTTCCCAGTCTTTGATGTAAAGCGCTTTCACCGAATCCGCTAATTGTGCGTTTGCGCCTGCAATAGTCAGAAGCATCATTGCAAGCAGAAATAGTTGTTTTCTCATTTTACAATTTGATTTGTGTGATGAATTAATTTTGTACCAACTGTTTAAGAATGGAGGTATTTGTTGGGAATATTAGCAGATGTATAACTGATGTGATATTGATGCTTGAGTAAAACAGCAATTACATCATTGATGGTTTGTTCGTTCCTGTGCATTTGCGGAAGTAAACCCATCATGGCATAGCTAATAGGATTAACAGAAGGAATCAACGTTTCCCACGGATATCCTTTCCCCCAAATAAGTCCTTTCACTGTTACATCAAGCTTTGCTCCATGCTTCAACAGCAAATGCATCATCTCTTTTGATTGATGATTGTTTTGATTCACCGTGTGAAAAATGGGTGTTTGTGCACCAAAGCCATATTCATCAGTTCCGGCAGATGCATTTACATCGGCTCCATGCTTTATCAATACTTCAGCACAGGCCACATGATTAAACTCAGCACACACATGTAACAATGTAACTTCTTCCAGCGGTGTGTAAGCGGCACGAAACAAAATTTGCTTTGAAGAAATCGATGGATCTTTTTTTAGTTCTTCTTCGAGCATTGCTGCATCATTCAACAGTACTGCAAGTAAAGCCCGGTCGTCAAACTGCAAACCGGCATCAACAAATGCTTTTACACACTCTTTAAATCGGGGAGAGCGAGTGTACTCACTCAGCAGTTCATAAATAAGCGGCTGACCGTTATGCAGACTGTTTGGATCAAGCCCATGTGCAAAACAATTTTTGATACCTTCTACGGCATGCAATTCAAGCAATGTACAAATATCATCTTTGGGAACGTGCATGATCGGTTATTCGCATTTATTTACTGCTACTCCATAAGGCACAACTTTTACCAGCATGATCTTATTTTTCACTGCCGGATCATCCTGCATCAACTGGCTTGCTTCTTTTTCATCCTTTGCATAAAAGATCACCAGGCCCATCATGCCGGGATCACTTGTTTCCAGTTGTGTACGTCCTGCCAGAATGATCACTCCTTCGTTCTTTAGTTTTACCAGCCGCTGAAAATGTTCGCCCACAATGGTTTCATCTGTTTTACTCCAGTTTTTTTCATCCTTGTATTTCTCGGTGAGAGTAAGAATGCCCAACCATTGCGGTGCTTTGGTTGATTGCTGTGCAGATGTTTGTAATGCAAAAAAGAGGCAGATAATTGTAAGCAATTGTTTCATTTCTTATCGTTTTAATTTTTCTTCATAAAGAGTGATCCATTCATCGGCCGACATTTTCGCTGTGAGTTCACCAATGAGATCAAAAGGAATATCCTCCGGCTTTTTGTAACGGATACAGCTTTTGCCCATGTCTAATTTTTTAGGCGACGCTTTGGCATGTGCGGCTGTAAACCATTTCAGCAATTCCGGATTTGCATACACACCCATGTGATACACGGCAATAAAATTCTTTTGTGATGCAATGCCCATGAATGGTAACGGATCGTTGGGATTGCAATGATAGCCCGCCGGGTATTTCGAATGCGGTACTGCAAACCCAAGCATGCCATAGCCCATCATTTCTTTAAACCCGGGCGAAAGATTTTTTTTGATCACCGCCCGTAGTTTCTTAAAAGCGGCTTGTCGTTCCTGCGGTATTTCGGCAATATAAGCGGCAGGGGTAGTTGCTTTTGACTGCATTTGTTGAATTGTTTATTGGTTCAGTTTCTACAAACGATGAGATGCGTAACGTATCGTAAAAACCCTATAGAATTAACTCTACAAGATAGTATGAATATTCAGTACAGATCAATGCAGTATCGTTCTATTTTTTTCGGGCTTTTGCTGCTGTTATTTTGTACCCGCAATGATGATCAAGACAACAACGAAAAACCAGGTATAAATGAATTGATCCCGATGAAAAACTGTTTACCCAAATCCATAAATAACCAATCCTTTTAAAACCCGTTTTTGATCCGTACCCGATAACTAACCCGTTGAAACCAATTGAACAAGGTCGTTTATCCAAAACATTACCCAACCCTGTAAGAAAACCATTCCCGATCCGTACCCATGAATTCGTTGTTTCCTGAAATTCCTGATGATGATTTCTGCGAAACATATACTCTGAAACCAGCAACATGCAGCAATCAGCTAATCGTTTCTACGATCGGCTTTTTGTTTTTTCAGAAGCTCAGTATCCTGAAAAATTCCGGCCACGGCCCCATCTCCTCTTTGTACTGTTTCGCCATTACCCTTGTTATTTGTGCAAGATGTGTAAGATCATGCACTACCCAGGTTGCTAACAGGTTCCGTAGTGTTACTTCGCCCAAAACCGGATGCAGTCCTTTCCGATCCAGATCCTCCTCTGTTAATGGAAGCTTTTGCAGCCACTCAACATTTTGTTGTCGGATCGTTTCAAATTCATCCAATAATTGCTCTATAGTTTTGCCTTTGCTCGCTTCGTACTGTGCAAACCGGTCGTAAGGATCAAAAGGTTGATTTATTCCATGCTCCAAAATAATCTTTGCCCGAACTACCCAATCCGTTTTTTCGCCATGAATTAAATGCCCCACCACATCGTAGGGCGAAAACGTATCCGGGCCTTCGTTGCTCATGATCCATTCAGCGGACAAGTTTTGCAAAAGTGTTTTTAACAAGGCTGGTGTACGCTGTAATATGTTGACTACATCGTGTTGTTGATAGATCATTTTTATGAGTTGATGACATACTGAATCTGTTCATTTTTATTCCGCAGATCAATACCGCCTTCAAACATCGATTTCAGATTGGCCAAATAAAACGTCCAGCCTCCCTGGCAACCGATATGGTATTGCTGTTTTGATTTTTCATCAACCGGAATATCATCCTGCAACAACTCAACGATCAGTTCATCCTGCTCCGGATAAATACGAACACTGCAATTACCCGCTTTTCCAAAACGAAATTTAAAAAAATCAATCCTGTTGCAATCGAGAATTTCTCCTGTTTCGGTTACATCATCGCTATAGCCAAACCAACGCCATCGATACGTATCACCTGTTTGCACGGGTTCATCGGCACTGCGTAATTCACCGTTCGGCTTACTGTATTCACTCAAGCGTAAGAACCAGTATTCAATACCTGCTTTTGTAGCCCAGGTACGATACAGCTGTTCAATGGAATTACATTTGATGTTGATGCGTACCGTAAAACGGCTCCAGTCGAATGCAGCCATGCTTATTCTTTTTTACGTGAATAATAAAAGTTTGATTTCTTAACGGGTGCAGCCGTTCCATCATCAATCATGGCATGAATGGAATCTTTGTTCACCAATGTATAACTGATGCGTTTGGGAAAATCATGTTGTGGATTTTCTGCTACAAATCCTGTTTCACTGTGCGAAGTAATGGTAAATTCCACCGGTTGTTCTCCATTTTGATTCTTTACCGTTGGAATATAATAGTACTTGCCATTCCGGTACGACAGTTCAATTTTTTCCAATGGAATGACGGAACCATCAGCCCTTGTCATACTGCTTTCACCTGCCAGCGTACTGTCGTTGGCAACAGTCCATTTTTCGGTGATGATGCCACGCCTTGTCTGCATTTGCCAGGAGCCCTGCAGCCAGTTGAATGACTTCATGTTTACCGATATGCCAAACATGTCAGGTGAAAAACTGCTCACAGAGAGTAGAAGCAACAAAGCAATACTGTTCTTCTTCATTTTTATTGTCTGTATTTTTCCGGAATGTTGTGCAATGCAATACGGTTGCCTTCAGTATCTAAGAACACGGCCATATCGCCATATTCATCAGAGATGGTTGTTTTGGGCACCAGTATTTTACCACCTGCTGCTTCTACACGATCAAGAAATAGCTGCACATCCGGATTTCCATTAAGGTAGATCAACGGACCATCTGTACCTGAAGGTTTGTAAAAGCCTGTGCCTTCCTGCACCAGTGTACCACCAATGCCTTTCATGGGATCATCAATGGGAAACATCCGCATTTTGGTTCCCTGAAAATCCATTGGTTGCATTTGAATGTTGAAGACTGCTTCGTAAAATGTTTGTGCACGGTCGATGTCGGTTGCCGGAATTTCGAACCAGCTGATTGCGTTATCCATGTTGTAAGGTTTAAAGGTTTATTGTTTATTTG
Source organism: Bacteroidota bacterium (assembly GCA_023428755.1). GTDB lineage: Bacteria > Bacteroidota > Bacteroidia > Chitinophagales > Chitinophagaceae > Lacibacter. Next base: position 205,516 of record JAEYWX010000001.1, read on the forward strand.
TTTGCAATTGTTTCATGTTTTTGTATGCTGTGCTGATCAATTGTTTGAGTACTTTCAAATCAACATCGCTCAACTTTTTAATGTATAAACAAGAGCCGCCTGTTTTGCATTTGCCGAGAACATCAACCAACTCTTTGTACTTTCCAATACCCGGCATGATGTAGAGCGTAATATTCTGTTTACGGGGAGAAAAACCGGTAATGAACCAATCGCCTTCCTGTTTACTCCGTTCCGATTTATAATGATAGCTGCCAAAGCCCACAATACTATCGCCCCACATCACAGGATCTTCTTTTGTAATTTTTTTCATCAGTTCCAAAACTGTAAAACAATCCTTTCGCTTTTCTTCATCTGTTACACTATTCAGGAAAGCTTCTACACTTGCATTGTTTCGTTGTGTTTTTAATTCAGCCATCGATCTTCATTTTAGAATACAATTATTTTTTATCAGAGTGCAGCTCTTGTTTCTTTCAATCCCTTGCTTTGTAAATATTCAACCAGTTCCTTCGCTTCTTCTCCACCACGGTTTGCATGATGTAACAATGTAAATCCATGCGGACCTCTTGCATGGAGGTATGATGGATAGGTTTCAATATACGCTTTTACAATTTGTGTTTTACCCAACATCGTTAATACAAACAAATTGGTGCGTGCACCTTTTTCAATCAAGTAGTTGGCGATTTCTTTATTGCCTACATGTCCTGCTCCTTCCAACCCCGTTTCAAAATCACCGCCACCCAAATCCCAGGTGGCATAAATGAGTGTGGGAAATTCAGCCAACAATGTTTTTACTTTTTCCAGATTATTATGCCCTGCACTTACAAAGTCTTTCACCTTTTCAGCAGGTAACGGATCAGCCTTCGTTTGTTGCATCGGTTTTGTTTGCTGTGCAAGAATCAGCGATGGAAGAGCGATGATGCCGGACCCAACAGCTACGTTTTGCAGAAATGATTTACGGTTCATGATAAAGGTTTTTCTTAAAGTTCCAAAATAGAAAAGAGGAATTTGTTCCGTTCATCCTTTTCTGCGTGTCCTCTTGCTTCAGGGTTGGCAACCTTTGCAGATTGTGATATATCCCAAACGTTGCTGAAAAAGGTTGGCAACCCTTTCCTGTTATCCTTTCTTACGTCGGTATTCCAGATCGTATTCTGTTTGCCAGCTTGCGCCATTGTCTTTTGTGATTTCTGCAAACTGCCGCACTTTATCGGTCGACAGATTAAAGAAGGTCAACCTTCTGACAGCGATCGTATCTTTTGAATACGAAAACGGTTTTGTTTGAAAGATAATTTTCTGATCGTCATATTTCCCTTCGAGATATTCGGTACTGCCACCGCTATTATCCACCCTTGTTTGCTGCCATTGTTTTGTATTCCTGTTCCAGGTACTAAAACTTTTACCCGCATAACGCAAACCTTGATTTGAACCGGCACTTGTCCACTCTTCCAGGATAATACAACTGTCGAGTATTACACTGATCTTACTGTCGCCGGCTTTTGCTCCCGTTTTCCCATATACATCCCATTCACCGATCCAGAAATCGAATTGACGGTAAGCAGGTGCACTGCAGGATTTTTGTGCAGCAAGCTGCATGTATCCAAGTAAAGCGAACAGAAAAAGCAGATATTTCATGACGATCAGGTTTAGATAACAAGGTAATGGTTAATACCAGCATTTTATCGCCACACACCAATGATTGCGCCCATTAGTGTAAGAGCAAGTAATGCATAACCGCCATTGATAAAAATATACCGTGCTGTTTTCTGTTCAAACAAAGCAACAGTTGCAATAGCACAAAAAGCCCAGATACCTGCTAAAAAACCAGCGATGGTCCCCCAGGTAACATCTGTTTTTTGTGCACAGTTGCCGGTACATTCAACAGGCGTATCGGCAAGGAACATCGCAAGATTAGCCGCCATGATGAGTGAAAGCACAAAGGCCCATCCATAAATTTTGCTGGCATTGCCTTTCTTTACATCTTCTTCAGTGAGTTTGTTTTCACTCATCCATGCTTTGCCAAATAATAATGGCGAGTACCATACACCGCCCAATACAAAAGCAGAAATACCGGCTACCAGTACAGCAAGCCAGTTAATTGAATTCATGTCCATGTTGTTGGTTTTTGGGTTGAAAAATAAATTTTACAGTAAGGTTGCCAACCTTTTGCTTTAAGTGCGAAATGAACGATCCTGCAACAAAGGTTGGCAACCTTATAAGAATGAAAAATTTCCAGCCATTCATTTGTATTCGAATCTATTTTCCAAACTTTACATACACAAGCAACAAACGAACGAAACCGGAACGGATGCCGACGAACGCACAAAACATCGTGACGAAACTGTTTGGTCCCAAAGACAAGATCAACGATATTGGTATCCGTGTGGTACTGGTGCCACTGTTTGGAATTGCAATTCCGCTTATCACCCAAATGGTGCCGCATGAAGAATTCAGCAACTGGCAAATCAAACTCAGTTATCTCTACACCATCACGATTGCATTTGTGATCTATGAAGGTGTTCGGTTTTTGCAGTTCACCCTGCGTTCGTATTTTGATTGGTTGAATAAACCATTCAAAAAAATACTTGCTTTCATTATCACCATTCCTTTTTATGTAGTGCCTGTAAGTGTGTTGATGCTGGTGGGCTGGTACAAACTGTTTTTGAACGGCGTGGTTGATTGGGACGTAGTACGTTTATCATCCATCATCATCCTCATTGCTGTTTTCTTTCTGGTGAATTTATATGAAACGGTTTTCCTGGTGCGTGATGTAGCCAATGACAAACTGGAACAGGAACAACTGGTACGTGCCAAAGCTGAAGCCGAACTGGAAGCACTGAAGAACCAGATCGATCCGCATTTTATTTTTAATTCACTCAACACATTATCACATCTTATTGAAGAAAAACCGGAGAAGGCCAAACTCTTTAACGACAGCATGGCCGATGTGTACCGTTATATTTTGCAGAACAAAGCAAGAGACCTTGTATTGCTACGGGATGAAATGGAGTTTCTGCAGGACTATTTTTCCTTACTGAAAATCCGCTTTGAAGAAGCACTGCAATTAACAACCAACGTGGAAGAAGCGTTGTGGGATCAGTATTTCATTCCACCCATTTCATTACAGGTGTTGCTGGAAAATGCTGTAAAGCACAATGAATTTTCGGAAGCATCTCCCTTACACATCGAACTGCTTTTTCTGAATGATGAGTTGCAGATTAAAAATAAACTGAAAGAAAAAAAGTTGCGGAAACCATCTTCCCGTATTGGTTTGCAAAACCTGGAGGAACGTTACCGGCTCAGCACCGGCCAATCGATCCGTATTGAAAACGACGAAAACCAGTTTACCGTTTGTTTACCCATTTTGAAAATGAAGTAATATGAAAGTAGTGTTGATTGAAGATGAAAAACCGGCAGCAGAAAAATTACGAAAGGCTTTACTGAAAGCAGATGAAACTATTGCGGTAGAAGCTGTGCTGGACAGTATTCATTCAGCTGAGGAATGGTTTGCCGCCAATGCCATGCCCGATCTCGTATTTATGGACATTGAATTGTCCGACGGACTATCGTTTCAATTATTGGATAGCATAAAAATTACCTGCCCCATTATTTTCTGTACCGCTTATGATGAATACTGGCAGGAAGCATTTGAGCATAACAGCATCGACTATTTATTAAAACCTGTGAGCGATGACAAACTGCAACAGGCGTTGAAGAAATATGAATCACTGAAAAAGCATTTCGCTCAAAACCTGCAACAGTTGTTACAGGCTCAGCAAAAACAAACACCTGAATTCAAGAAACGTTTTTTGGTGAAACGTGGGAGCGATTACATCAGTATTAAAACAGAAGACATTGCTTACTTCTATGCGACACATAAATTAGTTTGCATGGTTGATCACCGCAACCAGAAATTCATCCTCGATCAATCGCTGGCCGAACTGGAAAAAGAAACCGACCCTTCGGTTTTCTATCGGGTAAACAGGAAATATCTGGTGAATGTATCGGCAATACAAAAAATAAAAAGCTATCCCAAAAGCAAATTGGAACTGGAACTGCAGCCCGCCGCTCCCGAAGAAGTGATTGTAAGCCAGGAAAATGCAGCAGCGTTTAAAGAGTGGATGGGGAGTTAATTGAACAGACAATTGACAATAAGCAATTGGCATAAACACGCAACTTGCCTATTCCCTATTCCCCATTGCCAATTGCTTATTCTTACTACCCGTTCTTCCCTTACCTTTGTAATTCAATTTACGATTATGAAAAAGTGGGGATTGATGGTCGTTTTTCTGGTAGCAGCACTTCTGTTTACCGGTATTGATGCAGAAGCACAATGTTCGATCTGTACCAAAACAGCTTCGCAATTAGGAGAAAAACCGGCGAAGGCTTTGAATGGTGCCATCATCTATCTCATGAGTACGCCGTTGCTCATCATTGGTTTCATTGGCTGGCGCTGGTGGAAGATGCAGAAGAAAGATGAAGAAGTACAATCCTGATTTTATTTACTCTATTTATTGATTATCCTTTTTTCGTCCGACGAGGGCGTCCGACGTAGCCTAACCATTAATCATATTCCCTTTTTTACATTCTGTCCATACCGTAACTTGTATGCATCAATCAACTGCATATGAGAAAGCTAATTGTATTGCTCTTATTGTTTCCATTTTTTACAACAGCGCAAAACCAGGCGCCGGTAAAACAGGAACTTCCCTCCATTGAAGAGAAAACAAAAAACCTGCAAAAGTATGAAGGCTACTTTCCGTTTTACTGGGATGAAACAAGCGGAAAGATCTGGCTGGAGATCGATAAACTTGATACAGAATTTTTATACGTTGTATCACTGCCCGCAGGATTAGGTTCCAACGATATTGGTCTTGATCGTGGTTTGCTGGGCGAGGACCGTGTGGTGAAGTTCCATAAGGTGGGTCGTAAGATCTTACTTATTCAACCGAATTACAACTACCGTGCTTTATCCAATGATGCAGCCGAACGTCGGGCTGTAGAACAGGCATTTGCACAAACTACTGTGTGGGGTTTTACGGCCGAAGCAGAAAGCAAAGGAAAAGTTTTGGTTGATGCCACTGATTTTTTGTTGCGTGATGCGATGAAAGTGAGCAATACCATCCGCCGTATGCGGCAGGGGAATTTTGTACTGGATAAAACACGCAGTGCCGTGTACCTGCCACGTACCAAAAACTTTCCGCTCAATTCCGAACTGGAAGTAACCGTTACCTATGCCAACAACGATGGTGAAGTGGGCAATTTTGTACAATCGGTGACGCCTTCGTCGGAGGCTATCACACTCCGCATCCATCATTCACTGGTGCAGTTGCCGGACAACAATTATAAACCACGGATATTTGATCCACGCAGCAGTTTTATTCCGGTTTCGTTTTACGACTATGCCTCCCCCGTTAGTGATCCCATCGAAAAACAATACATCATCCGTCATCGCTTGCAGAAAAAAGATCCATCCGCAGCAACAAGTGAAGCGGTGAAACCCATCATTTATTATCTCGATAACGGTACGCCTGAACCCATTCGTTCGGCCCTACTTGATGGTGGTAAATGGTGGAACCAGGCATTTGAAGCTGCCGGCTACAGCAATGCATTTGATGTACGTATTCTACCTGACAGTGCCGACCCGATGGATATCCGTTACAACATGATCAACTGGGTACATCGTTCCACACGTGGTTGGAGCTATGGCGCTTCGGTTGTTGATCCACGCACCGGTGAAATTATTAAAGGACAGGTATCGCTTGGTTCGCTGCGGGTGCGACAGGATTATCTCATCTTCTCCGGGTTGTTATCGCCTTATGAAACAGGTATTCCGGCCGATGATCAAATGCTGAAAGCAGCTCTGGCACGATTGCGTCAGCTATCGGCCCATGAAATTGGTCATACCATTGGACTGATGCACAACTATGCCGCCAGTGTAAGCAACCGTGCCAGTGTTATGGATTATCCGCACCCCACCATTCGTGTAAAGGCAAACGGTGACATGGATTTTTCCAGTGTGTATGATGATAAGATTGGTGATTGGGATAAAGTAGCTATCACCTGGGGTTACCGGGATTTTCCGGCAGGCACGAATGAAAAAACGGCATTGAACAATATTCTAACGGAAGCGAATAAACGAGGATTACAGTTCATCAGCGACAGAGATGCACGTGCACCGGGTGGCTTACATCCGCAGGCGCATTTATGGGACAATGGTGTGAACGCAGCAGACGAATTAAAAGAAGTGATGAAAGTTCGCAGCAAAGCTTTGCAGCAGTTTGGCGAAAAAAATATTGTGCCCGGTATGCCCATGGCGATGCTGGAAGATGCCTTGGTGCCGGTGTATTTTTATCATCGCTATCAAATTGAAGCAGCTACAAAACTGGTGGGCGGCATGTATTATAATTACGCATTGCGTGGGGATGGACAACTCATCACCAAACTGCTTTCGAAAGAAGAACAACGCAACGCATTAAATTCAATTGTTGATTGTATTGATCCTAAAGTTTTAATTATTCCTGATCGTATTGCTGCATTGATACCACCACGTCCATCGGGTTACGGAAGTTCACGGGAATTGTTCCGTAAACGTACCGGTTTATCATTCGATCAATTGTCGCCTGCAGAAACAGCCGCCGATCTTCCCTTCTCGTTTTTATTCAATAGTGAACGACTAAATCGGATGGTTCAGCAGGAAGTAAATGGCGGATTAGGTGTGGCCGAAATGATCCAGACCCTCATCAACAAAACATGGAAAGCGCCACGCCGAACAGGTATGGAAGCATTGATTCAGCAACAAACCGAACAGGTACTGTTGACGTACTTGCTGGCTGCATCTGTTGATGAGAATAATTCATTTCTTGTTCGTGCAACAGTATTGAAAGCAGTGAGCGATCTCAAAAAACAACTGGAGCTGCAACTCAAAACGGCCACAGGTAGTACTGCTGCTCATTTACAACTGGCACTGGAGCGCATGAAGAATCCGAAAGACGCCAAACCTACTTTGCATAAGGAAGCGCCGCCGGGTGCGCCGATTGGATGCGATCTGTAACAGCATAATTTTTTTACAACCCTCAACTTTGTTGGGGGTTTGTTTTTTACCACAGTAAAGGTATGTGTGAGATGTTGGCACGCAGTGAGAAAGAGATCGCAGATCTGATTGAACACAATCTTTTTTCTCTGTCAACTCCGCTTCGCAAATAGGTTGCAAACCACCCGTCTAGTTTCGTTAAAAAAATACGATGATTCTCATTACACAACTCACCGCCTTGCAACCCGAAGTAAAACTATTGCTTCCCGGAACAGCCGTTTCCTGCAGCCTCCTCAGTCAACAGCTCCACCAAACCGATCCGCAGCATCCGGCACTTACCATCGGCTGGCGGATGATCGACCGTTCACACAGTGCCGCTTCACCCGATTGCTTTGTTGTAACGGATGCAATGGAACAGGAAGGCGTTTCGTCTTTACAACCGCTCTCCCAGCTGCAACCCAACAGCACCCATGCGTACCGGGAATTTTGTTTGAACACTGGTGATTACCGGCTCACCGGTGTGGAACAGGTAACCGTGATGCTGGAGATTGAACCGGTTTCCTGATCTGTGTATTGACCCAATCGATGCTTGCAGTATCTTTCCGCTGAACAGCGTTCCCTTTCATGATCTATTACCAGCATTTTTATCCCGAAGCCGTGTATCCATCCCTGCTGGATGCGTATTTGAGCAAAGGCTGGTACCGTATTCAACAAATGCTGATCACCACCGATCTGATCACAAAGCAAGATGATTTTTTAGCCGTGTTCTGGCTGCGGTACCGTTTGCAACACTATCAGCACAGGACGAAAAGCAGAAAGCTGCTCCAGGCAATCCAACCGTTTACGGTCAGTATTGAGCCGCTGCAGTTTACAGAAGAGCTGGAACAACTCTATGCAGCCTACCACTCACAGCTTGATTTTGACATGAGTGAAACGGCGCAAGCCTATCTGCTGGGCGAACGCAGCGAATCGGTGTTTCATACACAGGTGCTCACCATTCGTGACGGGGACCGGTTGATTGCGGCCGGTTGTTATGATGAAGGCGCCGAATCGATGATGGGCATTTTGAATATCTACCACCCTGGCTATAAGAAATACAGTTTGGGAAAAGTATTGCTGCTGCTGAAACTGGACGAGGCCATGCGTTTGCAGAAACGATTTTTTTATCCCGGTTATATGAGCCTGCATTCATCCAAGTTTGATTACAAGTTATTTCCCGATCTGGCGGTTACTGAAGTGTACAACCGCTTAACCGATCAGTGGCTGCCGTATCAAACAACTGATTTGCAACAACTGCATGATTCGATGTTGATGAAGTTTTTAAAAGAGCAAAGAGGGTGAGTTATGTTCTGAGAATGTGTATTTTGAAGAAGCATTTATTTCCTATGTTCAATTACCCCCTAGTATCGCTGGATCCGTTTTTCTCGAAAATAAAAAACTGTGCCCCACAGTGTACCCCGAAAATGAAAAAAGGCTCGTAAATCAGTGATTTACAAGCCCTTCTATCTTTTGGATGTGGTGTGGGCCGGGATCGAACCGGCGACACAAGGATTTTCAGTCCTTTGCTCTACCGACTGAGCTACCGCACCATTCCTGAAACACGCTATTCGGTAAGTGGAAGCCTATCCTCCTGTTGTGCTTCGGGGCTGCAAATATAGAAGAATGAGTGTTAATATCGAAATCTTTAGCCTATTATTTCAAATTCAATTTATTCGCAAACACAACGTTGGTTCTAACAGACAATCTTGCTACTTGGATTTCCTTCTGCATATCTTGTGCCTTGTAACTTGTGTCTTGTGCCTTGTGCCTTGTACCTTATTCTTTGCCTGTTTCACTAACTACTTTGAACTACCGGCTATCAGCTAACAACTTGCTCACTTCGTTCCCTACATCCCGTACTCACTCAAAAACTTGATCCGCATGATCTTCAACTGTTCCCAGTTGTAGCCACCATCTTCCAGTTCTTGTTGGGCGATCTTTAAATCACTGGTACTGCAGGTTTTGAAATAATCGATGATCTCCTCCTGTTCGTATTCATCGAGCCATTCATCAATGGCATAATCTAAACGCAGTTTAGTGCCGCTGGCAGCAATGGTTTCCATTTCTTCCAGCATTTCATCCATGCGCCAGCCTTTGTTTTTGGCAATGGTCTCCAGCGGAATGCGTTTGTCAATATTCTGGATCAGGTACACTTTATTGCCGCTCTTGTTCACCACACTCTTCATCACAAACTCATCGGGCTTTTCGATCTCATTCTCTTCTACATATTTCGCCACCATTTCCACAAAGGGTTTACCGTAACGGATGGCCTTACCCTTACTTACGCCTTGGCATTTTTCAAGTTCTTCCAGTGTGGTGGGATACAACGTTGCCATATCCAGCAATGAATTTTCAAGGAATATCACAAAAGGCGGTAAGCCTTTTTTCTTGGCCTCTTTCTGCCGCAGTTCCTTCAGCATTTCAAACAACCTGTCGTCCGATGCCAACGCACCGCCACCGGCCGTTTCGCCTTCGTCATCATCGGCATTGGCTTCTTCGTACAAATTATTCAACACAATTTTGAAACTCTTCGGCTTCTTCAAAAATGCTTCACCAACCTTGGTCATCTTCAACAAACCATATTCTTCAATATCTTTCTGAATCAAGCCGTGCAGTAACATCTGTCGGATGAGTGAATTCCAGAAATGCTGGTCGTTTTCTTTTCCTTTTCCAAATTCCGGCAGCTGATCATGCCTGTACATCTGGATTTGTGGTGTTAACCGGCCCGTAATAACAGGGATCACATATTCTGTTGCAAACCGTTCGCCCAATGCTTTGATTGTTTTTAATGCAATCACAGTTTCCTCTTTTGCTTCGATCTTTTCTTTTGGATGCAGACAATTATCACAGTTACCGCAGTTTTCTTCGGTATATTCTTCACCAAAATAATGCAGGAGTATTTTTCTCCGGCATACAGAACTTTCTGCAAACGCAACAGTTTCCTGGATCATTTGTGCCGTTACTTCACGCTCACTAAGCGGTTTATCACGCATCAAATGCTCCAGTTTGCTTACATCTTTGTGCGAATAGTACAGGATACATTTCCCTTCCATCCCATCACGTCCTGCACGCCCTGTTTCCTGGTAATAGTTTTCGATACTCTTAGGAATATTGAAGTGGATCACAAAACGGATATCCGGTTTATCGATCCCCATTCCAAACGCAATGGTGGCCACAATTACCTGTACATCTTCATTCAAAAACTGGTCTTGTTTTTCGGCTCTCACCTTGCCATCAAAGCCTGCGTGGTAGGCCACTGCTTTAATACCATTGGCCTTCAGCATATCGGCCAGCTCTTCTGTTGTTTTTCGGTTGAGGGTGTAAATGATACCGCTCTTGCCTTTGTTCTGTGAAATAAACTTCACAATATGTTTTACCGTTTGATCTTTCTTGATCTTGGGTTGAATTTCATAATACAGATTGCCCCTGTTGAACGATGAAATAAAAATATCAGGGTTCCGCAATCCCAGGTTCTTCACAATATCACTCTGCACTTTGGGAGTGGCCGTAGCCGTTAATGCAATAATGGGCACATCGGGATTGATCTGGTCCATCATTTCTTTTAACCGGCGGTATTCCGGTCTGAAATCATGCCCCCACTCACTGATACAATGCGCCTCATCTACTGCGAAAAACGAAATATTGAGATCACTGAAAAATTCAAGGTTGTCCTGTTTGGTAAGTGTTTCCGGGGCTACGTACAGCATCTTGGTTTTGCCGGTAAGCAAATCATCGTGTACTTCTTTAATCTCTTTTTTGGTTAAGGTCGAATTAAGAAAGTGCGCCACATCGTCCTTACTGCTGTAACTGCGTACCAGGTCCACCTGGTTTTTCATAAGGGCGATCAACGGACTTACAATAATCGCCACACCCTCACATACCAACGCAGGCAATTGGTAACACAAACTTTTACCACCGCCGGTGGGCATAATTACAAACGTATCGTTCCCGGCCAGCAGGTTGGTGATCACCGCTTCCTGCGTGCCTTTGAAGGCATCGAATCCAAAATGTTCATGGAGGGCGGCATACAGATCAACACCGGTTTTCATAGCGGTTGATTGTTTACCGTTTGCTTTTGCACCCGTGTCGCCAGTCTGTCGGGCCGATTTTTTTGCAGTTTCCTTTGCGCCGGTTGTTGTTTTTGCCGCTTTTTGCGGAGCTTTTTTCTTAACTGTTGTCATCACTTGTTTTCCTTCACTCTTTGGTTTTACAAACTGGACTTTCGTAAGCAAGTTGTATAAGAAAGTACGGACCGTACTTTTTTGGAAAGGGGCACGAAGTTACTGAAAACAGGGGAGCTTAGCCCTCTCCATTCGTCAAATTCCTGCTAAAAAAGTCCAATGCAGAAGATAGTTCATTTTTAGCATATATGTGCTGCGAAATTTGCACATCCGCTGCTGCAACCACCCCGTTTTTGCTTTTCTCAGCCGGCTTCTTTTCTTTTCTGTTGATTTAAAGTAGGTTTGCCCCGCTATGGCAGCAAAACAACATATCGATCCGGTAGAAACGGCCCGCCGCACCATTGCACTTGAGGCAGGGGCCATTGAAGCATTAGCCGGCCAGCTAACCAATGATTTTGCACGTATTTGCAGTGTGATCCTGGAAGCGAAAGGCAGGCTCATTGTAAGCGGCATCGGTAAAAGTGCAGTGATAGCCCAGAAGATCGTAGCCACACTCAACTCCACCGGCACACCGGCCGTGTACCTGCATGCAGCCGAAGCCATTCATGGCGATCTTGGTATGATCCTGCAACACGATGTGGTGATGATCATCAGCAAGAGCGGTGAAAGTCCCGAGATCAAAGTGCTTACACAGTTGGTAAAGAATTTTGGTAATCCGGTAATTGGCATGGTCGGTAACATTGATTCCTACCTCGCAAAGCAAAGCGATTTTGTACTCAACACAACGGTTAGCCAGGAAGCTTGCCCCAATAACTTGGCTCCCACCAGCAGCACCACGGCACAAATGGTGATGGGTGATGCACTGGCAGTAGCGTTAATGGAGCTGCGTGGATTTAAGAGTGAAGATTTTGCCAAGTTCCATCCCGGCGGCGCATTAGGTAAAAAACTCTACCTGCGGGTGGCCGATCTGTATATCAACAACGAGCAACCGAAAGTGGCTCCCACCGCTTCGCTCAAAGAAGTGATCGTTGAGATTTCCAAAAAACGATTGGGTGTTACGGCCGTTGTAGGAGAGCAGGATGATTTATTGGGTGTTATAACCGATGGTGATCTCCGCAGGATGCTGGAAAAAAATCATCCACTGGATGCAATTGCAGCTTCCGAAATCATGAGCCGCCACCCAAAAACCATCCAGGCCGATGCACTGGCCATTGATGCAATGGAATTAATGCGGGAAAATAATATCAGTCAATTACTGGTTGTTAACAACAAACAATATCTGGGAGTTATACATTTGCACGATTTAATTAAAGAAGGTTTGATATAAAAAAGAGGAGTGGTTAGTGGTAAGTTGTGAGTAGACAGTTTTAAAGCTGCATTCACTATTCACCATTCACCATTCACCATTGACTACTCACCATGAATAAGAATCACTACGTAGCCATCATGGCCGGTGGAATCGGCAGTCGTTTCTGGCCTATGAGCCGCACTGCATTTCCAAAACAGTTTTTAGATATTCTGCATACGGGTCGCACTTTAATACAGTCAACCTATGATCGTTATCTTCAGTTTATTCCCAATGAAAATATTTATGTGGTCACCTCCACCGAATATGCACACATTGTGAAGGAGCAATTGCCCGATCTGCCTGCTGAAAATATTTTGTGTGAACCATCACGCAAAAACACGGCTCCCTGTATTGCCTATATTTCACACAAGCTCAACAAAATAAACCCCGAAGGTTTGCTCATCTGCGCCCCGGCTGATCATCTTATTCTGGATACACCGGCATTTACAAAGGTTTGTACCGATGTTTTTGAATTTGTTGGAAACATCAATGCATTGGTAACGCTGGGTATTAAACCGCATTATGCCAACACCGGTTATGGTTACATTCAGCATGAGGCAATGCCGGTAGCTGACAGTGTTTACAAAGTGAAAACGTTTACAGAGAAGCCAAATCTGGAATTGGCGAAAACCTTTCTGGCCAGTGGCGACTTTTTATGGAACGCCGGTATTTTTGTGTGGAAGGTGAAAACCATCATCAAAGCATTTGAAAAGTTTCTGCCGGAAATGAACGAAGTATTTGTAGCAGAGAAAGAACACTTCAACACCCCTGCTGAACAGGAAGCCATTGAACGCATTTACCCGCAATGCACCAATATTTCCATTGATTATGGCATTATGGAAAAAGCCGATAATGTGTATGTTGTTCCCTCTTCGTTTGGATGGAGCGATCTGGGTACCTGGAACAGTGCTTATGAAAACATGGAGAAAGATTATTTTGGCAACGCAGTGGCAGGCAAACATGTAATGATCATTGATGCCACGAAAAATGTAGTGCATGCCGATGATAAGAAACTGGTGTTACTGCAGGGCCTCGATGATTTTATTGTAGTAGATACCAACGATGTATTGCTCATCTGCAAAAAAGAAAAAGAACAGGAGATCAAAGAATATGTGGCGGAGGTGAAGAGGAATATTGGCGATAAGTTCCTGTAAAAAACCGGAAACCTATGAAGCTATGTATTTGCTCAAAGCTCACAGCTAAAAGCTCGCAACTCAATTCTTATTGCTGATAAATTCAAATGCTTTAAAATCCCTGCGGAGAACGGCTTTCTTTACAAGCCCTGTGCGGGTGATCACTTTGTAGCGGTTCAGATCAATGAGTTCATGTGCTTTGCAGAAATTCTCCAGTTCTTCCACATGGTACAACACATCATGCAACCATTCCACTTCATGGTCGATTGCCTCCTGGCTCCGGTGTTCATTGTTCAGCAGAACAAGTAAATCTCTCCGCTTATTCCTCTTCATAACAGACAGCAATTTTTAATAACCCACCATTCCTTTTTTGTTGGGGCAGCCACAGTTATTTTTCTTTGAAGCACTGCAGCCACTGCCCAGCAGCAGCATTACTACTACTAACAAAAGAAAACTAAGTTTCGTTGAACGCTGCATCTGCAAACTCACAATTTTTTTTCGGATCATTGGACAATTGTTTAAGACGTGATTTCTAAAATAACTACTTTCCGTCACAATTATTGTTATTTCGGCGATGAATGGTCATAAAACTACACGGATATTACTGGCTCCGCTCGATTGGGGACTGGGGCATGCCACCCGTTGTATTGTATTGATCCGGGCTTTTCAGGAACAGGGCTGCCAGGTTGTACTGGCGGCCGATGCTGCAGTTGCTGCATTATTGCTGGCTGAGTTTCCCGGCATCCGCATCATTCCGTTAAAAGGATACAGTATCCGTTATAGTAAAGGTTCATCGTTAACCGGTAGTCTGCTGCGTCAATTACCCGGCATTCTGCGCAGCATTAAACAGGAGCAACAATGGCTTTCTGATCTGTTGCAACAGGAACAGTTCGATCTCATCATCAGCGATAACCGACCGGGATTATGGAGTAAAAAAACGCCCTGTATTTATATCACTCATCAACTGCTCATACATTCAGGAAAAGGAAAATGGCTGAACCGTTTGTTGCAAAAAGCACATAGTCGCTACATGCAACATTTCAGCAAAGTATGGGTGCCCGATATGCCCGGCCATCAAAACCTGGCAGGTGAATTATCTCATCCATCCAACCCCATCATTACTCCTGTTTATCTCGGATTGATTTCACGACTGCAGCCAGCCTTCAATGCGCAACAATATGATTTGATGATCTTACTATCCGGTCCTGAACCACAACGAAGTATTTTTGAGAACAAATTGCTGGATCAGTTACAATCGTTCCGAAGTAAGGTTTTATTTGTGCGGGGATTACCCAACAGTACAACAACGCTTACCGTTGCTTCAAACGTAACGGTCTACAATCATCTGCCGGCGCAACAGTTACAGGAAGCAATGGCAGCAGCAAAGCTGATTATTTGCAGAAGTGGTTATACAACCTTGATGGACCTTATCCGCTTGAATAAAAAAGCCGTCCTTATTCCAACGCCCGGACAGCCGGAACAGGAATACCTTGCTGCTTACATGCAACGGCAATCGGTTTTCCCCTGT
The DNA here is from genome assembly GCA_023428755.1 of Bacteroidota bacterium. Classification (GTDB taxonomy): domain Bacteria; phylum Bacteroidota; class Bacteroidia; order Chitinophagales; family Chitinophagaceae; genus Lacibacter. The sequence goes on from JAEYWX010000001.1 coordinate 220,712, forward strand.
GTATCACAGCAGAGCTTTCATTTGAAAGATGCATTATGCTTTGCTGCTTCATTTGATTACAAGCAGCCATTTGCAGAAGATGCGTTTTCATTACATCAAAAGGTAATCGCCTCTACTTTGCAACAGCTTGAAAAAAGCGGGTACTCGTAACTGTTACTTCCAGCCTTTGCGCTCAAAAAGAAACGTAAACGGCCGTTGTTTTTCCGGACGCAGGTTAAATCGTTTGATACTTTTTTCACGCAGCACTTCCATTGCTTCTTCAATCGAATCAGTAACAACAAACAGTTGATCATCTTCAGGTGAAATGGTTCCTTGTTCTTTCATTAATCGTACATGCTCCATCACTTCCTTATGAAACTCTTTTCCAATTACGATCACCGGAAAATCCTTGATCATTTTTGTTTGAATGAGTGTAATGGATTCAAACAACTCATCTAACGTACCAAAACCACCGGGCATGCAAATGAAAGCGTACGAATATTTAATGAGTAATGTTTTGCGTACAAAAAAGTAACGGATGTTTACCCAACGATCAAGATAGGGATTGGGCTCCTGTTCGTGTGGCAAAACAATATTACACCCTACACTTCTTCCACCCACTTCTTTGGCACCACGGTTGGCTGCTTCCATTAAACCAGGTCCTCCACCCGTCATTACAGTAAACCCCATCTTCGCAACCTCAGCCCCTACTTTTCGGGTGAGTTCATAATACTCATGTCCTTCATTGAAACGGGCCGATCCGAAAATAGTCACACATGGACCAACAAACGCCAGACTTCGATAACCTTTGATAAACTCCAGCAATACTTTCCAGGCAAACTTAAATTCACGCCAGCGGCTTTGAGGACCTTGCAAAAACTTGATCTCGTTTGGGTGTGTCATATGTTGTCTCCTTTTTTACGAAGATAAGTGAAGACAACATGTGGGGTTTCATACTTCCAATTTTAACATTATTGTGAGTGTAGGCAAGCTAAAAAACCATAAAAATCATCCTTCGGTTTTTTTAAGCCATTAATTACTTGTTGCAGGCATCCATTCCATTACAGGAACAACTGCCGGTTCTTTAAAATACTTCAACCGCAAGCTATCGTTCCAGCCGTTGGGATTTTTATTGAATGTTTTGCTGCTAAAAAAGATCATGCCCTGTATGTTGGGTGTGTTACGCAAGAGTTCGATTTGCCGTGGAATGAGTGTACTGTCTTTCCATGCATCGTTGCTGCCTGCACGGTAAATGCCCAGACCAATGTAACAATGTTTACCATAGCTGTTCTTACTCCACCAGTCGATCAATACTTCATACGGAGCTGCTGCATGTCCAAACTCCCAATAGAGTTGAGGTGCTACATAGTCAATCCAGCCGTTGCGTAACCATAACAGGATATCAGCATACAGATCGTCGTAGTTTGTTTGTCCGGCATTGGTAGCACTACCCATCGGATCTTTGTCCTTGTTGCGCCAAACACCAAACGGACTGATGCCAAACTTTACTCCCGGCTTTGTTTGTTTAATCATGCGGCTCAGTGCAACTATAATCGAATCGACATTACTCCTTCGCCAATCATCTTTCAACAAGCCATTACCGTATTGTTTATAAGAAACGGAATCAGGAAACTCGACATTGGCAATACGGTAAGGATAAAAATAATCATCGAAATGAATGGCATCTACCTTGTATCGCTCCGTCATATCCCGAATCACTTCCACTACAAACGCCTGTGCTTCTTTATTACCCGGATCGAAATATTTTTTACCCCCGTAGTCTACAAACCATTTTGGATGAAGCCTGGTGATATGCGAAGGCGCAATAGATGCTTTGCCAATGCTGAAATCGGCACGGTACGGATTGCACCAGGCATGGAACTCCATTCCACGTTTGTGCGTTTCCGTTATCATAAATTCCAGCGGATCGTAATAAGGAGAAGGTGGTTTGCCCTGTATGCCACTTAACCATTCGCTCCAGGGTTCGTAAGCTGATGGATAGAATGCATCAGTTGCCGGGCGCACCTGCATGATCACTGTATTCATGCCATTGCTTTTGTGCAGATCGAGCAGGCGGATAAACTCTGCTTTTTGCGAATCAACGGGCAGTCCTTTTTCCGAAGGCCAGTCGATATTATCAACAGTAGCGATCCATACGGCACGGAACTCCTGTTTGGGTTGTGCCGTTGCAGCAGTTGTTACTATAAAAAAAAGAAGAAGGAATGAAACACGTGTCATTCCCCGAAATTAAAGAGAACCACGCACTTTGTCGAGCAGGCAATTAAGTTCTTTCGCTTCCTGTTCTGTTATGTTTTGCATTACACCATCGATGAAAGATTGCGTACTGTCTAACTTCTCCAGCAATTTTTTTCCTTTGGCTGTAAGGGTAACATCTACCAATCGCTTGTCCCGTTTGCTGATTGTTTTTTTAGCCAATGTTTTTACAATGAGCCGGTCAACGATCCGGCTGGTATCACTCATTCTATCGAGCATGCGCTCCCGTATCTGTAAAGTTGAAAGTGGTTTTTCGCTTCCACGTAAAATACGCAGAATGTTGTATTGCTGCAGCGTAAGATCTTCCTTCTCCAGAAATTGTTTTAGCTGCTCGGTTACCCAGTTGTGCGTGAAGATGAGGTTCACCACGGTTTTGTGGTGTTCGTTTCTGAATTTCCTGATTTGTTGAATATCCGTTTCAATACTCATAGCCGTTGATTTTGTTGGCGTTTTCGAATGGCAGGAAGTACAGTTGGATGTTGCGGGTTCTATCAAAGATAATAGCGATCGGTTGTATTACAGCAACGTTCAACAAAACAATCGTACTGAAGTTGATCATTACAGCTTTGATATCCCTTTGCTTTAATTGCCTGCAAACTTTGAAGCGCCCACCAGTAAAATACCCGTGATGGAATCAATACGTCCGTTCTTTAAGCTCTCATCACTTTCAAAGCCTTTTCCAAAAATGGTTTTTGTTTTTTGCCTGATCTCTACATCTTTTTTGGTGTAGAGTTTATGTGAGTTCTGATCCCAAAACAATTCGTCTGTTTTCAAGGTGTCACCATCAATGCGGATCACCACTACGCTATCGGTTAACGTAATGCGCCCCTGCTGTTCGTAATACCAGGCTTTTTTTGCATCGAGGTAACTTTCAATCTGTAAACTATCGTTGTAAAAATCAACATGCAATGAATTGGGAAACTCAACACGTGGCACACTGTCAAAAAAACGAAGCATCAGCGGTGCAGTAAGCTGCGCCTTTACCCTGCCGCCCTGGCTTAAATAACTTTTCACCGTTCGTACTTCATCTACCGACAAACGACTCCGCTGCAAATCACGGATTACAGTGATATCGTTTTCACAGGCAAAGAAAAAAAAGCAGCCCGTTAGTAGTGCTGCTGCTTTTTTTATTGAATTAATATGGTTGAAGCCATTATTCATATTTCCGTTTAATAAACCAGATATCGCTTAGAGAAAATCCAAGTGTGAACCTGAAATAATTTTCACGCAATAACATGGTACGGTTGCCACGCTGGCCAAATTCAAACGCTGTGTTTACAATATTGTTCCGGTTCAAATCGGCATAAGAATAACGTTTGATGGGTAACCCAACGCCAAACGTAATACCATAACTGTTCATGTTTCCATCAACCAGGTAGGGTTCCAGTCCGTAATGAAACCCGGCCCGGTACATTACCTGGCTCCAGTACGATTTTGAACGACCTGTAATATCGGGTACGATCTGTGTACCCAACTTTACCTGCCATCCATTCTGGAGCAGACTGTCGTTCTTTTCGTAATATTTATAATCGGCCCATTTCGACATTACAAAATCGGCACCAATACGCAAACTGCTTTTGCCTTCATGCTCATACATCAATCCAAAACCATAGGTGGATGGATAAAGAATATTTCCCTTGATATCTTTTATTTCCGATACCGAATCAATTTGCTGTTCCAGCCCTGCTTCGCCGGTGATGAAGAATGTTTCAAGCAACTCATCCCGGTTTGCCCGCAGGTTGCTTTGCAAACTTGTGTAAGCACCTAAGTGTAACAAACTTGTTTTCTTATTCGCCGTATCCACTTTCAGTTTGATCATGTATTGTACACCCAAGTCTAAGAACGGCGCACCAAAGGTGTTACGGATCTTTTTCTGTCCACTGCGGTAACGGCCCGGAACAGAATCATTATAGATATTTACCCTCGTGGTATAATCGGCTGTACCAAAACGGTAACCGGTATTGAATCCAAAACTGAAGTTTTTAATGCCGATGGCTGAACCTAAAAACGCCTGGTAGCTGCCGCCTGTTCCTTCGTAAATATTGATCAAACTGTCGCCAGCCGGAATGCTGGTAATGGATTGAATACTGTAACTCACTTTCGTTAAGGGACGTAAGCCAAAGGCCAATCCCCAATCGTATTTAGCCTTGCTGGGTTTGATCTGAAAGCCGGCTGCCAGGTAAGGCACTACGGCATTGCTGGAAGTGTAGGTATCGCCCCTGTTATTACTCAATTTTCGGCTGTTGATATCAATACCGATATCGAGGATCGAACGCTGGAGACCAAAGCGGCGGTACGAAGCGGGGTTTACGAAGTTGATGGTTTGGAAGTCGTTATAAGCAGCGCCAATATGGCCCATGCCCCTGTTTACGATATTACCGGAAGGCACAATATCGCCTAAACCATAGCGGCTCCAGGGCGAATTATCCTGTGAAACAGCAACTGAAATAACTGATAACGATAGCACGAACATCAACGAAACACGCTTACCGATTGAACTCACTGATTGCATACAGACCTTTAAATATTAGTTGAGGGTCTGCAAATATCATGTTTTTGAGCAGAGGAGCAAAATGAAGGGTATCACCCCCGGTTAATTGCACGTTAAAGTTCCCGTACTTTTCCCTGTATGCATCAATGATTCCGTCGATTTCTTTGGCCATTCCCCAGGCTACGCCGCTGAGTAAATTGGTCTTGGTATCGTACCCAATCAATGGGAAATTCCATTCCATTTGTACTAATGGCAGCTTGGCCGTAAAGCCATGCATGGCTTTGAACCGCATTTCCAATCCGGGCGAAATACTGCCACCCAAAAACTGGTTTTGGTTGTTGATGAAATTATAAGTGATGCAGGTGCCCAACCCAATGGCCAAATTGTTGCTGTTGGGAAACAGGTGCACGGCTGCTGCACAAAGTGCCAGCCGGTCGGCACCAATGGTTTCGGGTTTGCCAACAGGTGTGGTAAACGGAAGTTTGGTGGTATGCGATAATTTATGAAACTGTGTATGTGCCGCCAGTACATCTTCCACAATCGGCTGATGACTTACAACGGAAGAAAGAACAGTGAACTGTGGCTTGTATTTCTGAATAATTTCTTCGATGGTGGATCGGTTATCATCCGGAAGAATGACAATTTCTTTCAGTTGATCCTGTTCAAACACGGCCGCTTTTAAACGGGTATTGCCGAAATCGAAACAAATAGTGGTGGACATGTGTGCAAGTTACAGATCAAAATCAAACGACTCCAGGTTCCTGAAATGACCGTTGAGTTTTACTTTGTCTTTCAGGCTTTCCATTTCGGAAAGCAGGGGAATCACTTTTGCCAAATGCCGTTTTAAATATTCCTGGCGCTGGACTTCCCGGAACAACCCCAGCAATTCAAATTCTTCATCAATATTTAAACCCATATGATGTGCCACATCAAACGCTTTTAACTGGTCTTCCGGCTTTTTAAAATCTTTGCTTACCTGCAACAGTTTATGCAGCTCTTTAATACCCTTTACCACCTGCTGCATCAGCAAGCGGTTGCCATCATCTTCATCTTCGGGATAGGTTACAATGGCACCGCTGTATAGTTTATCCGGAATTTCTTTAATTACTTCCAGCAGGCGAAATACTTTGATGCCTTTTGTGCTGATGTCCATCTTCCCATCTTCATACACCTGTTTGATGGCGGTTACTTCAATGAGTGTTCCAAGCTCTTTCAATTCTTTGTTGATCACCGCCGGTATGCCAAATGGTTTTTTTTGCTCCACACATTCGTTGATGAGTTGCTTGTACCGTGGTTCAAAAATGTGGAGGTTGAGCGTTTCACCGGGAAATACAATAATACTGAGCGGAAAGATGGGAATAAAGTTGGTCATGCAGGTTGGTTCTGTTCACAAAATAACAAAGAAACAGGCTTTACTGTTTGTTTGCTTTTTGCAGTCGGTACAAGGTGCTGTATTTGGTACGTGTGTAACGCATGGTTGTAACTGCAATGAGAAAGCCTTCCCGTCCGTCTAAAAAACCAAGCTTTAAAACATAATGATTGAAGAATGCAAAGAGCGGCGAAAGAAACCGTTTGAGCCAGGCTCCTTTTTTGCCCGCTTTGAAATACTGCTCACCACTTTTAATTCCGTAGTTCATCATTTTTTGCTGGTACTGCTCCACCGATTGTACGGTTTTATGGAGCAACGAACCTTTCAGACGTTTCACCACACAACCCGGCGGGTAAATAAGTTTTTCGTGTACAAAATCATCGTTCCACTCGGCCTGTTCACGATGAAACAAACGAATGGGTTCATCTTTCCGCCATTCCCCAAACCGGATTTGTTTTTCTTTAAAAAAATTTTTTCGACGTACCGTAAATATCTGCTTTTGATCTTTCAGGTTGAGTGAAAGCAATGTTTGCAGCAATTCTTCATCTACCACTTCATCGGCATCTAATTGAAAGATCCAGTCGTACACTGCATGATTGTTGGCAATGTTTTTCGTGGGTCCGTGTCCTTTCCATTCTTCTTCTATTACGGAAGCACCGTTTTTCTTTGCAACCGGAATGGTGGCATCGTTACTACCGGTATCACATACCAGAATATCATCAGTTAACTGCTGCACACTTTGCAAGGTGGCAGCCAGCAGGTGAGCGGCATTTCTTGTTATAATTACTACAGAGATAGGTTGCATATCAGATTTTGGCTTGACGAATAGTATGGTTCCAGAACAATGTAAAAAAGGTAAATAAATAAACACCAAACTGATCGTCAATGGTGGTTTCGTAAAGAAATATAATATTCATGAATAAGAGAAAAAAAATAGCCTGTTTGTTTTGGCGCCATTGGCTCTGAAAAAATGGAAGCAGTACTACAATTGTAAACAACAATACGGCAGCAATACCTGCCCCGCTCCCGCTGGTGACCCACTGATTGAGCGGCAGAAACTGTTGCGAAGCAGGTACAGCCGGTGCCTCTGCTGCATACCATTTTGCCGTTTCGGTTCGTATATCGCCATAACCTACCCCAGTTAACCAATTTTGTGTGAATACATGCCAACCGCTTTTGATCGACAGCAACCTGTTTTGATCGCTGAAACCACCGGCAAAATTTGCTGATTCCCAATTTTGCTGTTCAAACAATACATACTGCACTCTTGCCCGAAATGTAGACAAACTATAGTATGCCACAACGGGTAAACAACAAGCCGCTGCCAATACAATTGCTGCAACTTGTTTTTGGTTTGCCTCTACCATTTTCCAGATCAGCAATGGCAGTACAATTAGATATACACCCAGCAACCCTGTTTTAGCTCCCAGCAAATGCAGATAAACGATAAGCCAGCCTACTACAGCCCGGAATAACCACTGCCACTTAACAGATGCAATTGCTTTCCAGTCTTCCAATTGCAGCCACAGTAATACGGCTATTACAATAGCCATGCTAAACCGGATATGATCATTATCTGCCGGGGTGGGTAATACTTTGGAGATTCGATACAAGGCTTCGTACGTTTCTTCACGGTTGATATAATGCGATGCACTCCACAGCGAACCTGCCAGCATCAACCCGATCCAGACGATTGAAAAGAACACAATGTGTTTTCGCTGAACGCCTTTTTGCAATACCATCGCAATGGGTAATAACAATAACGGCAGTTTATCCTGCATAGCTGCCTCCCATGTTACAAGATCAGTACTCCACAAACCCGATAGAAATGGAAAGAAGAACAGGCAACTGATACCAAGCAGAAACGGACTGGCTTTCAAAACAGCCCATCGTTCTTTGTAATCATTTTGCAGCAATCCGTTTACAATTACAACAAAGGTTCCAATGCTGAGAAGCGAACGACTGAGGAGGAAACCCACCATCATCAATACAATCCCTGTACAGAAAAGATAAAAATGTATGGTTGGCCTGCCGGTAGTCATGTTTTCGTTTACAAATAAACAGCATTTCATTGGCATCGTTTCTGCTTTTTACAACCGTGTTTACATAGCACATAACTGTGCAATCGCAGCAATGCGGCAGTTGTTTTGAAAAGCTGTTTGTTCATTTGCATAATTTTTTCAATTAGGTTTGTAGCATGTGGGACAACTTATTGACGGAGATCGGCAATGGAAATTTTAAAAGCCTGGCACGTTGCATTTCATTGCTTGAAAATGAAGTGACGGGTTATGAAATATTCCTGCAATCGCTCCCCGCATCAACGGTACCGGTGATAGGCATTACAGGTCCGCCGGGTGCCGGAAAAAGTACATTGGTTGATTCACTCATCGGACAACTGGCAGAGCAAGGTAAAAAAGTGGCGGTACTTTGTGTGGATCCTTCTTCTCCCTTCAACCTTGGTGCATTGCTGGGCGATCGTATCCGCATGAGCAGCTGGTACAATCATCCGCATGTATTTATCCGCTCACTGGCTACAAGAGGATCATTGGGTGGACTGCATCCAAAGATCGTTGAGATCGCCGACGTTTGTAAAGCAGCCGCTTTTGATTATGTAATTGTAGAAACAGTAGGCGTGGGACAAAGCGAAATTGAAATTGCCGGGTTAGCCGATTGCACAGTGGTGGTGTTGGTTCCTGAGGCGGGTGATGAAGTACAAACCATGAAGGCAGGATTAATGGAAATCGCTGATGTGTTTGTCGTAAACAAAGCCGACCGGCCGGAAGCAGATTTGTTTGTACGCAATCTTCGGTTGATGCTGGCTCCGGCTTTTGCAACACATCAACAGGAAATCCCCGTCTTAAAAACCATTGCTACTGCTCCGCAGGCTGCCTCGGAATTACTTGAAAAAATAAATTATTTGTTAGACCTGCATCTGAAAAATGAACGGAAGAGCTGGCTGCTGGCTGAAAAAGCATATTACCTGTTGCAACAACAACGCATGAAAGACATCAGCAAACAAACATTGCAACAACAAATTGATACGGCGCTGCAAGAAGCAAATTTTAATTTGTATCGTTTTATTCAGCCAATGATCGAAAAGAAAAGATGAGTGCAACCGAACCTATGGTCGGTGGGGACACCGACCACGGCGAGCAAAATTGACAACTGAACTACAACCCGCATTAAAAACCCCGGCATATCCGGGGTTTTCATTTTCTATAATGTTTTCATATCAAGTACAAACCTGTACTTCACATCATTCTTCAGCATCCGTTCATACGCTTCATTAATTTGTTGTACCGGTATTAACTCAACATCAGCTACAATATTTTTTTCTGCACAGTAATCGAGCATTTCCTGCGTTTCTTTCATGCTGCCGATCATTGAGCCAATGACGCTTCTTCTGTTCGTGATGAGTGAAAAAGGCGACACTTTCGGATCTTCTGATGGTAATCCTACCACAAGCAGCTTTCCATCAAGCCCCAGCAGATCAAGATAGGCAGTGTAATCATGTTGGGCACTTACACAGTCGAGCAGCACATCAAAATAATTTTCATGTGCTTTCATTTGCGCTTTATCAGTTGTAACAAGAAAACCAGTGGCGCCTAATTTTTTTGCATCCGCTTCTTTTGATGGTGACGTGCTGAGTACTGTAACGTCGGCACCAAATGAAACAGCAAACTTTACACCCATGTGGCCAAGTCCGCCTAAACCAATCACTCCCACTTTCATACCCGGACCCACTTTTGCATACCGCAGTGGCGAGTAGGTGGTGATGCCGGCGCAAAGCAATGGCGCTACTGCTTTTGGATCAAGTGTATCGGCAACATGCAATACAAATTTTTCTTTCACCACTATCTGCGACGAATAACCGCCTTGTGCGATAGTTACACCATCACGTTCTTTTGCATTGTACGTACCGGTAGCACCATCTAAACAATATTGCTCGTAGTTGGCCTGGCAGTTTTTACAGGTGTTACAGCTATCAATAATAACGCCTACACCTACAGTATCTCCAATTTTAAATTTTGCAACAGACGTACCAACGCTTACTACCTTACCAACAATTTCATGCCCGGGCACCATCGGATAAAGAGAGCCTCCCCATTCGTTACGGGCCTGGTGCAAATCGCTGTGACAAACGCCGCAGTATAAAATTTCAACCTGCACATCATCTGCACGCAAATCTCTTCGTTCGAATGAAAAAGGTACAAGAGGAGAAGCAGCATCCAATGCAGCGTAAGCTTTTGTTGCAATCATCTTTTTTACGTTTTAGTTCTGAAATAACAGATTGCAAGATAAACGGTTCAAACAGATCGAAAAGAGTTTTTGCTTACCTGAAAGAGTTGATGATGAGTACACCGGCAAGTCCAAGAATGGAAATAGCTGTTTCCATTACAGTCCATGAAAGAAATGTTTGTTTGAGTGAGAGCTTGAAGAATTCTTTATACATCCAGAAGCCGGAATCGTTGATGTGCGAGCCGAATACACTGCCGCTGCCAACTGCCAACACCATTAACTCGGGTGATGCAGTTCCACTGGTTACTAACGGTGCAACAATACCCGCAGCGGTGATGCCAGCCACTGTTGCTGAACCAATGGTTACACGCAGCAATGCAGTTATTACCCATGCAAAGATGAGCGGGGGCATTTGCCATTTACTGCTGAAGGAGGCAATATAATCGCCTGTGCCGCTATCTTGCAGCACCTGTTTAAATACACCACCTGCAGTAATGATGAGTAAGATCATGGCGATGCCGGAAATGCCATCGTTCAACCACTTCATTTGTTTGTCCATCGAAATTTTCTTCCGCACACCAAACACATACAATGCCAGTAACACAGCAACAAGCAAAGCAATGGTTGAATCGCCGATGAACAGAAAAGCCGTTTTCAGTAATCCATCTGCCAGGAAGTTTTGTGCAACTACTGCTAATGATATCAGCAACACAGGAAGTAATGCGATTAAGAAGCTGGGTAATGCGGCAGGCAATTCTTTCAATTCAACTTCAACCGGACTAAAAAGGTTTGTTTCTTTGGAAGTGATGCCTTTTACTAATCTGCCGAGAAAAGGACCAGCCACAATTACAGCAGGGATTGCAATAAGGATTCCGTAGATCAACACCGTGCCCATGTCTGCACCAAAAGCATTTACTAATACAACAGGGCCGGGGTGTGGTGGTAAAAAGCAATGGGTAGTGCTAAGCGATGCGGCCATTGGTATAGCAATGTACAACAATGGCAATCCTGTTTTGCGTGCCAGCATAAACACCAGCGGCACAAGAATCACAAAGCCTGCATTGTAGTACAGTGGGATGCCAATTAAAAAACCGGTGAGTAATACAGCCCACTGAATATTTTGTTCGCCAAATTTTTTGATGAGGGTGACAGCAATTTTTTCTGCTGCACCACTTGCTTCTAAAATTTTTCCAAGCACAGCACCGAGGCAAAGGATCAATGCCAATCCGCCCAATGTGCTGCCCACACCTTTTTCAATTGATTTCAACAAAGCAGGAGCGGGCATACCCAATGCAAGACCTGCAAGGATTGCAACGATCAATAAAGAGATAAACGGATTAACTTTTTTTACAGTAAGAAATACCTGTAAAAGAATAGCGCCAAGTATAATTAGTAACTGCATGCAAACAATCGTTGAACTGCTGCCGTAACTGGCAGCAATGGTTTATTTTCCGGGTACTGCCATCACTGCCTGTAATGCAGGTTTGGGTTGCCGTTGACGATCCCATAACAAAGGATAATTTGTACGGTTGGGAATCGGGTAATCATTTTTCCAATTCATACCATCGTGTACGCCCCACAGTGTTACACGATCGATCTTATCTCTTCGTTTGTAAAAGATACTGAAAAGTTCTGCATACCGGTTACTGAGTAATTGTTGTACACTATCCGGTAATCCTTTTTGATACGGATCCAAATAGGTTTTGAATTCTTCCAGTTGAAATTGACGGTCAGCCATTCCCTGGCCAATGATCTGTCCTTCTTTTGTCAGGGGCAGCACATCTACATCCAACTCAGTGATCATCACTTTTACATTGCAGGCAGCATACGCATCAATCGCATCTTCAATGTACTTTGTTTTGGGATAATTCAAACCCCAATGACCTTGTATGCCCACACCATCAATACGGATGCCTTCTTTCTGCAGCATCTTTACCAAACGCACAATGCCATCTCTTTTTGAAGGACGCCATGCATTGAAATCGTTATAATACAATTCGGTGTTGGGCGCATATTGTGCAGCGAATTTAAATGCATACTTCACTAATGTATCGCCATTGCCAAATGCATTTACCCAGGTTGTAGGACGATAACTTCCATCTTCAGCAATCACTTCATTCACTACATCCCATGCATGTACACGACCGGCGTATCTTCCTGCCACTGTTTCAATATGACTACGCAACCGTTCAATCTGTTCTTCTTTTGTATTTGGTTTTCCCTGTGCATTGGTGAAAAACCATGCCGGACATTGATTATGCCACACCAATGTGTGACCAATGATAAACATGTTGTGCTTTTCGCCAAAGGCCACAAAATCATCTGCAGGTTTGAAATTAAAAACACCCGGCTGCGGATTAATCAATGCAGCTTTCATTACATTTTCAACTGTAATGGAATTGAAATGTTTGATCACAATATCCTGCGAAGCTTTATCGCCACCCGATGTAATAGTGGGTGTTACGGCCGTACCAATACGAAATGCATCTTTGTACACATCCTTTAATGTTTGGCCGGGAGCAATCGTTCGATTTACTTTTTTCATAGAGGCAAAGCCGATAGCCGCAAGCGGTAATGCAACTACTAAATAGCGTAACTGTTTCAAATCAACTTGTTTTAAATGATAGCAGAGAATTACTTCACGGTATTCGCTAATTCGCCAATACCGGCAATTGCGATCGCTACTTCATCGCCACTTTGCAACGTGAAATCACTACCGGGAACAATGCCTGTGCCTGTCATAATTAAACAGCCATGCGGAAACGAAGCTTCACGATAAATGAATGAAACCAGTTCCTGCGGAGTACGTTTCATTTGACTGATGGCGATGTTCCCCTCAAACACCACTGCAGCATTGCGTTTAATGGTGAGTTGAATGGTTGTATTTGGATCAAGTGGTTCATTTGTAAGATACACACAAGGTCCGACAGCAGCACAACCATCGTATGTTTTTGCCTGCGGCAGGTACAACGGGTTTTCACCTTCAATACTACGGCTGCTCATATCGTTCCCAACTGTATACCCAATAATTTTTGCGTTTGATGTTACCACCAATGTTAATTCAGGCTCCGGCACATCCCATGTACTGTCTTTACGAATACGTACATAATCATTGCTTCCTACCACACGATGAAACGTACTTTTGAAAAAACATTCGGGGCGTTCCGCTTCATATACTTTGCTGTAAAAATCTGCACCACCTGCTGCTTTACTTTCTTCCTGGCGGCCCACCATGCTGCGATAATACGTAACACCACAAGCCCATAATTCCTGGTTACTGCCCATGGGCGCTAATACATCCTTTACTACAGAAGCATCCACTGCAGGCAACGTCGCAACAAGTGCTGTTGCCTTTGCAAGCACATTGTCATCATTAATAAATGTATCCCAGCTTTCATCGGGAACTGCAAAAAACTGATTGTTGTGTTCAATTACAACGCCTGTTTTCGTTTTAAATAATTTCATGTTTGTATGATTGTCTTTTTATTATTTGATTACATCACTCCACAACCAGGTTAACGATTCAGGCAATATGCTGCCGCCATGTTTACCACTATGTGTGCCTGATCCTTTTTCAAATTTAAATTCATATCCTTTGAATTGGAAAGCTGATTCCATTTCCAGGTTTGCCAGCCACCAGTTACCGTGTTCATTATTGAGATCATTTGATCCATCCTGCAGAAAGATTTTAATGTTTTTCTTTTTATGTTTACGAATGATCGATGGATAATTATTTCCTCCACGTATGTTGGTATAGCTTCCAATATGACTTAATACTTTGCTGAAATATTCCGGATGTTCCCATGCGGCTGTAAATGCACAGATAGCACCGCTTGATAAACCACCAATACCATGCATTTTCGGATCATTACTGATGTTATACTTCTTTTTCACTTCCGGAATAAGTTCATCCATCAGCATAGTGGAATAGCGATCATCCAATACATCATATTCATCCGCACGGTTGCTGGATGCATACCTGTTTTGCGGATAGTTTTTTGTGTTATGCCCCGGGTTTACAAACAAACAAATTGTAACAGGTAATTTTTTCTGATGAATTAAGTTATCATACACAACAGGCACACGAAAATCACCTGAATCATTTACATAGCTATGCCCATCCTGGAAAACCATTAATGCGGCAGGCTTTGTTGCATCATATTGAGCTGGTACGTAAACATAATACTCACGGAAATTATTATACAGTTTGCTATGCCATTCATATTTTGTAACCGTTCCTTTGGGAACGCCATTCTTGCTATACGCATCCGGGCCCAGCTTGTACAACGAATCTTGTGCCGCACACGCAACTGTTGTAAGTAAGAAAAAAAGGAATGGAAGTTTCTTCATGAGGGCTGATGATTTAATCGCTCATTTTTACACGCAGCACCTGCATATCGTTGGTGATATACATTGTTTTTTCATCGGCTGACAAGGCTAAGTTTGATGCATGTTCATCTACCCGAATTTTTCCGAGAAGTTTTGCTTCACTGTTGAAGATCCAGATGCCACCTGGACCACTGGCAAATACAATTCCATTGCTGCTGATTTTTAAACCGTCTGGCAAGCCTTTCAAACCTTTGCGTTCATTGGCTGTACTATAAAAGATACGTCCGTTGGTCAATGCATCGCCGTTTACATCATAGATGTACCAGTTTGGTTTGCGTGGATCGGAACAGGCGATGATCACTTGTTTTTCGCCTGGAAGAAAGGCAATACCGTTTGGGCGGGTGATACTATCGACCAGCAACACAACTTCTCCATTGGTCTTTACTTTATATACACCATTAAACGGAAGTTCTTTCTTAGGATCACGATCACTTTGTGTTTCTAATCCATACGGAGGATCCGTTAAAAATAATTCGCCTGCGCTGTTGTACGCCGCATCGTTGGGACTGCTGAAACGTTTGCCATTGTATTGTCCGGCAATAGAAATGTAGTTGGGCGCCGGTTTATCTAATGCTGCATTCATGCGTGCCATTTGTCGGTTACCGCATTGGCATAATACAAGGTTGCCATCTTTATCCAGCAACAATCCGTTCGAACCTTTTTCACCGCCTCTTGGTTCTGTGCCTGTATAGCCGGATGGAGTTAAATAGACTTCTTTTCCTTTTGCTTCAGTCCATTTGTAAACAGTATCTCTTGGTACGTCAGAAAACAAAAGCATTTTGTGTTTCTCCACCCAAACAGGTCCTTCGCACCACTCAAATCCTTCTGCAATAATTTCAATCACTGCATCTTTTTTGATGATTGCATCCAAAGCAGGATCAATCCGTTCAATACTACCTGTTGTTTTATACATTGGTTGTTGCTGCGACTGTGCATTGTTGCAGGAAAGTAATAGTACTGCGGTATATAATGTGAGCGATTTTATTAGCTTCATATTTTTTCATCGTTTTAGAACATGCGCTTCGATGCATTGTTCCCCCTTCAGGGGTTAAGGGGCCTAATGCGAATCTCTTGTTACTTCACTTCCCGAACTACCTTGCAGAAAATCAAGATCAGCGCCTTTATCTGCACCCATCACATGTTTAATATACAAACTCACATAACCACGTGTGGCTGCAGGTTTTGGTGCAACCCATGCCGCTTTTCGTTTTTCTAATTCTTCATCACTAACATGCAGATGCAATAACCGCTTTTCTACATTCAGTTCGATCATATCTCCATTCTGCACTAATGCCAACGCACCACCAATGGCACTCTCGGGTGATACATGTAACACAGCTGTACCATAGGCTGTACCACTCATCCGTCCATCGCTGATGCGCACCATATCTTTAATTCCTTTCTCCAATATCTTTTTCGGCAATGCCATGTTACCTACTTCCGGCATACCGGGGTAACCAACCGGACCCACATATTTCAACACCATTACGCAGGTTTCATCAATATCCAGTTCCGGATCATCAATGCGTGCATTGTAATCTTCTATACTTTCAAATACCACTGCACGGCCGGTATGTTTCATCAATGCGGGTGTTGCTGCTGAAGGTTTAATCACCGCACCATTGGTTGCCAGATTACCCTTTACGACCACACAACCTGCTTCGGGAATAAACGGTTTTTCGTAAGCTGCAATTACATCTTCATTGTAATTGTCGGTTGTACCCACAATATTTTCGTGATGATTTTTTCCTGTTACGGTAATTACATTTTTATGCAGGTGCTCTTTCAGTTCATTTAAGATCACAGGCAAACCTCCCGCATAATAAAAATCTTCCATCAAATATTTTCCCGATGGCATCAGGTTGAGCAGGAGCGGAATTTTACTTCCAAGTGCGTCAAAATCATCCAAGGTCAAATCAACACCAATACGTCCTGCAATGGCTGTGAGGTGAATGATGAAGTTGGATGAGCCGCCCACCGCTGCATTTACTTTGATTGCATTTTCAAATGCTTCTCTTGTTAATATTTTATCGATGGTTAAATTTTCTTTTACCATTTGCACAATGCGTCGTCCGCTGAGTTGTGCCATTACTTTCTTGCGACTGTCAGCAGCAGGTATTGCAGCAGCGCCACTCAGTGTTAAGCCCAATGCTTCCACCATCACCGCCATGGTACTAGCAGTACCCATCGTCATGCAATGACCAATACTTCTGCTCATACAACTTTCTGCATACTCCACATCTTCCTGGCTCATCTTGCCCGTCTTCATATCTTCATCAAACTTCCACACATGTGTACCACTACCGATTGTTTGTCCTTTGTAACGGCCGTTCAACATCGGTCCACCGGGAACAACAATGGTTGGCAAACCAACACTGGCCGCACCCATCACTGTTGATGGAGTTGTTTTATCACAACCCGTTAATAATACCACGCCATCCATAGGGTTACCACGGATACTTTCCTCTGCATCCATACTCGCCAGGTTACGGAACAACATCGCTGTTGGTTTCAGCAATGTTTCACCCAAACTCATAATCGGAAACTCAACCGGAAACCCACCGGCTTCCAATACACCACGCTTCACCGCTTCTGCATGATCACGAAAATGTGCATTGCAGGGAGTGAGTTCGCTGAACGTATTACAAATGCCGATCACGGGACGTCCATCGAACATATCTGTTGGCATTCCCTGGTTCTTCATCCAGCTCCGGTAAATAATGCCGTCTTTATTTTTCTTGCCGAACCAATCGTGGCTGCGTAAGTGTGTGCTCATCTTTTTGTGTTTATAAAATTCATGGCGTAACCGGGAGGCTAATTTAAATCTTTATTCGTCCGCTCACTGTTAATCAACCTCCAAATACCCAATGTGTTTTTGTTTTTTAATTCTGCAGGCAATAATACGTCGGGCATGTTTTGATAACAGACCGGTCGTGTAAAACGATTGATGGCTGCAGTACCAACCGAAGTTGACTTGCTATCGGTTGTTGCAGGGAACGGACCGCCGTGGACCATTGCACTGCATACTTCTACACCGGTAGGAAATCCATTAATGACAACCCGCCCCACTTTTTGTTCAAGCACATCGATCAGTTCTTTGTATTCTACCAGTTCAGCCTCTGTTCCATGGACAGTAGCTGTAAGATGGCCAGACAATTTTTTAGCAATATTGATCATTTCTTCTTTACCAGTAGTAGTAACTGTTATACTTGCCGGACCAAATATTTCTTCACTCAGCTCCGGATTGCTTTCAAATATTTCGCTGTTTGTTTCAAACAGTACCGGTGTTGCATAGTTGCTTTCATTTCCTTTTGCTGCAGCACCTGTTGCCAGTTGCGCCACACCATTTACATGTAACTGTTGCTCTACTGCTTTACTGTAAGAATGATAAATCGAAGGCGCCAGCATTACACCACCATTTGTTTTTTCAAACTCCTGCTTCAATATGTTTTTAAATTCATTCTCATTTTCCTTATAAAACAGCACACCGGGATTGGTACAAAACTGTCCAACACCCAACGTAATCGATCCTGCATAACCGGTTGCAATGGCAGCGGCTCTTTCTTTCATTGCCTGCGGCAGAATAAATACAGGATTGCTGCTTCCCATTTCTGCGTAAACAGGTATGGGTTCAGGCCGACTAACAGCTGCATCATACAACGCTTTTCCTCCTTTGTATGAACCTGTAAAACCAACGGCTTTAATGTGCGGATGTTTTACCAACTGCATACCGGTAGTGGTACCATCGCCAAACAGCAACGAGAAAACACCATCGGGCATATTGGTTTTAAGTGCTGCCCTTTGAATCGCCTTTCCAACAATGGATGAAGTAGCAGGATGTGCACTATGTGCTTTTACAATTACCGGGCAACCGGCAGCTAATGCAGAAGCCGTATCGCCGCCTGCAACTGAAAATGCCAATGGAAAATTACTGGCACCAAACACCACTACCGGACCAAGTGCAATCTGCATGTAACGGAGATCGGGCTTTGGTATTGGAGTACGATCTGGTTGTGCGGTTTCAATGCGTGCATCTACCCATGAACCTTCACGTAACAAGGCCGCAAACATTTTCAATTGATTTACGGTACGCCCCCGTTCACTTTCAATACGGGCCTTTGGCAAACCTGTTTCGCTGCTGCAAACTGTGAGCAACTCATCACCCGTATTCATGATCTCCTCTGCAATAGCTTCTAAAAAACCGGCTTTCTCCTGCCCGCTTTTTTTGTAGTACTGTTGAAAAGCACTTGCTGCTTTTTCTGCAGCCATTTCTACTTCTGTTGCCGTTGCTTTTGGAAAAACGTATTCGTTATTGGTTGCCGTGGCAGGGTTGAACGAATAAAAGGTTTCTGTTCCTTCTGCTGATGTATTAAATCCAATGATCTGCGTCTTTTTTATCATATTCGATTTTCATTTAGACAATTTGCATCGTATGAAAAAGACCCTTTGTAGATACAAAAGGTCTATTGCTAACGATAGATTGCTGTTGCAAGTATACTGTTGCTTAGCTATTTCAACTACATTGTTCTGCACTTTATATTCGTGCAGCCAGTTACCAGTTTGTTGAAAAGGGTTTCGCAGGTTAACTCATATGCGAAACCCTTTTTGTATTACAATTTATCCCAAAACACACGGGACGATATTTTATCGCCACCGATTGCTGCTGAAGCGGCGTTATAGTTCGCTGTATTCGAAGATGCTTCCAGATCAGGATAAGAAAGTCGTCTTGCAAAACCCACACTTCCAAGTGCTCCTGCAACCGGATTGGGTGTTAAAGCAGGGAAGCCGCTTCTTCTGAAATTGGCAAATGCTTCTGTTCCGTTTCTGATATTCACCACCCAGTATTGCGTATTGATCAATCGCAACGCATCAGCAGGTGTATAGGCCACTGCCGGATCATTGATATAGGCTGTAACTTCTGCACCGGTAATGGGTGTTGTACCAGTATATAAAGCATAACAAGCCATATCAGCTGTAATCGCATTGTCGTAATATATTTTTGCTTGTGCATCTCCACCAGGTATCCAACCTCTCTTTGCTGCTTCTGCGAGTAACAGTGATGTTTGTGCATACGTAACCCAGAACTCCGGCACTCCCAGTGATGCAACAATATTTACATTGAACTGAGAGTAATTAAGTCCAGAGCCTCTTCCACCTCTGTATGGACTTCCGGGAGCTAAGATTTCATCGCTGGTAACACCAATTGGTGCGCCATATTGATTCGCCAACACCATATCGGGTGTAAGATTATTTGCAATTGCGCCCGGATCAGGATACTGTGCAACCAAAAATTTACCACGTGGATCGTTGGTTAACTTCAACTGATTTACAAATGGCTCTGCTGCATAGTTGAATTGAGAGAAGTTACGTAACGCTGCATTGTCAGGTTGCGAAAACGTAGTTCCGTCATTCTTTACAAATGCATTGTCTGCATTGGATGTCATCACACCACCTGCAAATGCTTCGGCTACAATAGCCTGTGCTTTTGCAGGATCAAGTTTGCTGTAACGCATGCCTAAACGTAACAGTAATGAATTGCCGAGCCGTTTCCATTTGGTTGCCTGATCGGCAGCAGTTGATGTTCTGGTAGATGGCTGTGCATTTGAACCATAGAACAGATCAGAAGAAATGTATTCTCCACTTGTACTTAATGCGGCAATGGATTCTTTCAGTTCTTTGTACAAATCTTCATAAATGGCTGCATCATCATCATACTTTGGAAAAAATATGGCATCGGTTACTGCTCTTCCTGCCTCTGAATAAGGAACATCTCCATAATTATCCACCAGTCCCATAAACACCTGTGCTTTCCAGATACGGATCATGCTTCTCAAATTCACACGGGGAGTGTTTTCGCCCAGAATCGCCAGGGCCTGTGTGAGATTTTTTATCGGTGGTGCGTTACCGTTAGAGCCTCCTGCATAGGATTGATCCCACTTTGCATTATTGTTGAGATCAATATCTACGTTAAAACTAAAACCCTGATTAGCACCCGTGTTGTAGGGAACCACAAAATGCTGTACAATGATGTGTTCTGCATTCCAGGTGCCAATATGTGTTCGTTGCGCACCGGCGAGCAGCACTGCAGGATCAATACTTGTTACCGCATAAGGATTGGTATTAATTTTTTCAAAATCCTTATCACATGCTGTTAATAAACAGCCGCTGCAAACAATAAGAATCAGTTGTTTAAATATTTTAAGCATGTTGTTAGAATTTAACATTTAAAGTAAGATTGTAGTTGCGTGTAGTAGGCAATGATGAATTCTCATAACCTGCTCTGATATCACCAGACGATTGAATGGCTTCCGGATCCAGACCCGGCAGATCCTTATAGAGAATGGCCACATTGCGGCAGGAAGCTGATAACTGAATTCCTTTTACGAAATTAAACAGCTGCACCTTGCTTAAAAGACTGGTGAAATTATACGCTACTGTAATGTTTCTGAGTTTTACAAAATCAGATTTGAATGTGAACGGATCACCGATCTGATCGTTGCGGTATCCTGTCCATAAATTCTGTAAACCATTGTTGGCAACAGTAATTGCTACCGTGTTGGGCTGACCAGTGTTTACATTCACACCAGGGAAAATATAACCACCTTCACGACCGGTTAATGACAACTTGCTGTGGCCTTGTCTTGTCATGTTCAGCAATGTAGAAGTTAAAACAGTTCCGCCAAACTTGTAATCAAATTGTACACCTACACTCAGGTTTTTATATGTGATCGTATTATTCCATCCACCGGTGAATTTTGGAATTGCACTACCAACCGGATTAAACCCTGTGGTAATACCCGCAGGGTTTGTATTTGATGGGAGTGGCCGACCATCGTTGCCTACAAGAATTTCTCCTTTATCGTTTCTGCGGTATGTTCTTGTGTACAGCTGGTTCATTGCTAAACCTTCTGTATATCTGATCTCGCCAAGGAACTCATTACCTGTGCCATTGAAATAAAGCAACATAATTGTTCCGCTTGGGTTACCTACATTCAATACTTCAGTATTCAGGAATGCATTGTTCCATGAAGTAGTCCAGCTGAAATCCTTTTTCTGGATGGCTCTGAACTCAACAAGCGTTTCCAAGCCGCTGTTCTTTAAAGAAGCTTCATTTTGTTTTGAAGTTGAGTAACCTGATGCAGTGGAAAGATTTACATCAATGATCTGATCAGTAGTTACTTTATCAAATGCTGCGATATCTACGAGTAATCGGTTTTTAAATAACCGTAATTCAAGACCGATCTCTTTTTCAGTAACAGTAAATGGCTGCAACAAAGGATTGGGTGCACTGTTACCATTGATGCTTGCCAATGTTTGTCCATTGAACAAATTAGCACCAAGACCGTAGGTTAATAATCCATCATACGGATTTACCAACGCAACACTACCTACCTGTGCCCAGGAAGCTCTTAACTTACCAAAGGAAAGCCAGTTTAAATTTTCAATGAGTTCAGAGAAAACAAAACTACCTGAAACAGAAGAGTAGAATTTACTGTTGTTCTCAGGATTTAAGATCGAGAACCAATCAGTTCGTCCAGTTGCGTTAAGAAATAAAAGTCCGTTGTATCCCAACTCCAGTGAACCATAAAGTGAGTTAACACGTTGCTGGCTGTAGTTATAACCATCGCCGGCACCTTTTACTGTACCATTTCTGTACGAATAAAGATCAGGTACTGTGAAGTTGGTGGCGGTTTGCACCATGTTTTTCCATTCAGATCGCAATGTGTTTCCACCAAAGCTGGCATCCACAGCAAACTTTCCAAATTGATTACTTGTACCAACCAGGAAGTCGGCATTGATATCAGTAGTAGTGGTTTTGTTGAGATTGTAACCACCTCTGTAAGTAACGGTGGGAGTTGTGGTTGCAATTCTTGTATTGGCTCCTGTACCATTTAAGGTAAACCACTCGGCAAAGTTATCACCACGATCGTAGTTGAACCGGCCTTGTGCATAGAGCCAACTGGTAATATCATAACGTAAGGTAGCTGTTCCCAAAAAACGGTTTCTGTCTTCTTTATATTTCTGTCCATTTTGCAACGCATAGTATGGATTATTCATTGTACCCTGGAAACCATTGGTTCTCCACTCCGCACCTGTAGCAGGATCCTTCGCACTTTCCCGATAAGCAGAAAGCGGAACAGAAATCGGCATACGTGTAAAGAAGTTGACAGCACCATCACCCTGTGTTCCAATCTGCGGCGGGTTAATATAATCTTCATCTGCATAGTTTACATTCACCAGCAATTTGAGTTTTTTAGCAATCGTCTGATTGATCCCCACATTGAAGATTCTTCTCTTATATTCATTGCTGGGTACAATCCCTTTTGCACTGGTGGTTGAAATAGATGTTCTGAAACTTCCGTTGGCACCACCACCCGACATACCAAGTGTATTGGTGAGGTTTGTACCTGTTTGCAGGAAATCAAACAACTGATGCGGATATGCTGAGTAAGGTCGCAATTGTCCATCGAAGTTGATGGTAGGTTGCCCGTCTAATTTGGCACCCCATCCAAACTGACCGTTTCCTTGTATTTGTGCAGCAGTGGTAAATTTGTTACCACCCTGCCCCTGGCCATATTCCGTTTGTACAATTTCATCCATAAAATTCAACGCCTGTGAAGTGGTATAACTGGAAGTGAAATCAACTCCAATACCCGAATTTTTTGAACCGGATTTTGTGGTAATGATGATGGCACCGGCTGCAGCTCTTGAACCATACAAGGCAGCAGCAGCAGCTCCTTTCAACACCGTCATACTTTCAATATCATCGGGGTTAATGTTTGCCAGGTTATCACCACGGTCACGTTGCTGACCGGCACCTTCGGCATTTCGTACACCCTGATCCATTGGCAAACCGTTGATCACCAAAAGCGGTGAGTTGGTTGCTCCTGCAAAACCAACCTGTCCACGCAAGCGAATCTGGTTACTGGCGCCTGCACCGGCAGCAGGTGGTGTAATATTTAAACCGGCAACTTTACCCACCAGCGATTCACCAATATTGATGGTGCGTTGCTTAACAAGTTCATCGGCATTCACCGATGTTGTGGCGTAACCCAGTTTCTTAGTTTCACGTTTAATACCTAATGCAGTTACTACCACTTCCTGCAGGTTTCCTTCCCCACGGGCCAGTGTAACTGAAATATTTGTTCTGTCGTTTACAGGAACTTCCAGGTTTGTAAATCCTACAGAACTAATAACCAATACATCTTTGCCGGAAGCAGTGATGCTGAAAATTCCGGAACCGTTTGTACTGGTGGCTCTGTTTGTTCCTTTTACGGTTACAGTAGCTCCGTTAACGGGATTATTTTCCTCGTCCAATACAGTACCTGTAACAGTTTGTGCATTTGCAGCTGTAAGGACCGTTAAGAGAAAAAATGAAAACAGAAGCCGGATCAAACCCGTTGTAGTTGCGGGCTGAAATTTTACCTTCATAATGCAATCGTTTTGGTTGAGTGATAAATGGCTGGGGATACTGCTTGTACAGCTTCCCGGTTTTAGAATCTTACGCTAAAGTATCCATGCTGCCAGCTAAAAACTTCCATTAAAAAACTTCGTTGATTTTTATAAATACAGATGAGATAAATTCATTTTCTTTATAACTCACTGTTGTTAATGAAACGATTGCAATGAACAATTGCCACCGGCTTTGTTCATAATTACATATGAATCAATTTGTACTTAGCCATACCACTGCTTCCGAACTACGGTTGTTTCCACATATTATAGAAATAGGTGTGATCAAGAACAGTGCTATTCGCCTCAATGGCTTCCCTTGTACAATTGACCGCTGTTTAAAACTGTATTATATACAGGAAGGAAAATTTGAATGGAGCATCAATGAACGGCTACATACACTTTATCCCGGCGATGTTGCATTGATATTACCCGGGGATGAATTTGGCAATCCCAACAAAGTATTAGAGATCGGATCGTTTGCATGGATACATATACAAGTAAACAAAAACGAAAAAGATGAACTGGTAACAGGCGCATGGAGCAGTTTATCAGAAGCAGAGGGCCATGCCATCAGCAAAGTATTACAGGCCGACCACACACCCATACTTCAAAAATTTACTGAAGCAGGCAACATTCTCAAATCTATCCAAACCGAATTATTTACACAGGAGATCGGATGCCAGGCAAGAGTGAATCATTTGATCGATGAAATTTTTATACAGGTGTGCCGGCAGTTTACAAGAATGTCGAACCCCGGCAGAGATTTCCCCAAAACCTTTATGAAGCTGGAACAGGAGCTGCGAAATAATTTATCGCACCAATGGACCGTAGAAGAAATGGCTGCGTTAGTGGGATTGGGCACCACACTCTTTAATGAAAAAGTGAAAAGCTATTCCGGCTTTTCACCCTTGAACTATCTCATCAATATCCGTATTTCAGAAGCGATCAAGTTATTGAAAGTACCCGCTATCAGTTTAACAGACATTGCGCTCGACACTGGCTTTTATTCATCGCAGCACTTTTCAACAACGTTTAAAAAATTAACCGGTTATACGCCCAGCGAATTCAGAAAAAATCATTTGGGAACAAACTAATTTATAGCAAATGGAATGTATCATCACCATAGAACTCGGCACCAATGCAGTAAGGGTATATGCATTTGATCTCAATGGCAACATCATTGGATCACTCAAAGGCTATTGCCCAACCTTTCACAGCGAGCCCGATTACAGCGAGCAGGATGCCGACCAGATCTTTATTACCATGTTGTATGTACTGAAGAATCTGCTGAATGAAGTACTGCATCCCAAAAAATACAAAGTGCTGTGTATCTGCTTCAGCTCATCCATGCACAGTGTGCTGGCTGTAGATAAACGGGGCAACCCCATGGGCAATGCCATTATATGGGCCGATAACAGGGCCAACAAAGAAGCAGCTGAACTCAAGCATTCTGCACTTGGCAAAAAGATTTACAATGCAACCGGTACGCCATTACATCCCATGTCGCCGCTTGCAAAAATTGCGTGGATCAAAAGCAATGAAAAAGAAAAATTTAAACAGGTAAGTAAATTCTTATCGCTCAAAACATATATTCTGCAGCAGCTTACCGGAGAATATATGATCGATTACAGCATTGCTTCTGCCACCGGTTTATTGAACATTCACAAAATAAAATGGGAACCGGAATCGCTGCGCTTTGCAGGTATCACTGCTGCCATGTTGCCGGAGCTGGTGCCGATCGATACAAAAGTGGGTAAGCTGAATAAAGCTTATCAAACATCGTTGGGCTTATCGGCCGATACAAAAATATTAGTAGGCTCCAGTGATGGTTGTATGGCTGTACTGGGCGATGGTGTTACCGGCGAAGGAGCAGGTATTATTACTGTGGAAGACAGTGGTGCTGTGCGTGTGGTAAGTGATAAAGTAATGCAGGACGATAATCAACGCTTCTTTAATTACCTGCTCACAGAAAACAAATATGTATCCGGCGGACCTACAAATAATGGAGGCGTCATCTTTGAATGGTTTACCCGTCAGTTTGGTGATTTTAAAAATCCCTTCGACATCGAACATACCATGCTGGAGCTGATCAGTGATGCATCGAAAGTGCCCGCCGGTTCAGATGGTTTATTATTTCTTCCTTACTTACTAGGCGAACGTGCGCCTATCTGGAATTCAAATGCAAGAGGTGTGTATTTTGGTTTGAACATCAAACATGAAAAAGCACATTTTGTACGGGCTACCATTGAAGGTATTTTATATGAACTCTACAGCATTGGAAAAACAATCGAAGAACAGCGAACTATCAACAACCTCACCATTAACGGAAGTTTTGGTACGCTGCCCTTCTTTACTCAAATGGTGGCCGACATGTTCAACAAGCCGGTTCGCTTACGGGAAAATTATCACAGCGTAAGTTATGGTACGTATTTACTGAGTGCAAAGGAAATGGGTATGTACAAATCGTTGGATGAAGCTGCTAAATCGGCAGTGCTGCCCGATCTTGCTACACCCGATAAGCAGAACAACAAAATGTACCTGAAGTATTATCCCATATTCGAACGGCTTAGTACAAAGCTGGCCAGTGAGTTTGCAGATATTGCTGCTTTGCAACACGAGTAGAATTATCGTTTACAATAACAGATGCTGCCGGCAATAACACCATATAACTTTTCTATCACCAACAAAACCTACACCACTGATGCAAAAAAAATCAGTTGCTTTCTTTTCTCTTGCTGCCGTATTTGCTGTAGCGGCTGTTGTGTTATGGCTTATGGATAAAACAAACTTGGCAGGCTGGTCGCTGGCGTTATTCTTTTTAGCACTTGCATTTGCGTTTAGGGGAAATGCATTGTTAAAAGGATTATCCTTCACCGCTATTATTTTTTCATCGGTTACAGTGGCCATGTTTCATCCGGAATATTTCAGCACCTGGGGCAGCTTCTCTTTGAGCAGTGCCATCATTCCATTGATCCAGTTACTCATGTTTGGCATGGGCTCGTCCATGAGTCTGAACGATTTTGCTGCAGTTGTAAAATCACCGAAGGGTGTTATTATTGGCGTGGCCAGTCAGTTTGTGATTATGCCGCTGCTGGGTTTTACATTATCCAACGCCAGCGACTTTCCTCCTGAAATAGCAGCGGGTATTATTCTCATCGGATGTTCGCCCAGCGGATTAGCATCAAACGTAATGGCATATTTATCAAAAGCAAATCTTGCTTTATCCATCACCATTACATCCATCACCACATTACTTGCTCCGTTTGTTACTCCACTGCTGATGAAATTATTTGCAGGTGCCTTAATTGAAATTGATATTCTGAAAATGATGTGGGATATTTTTAAAATGATCATCATCCCCATTGGTGCAGGATTGATCTTCAACAAACTGCTGAAAGGAAAAATCCAATGGTTAGATAAAGCCATGCCATTGATCTCCATGTTTGCCATTACAGCCATTGTTACCATTATTACTGCTTCCGGAAGAGACAATCTATTGAAAATAGGATTGCTCCTCATCGGTATTGCATTGGTGCATAACATTTTTGGCTACCTGCTGGGCTACTGGAGCGGACGACTCTTTAAACTCAATGAAAAAGATTGCCGCACCATTGCCATTGAAGTAGGAATGCAAAATGCAGGACTTGCATCGGGAATTGCAAAAGAGCTCGGCAAAATTGCAACCATTGGTTTAGCAGCTGCCGTGTTTGGACCATTGATGAACATTACCGGTTCGGCATTGGCAAGCTGGTGGCATAACCGTCCACCTGTTGATCCATCAAACAATAACGATACAACCGATCACTCACATAAAAACTAAATACCATGCGCAAATTTAAACATGCACTGCTTACACTGATTACAGTTGTACTGCTTGCACCTGCAAAAGCACAGGAGGTACAGATCAGTAAAGAACAACTGATTGCATTAACCCCATTATGGACAGGTGAACGTTTTCCCGACGGGCGACCAAAAGTTCCTGATCAAATTCTAAAGCGGATGAAAAATGTAAGTGTGGAAGAAGCATGGGCTGTAATGAAAAATGCAGGCTATGCCTATCAAATTGCTGAAGGATGGCAATTGATTCATTCCGACAGTGTATTGGTTGGACGTGCAGTTACAGCAACGTTTATGCCCGGTCGTCCGGATGTATGGAAAGCCATTGATTCACTCGGAAAAAAACAAGGCAAACGTGGACAAAACACATGGCCTGTTGATATACTTGTGAAAGGTGATGTATATGTAGCCGATCAGTTTGGTGCAACGAAAAACGGACCAACCATTGGTGATAACGTGGGCAATGCCATTTATGCAAAAACAGGAAATGGAATTGTGTATGATGGTGCATTGCGTGATGTAGAAGGTTTGATGGATATTCCCGGCTTCACTTCATTTTACACCAGTTACGATCCATCGTTTCATAATCCACCGGGTGATTTAACAACCATGATCGTTGGCATCAATCAACCCACACGTATTCGCAGAGTTACTGTAATGCCCGGCGATGTAGTGCTTGGCAAACTCGGAGTTGTAGTGTTTATTCCACCACACCTTGCAGAGCGTGTTGTTACTACATCCGAGATCGTTCGCTTACGGGATATGTTTGGTCACCAACGGTTACGTGAAGGAAAATATACAGCCGGACAAATTGATGCACGATGGAGCGATGAAATTGAAAAGGATTTTTCGAAATGGCTGAACGATCATATCAATGAATTACCAGTGGCAAAAGAACAGATACAACAATATTTGAAAGACAGAACCTGGTAACAACTCTTCAACAATCGATTCTTTCACTTCCAAAAAATACAGTACATGAAAAATAATAATTCACGCAGATCATTTTTATCCAAAGCGGCACTTGCATCTGCATTGATGCCCCTTGCTACAATACAGGCATTTGGTGAAGGTTACAAAGATGCAGTTGACCGCACTCCCAAACCATCCGCACCTTCTGATTTAAAAATCACTGATATCAAATGCGGCTACATCCGTGGAAGTTTGTTTGTAAAAATTTATACCAACCAGGATATTTATGGTGTGGGGGAAGGTGTAGATGCTGTTCCCGGCACCTATCACCTGGTGAAAAACTTTGGATTCAGGTTACGTGGAAAAAGTCCGTTGAACGTGCATCGTTTATTTGAAGACATCCGCAAAGGTGGTTTTTTTCAAGGGGCGCAAGCCGGTATGTACATTGCTGTGTTATCAGCCATTGAAACAGCATTGTGGGACCTTGCAGGGAAGGCATTGAATATTCCGGTGTATCAATTACTTGGTGGAAAGTTCCGTGATAAAATACGTGTGTATTGCGATACGGCTTTGTATCAACGCAACTTACCTACCCCGAAAGATTTTGCTGAAGCTGCATTGAATTCAAAGAAGATGGGCTTCAATGCC
This sequence comes from Bacteroidota bacterium, assembly GCA_023428755.1. GTDB lineage: Bacteria > Bacteroidota > Bacteroidia > Chitinophagales > Chitinophagaceae > Lacibacter. The sequence goes on from JAEYWX010000001.1 coordinate 250,306, forward strand.
ATTAAGTTTGATCTTGACCAGGCAAACGATCCCAATAAATACGATGCGTATAACTGGACAGCAAGCCCCATGGAGCTGCAACGCATGTACGATCAAATTGCAGCAGCGAGAGAAGCCGTGGGACCCAATATTGATATTTGTGTAGATATGCATGGCCGTTATGATGCAGTAACAGGTCAGGCTGTTGCTAAACGACTAGAGCCATTAAATTTAATGTGGCTGGAAGAACCTATTCCGGCGGAAAATGTAGAAGCGTATAAGTTGATAACAGAAAGTACCAGCACTCCTATTTGTGCAGGAGAGAACCATTACTTAGCGTATGGTTTCCGTCGCATGCTTGAAATAGGTGCAGTTGATATTGTAATGCCTGATCTGCAAAAAGCCGGTGGACTTGGTGAAGGGCAACGCATTGCCAATCTTGCCAACTTGTACTATACTCCGTTTGCGCCACACATGGTCGCCTCGTTTCTTGGTGCAATGGCAGCGGCACATGTATGTGCATCTGTTCCTAACTTTTTAATATTGGAATGGCAATCGTATTTCCATACCAATCCGATGTTCAAAGAAATTGTAACGTATGAGGGAGAGTGGGTGAAAGACAGTTTCATCACTCTGTCAGAAAAACCCGGCATTGGCGTTGATATCAACGAAACTGCAATGAAAAAATATGCAGTGCCGAATGTGCCGTTCTTTGAATAGGGATTCAGCATATAATTAATACAAAGTCCTGCAGTATGTAAAAAGCTGCAGGACTTTTTTATGAGGAATGAATTCAACAGTAAGTGTACAATTCTAAAACTGCAGTAAAAAACATATTACACAGTATTAACGTGCCCGATCCATGATTTCCATTGTTACCAATGCTTCCGCAAGACTACAAGGATTTGATCCTTCGTTTCTGAGAAACTGTACCACGTTATGGATATGTGGTTGCTGAATATGAGCAGGGTATTCCATCTCTATCAATTCCGTTCCTTCTTCAGTAGTAAGTGTAAGATGCCCCATACTAAAAAAGCTGAAACGCATGCTTCCCTTATCGCCAATGATCTCACAGGAATCTTCAACTGCCGATTCAGCAATATTAAAATTCCACACCCCGTTGAAGTACACATCATTTGCAAACGAAAGCCGAACCATTGTTACATCAGGCGCATCGTAGTGTTTGCCCTGGTTGGTTGCAAACACATCTACCATCTCCGGTTTGCCAAATAACCAATACAGAATATCCAATTGGTGTGGCGACAGATCATGAAACAATCCTCCGCCGGAATACGTTGGATCGATCCGCCAGTTATCGCTTGTTTGTGCTACAATTTTACTTTGCAAGGGTTGCAGGGTTTTCAGCAATACCAGCTTTACTTTTCCAATGCGGTTTGCTTCCAGTAATTGTTTGATCGCTTGAAACAACGGCAACGCCCGTCTGTAATGTGCAATACTTACTTTGCCTGCATATGTTTTCTCATAAGCTATCATTCGCTTTACCGAAGTAGCATCTACTGAAACAGGTTTCTCAACATAAACAGGCTTCCCTGCTTTCAATGCCAGCTCGGTATATACTTCGTGGAAAGAAGGTGGTGTAGCAATATACACCGCATTTACTTCGCTGTCGTTAACAAGGTCTGATGCATCGGTATAAAACTTCGGCACCTGGTGACGCTCCGCAAAGTCTTTTGCTTTTGCTGCATCACGCCGCATCACCGCTACCAGTTTTGAATATGGCACTTTACTGAAAGCAGGTCCGCTCTTTACTTCGCACACATCGCCACATCCAATAATGCCCCAGTTGATGATATCTGTTTGTGTTTGCATAACGGTGATGCAAAAGTAACTCTTCGATTATTTGATTTTTATTTTCTTACCCGTAGCCATTGCTTCATACACAGCAGTGATGAGTTTTACATCCCGTCGGCCCATTTCACCGGGAACAATGGACGGTTGATTTTTTTTCATCGACATAGCAATACCGTCCATTTGTTTCGCCTGCTGATTAATGTTTTCAAATTTCATTTCGCCTTCCGGTGTCTTCCCACGCAAACGACCATAATTATAAGCAGGTGATAATTCAAAGGTTCCCCGCTCCGCTTCTGCACGTAAAAAGTTCATGTTGCTGCCGTAGCTTGCTTCACCTTCAGCTATTAGGCCGTTGGGCATTTCAAATTGCCATTTCAACGATTGTTCCACTTCTTTGAATTTATCAGGAATGGTTTTCGGGCCTTCCTGTGCTGTTACCGCAACAGGAACCATTCCCGTTGTGTAACAAATACCCTGCACACAATAAATACCCAGGTCCTGCATGGGGCCACCACCAGCCAAATCTTTTTTCAATCGCCATTGGGTGGGGTCGCCGATCATAAAACCAAAACCCGCTGACATTTTTTTGATATCACCATACACTTTCTGTGTACCTAAACGCACCATTTCTAAATTGAACGGTTCAAAATTTAAACGATAGCCAATGGATAATTGCTTCCCTGCTTTTTTTGCTGCCGCAATCATTTTATCACAATCAGCAACGGTAAGTGCCATTGGTTTTTCGCAGATAACATGTTTCCCTGCTGCAAATCCACGAATGGTATATTCAGCATGCATACTGTTGGGCAGTACAACATAAATGATGTCAATATCCGGATTGTCTTTGATGGAATCAAAATTGTCGTAGTTGTAAATATTCTTATCCGGAATATTATACTTCTCCTTCCACACCGGAATTTTGGAAGGCGTTCCTGTAACAATACCGGCGAGATAGCAATGTTCAGTTTGCTGCAATGCAGGAGCCAACTGTCCGCCTGCATAACCACCAAGACCTACTAATGCAATGCCGAGCTTCCCTTCTTTTTTTTGTTGCATGGTTGATAATGTTTGTTCACTGCCCAAAACGGATGTGGCAAGAGGAATACTTAAGCCTGCCAGACCGAGCTGGTAAAGAAATGTTCTTCTGGATGTTGATTCGTTGTGATCCATGATGTACATTTTAGTGATGACAAAATAATGATTGCGATTGTTGTTGTTCGTTTATTCAAAACTGATCCAGTCTGCTTCTACCTGCTTCCCGTCTTTTGATATGATAAACAGATTCTGAATTCCCGTTTGTGGTTTTTGCAGTTTTGCTTGTACGAGTTTCCAGTCGTTACTTTTCGGAACATTTATTTCTGCAATAACCGGTCCGCTGATGCTGTTAGCACGTATCTGCAAAACGGCTCCGTCTGCTGACGTTGTGTTTACTGTTACGGTTTTCAAGGGCTTGTTTCCAAAATCAACCGTGTTGTACTGCAGCCATGCGCCCTTGCCTTTGAAGATCGTTTTCCATCCGTTGAATGTATTGAGTGTATCCAGAAAAGCGATCGAAACACCTTCTTCACTCAATTGTGTATAACGGTCGATTTGAATTTGTTTAGTTGCAGCAGTAACCCCAACACCACGTAAGGTAGGAATTACTTTTTTGATTGTTCCATCTGCGTTGAACGATAAACTGTCGATACGGATGGAGCGTGCTTTATCAAACTTGGGCGAATAATCATTGTGATGATAAAATAAATACCATTGCTTTTTATATTCAATGATGGAATGATGATTGGTCCAGCAACCGGTTGGTGATTCATCCATAATTGCACCCACAATTTTAAAAGGGCCAAGTGGATTGGTTCCAATGGCATATTCCAACCGTTCAGTTTTATTTTCAACATGCGGATAGGTCATGTAGTAAATACCGTTGCGTTCAAATACAAACGGACCTTCTTTTAATCCCTTTGTTGGCAATTCGCCGAGTGTGAATACTTCCGAATCAAGTTCCAGCATATTTGCTTTCAACTTTGCACCATAAATATTTCCGGCAGACCAGTAGAGATAGGCCTGCCCGTCTTTATCAATAAACACATTGGGATCAATACCACGCACTCCCTTTATAGGTGTTGCTTCAGGAATATACGGGCCTTCGGGTTTATCAGCTACTGCAACACCAATGGCAAATCCTCTGCCATAAGTAACAGTATCTTTTGCAGCCGTTGGAAAATAGAAATAGTACTTTCCATTGCGTTCAATACAATCAGGTGCCCACATGCTGTAACTATCGGGACGAACCCATGGAACTTTATTCTGTGTAACAATTACACCATGATCGGTCCAGTCGGTTAAGTTTTCAGAAGAGAACACGTGATAATCTTCCATACAAAACCAACCAACACGGCCTTTCCCTTCCTGCGCAAGAATATCATGGGATGGAAACACATGTACTTTGTTGCCAAACACCCTTGCAGTAGGATCGGCTGTAAACTGATTCGTAATAAATGGATTTTGTGCCTTTGCCTGTTCAATGCCGAACATGGTTGCAGCCAGCAGCAGTAGTTTACTTATGCGCATATTATTTTTTACGTTTTATTTCGTTTGTTGTTTTTGTTGTACGTATTCAGCCACATCGATCATGGTTGTGATCCAGAGCTCTTTTTCATTTTGTTTCAGGTAGCGTAAAAATTTCCGGTGCTCTTCAAGAGATACATTTAACCCATTACCACCACCTACACCATGAAACAGAATAACGAGCAATGAATTAGTTTCCTTTGCTTTCTTCACCCATTGGATCATTTCTTCTGCCGTATGGTTGTTCACCATATAGCAATCCACATCATTCAGCTTTACTTCGTTGAGTTTGTGCATTTCATTCCGTACACTGCGCATTGCAACAAAATCCTGTTGAATGTCTTTGCTGAAATCAATGCCACCTGCTTTTGTATCGCCGCAGGTGAATGCAAACGTCCGCTTTTTTTTTCCATCGAGTGATTGCAGAAATGTGTTGGTCATACGTACTTCGTCTATCATACGCTGCACAGTATAATTTGCAAGATCATAATCGGGTTTCACCCATTCTCTTCCAACACCACCAATACAGGGATGATACAATGTGTGATTGCCCAACTCGTGGCCATTTGCTGCGAGGGCTTTCCATTCAGCCAAACGTCGTTTGGTTGATTCTGCATAAGCTGTTACATAAAAAGATGCTTTTAGATTCAATGAATCCAGTACAGGAATCGCATTGTCTAAATGTTCGTCAATGGCATCATCATATGTAATGACAACTGCCGCCTGTTTTCCATTCCAGCTGCCGGCATGTTGTGCCATGCAATGCATGCTGATAAAAGCTGTAAAAAAGAGAAAAGCAATTTTATTCCGGCTCATCTTGTTTGTATTTTATTATCCGCTGATGGTATCACTGATCCTGAAATAATCAAAATCAACAAAGCCACCTGCTTCTTTTGTTGCATAGTTGAACAATGTAAAACGATAGCCCATAAAATGCGGGAGTGTATAGCGCATTTTCAATTGTGTACCAAACGGTATCCAGTTTGTGCCATCAACGCTGTAAAAGAAATCAGCTACATCTCTTCTGTCGGTGAAATTGCATTCAGCTTTCAGGTAAACAGTTGATTGTGCCAAGGCAATGCGTTGTGCTTCTTCCGGTTGGCCTGTACTTGCATTGATCATCACCAGTTCTTTTGTAGCTCCTGTTACACGAACAGCAATCAATCCATAATTTTTTTGCAACAACGCCAATCCTGCAACATCACCATCTTTCATGTTTGATAGATCCAATGCCGTAACACCGGTGCAAACAGGACCAATGGTGCGTTGTGTCAATGAATTTCGTGCTGACAGAAAACTGGTATCAACTCTGCCGGTTGTTAATCGTAAAAAACCTTTGCGTGCTGTAACCGACCAAAAGCGATTATCCGGATTGTGATTCCATTGCCAGGCAAGCGGTAAAGCTGCCTCCTTTTTTTTGCGATTGAATTCATCTGATACGACAATGCCCGGAATCAATCCTTTGCTTGCTGGTAAGTTGAGTGTTGCAGGTACTTTTCCATTTTCGCCCAACACCGGCCATCCATCTTCCCACTTCACAGGAACCAAATACGGAATGCGACCTACCGCTCCGTAATCACGAAACAAATAAGAAAACCATCTGCCATCGGGCATATCAATTAATCCACCTTGTGCAACACCGAGATCCTGCAATGCAATTCTTCCTTCCCATGGTCCTGTCAATTGTTTGGCACGATGAATTACCACGGTACGCATGCCACCTCTGGGCCATGTAATATTAAACAGGTAGTACATGCCGTTTGCTTTGAAGAGTTGCGACCCTTCACCCAAACCACTTTGTCCAACAGATTGGCTGGGTTGTGTTGCATCTTCAATGATCACTTGTTTGATGCCGTTTTCTTTCAAGCCCGAGAGATCATCTTTTAATTCAACCAACGTTAACTTCCGGTTGCCATAGATCATATACACTTTGCCATCATCATCAAAGTACAAGGAATGATCGTGCAGATCGGGACGAAACGTAATTTCTTTCCACGGACCCTTCTCAATATTCTTTGTACTATAGATATGTGTTTTGCCGCTCGTTGCTGCAAAGGTTGACACGTAGTACGTGCCTTTGTGATAACGGATGCTGCTGGCCCATGAACCACGACCGTAGGTTGATTTACCATTCACAAGATTCATTTCATCATTGTTGACCAATGTATCGTACGCATAGCCGATTAGTTTCCAGTTGATGAGATCAGTTGATTTCATAATGGGTACACCCGGGCTCATGTGCATGGTTGTACTGCTCATGTAATAGTTATTACCCACACGTATCATCGAGAGATCGGGTACATCCGCATGAATAACAGGATTGATCGCCTGTTTGGTTTGTGCTGTTACATGAACGTTGAGGCTGGTCAGTATTCCAAGAGCGATTAAATAGTTCTTCATCATTTCAATTGAACGTTTTAAGCAAGTTATGCTGTATTTTTTTATTACTTGACAGGCTGAACACCTTCAGTCGTTTGAATAATTTTTTGAATCGTTCCGTCTTCGTTGTAATACATATAGTCTACACAAACAGAACGACGGTAACTGCCGCCTGTTGGTAAAGCTCCATTGTGATAAAAGAAATAGGATTTGCCCTTGTAATCAATGATGCCGGGATGCGTTGTAAAACTATTCGGCACATTTTCCTGTATAATACCTTTGTATTCCCAAGGACCTGTTGCACTCTTGGCCATGCAGTATTCGATCATTTCGGGTTTGGTACCAACACTTGCATATACCAGGTAGTACCAGCCATTACGTTTGTAGATCCATGGACCTTCAATGAAATTTTTAATACTCACTACATTGATAGGTCCGTCCAACTCAATCATATTTTCTTTCAGCTTCACCCATTTGCAACTGCCATTTCCCCAGTACATGTAAGCTTGTCCATCATCATCGATCATTACTGTAGGATCAATATCATCCCAACCATGCTTTTTATCGGTTGTCATTTCGTTGATCACAAGTGCTTTGCCAATCGCATCTTTGAATGGACCGGTTGGCCTTTCGGATACCGCAACACCAATGGCAGCACCACCATTGCTTACACTGTCTTTCTTGTGAAAAGTTGAAACAAACCAATAGAACTTCCCATTGCGTTCAATACACTGTGCTGCATACGCATCGCCTGTTGCCCACGAAAATGTATGTGGCGAAAGCAAGGTGCCATGATCTTTCCAGTTCTTCATATCAGTTGTGGAGAACACACGCCAGTCGGGCATTTTGTAATTGGTAGCTGTTACCGAAGCGGTGTCATGACCGGTATATAAAAACAATGTGTCTTTATATACGATCGGTGATGGATCCGCTGTAAAGACGTGCTTGATGATGGGGTTTTGTGCGAATGACAGTATGCTTATGAAGCATGCTGTTGAAGCAAATAAGAATTTTTTCATGTTCTATTTTGTTTTGATCCTGATCACTGTCAGCGACATAGCAGGTGATTCGTAATTCATTTTTTTACTGATGTTAATAGTTGATGTTACCGGTGCAACTGCATCAGTTGCCTGGAACGAATTTTCTGCAGCCGCATCGCCACTCAATTGCGTAACTGTTGCAACCGAAGCCATTTTTTTGAATGCAGCAAGGTTTAACTGAAATTGTTTTGCCTGTTTACCGGCATTTACCAGCTTTACAATAATATCACCTGTTTTACTATCGTACACACAAGAACCTGCCTGTAATGAATCGGCATTGTTCTTTGCAATCACTTTGTCAACATAATGGTCGCCTGTATTTGCTGAAAAAAGTTGTTGTACATGGTAATTCGGTGTGAGATAGTAAGTGCTGTTATTGAAAAAGATCATATCTGTTTTCCATTGTGTAAACTGATCTTTCGCCAATAATGGTGCATACGATGCCATGCTTACAATATCGCCGTTCCGTTCGAGCCCTGTCATGTACAATGCTTCTGCAATGGCGTTGTATAATTTATTTCCCCAGGAAGCGTACTCACCGAGATATACTTTGCTGGCTTTGCGATTGTATTGATCGTACCGGTATTGATTGCTGATGAGCCAATCAGGTTGTACATAATAATGCTCATCGATCATATCCACTTTCAGTTGATTGGCCAGCGTCCATCCTTTATCAAAATCTTCACCGGAATGAAATGGTCCGCTTGTACCAATCAGAATAATGTCTGGATGCTTTGCCTTTACCGCTTCATAGATCATTTTGAAACGTTGCTCAAATTCAGGTGTGATCTTGTCTTCATTTCCAATACCAACGTATTGCAGATTGAAAGGAGCAGGATGACCTGCTGCTGCACGCTTTGCACCCCATGTTGATGTAACGGGTCCGTTTGCCCACTCAATAAGATCCAGTACTTCCTGAATGTATTCCTGCATTTCTTCCAATGGCAATGCAAGTTGTCCCGTACCACCAATGCGCCACGTGCCTCCTGAATTTTGACAACTCACAGCTGCCGGTAAAACAGGTAATGGTTTGGCAGCAATATCTTCACAAAACTGAAAATACTCATAGTAACCAAGTCCTACTGTTTGATGATAACCCCAGATATTTTTTTGCGCTGTGCGTTGTTCAATTGGGCCAATGGTTGTTTTCCAACGATACATATTTCCCAACCCATCACCATGTGCCAGGCAACCGCCGGGGAAACGGATAAATGCCGGTTTCATTGCAGCAAGTGCTTCCGCCAAATCAGCACGCATTCCATTTGGACGATTCTTAAATGTGTGTTCCGGAAAAACCGAGATCACATCCAATGCAAGTTTTCCTTTACTTGTTGCAAGCACTACAACCTGTGTACTATCATGTCCGGCAGTTACTGTAAGTGTTGTTGTATATTTAGTCCACTCTTTTTTATCAATGATTAATTTTTGTTCAGCAAGCAGGTTGCCTTTTGGATCCTGCAGACTTACATACACATCAACCGGCTGCGCAGAAAGTTGTTTCGCAAATAACGCAACATGAAACCGCTCTCCTTTTTTGCTGATGATATTACCGAAGCCCGGATTTTTAATCCCTACACCGGGGCGCCCTGTTGTAATAGAAGCAGGTAATGGTTGCCCGCTGTTTTGTGGCGGCACTGTTCCCACATGCTCACTGGTAAGCACCACGTAATGCGGATTGTTTGGATGTACCGGCGCATTGGTTTCAACCTGCAATGAACCATACGAAAAGCCTGGTGTAATGTATTCCCAAAACGAAAGCGCCTGCCATTGTCTGTTGTCGGTTGGGCTGTATTCAAACGAACGGTTTTGCACCAGCTCTGCATACAAACCACCATCAGCCGCATAGTTGATGTCTTCAAAAAATAAACCGAACAGATCGGTGCTGATCTTCTTACTGTTTGGAATTGCTGTATTTTTTTTCTGTGCAAAGCTATGCATACATACAAGCGATGCAACAACCAACAAAACTGTTTTGCAATAGATGTGCTTCTTCCTGACTATACTTCTATCAATGTTCATTTCGTTATTTTTTTACCAACCTCACATAATAAACCGACCCGGCCGTAGCTCCCTGCTTTGATTGAAATTTCACCCGTACTGTTTTTTTGTTTTCCAACATTGCTGCCGGTATACTGTATTCAACTTCCATGAATTTTTGTTGCTCCCACTTACCGCTGATGGTTTCTGTAACCAGTTTTTCATCATCAATAAAAATGTCAAAGGTTCTGTTTCCTTTTTCTGCACCCCAGTAACGTACAACCAGGTTCAGATCTGTTTCCTGGTTTGTTGTGAATTGATAACTGAAGAAACCACCATTGCGTGCATCACGCCAAAATTCATCGAGATAGTTTCCGGTGTTTGAATTTTGTTTTTCGATAAAATGATCTGCTTCCGGTTGCTGTTCGCCCGGTGCTACAAAATCAACTGTACGTTTTTGCAACGCCAGTTTCGCCTGTTCCAGTTTGGCAATGGAATCAATATAGGCGCTGTATTGCTTAGTCGACAAGGTCATCCAGTACATCATATACCTGGCATCATGCACTTCGTAAAACGGTTGCAGTTCCAGCGGTGTCGCATTTTTTATCTGCAATCCTTTGAATGTAAAATGAAGGGGCTTTCCTTTTATAGGTTGCAATGCGGTTGTAACAAGATTAGCATCATCGGCTATAATAATGGGCGCTTTATCGATAGGTAATTTTTTTCCGTGTGCAATATGTCCCCAGCGGCTATTGTCGGCCGTTAGTCCTTTCAGATCCTCTGTTCCTGTTTTAGCAGCAAGCAAAACAGGACCATGCAGCACAGCCACATACTCGGGAACATTCGGCATATGTTCAACCAGTGTTTGCATCGGGAGTTGTACCAGCAGCACATCGCCCTTCTTCCAGTTTCGGCGAAGACTGATATACGAATTGTTGTTTACCTGGTACTGCAGCGGTTTTCCGTTGAGCAGTACACGTACCTTGTTTTGTTTCACCCATGATGGATAACGAATGAGTAACGAAAAAGAAGATGCCCCTTCTGTTACAGTAAGTTTTGTTTGTTCCTCGTAGGGGAAATTTGTTTCCTGTTTCAGCTTCACTCCTTTGTTGCGCCAGTTGAGTTCGGATGCAATAAAGAGATTTAAAAACAACGAATCATTCTGATGCGTGTAAATAAACTCGTTGTACTTCCCATGATTTTCCATGCCGCTGCCCACACAACACCACATGGCTTCGTTAGGTATTGAATACACCCTGTAATGACGTGGCCTTGCCGGTGTAAAATAAACATAGCCTCCATGCTCCGGATGTTGGGTAGAAAGGATATGATTGTACAATGTTCGTTCGTAGTAATCAATATATTTTGCTGATGGTTGCAGACGAAATAAATTTTGTGTAAGCTTGAGCATGTTGTACGAGTTGCAACTCTCAGGCCCTTCCACTTCATTTACAAACTCATGCGATGCAGCTACACTTGGAAAAAATTCACGCCGGCTGTTGCCACCAAATGCCAGCGACCGGTTAGTGGTAACTGTTTCCCAAAAAAAACTGCCAGCGTTCAAATACGTTTTATCATTGGCCAGTTCACCAATCCGTTGAAAACCGATGGCTTTCGGCACCTGTGTATTGGCATGTTTGTTATCCAGTTCATCTTTTTGTAACGACAGCGGTTGTAATATCTGCCGATGCGAAAACCGTTTGGCTGCAACAAGATATTGTTGATCACCGGTCATTTGAAATGCATCGGTAAACACTTCATTCATGCCACCATGTTCATTGCCCAGCATTTCTTCCATCTTTGCATCGCTCAATGTTTTTGTGATCGCAATTGCCCAATCGCAAAACTGCAGGAACATTTTTTTGGCGTCTTCATTCCCTGTATACATCCATGCATCTTTTAATCCTGCATACATCTTGTGTACATTGTACCAGGGCACCCAATATTTCCAGATAACGCTTACATCTCCTTCCTTGATCTTTGGCCAAAGATCTTTTCCGTTAGGTACTGCACCCACATAACCAACTGCCCACGATGGATACAATGCTGCATTGGCCTGCATGCATTGCTTCAATTCTGCCAGCATATATTCCATGCGGCGTTTGCATTCAGCATTACCGGTAGCTGCATAGTTCATGGCCAATGCCGACAAATAATGTCCGCCCACATGCCCATCCAATCCTTCCCAATTCGCAAAAATGGTTGCCTTGGCAGGTAACCCTGCTTCCTTTCTGTAACCGGCCAGCAAACGATCGGTGTCGTATTGTAACAATGTTTGAATATTCAGATCACGGGCATGTTGGAATGGCCCCTTCAATAAACGAACATCCTGCAAGGCAAATGCATTGGGATATAATTTATCCTGTGCATCAGCTGTTGACAAGAAACATAGACTGCCAACACACAACTGCAACAACTTTTTCCTTATTCCACTTCGTGCTATCATCATCTTTTTTTTCGAAAAATTAATCACTTTTATACTAACTCTTGTTACTTCATTGTCAACCTTAAGAGTGCCAGCATTTTTTCTGCATATCGTTTTCCAAACTCTCTGTATCCTTCTGCATTGAAGTGAAGATTGTCCGGCGAATCAGCACAACCTTTCGATGAAATAACATGTGCGGTTGGAATGATAGCAGGCAGTTGATTAATGATATTATTCATACCGGCGCAAACGCCGCCTTGTTCTGCATGCACCACTTCACCTGCCAGTAACGGAACGTTCTGCGCATTAAGCTGAAGATCGCTGAGCAGATTTTTATACACCATACTTACTTTTTGCGGCCAGGTTGTATCGCCATTATTTGATTCGCCCTGGTGCAACAGTATTCCTTTAATGACACCTTCTTTTTGCGCCAGTTTTGCCATGTCAACCAAACGTCCATAAGGGTTGCCATCATATTCTTTTAACATACCGAGCATCCAGTTGGGTGCAGATGCAGTATATGTTTGATAATTATCTCTGTCGAACAGTTCAATTTTGCAACCACCAACGGAAACATTGATTACACCCACCTTCACATTCGCCGGAAGATTCGCTAACAATGTTCTTCCGAAATAATCAACAGGTGTAAGTCCTGTTCTGCAACGACATAAGGGAGGAACAGCAGTATACCATTTTCCTTTTTCTCTGCCGATGGCCGGACAGTCAACTGCTTCCAATACTTTAAAGCGTGGATCAACATTCACTGTATCCTGTGCTTCAATTCTTGCGTAGCCTTCCATGTTCGATTGGCCAAAGCTGAGAAAAATATAAAAGTTTGGATCCTGTGCAACAGCTGTTATGTATGTTGAACTAAAGATGAACGCTGCGAGTATCAATTTTTTGATCATCATGATTGTTTGCGTATTAATAAACTGCTTTTTATAAATAGTTGATAAATCCTTTCTTGTTTGTTTTGATCTTATACACTTTACTATAGCTTACGATGTACAATGTTTTCAGATCAGCATCACCAAAACATAAGCTTACCGGGAACGAAGGAAGATTGATCATGCCAACAAATTCTCCCTTTGCATTAAAAATCTGTACACTGTAGTAAGTAGCTACGTAAAGATTTCCATCTGTATCAATGGCCATACCATCGGCACTCGATGATTTTCCTTTCCGATCCAATACGTTTTCGGTGAGGAACAGTGTAGCAAATTTCCGTCCGTTACTGATGCTGCCGTCGGTGTTTACATCATAGGCCCAGATATGATTATCTTTTTCGCTGTTAACAGGATACCACGATTCATTGTCATAACAATTATTGATGTAAAGCGTTTTGCCATCAGGAGATAACAGTATTCCATTCGGCATTGCAAATTCATTTGGCTGCACAAGTCTTGTTATTTTTCCTTCAGCAGAAACATAATACACTGCACGACCGGGTTGAAATTTTGTTGGTTCCATGGTAAACTGCGGATCGGTAAAATAGAAACCGCCTTTCGCATCGGTGATCACATCATTAGGTCCGTCAATTGATTTGCCATCATATTTATCTGCCAATACTTTTACCACTTCACCATTCGTTGTCATTTCCACCACACGATGACCCATCATATCACAAACAATAAGGTTGCCGTTTTTATAAGGATACAATCCGTTTGTTTGCATTTTCCCTTCAGTGATATTCCGGTATGCTCCATTGGGATCGAGTTCTACTGTTGAGCTTTTCTTTGGATTGGCACCCCAGTTCTGATCAAAGAACATATTGGAGAGATAAATTTTTCCATTCATCCATTTCGGTCCTTCCGTAAAAAATAATTCGGGTTTTGTTTTTTTACCGTCGACCAATAACTCCGGCTTTGCATCAACCGGAATAATTTCATGATACGCTGCGATTCGTGCTTTTTCTTTTTCAAGATAATCTTCTCTTGCAGGCCAGAATATATCCAATGCATCGCAACCCCACTCGCTAATTTTCGCACCATGCACCATGTTACCGGGAATACGTACCATACTGTTTGGTTTCATTTCCTGCTCGCTATCCAATAAAATTTCACGGCATTCGCCACGCAACACAAACATCAATTGTTCTTCGGGATGGATGTGGTGCGAAAACACAGAACCCGGATCCATCGATATAAAACTCAACTGCATATTTCTACCCGATAAGATCCGTGAATGTGCATCGGGTGTAAGTGTAGTAAGTTGAAGATTGTACAGATCATATAATTTGTTTGAAGTAATATTCGGCTGCATCACATTCTTGAGATCAGGAATTTCTGTTGGTGCATTTGCTATACCTGCTTTTTGCAGATAGTCGGCACGCAACGGACTGTACACTTCCAGCAGCTTTGCTCCTGAAGCACCTGCTTTAATAGTAGATGTTGTTCCTTTTTCGGAGTACACAAAATCTGTTCTCGGCGTACCGCTATGCGTGCCATCAGGACTTTCCCGTTTTTGTGCGAGCATTGATAACGTGGTGCCATCCACTGTATGTTCTATATTTCCTTCAATGACAAATAAAAACCGATCAGCCGTTAACACTTCTTCGGGTATGATGGCATTTGGTTGCAGCTGTAACACACTCACCATATTTCCTGCTCCCCAAAATATTTTTGCAGTAACGCCTGTGTGCAACTCGGTACTATCCAACTGATCGAGGTTGGCTACTTTCGCCGGCTCAATATTCGATTCTACAACTGAAGCAGGTAACCCATCGATTGTGCGTTTCGTAAGTTGATGCTGTTTGATGAGCTCATTGTTTGTTTTTTCCCAGGCTGCTTCCGGTGCAGTATTGCAGTTTGAAAAACTGAAAGCAACAAGAAACAGTGCACTTGTATATAAAATCGATTTGAAGTTGTGTAACAGCATAGTTCGTTCGTTTATTTTTTATGATTGTCTGTATAATTTTTTAATCAAAGTTTTCTTCCTCTTTCCCGATGTTTTTTA
Source organism: Bacteroidota bacterium (assembly GCA_023428755.1). Classification (GTDB taxonomy): domain Bacteria; phylum Bacteroidota; class Bacteroidia; order Chitinophagales; family Chitinophagaceae; genus Lacibacter. Next base: position 265,435 of record JAEYWX010000001.1, read on the forward strand.
CAGCAGTTGCACCGAGCCGTTCTTTCAATTGTGTTAAGTAAAGACTACGTGGTGCTACATGTTGATCCATCCATTCTACATAACCATTGGGTTTGGAAAGATCCTGCAGCGCCCTGTTAAAGATCACCGAAGCAACACCTTTGTGACCAATGGAAAAGTTCTGTGCCGTTGGTGGTTTCTGAATCAGGAAATCACCTTCGCAATTCCAGAATACAATATTTGCACCCGCCCAGCCAATGCTGATATCTTTCCAGAACCTTGCAGTAAGCGGAGCTTTTACATTATCATACAAAGCACCGTTTACCCAGTTGGCATGCGGCTCACTGGAAGAGTAAGGTTGTGTGGCTTCACAATTGAAAAATACATTTCCGCTGGACGAAGATGTTTGCATAACGAATGAGTGACGTCCTTTTTGCGAATAACATCGCTGCACCAAACTTAACTGACCATTCAGCTGATAAGTAAACCGTCGTGCACCTGCACGCATGGAAACAGGTTCTCTTGATTCACAATCCTGCACAGTGATCCATTTGGTGCCTGCTGTTGTAAGCACAACGCTGCTGCCAAAATGTAAGGCGCTGATATTTCGCACCCATGCATTTTTTGTATTGCTGAAATTGATGCAATTGAAATAATGATTTTCATCTGCATAGTATTCATCGCCTTCATACTTCGAACCGGGCCCGTCGTACGAACCACGATCCATATTTCCATAATCTTTTCTTCTTACGGTTGGATTGTATTCCGAGATCGCTCTCAAATTTTCAATACCAACCTGTTCAATGCGGCCGGTATCGATATACTTCACCATATCACCACCACCCCACTTTGTTTCAATGGCGCAAAAAACCGGTGCATCAATGGTGATCGTATTTCCACTGATAGCAGTGATGATCCGATCATAGGTGATGGTGAAAGGTTTCCAACGGTATCGCCCAACCGATAATGTATCCTGCCCGAGTTCTTTGATCCATTCTTCATTACCATATCTGCGAACGAGAACTTTGTCGCCCACCTTGAATCCTTTTGCAGAGCCAATGTTGAAACGTTTTGCACCAACCGGAACATACTGATCGGTGATGATTTGTTTTGGTTCACCTACTTCCACTGCGCCTGCAGTACCGGTTACATTAATGAGTGCCGGTTGACGAAAGCCGGGCCCTTGCGTTTGTTCATTTGTTTTTCCAATAAGTATCGTACCAAGATCACTCATTCCTTCGCCACGGAGTACAATACCCGATGCACGGATATAAATAGGTTTTGTAAGATGATAGGTGCCCATCTTCAATAATACTGCTCCTCTAAAGCCGCTTGCATCAACCGGCATTGCAGCAACACGATCGATCGCAGCCTGTATCTGTTCCGAATTATCGCCCGGCACCGGCCATACAGTTACTTTCACTGCCACATACGGGATACGAACACCACCTCCTTTATAACCAGCATTGGAAAAATCGGGAATGCTGTTTCCCATTGAATCCGCAACATACTGCAGCTTCCCATCAACACCCGGGTAAACGAGTGATGAAGTGGGTTGCATGTCCTGTGCATCACTGCTGCTAACAGTAACACACAATTGCACAAGAATCAGTATGGTTCGTGGTCGTAAAAACATGTTATTATTTCTGTTGCTCATCATCGCCCATTACATCATAACCTTTCCATTTGAACTGTGTTGCCAAACCGGAAGCAGCAGGCCAGGCAATATCGTGTTGTTTGCTTACCACCCATTTTCTTCTGTTTTCTTCCGTATCAAATGAAATTTGTATCTGGTAATTGTAAGTTGTTGGTTCGGCCTGAATTTCTTTTGCTCTGCTTTCGGGAAACAGCCGAAGCAGTTTTGATCCGAGATAACCGGTTTGAACAGTCATGGCCGGCACATAAATGGAGTAGTACATTTTTTCAAACGCTTCTGCATTTTCTTTCGGCACAACAAACTCCATTTGCAAAACCATTGCTTTGGGTTTGATCAAGGGTTTGTTGATGGTTGCATAATTCTGTTTGGATGCAGCAATACCGATTACCAAAACTTCAAGGTCTTCTTTGCTGTTGTTGGCAATGATTGTTTTTTCACCAAGAAGAGCAAAGAACGATTCATCCTGCTTCACTGTTGCATTCTGATTGTTCAATGTAACCGTTCCTTTCCCTTTGATCACATAGTACACTTCTTCAATGCCGTTGAGTAGTCGTGTGATTGAACTGTCGGCAGGAAGAATGATGTGATCGACATGATTCCAGTTAGTAGAAAAAATATCCGGTCCAAATACCCGGCGGCTCAACGATGGTTTCATACCCGGCGGCATCGTTGGATTATTGCTGTTTTGTTTTTCAAGTTTACCTGAAACAAAAACTGGTATTGGATCAAGCGCTGCACCTACCCGGCTATCACCCAAATCAAATGCATCTGATTTTCCTTTTTGTTCACTCACTGCAAAATTCAACCAGCGTAACGGTTCGTTGGATGCATTGTAAATAGCATGTGAATCGCCTGCTTTGCAAGGCACCACAGCCGGGGCTTTTATTTTTGATGTACGGCCGTTGATGGTAAACTGTGCTTCGCCATTGAGCAACACATACATTTCTTCAATACCATGATGAAAATGATGACCGATTCCCGACTTCGCTTTTATCGTTCCGACATGCAGATAAAGAAAGTTGGTTGACAGTTCTGTGCGGCCGATCAATTGTGTGAATCCCATTTCACCGGCACCTGCATGCACGGCAGACAACATCCTGTACTTCGCAGGATCGTTCACCACAATGCGTTGCTGCAATGGTTGAGCAATGCTATGCAACACCAACAGTACACTAAAAGCCATCATTAATTTTTTCATGTTGCTTCTTTATTTAAACGTTCATGAATTGAAATACTGTTTTACTTTTTAATATCGGGCAATGCATAAACAAGATAGCCCCTTGGCAACGCACCTGGTTTCGCTGCATGATTGTAACTGTCTTTCGCAAATGTGCCCGTTGCATTCACGACTAAATATTGTTTGCCGTTGAGTGAATACATGATGGGTTGTCCATTGGTTTCATGACTCAATGTTGTTTCCCATAAAACAGTTCCATTATCTGCATCAAATGCATAGAGTTTCCCGCCTTTTGCTGTAGCGAAAACAATTCCTGTTGATGTAACCACCATTCCTTTTCGTAATACACCGCTTGGTGCACCGGTTGTTTTGTTGCCTTTGCTGTATAGCGAATCTTCACCAATTGGTTTTCTCCATTTGATGGTGCCCGTATTCAGATCATATGCAACGAGTGATGACCAGGGAGGTGATAACAAACCCATCCAGTCTAATCCATAATCAGTGGTATAACGATCAACCGGATGATCTACTCCTTCGGGATAATCAAACATCGGAGCACTACGGTTTGCATCGGGTTTTATTTTAGCACCACCCGATGCAACTACAGGTCCATTTACTTTTGATGATGTATCCATTCGTCTGAAGAAATTTGGCCGTGCAGGATTACCACCCAGGTAGCGATACAGTGCAGTAATGGTTTGCTCATCCACATGCACAAAGCCGGGCATTTGTCCACGACCATTTAATATGATCCCTTTAAACTCATCGTAAAAAATTCGCTGGCCTGCATTTACTAAGGCAGGTGCAAGTCCGCCTTCCATATTCGCACCATGACAGGTTTGACAAGTGGCCGTATAAAATGCTTTCACCCGTTTGATTTCATCGTTCGATAAATTCACTGAAGGAGGAAGCACTTTTTTAAGCTTGTAAGTAGAAGCATATTCCTGTGTCATTACATACATCATTCCTTTGCCGGGATTGGAACCTGTGTTACCATAGTTAGCACCTCCCAATGCACCCGGCATCATGACCGTTTCATATTTATCTGATGGCGGCAGATATAATCCGGACTTCGATGAATCAAGACGCTTGATCCATTGTTGTTTAATACTGTCAGGAAAAAATGGATTGAGTGTTTCTTTGGTAACAGCATGCCGAGTAAAATCGGGCAGTGAAGAAATAGGTTGTGTGGGCCATGCCTGTTCGCCGGGCATATCACTGGCAGGAAATGGTTTTTCTTCGATTGGGAAAAGCGGCTCGCCGGTTTCCCTGTTGAACACAAACATAAATCCATGTTTGGTAGCTACAGCCACTGCATCGGTCTTTTTGCCGTTATGGTTTACCGTTAGTAACTGTGGTGCGGAAGCAAGATCATAATCCCACAGGTCATGATGTACTGTTTGATAATGCCAGAGGCGTTTGCCTGTTTTTGCATCTAAGGCTACCAAAGAATTACCAAACAGGTTGGCACCTATGCGATCAGCGCCATAATAATCATACGTAGGCGAACCCAACGGTAGAAACACAATGCCTCTTTTCTCATCGACTGACATTTCACTCCACACATTTACTGCACCTGCATATTTGTATGCATCTTTTGGCCATGTTTCGTACCCAAACTCACCCGGGTGCGGAATAGTATGAAAGATCCATTCTAATTTTCCTGTAACTACATTGTAAGCTCTTATATGACCGGGTGGCGAAAAATAATTTTCGCCCGGTGCTGAACCAAGTATAACCAGATCTTTATAAATAATGCCCGGCATCATGGATTGCATGCGCCTGATGGAAGAAGGTTCACGGTCCAGTCCCTGCCGCAGATCAACATAACCACTATCGCCAAAACTCAGAATACTTTTTCCTGTAACGGCATCGATCCCCTGCAACGAATTGTTCAACGTAAAAATGAGTCGTTTGTCTTTTTTATCACTGCTTTCCCAGTAGTTAATCCCTCTTCTTGATAAACCCATGAGTTTTGTATGAATCCACACTTCTTTGCCGGTGTGTACATTCACTGCAACCAATGAAAAATTTTTCGCCATCACATACATCATGCTGTCCACCACAATAGGACTGAAAAAGTAGGAAAGACTATCCCCGGATTCATACATCCATGCTACTTGCAACTGCTGCACATTGTCTTTTTTGATTTCATCTGCATCGAAATACTTCGACTGATCAGGACCACCACCGTATTGCGTCCATGTAGTGTGGTTGTAAGTGGATGCTCCGTTATTGCAACTGATATAAAAGCACAACAGCAGCAATGCTGCAACTGCAAAACTGAGTTTGGTCGACAATCGTTTCAAGATCATAAAGCAACCGTTGTTTTATGTTTATCAATGAGAGAATCTTTATCTGATAAAATGTAAAAACCAGCTCACAGTTTGTTCACCAATATTTATCCGCTACCACTTACCTGAACAGCAATTGTGCAAAGTTGTACAGGTTGTTGCGCCATACCGGCCATGTATGACCACCGGGATATTCGCTGTATGTGTACTTGATTTTCATTTCATCAAATCGTTGCATCATTATTTGGCAATTCTGCCAGGCAATATCTTGTTTACCACCCATTGCAATCCAGAATTGCTTCAGGTTGCTGTTGATAGTACTTGCATTTGTTTTCATGAATTCATATTGCGGAGTAGAAAGAGCAGGTTGATTACTCCACCATCCCGAACTGAACACACCGAGATATGCAAATAGGTTTGTATTTCTTACACCTGCATGCAGGGTTTGTAATCCACCCATGGATAAACCGGCCAGTGCTCTGCTGTTGGCATCAGTTGCCACACGGTAATTTTTTTCAATGAAAGGAATGAGTGTTTGCTTTAATTCATTTTCAAAAGCACGCAAGGCCTGCTCACCAAAACCACCGGGACCACCACTTGAAACATTGCCATCCATCATCACAATGATCATTGGTTTTGCTTTTTGTTCAGCAATGAGGTTATCGAGTATGATATCTGTTTTTCCTTGTGTTGCCCAGCCACGTTCATCTTCGCCACCACCATGTAACAGATACAGTACAGGATATTTTGTTGTGGCATTCGCATCATAACCAGGTGGTGTGTAGATATAACATTGGCGCCATGAACGTGTAACAGGAGAAAAATATTTTTTGATGCGGATGTCGCCATGCGGCACATCTTTCAATGCATAATAACCATCGCCTTTGAACGGAATTTCAATACCGCTTGCCATGCGTCCCATACCATAAAATGTTTCGCTTGCAGGATCAGCTACTGCCACACCATCAATGATCAACGAATAATAATGAAAACCTTCGCTGATCGAATCGGTGGTAACGATCCAATAACCTCCGGTATCTTTCTGCATATCGTATTTCTTTCCCAAGTCGATTTGTACTTTTTGTGCATCAGGTGCTTTGATACGAAACATCACACGACTGTCTGGCAATACCTGCGGATATTTTGCAGAACGTACATTGGTTGCTGCTGCCGTACCCAATACCGTATACTTCGAAAATTGTGAAGCATCCACCTGCTTAAACAGGAATTGCGAAAACATATACAATCCATTCTTCCACACTTTAAAATCATGTCCGCCTGGTTCTAAATAATAAATATGTGGCACATCGTTTTGGCGCAGGTAATCATGTGTGCGTTTACTGAACGAAAGCAAACCATCCGCATCACCGCAGGAGATAAACAATAATTTTAATTGTTGTTTTGCTGTTTCAGGATTGGGCACCAACTCCTGTGGCAACTTTGTATTGGGTGCTGAAGAAAAACCACCCACCCATGCAAACCTGTCAAGATTACCTAATCCGAAATTCAAAGATTGTCCGCCACCCATCGACAAACCTGCGATGGCTCTGTTTTCACGATCCTTGTACACAGGAAATTTCTTTTCAATGAAAGGAATAAGATCATTCAGCAAGTCCTGCTCAAATGTTGAAAAGGCCTGCACTTTATCCTGTGCCATAATGTTGCCGGTTGCACGGTCGTCTTTCATGGCCCTGCCATTTGGCATTACCACGATCATCGGTTGCAGTTTGCCTTCTGCATAAAGATTATCCAGAATCACCTGTGGCTTGCCGCCATTCAGCCATTCTTTTTCATCGCCACCAATACCGTGTAACAAATACAGTACAGGATACTTTTTCTTTTTGGAAAAACCCGGTGGTGTGTACACCAAGGCTCTTCTGTTTGTACCTACCGTTTTTGAATTGTACGTAATCGTATCAATCTTTCCTTTTGCAATTTCCGTACGCAATTCATCAAATCCTTTTGGCATCTGCTTCAGTATTTCCTGTGCCTGTATTTGCAACAGCGAAAAAAGAAGAACAACAGCAGTGACTATTTTTTTTATCATCGTTTCAGTTAGTTTAATCTATCGTTTAGAAATGTTTCAGTTGTTGCAGCTATGCAACAACTGAAACATTGATTTCTTTATTTGACAACTCAGTTTTACTAAATCTTCTTTTAGCAATGGTTATTTAAACAGAGACGGCGCCATTTCGTATAAACTTCTGCGCCAGCTTTGAAATTCATGTGCTGTACCCGGAGAAACATAAGTAGCTACTTTATAACCGGCAGCTTTTAAATCTGCTTCTACTTTTGGCAATCCTTCAGCTCCACGTGTTTCTTTACTTCCATAGGAAATGAAAATAAATTTGGGTTTCATTTTACCTTCCAGTTGCGCAGGTGTATAATTGCCACCGCTTAATAATCCCCAATAGCCAAACACTTCCGGCTTTGCCAATGTGATGGTATGCGTTTCAAAACCACCCATTGATAAACCGGCCATTGCCCTGTTATCTCTATCGGCTTTTGTGCGGAAATGCGCATCGATGTAAGGAATCAATTCATCAAGTAATACAGTTTGAAATGCCCCAACACCAGTTACTTCACCTGCAGTAATTCCTGTTGCCACTCTGCCCGCTGCACCCATTCCACCGCCGGCAGGAGGAGCAGGAGGAGGAGTTGTTGTTGTGCCAGCCGGAGGAGGTGGCGGCGCTGGTCTGCGACCGATTGGCATACCGGTATTCGTCATACCATACGTCATTACAATAATGAATGGTTTTATTCTACCCGATGCAATCATGTTGTCCATGATGAGATTTGTTTTTCCCTGAATACCCCATGAGGTTTCATTTTCGCCCCATCCATGTTGCAGGTACAGCACAGGATATTTTGTATTGCCCTTTTCATAACCGGGAGGAGTATATACTACTGCAGCCCGTTGTGTGTTGGTACTTTTAGAAGGGAAAATGATGTGTTGCATATTACCATGCGGTACATCTTTCAATGCATAGATATCCTGGTCTTTCGCAGGAATTTCAATTCCGCTTTCCCAGCGTTGCGATCCATAAAAAAATCCGGTACCGGGATCATTAAACGTAGCACCATCAACATTTACCCTGTAGTAATGAAAACCTTCATCCATTGGCCCTGCAGTTGTGCCGATAAAATAACCGCTATCTGCCTTCACTAATTTTGTTCCTCCTTGTCCACCGAGGCCAAGACTCACCCGAACACTGTCTGCATTGGGTGCATAAATTCGAAACCTTGCATAACCTTGCGAGTTTACCTGTGGATATGCCTGGAATGGTTGATTAAAGGAAGATGGTTTAAAATCTTCGATGATGGTTGTTTGTGCAAAAGACATGGTACTTGCAAACAACGCAGCGGTTAAAAAAACTGATTGACGATTCATCTGTCAGGTTTTAAGATTAAAGAGATAGTTGTTGTTTTATTTAAAAATTTCCTGGAGTGTGGTGGCTAAAAACAATTTGCAGTTCATCCATGTATGTCCGCCCGGTACGATATAGCTTTTTACTTTGATCTTCTTTTCTTCGAACATGGCAATATTGTTTTTTACACTTTCATATAAAAAATCTTCGGTGCCTACACTGATCGTAAACAATTTCAATTGTTGATTGATCTTCTTTGCATCAGGTGAATAGTTGGCAAAATTTTTCTGAAACTCTTCTGTTGCTGTAAACGGTGCATAAGAACTGATGTAGCCAAACTTGTCGGTATTAGTCAAACCAATGTTGAGTGTTTGTCCGCCACCAACAGAGAAACCAGCCACTGCTCGGTTTTTACTATCAGTGTAAACCGGATAGTTGGCTTCAATGAATGGAATAATATCATTGATAACATCTTTTGTAAAGTCGGGCATTGGTTTAGGACGCACATTGCCGTACGGCATTACAATAATCATCGGTACTGCTTTTCCCTGTGCAATTAAATTATCTGCAATGAGATTTGCACGACCAACTTTTGTCCATGTTTCTTCCGTATCCGACCCGCCATGTATGAGATACAAAACAGGATACTTTGTTTTACTGTTGGCATTATAGCCGGGCGGTGTGTACACCAGCAACTGTCGTGTAGTTTCTAGTGTAGCCGAACTGTAATAACGGTAGCTGATTTTTCCATGTGGTACATTCTGCAATGAATGAACTAATGGTGTAGTGCCCGGCACTTCCAGTATACTTCTTTTGAAACGCTCATTGGCGAACACATAAGTGTTGTTTGGATCAGCAAGTTCAACATTGTCTACATTAAAACTGTAAGGATAAATATCGGGCTTAATATCTTTCACTGTAACCGACCATATACCCGATGTATCTTTTACAAATGGAAGAGGTGCTGTTAGAAACTCTCCTTTCAATATCACATTCTGTGCAGTTCGTGAATAGTAGCGGAATGTAACGCTGCCATCGGCATTCACATCGGGTGAGCTGATGACAGGTGGCCTTTGTTGTGCAAACACATTACAGCCAATGAATAAAATTGTAATTGCTATAAAGAATGATTTCATCTTATTCTATTTAAAAAGTAATGGTACTGTTTGCGCCATATAATCTTTCACATTCATCCATGTATGTCCACCGCCGGTGATTAAACTTTTGTGATTGATGTTTTTTGCCTTCAGGTAATCGATAAACTCAACCGTTGATTTGTATAAAAAATCTTCGCTGCCCACACTCACCCACAGCAGTTTAAAATCTTTATTTGTTTTTGCCGTATTATCAACAAGGTTTTTGTACCTGCTGTCCATTTCCTGCGGAGATAGATAAGCACTGTAACAACAGATCCATGAAAATTTATCGGTATTGCTGAAAGCAGTCCGCAATGTTTGTCCGCCACCTCTTGAAAAACCACCAATCGCTCTGCTGTTCTTGTTATTGATGGTGCGGTAATTTTTTTCGATGTAAGGAATAAGCTTTGTGACAAGATCAGTTTCAAACAGTTTTGCACGTGTAACAGCATCTTCACTATCTCTTCCAACAATATCGCCTGGCTTTGCCTGTTGCTTTTGTTCAGCGATACGAGCCATGGGATTGCCATATGGCATCACAACGATCATGGGTACCGCTTTTCCCTCTGTGATCAAATTGTCGAGAATGAAATTTGTTTTGCCTACTTTAAAAAATGTTTCTTCTGTGTCAGTTGTTCCGCTGATGAGATAAAACACAGGGTATGTTTTGTTTGCTGACTGATCATAACCCGGAGGCGTGTACACAACTACCGATCCTGTTGAACCTTCAACAGAAGGATAGTACTCATAGGTTACTGAACCATGCGGCACATTTTTGATGGCATGCACCAAATGCGTTTCACCCGGTACATCAACCAGACTTGCTTTGAAACGTTCATTGGGAAAAAAGTTAACATTAGCAGGATCCATCACCGTTACACCATCTACAACAAAACTGTAAGGATAAATATCCGGCTTGATGGGCCCCACTGTTATACTCCAGATGCCAATGGAATCCTTTGTCATGGGAAGTTGCGCTGCACCAAACTGGCTGCCGCCGAGCTTCACTTCTTTTGCTGAAGGTGCGAGATAACGAAAGGTTACTTTTTTATCAGCATGTACTTGCGGAGAAATTACAAATGGACCACGTGGTGGTTGTGCAGTTACAGACCATGCACAGAAAATCATTCCTGCTGCAAGCACATATCGCCGAAATAAAGTTGTTATCATTTGTTTGGTTGCTTTCGTTAACATTTTTTGTATGAAACGGCTTGATGAATACAAAGAGTTGAAATCCTTTTGCAATACGTATCCGCAACAGTTACGGCTGTGTATGTGGTTGTCAAGCAATGGTTTGTTCAGGTTGGTTGAGATACACTAAATCGTTACAAGTTAGCCAGCCCCCTACTCTTAAACTTCCAAAAAACCACAGCGGAAAATATTACACAACACAGCTATTTGTGCTACATGTTGTTAGTAATCAGGTCGTAAAATCGCTGACTACTTTTATCCCTCAGGTTGTAAGGTCATTGCATCATCATCGTTACAATTTGTCCTGGCTTTGTAGTGATGTCATACAAAAACGTTTTGCTCAACACAGCAGGGGCAAGGTTTGCTTTTTCAGAAATAATCGGCTCTTTGATGGTTTCCGTTGCATAAAACGGATTGGCATTTTCGCCAACAGCATTTTTAAATGCCGCCCCATTTGCTGCTTTCAGTTGATTGGGCACACGCACTCTCAAATTACCTCCCAGGTTTGATTTGATCACTGCCTTCACCAGCTTTCCATTCTTCCATTCCAACCGTACAATTTCAAACCCGCCTCTTGCACGCAAACCGGTAATGCTTCCGCTACTTTGCCAAACAGTTGGTAATGCAGGAAGCAGGTGAATGGCACCGTCATCACTTTGCATCAGCATTTCGGTAATGCCCGATGTGCAACCAAAATTTCCATCGATCTGGAAAGGTGCATGTGCATCAAACAGATTGTTGTAAGTACCGCCGCCACCTTCATTGGTGCCAACCGGTGTGAGTTGATTTTTGATGAGTTGAAACGCATGATCACCATCCAGCATCTTAGCCCACCAGTTTACTTTCCAGCCCATACTCCAGCCTGTTGAAATATCGCCCCGATGCAGCAGAGTAACTTTTGCTGCATGATGTAATTGGGGTGTGCGGTAAGCCGAGATCTGGTTCGATGGAAACAAACCATAGAGATGTGAAATGTGCCGGTGCTTATCGTTCGGATCATCAATATCATCAAGCCACTCCTGCAATTGTCCGTGCTGACCAATATGCATTGGCGCCAAACGATCACGCATCTTTCGTAGTGTATCAACAAATGCTTTGTCTTTTTTTAAAATTTCTGCAGCACGTATGGTTGAACTGAACACATCAAACACAATTTGATTCGTCATGGTTGTGCCTGCATCGAGCGAAGAACCCTGGTGTGCCTTTGGTGCATTTTCCGGCGACATATCCGGATTCATCACCAACCATTTTTTTGTTGGATGTTCAATTAAAAAATCAACATAAAACAAAGCCGCACCTTTCAACACCGGATAAGCTGTCGCTAAAAATGTTTTATTGCCATTGTATAAATAATGTTCCCACAAATGCATACTGAGCCAACCGCCACCATTGGCCCATGCTCCCCAAAATGCACCATCTACTGCACCGGTTGCACGCCAGATGTCGGTGTTGTGATGCGCCATCCAGCCTCTTGCACCATACATGTCTTTCGCTGTTTGTACACCTGTTACGGATAATTCTTTCACCATCTGCAATAACGGCTCATGCAGTTCCGACAGATTTGTTTTTTCTGCCGGCCAGTAATTCATTTCAGTGTTGATGTTGATGGTGTACTTGGTGTCCCATGGTGGGCGGACTTTGTTGTTCCAGATGCCTTGCAGATTGGCCGGTTGTCCACCGGGTTGTGATGAAGAGATCAACAGGTAACGGCCAAACTGGTAATACAAGGCAGCAAACTGCGGATCGTTGGCGTTTGCAAAATTTTTCAATCGTTCATTTGTTGGTTGCGTTGCTGCATCTGTTGTACCAAGATCGATCTTAACACGATTAAACTGTTTTTGATACGCAGCAATATGCAATGGCCTGATTTGCTGAAACGATTTTACAACTGCTTTGTTGAGATATGAAGCTGCACGCTCGTTTTCATTTCCGCTTACATCGTTGTAGTTATTGAAACTCGTAGCAATGGAAATATAAATAGTTACAGAAGTTGCATTTTGAATAGTGATGGATGTGTCAGTTGCAGAAGATGTACCACCTGTTGTTTTAATTTCTGAAATGCCTTTGTAGCGAAGCATTCCTTTTACACCTTCATGATCAACAGTTGTACCGGCGATCGTCAATTGTTTTCCTGCAACAACTGATCGCTGTGTATTTGGAAGAACAGCTTTGTAAAAAGCAGTGAAGGAAATACTGTTGGCTTTACTGGCAGTAAGATGCATCACAATCACACGATCGGGAAAAGAAGCCAGCACTTCTCTAGTATAGTTGATGCCGTTAACACTGTAAGTTGTTTTCGCAATTGCTTTTTCAATATCGAGCTCACGGTAATAGTTGCTGTAGTTATCATGTCCTTCAAAACGAAGATGTAATTCGCCTGCAGGCAAAAACATTTGTCCATGCGATTTTTTGCTGATGATAACTCTGTTGGCCAAACGCTCTGCTTCTTTTTGTTTGCCTTCGAAGATGAGCTTCCGCATTTCAGCCAATGAATCCAAAGCAAGCGGATTATCATTTCTGTTCGGGCTTCCGCTCCACAAAGTATGTTCGTTCAACTGGATAGCCTCGGTTGATACATTGCCATAGACCATAGCACCTAACCGACCGTTGCCAATGGGCAATGCATTTTCCCATGTACTGCCGGAAGGACTGTTGTACCATAGTTTTAACTCCGTTTTGCTTTGTGCAAAACAGGTAACTGATACGATCAAACTAAAAAGAAGTAAACTGTTTTTCATTACTGATTTTTTATTGGGCCGTTCTTGTATAAGAAAGCATTCTGTTTGCCCATGGAATGAAGAATTTAAAATTCGGCGCATCGGTATGGCCGCCATCATGCTGCCGCCATGCCAAATGACCATCGAGCATATCGGTTAACATCGGTGGCATTTTTTCATTCATGTAATCATTGCTCACACCAAGATCTTTCGCACCTAAAAATTTAAATACGCTCCCTGCAGCGATCGTTGCCTGGTAACTTCCTTTTTGATCGAGCCAGTTGGCATCGCCTTTTTCAGGAATACCATAACTGATGAATGTAAGGCGTGGTGCACACAATGCAATCAGTTCATGCGAATCAACCGGAAGATCACAACCTGTTTTTCTTCCGAACGAAGATTCCTCAGCACCATACTTTAAATAGTTTCCTGCCATCCAGTGATAACCGCCACCACCGGTTAAATTTTCAACGGCTTCACCAAACACACGACGGTGTAATGTAGCTCCACCTTTTCCTGATGAACCAATTAACCCAATGGCAAAGCGTTGATCGAATGCCATGGTTACCAATGCAGCTTTACCATAACGTGATACACCTTCAATACCTACTTGCTTTGCATTTACCATTGGTTCGGTTTCAAGATAATCTAATGCACGACTGGCGCCCCATCCCCATGCACGCAATGCACCCCATTGATCGGGTTTGCGTGGCTGACCCATATTGGTTAAACCGATGATACCTCTTGTTAAGCCTGCACCATTATCCGGTTGTATGGTTCCGGGATCGATCGTTACATAACCCCAACCTGCTGCCAATAAACGTTCTTGTGGCGTTAACTCATCCTCTGCTTTTGCAGGAGCAAAAAAGTTAGGAGCGGGGAGACGAGTGATGGGTTGATATGCGGGATACTTTTCAAAGACTTCTTTCATGGCAGGATCATTCTTGATCAGCATCTCTTTAAATGATGCATTGATCTTATCCATATCATCGGGCGATGGTTGTGCTGGTGCTGGTAATACCGGTCGGCCAAACATGATCAACACCGGAACAGGGCCTTTCACATTGGCAGGAACAACCAATACCATTTTTATATCCACATTGATCAACGGGTAAGCACTGTTGTCGACATGACCAATAATTTCTTTTACAATGACAGGAATACGGTTCACCACTTCTCTGTCAGTGATCTTAACTGTCCATGTTACTTTCGGAACATTGTTTGGAATACGACCGTATACTTCACGTTCAAATGCTTCTACTACTTCCGGGCGACGTTGTGTCCACCACTGATCAGCAGTTGTAATTTTTTTGCCGTTATTCAAGATAAGTGCATCGGGCAATTGCGGACAGGGATTTGCCAATGCCTCATCATAATTTGCTGAATTGGGATCCTGCACATTACCGCTTTTACCGGGGCGTAATTTTTTTATGCCTAATTGCTGCATCATATTTGCCTGATCCTGCTGCATCGTAAACATCGTGAGCTTTGGATATTTGCTGCTGTCAATAACATTCACCTGTGCTGTAGCAATAGCATTGCTGGTTATTGCAGTGAGCAGAAAGAGTATGATCTTTTTCATGTTCATTTTTTATTGGTGAAGCAATTAATCGTAATTATAAAGTGTTACTTTTTGTACAGCTATTTGATTGGTGGGGATATTCACATGCCGACCCTGGTGTGTTTGATCTCCGTTTAAATGACGGATCACCTTCCAACTATTATTTTCAAACACGCCTTCATCTACTTTTAATAAGCCCACATGCTGGTTTTTGTTTTTGCTGTTTGAAAATGTAATGACCACTCCGGTTCCTGCAATGTAAAATTCATTTTCACCTGTTTGAATGATCATGGCACTTGCATAAGGCCAGTCTTCCGTTCTGTTGCCTGCTGTCCAACTGAGAGTATAATCATGCCTGCAGTTAAACACATAGTTACCCATTGTGAAACTTGTATCCTTATTTGCTTTTGTAAGCAACACGCCTTTGATCTTACTTTTTCCCTGGTTACTTGTAATAAGTGGCGTTAATGCCTGCAGCATTGCATACATGTTTGCTAACGATTCACTATGATTTGATTCAATTGAAAAAGGCGAAAAGCCAATACCTTCATAATTGGCAAATGTGAACAATGCTTTTGCTGCAACGGTAGCATCAAAAACATGTTCAGGAATAAACAAAGGATCACCCTGTCGTGTGTACAGATCGTTCCAGTATTTAAAATCGGGATTGTAAAAATCAGGACTCATAAAATCAATCGCAGTTCCACCGGCTTTCCAGATATCCATTACATGGGGCAGCGGGCCGGCACTTGGGTATTCACCTGGCAGTTTACCCGGACGGTTGAGCGCTGCATTCACAAACATCGGCAGTGGATGGATCTTTTTTCCTGCAGCGATCAACTTGTTCATAAATGCAGAATAGTAATACGCCATAAATAATTCATCGGTGTACAATCCATTGCCAAACAATTCCTGCCAGTTTCCTTTTGTTTTATTGCCAGCTTGCTTCCACGCCTGTTGTAATTCGGGTACAAGCTGATCTTTTTTCTTTTGCAGATAACTGATCACTTCAGCAGGAACATTTTTTTTGAATGCCTCTTCGGCCAATGGATGATAATCTCTGGCAGATGATAACATGCCGATCTCATTTTCCGGCTGTATCATGATCACTGTCTGATGAGCGCTGTCGAAGTTTTTAATAAATGTCATCAGTTGTTCAAATGCACGGATGTCTGCATCAAGGACATCTTTACTGAACGAACTCAGAATCTCCAGGCTCTTTCCCTTTTCATCTTTTACACGTGGATATTTTTGTTGATTGCGTTTTACCCATGCAGGCGCATGACTGCTCATACTGTTTTTCCATACGCCAAACCAGAGGAACACAATTTTGAGATCAATCTTTCTTGCTTCATTAATGAGTGATTCGTAGAGCGAAAAATTGAAACGACCTTCTTCTGCTTCGATCAGTTCCCAATAAACAGGCACCAGCACTGTATTTAAATGCATGGCGTTTAATCGAGGCCAGACAGGCTCCATGTTCTGCATGGTTGTGGCAGTAGAGTTACCCAGTTCGCCACCAAGTATTAAAAAAGGTTGATCCTTTACGATGAGTTGTGTAACAGTGCCAACTTTTCGCAAATGCGGCAAACGATTCTGTCCATAAGAAGGAAGAACAGCACAAATGATCAACACGAGTAAAGTCAGTTCTTTTTTCATTGCGTTTGTTTACAATAATTATTGTTTCATCGGTTACTTTGTTTCCATTCTACAGATCGTTCTTCATCACACAAAACAGTAAAAAATTTTTTACTGCTCCACAAATGTGGTAACACTGTAAGGCGGCAGTTTATATGTAAAGCTGTTATTGCTAGCTGTTGTTTTAGTGCCGGGCTCTGCATTTTTTGTTTCTGTCGTCGTATAAGGGATAAATTCGCCTGCGCTTGCATTCTGAAAAGTAAAGGTCTGTTCTGTTGCAGCGTTGTAACTGTTGATCGCAACAATTACTTTTTTACCGGTACTTGTTTTGTAGGCTGAAATGCGAACATTGGGAACTGTATTGGAGCCTGTGCCAATACGCACCGAGCCCTGTGGAATATATTTTGCAAACTGCGACATCATGAATCCACGTTTGGTAACAAATCCTTCTTCACCAATGGGACCATAGAAGCGTTTGGCATACCACCAGATATATGCACTGAAGTTGGCAATAGTGAGACAGTTATGTATTTCAACAGCCGTTGCCAAACTCGCTGTATAATTAAAAACAGTGTCAAGGTGTTCTGTCATCCACACTTCTTTATTCATCGCCTTGGCCATTACATTTTCTGCAATACCACCACCGTAAATATGTGTACCGATGATGTCAATATTTGCAGCTGCGACATTATCACTTAACAGTGTGTTCATGTAGGTTTGGTTGTAATTCACCAACTCAGGCGCCATCAATTTTGTACTGGTAACCAAATGCCTGTAATTTTTTAAGAAATCACGCATCTGCGAAGCACTCCATACACAGCTTTCATAATCAGGATCCCAATCGGGCTCGTTTTGAACTGATACTGCATGCACAGCAGCGCCGTTTGCTGCCATGTAATTCGCAAAATCGTTCAGGTATTTTGCATAGGCTTCGCTGCTGTCAGTTATCAATGATCCTCCAATGAGATTGTTGTTCGTTTTAAACCGTGCAGGCGGACTCCACGGTGATGCCAGAATTTTCGCTCCACGTTGAACAGCGCCTTTTGCGTTTGCCAGTTCAAGTGCACGCCAGGTATCGTCTGCAGCAATGCGAATGCGCAGAATATTCAAACCGACTTGTCCGTTGCCTTTTCCGAACAAACGATCCAACTCTTCATTCGTTAAAGGACCATTCGAAGGACGAAACACCGTAGCTGCGCCAAAGCCTTGAATGGTTTGAAAGTTTTCATTGGCATTGATGATGATGGAAGAACTGATAACCTGTTCTTTTACTTCAGATGTTTTTTTCTTACAGGAAACAACAAATAGGTGAATAGCAGCAAAAGCAATCAACGATGCTTTGCTGAAAGAAACGTTCT
This sequence comes from Bacteroidota bacterium, assembly GCA_023428755.1. Classification (GTDB taxonomy): domain Bacteria; phylum Bacteroidota; class Bacteroidia; order Chitinophagales; family Chitinophagaceae; genus Lacibacter. The sequence continues at coordinate 283,511 of JAEYWX010000001.1, forward strand.
TTTTCATGCAGTGTAGTTAGTGGTATTGATTGTTTGACTAATTATTTCTCAGTTGTAAAAGGTGATGCTGGCAACCCTTCTTTGTTATACAAATTCGGATTCACCGGGTTATCTGCCCATGCATAACGAACATATAGTGGCTCTTTCACTTCATCACTCCATACAATAATCTTATCGCCTTCGATTTTTGCTTTGGCCCACACAAACTTTTTATCAGCACCTGCAATGGCAAACTCACTCAACTCTTCACCATCGTTTGTGATCAATCCGCTGCCGGTGTGTTGAAAGGAAAGAACGATCTTATTGCCATTGATTTGTGCTGATTGAAAAAGCGGACCTGAATAAATAATGTTTTCATTGTAAGCAAGTTTGCGTGCTGCCAATGCCAAACGGATGCCCACATCTTTTTTATTATCGGGATGAATATCATTCCACTCGCCGAGGTCGATAGCAACTGCCATAGCAGTGTTTGGAACTGTAAGCGTATTTAACTGCTGTTGACGTAACACAGCCCAACCACTTTCCGATGGGAGATAGTTGTAATCCATATAACCGGGCAATTGCACATAGAGAAAAGGTAACTCGCCTTGCTTCCATTTGTTGCGCCAGTCATGAATTTGTGCAGTCTGCAACGCACCATATTCCTGTGGTTTACCTGCATTGCTTTCGCCCTGATACCAGCAAAAACCTTTGATGGTATAATTGATAACAGGCGCTACCATTGCATTGTACAAAGCCGCCGGTTGATTTTGTGCGTTGATACCGCCACCACCAAAACCTCCTCCTGCAAACGGACGATTAACCAAACCAACTTTATACTGCCATGTTCCTTTCAAATCAACTGTATCATTGCCAGCAAAAATGCAATACGGTTTATCCGGTACAAAACCACCTTTACCTGCGTTGTTTGTAACTCGAACAACAAAAATATTTTTCCCTGCTTTTAAAACATTCGACGGTACAGGATATCTGCGTTGTGGATATTGATACGTTGTGCTACCTACACGCACACCATTGATGTATAATTCATCTGCATCAACAATGCGACCGAGAAAAACTTTCGCAGCTTTACCAATCATTGAAGAAGGAATAGTTATTTCTCTTCTGTACCAAACTACTCCATTCAGATCTTTTATACCCTGATCTTCCCAATAGCCGGGAATGTTGATATTACGCCAACCTTTTGGTACATAGTTTACATCAAACCATTTTACGGCATCAGCTAAACCTGCATCAACAGGAGGAGCCATGCGAGGAGTGTTGCCCGGTCTTCTGTTGAAACTGTTGAGGTAAGCTGTGTCCTTATTTTTTGTGATGCTGGTTTGTAATGCGGCGAAATCTTTCAACCCTTCTTCACTTGTCCATGCTTCAATGGGTGTGCCGCCTACACTTGCATTAATAATACCGACAGGTATCTTGTATTTCTCTGAAATGTTTTTTGCAAAGAAGTACGCCACTGCTGAGAAGGGACGGATATCTTCACCCACTGCTGCCTTCCAGTAACCGCTTGGCAAATTCTGTTGCGGACCTTGCAGACTGGTAAGCGTCGGAATCCAGAACTGACGTATCTGCGGATCGTTTGCTTCAGCTATTTCTTTTGCATAAGTTACATCGTGGATGTTGAGCTGATGCACCATGTTACTTTGTCCGCTGCAAAACCAAACATCGCCAAATAATATTTCTTTAATGCTGATCTTATTACTCGCAGTTATGTCAATGGTATAAGGACCGCCGGCTTTTGTTGCAGGAAGTTTAATACTCCATTTACCTTCTGCATTGCCTTTTGTTTTGTAGGTTTTGCCATTGAACTTTACGCTTACTTTTTCATTGATTGCACTCCAGCCCCAGATGTTTACAGGTACATCTCTTTGCAGGATCATGCTGTCACGAACAATCTGCGGTAATCTTACCTGTGCATGTGAAGTGTGATTCGTTGTAATGACGAAAACAAATACAAAGGCAGTAAACAGTGGCTTCATGATCGGATGTTTGATTGATTCAGTTTTTTGAGAACGTTTATTTTAATTCGTAACCTTTGCGTTGCGGTCTTGAAAGCATACTGTTGGCTTCTGCATCATTCTTGAATTGTTCTTTCGCAGGATCCCAATACAATTTGCGTTTCAGCTTCATGGAAATATGATGCAGCAAACAGGCGGAGCAGGCTCGGTGTGCTTCTTCAACCGGTGCAATGGTGTTTTTGTTATCACGGATTGCTTCGAGCCAGTTGCCATGATGATCTTTGCTGACAGTAAAATGAAATTCGTTTTTACCAATCACTGATGTAAGGACAGAAGGATCACTTGCATCTAATTTTTTTGCCTGAACAGTTCCTGCATTCGGATCGCTGGATGTTGCCTGGTAATCGCCTCTTGAAACAAAAATCCATCCCTTGGTTCCTTCGAACTTGATCCCGTTTTGAAATTCATTGCTTACAATCATCGTTACGCCGTTTGCATATTTGGCACCAGTTTTAAAAATGCCATGCACATCCCACAAACCACCCGTTGCAAACTCCACATTCTCTGTCCATATTTCAACCGGGCCACTTGCTTCCATACCCATGCCCCAATGTGCACTGTCGATATGATGTGCACCCCAACCGGTGATCATACCTGCACCAAACTGTTCGCAACGCAACCAACCGGGCCGGCCATAACCAACCTGCGGATGCACACGGTCTTCTGTATAATACACTTCAGGTGTTGATGCAAGCCACATGTCGTAATTGAAATCTTTGGGCAATGGCATTTCTTCTTTCTTACCACCGGGAGGATCGCCGGGCAAACCAACATACACTGTTTTCAATTCGCCGATACGTCCGTTACGGACAAGCTCAGCAGCATACCGAAATTGATCACTGCTTCGTTGCTGACTACCTATCTGAAACTTCACGCCACTTTTTTGTACCACATTGCTGATCACTCTTCCTTCGCTGATCGTTAACGATGCAGGCTTTTGCATGTAAATATGTTTACCTGCCTTTGCAGCCGCCACACCTAACATCGCATGTGTATGATCGGGTGTGCTGATAAGCACTGCATCCACATCTTTATTTTGTAACACTTCTCTGAAGTCGGTGTACACTTTCACTCCATCGTATGGTTTGTTATCACGCTTGGTATAAAATTCATTCACCAACTGTTTGCCTTCGTTTGCACGTTTCAAATCCACATCACATACGGCCATGATTTGTGCATAGCTGTGTTTCCAAACGCCCGGCATATCATGCCCACGTGAAATACGTCCGGTGCCAATGGCGGCTATGTTGATGCGGTTGCTCGGCGCAGTTTTTCCGAACACACTTGCAGGAACAATGGTTGGGAGATGCAGAGCAATGGCAGTGCCTGCTGCTGATTTGATGGTATCCTTCAGAAACTTTCTTCTTCCGATACCCTGTTTTTTTTCTTTTTGCATGGCTATCTGTTTAATGAAGCATCGTTATAAAAAAGCAGGAAATTATTTTTTCAATTTCAACTGCTTCGCTTGTTTTTGTGCTTTTAAGGCAAGTTCAGTTGCTAAAAAACAATGCGCTTGGCTCATAGCGGTTTCTGTTCTGTTCACCACATCATTTACAAAGGCCGGCCCAAATGGTAATGATTCATTGTTACAATCCATATGCACGGTTTCTTTTTGGTTCACCAGGTACAATTGATTACCGCCTTTTTTACCGGAGAGGATATCAATATTTTTCCGTACTTCAATGTATCCATCCGTACCAAGTATGGTTAATCTTCCATCGCCCCAGCTATCAAGTCCGTTGGGTGTAAACCAATCTACTCTTATATAACCAACACCACCATTTCCACTTAACATCACATCGCCAAAATCCTCAAACAACGGTGCTTCCGGAAAATGTACATTGCCTACCTGCGACATAAGTACGGTTGCTTCGGTTGTATTTGTAAAATGTAAGTACTGATCAAATTGATGCGAACCAATATCAGTTAATATTCCGCCGTATCGTTTTTTATCCCAGAACCAATCGGGACGTACAGCCAAACCCGATGTACCATATTTGTTACTGATGCGATGTGGTGCGATATTAATCGTTTGTATCACATTACCAATTGCACCGGCTTTTACCAACTGACTGGCCTTTTCTGTGCCTTTGTTCTCCAGCCGTTCACTGTACATAATGGAGTAGATGCGTTTGGTTTCTTTCTGCACTTTTTTTACCTGCGCCAGTTGTTCTAATGTAATGATGCCGGGTTTGTCGGTTAAATAATCTTTCCCATGCTGCATTACACGAATACCGAGCGGCGCACGTTCATCGGGAATACCGGAACTTAACACCAAATGAATGGAAGGATCTTCTAAAATTTCATTTTCATTCTTTGCCAGTTTCGCTTCAGGATATGCTTTGGTAAAAGCAGCCAGCAGGTCAGCTTCCTTTGCATAAACAGCCACTAATTCACCACCACCTCGTTTGATGGCATCCGTCATTCCATAAATATGCGGATGATTGATACTGATGACAGCAAACTTGATTTTGCCCGGCGCAATAACAGGTTCCTTTTTCTTTTCGGTTGATTGAATCGATTTAAACTTGCCTGCCATTGGTGCAAACAGCATCAACCCGGAAGCTTTTGTTGCATCCTGCAAAAATTTTCTTCTGCCTGATTTAGTAGAACTCATACTGCTGATTGTAGTTGTTATTGAATAAGTAGCTGTGAGCTGATCACATTACTGGTTGTTTTATTTTTTACACCGGGCTGACCACCACCTACACTGATCTGTACGTTTCCTTTTGGTTGATAGTATTTGCCTGTTGTTTCATTTACCAACGACAACTCTTCGGGTGTAAGTTTAAAACTGATGGTTTTGCTTTCGCCTGCTTTTAAACTGATGCGTTTAAATCCTTTCAATGCACGTACAGGTGCTTTGCTTTTTGTTTGATGTGAAACGTACAACTGCACCACTTCATCACCATCACGCTTGCCGGTATTCTTTACTGTTACTGTAACTGTAACAGGTTTGTTAGCGGCAATTGTTTTGGGCAATTGCAATCCGCTGTATGTAAATGTTGAATAACTCAACCCATGACCAAACGGATACAATGCTTCGCCTTTGAAATAACGATAGGTTCTTCCTTCCATACTGTAATCAAGGAAACCGGGAAGATCATTATCGCTTTTATAAAACGTAACCGGTAAACGACCGGCAGGATTATAATCGCCGAACAATACATCGGCAACTGCAGTGCCTGCACTTTGTCCGCCATACCATGTATTTACAATAGCCGGAATGTTTTCACTTTCCCATGGCGTTGCAATTGCACTGCCTGTCATCATTACAAACACAACGGGTTTGCCGGTGCTGTGCAGCTTCTTCATCAGCTCTGTTTGAACAGTGGGTAAAAGGATCGATGTTCTGTCGCCACCATTAAAGCCGGGATAATCAACACGCATTTCTTCGCCTTCCAGTTGTGGTGAAATACCACCCACATAAATAATGGCATCTGCATCGCTCACTTTCTTCAGCAGCGCTGCATAATTGGTTTGCTCGTAATTGCCCGCTTTCAATTTAACATTCGCTTTTCCTTCGCCCTGCCAGTATTCCAATACCAGCTTATAGGTTTTTCCTTTCTCAGTTTTCAGGCGATAGGTTCTTGCACCCCAGCGGTTTCTTGTCCATGCATCCAGTACCGATTTGTCATCGATGCTGAATTTGTAACCATCATCAGCCTCTACTTCAAATGTGATGAAACCATCTTTATCGGCTGTGTAATTCGTTGTGTAGCGTGCAGAAAAATTATACGCATTGATATTGCCAACTACCTGCGAACCTTCCTGCCAGAAATGATCGATGGTTGCTTCTGTTTGCGTTACAACCGGGTTACCCTGCAATTCTTTGTTGTTGAAATACTCTGCTTTGAAACCTGCTTTTCCGTCGAAGGAATATTGATTGCGCATATCAGTGTACACCAGCAATGTATCATTGGTGAAGTTGATGGCCTTTTCATATACCACTTCTGCTTTACTGCCCAGTTTGTTTTGAATACCTTTTAATACTGTTACGATTTCAGAAGGGGTACCGTTGTAGTTGCCCAGTACTGCAATGCTGTTATCAGCATTGGGACCAATCACAACAATCTTTTTGATCGACTTTGAAAGTGGTAGAGTATTCTTCTCATTCTTCAGCAACACAATACTTTGTTGCGCCATCTTCAAAGCATGTGCTTTGTGTGGCGCACTTTCCAAAACTGAAGCCGGTGTTTGTGCATACTTCACCATCGATACCGGATCGAACATACCCAAACGGTAACGGATGGTAAACAAACGTTTTAAAGAAATATCGAGTTGTGCTTCGGTGATCAATCCATTCTTTACGGCATCAACCAATGTTTTGTAAACGGTTTGTCCGCATTCGATATCAGTTCCATGCATCACAGCATCAACAGCTGATTCGGTTGCATCTTTGTGTGTTTTGTGATAGCGGAAAAAATCATCAATGGCCCAGCAGTCGCTCGTAACATAACCGGTGAACTTCCATTGCTTGCGCAGAATATCATTCATCAACTGATCATTCCCGCAGCAAGGTTGTTTATCAACCGCATTGTAGGCACACATTACACCGGCCACATTTGCATCCACAATCAGTTCTTTAAATGCAGGTAAATACGTATCCCACAGATCATACACCGCAGGATTAAAATTATCGGAGTGACGGCTTGGTTCAGGACCACTATGTACCGCAAAATGTTTAGCGCAAGCCGCTGCTTTTAAATACTTCGGATCTTCTCCTTGCAAACCACGCACAAAAGCTCGTCCAAGCATGGCCGTTAGAAACGGATCTTCGCCATATGTTTCCTGTCCACGTCCCCAACGTGGATCACGGAAGATGTTGATGTTGGGTGTCCAGTACGTAAGACCGAGATAACGTTCTGCAGTTCGTCCCTGCTCAATGGCTTTGTTGAAAATGGCTCTTCCTTCGAGTGCAGAATAATCAGCCATACGGAAGAGTGAAGTGGTATCCCATGTGGCTGCCATACCAATGGCCTGCGGGAACACCGTTGTTTTAAACGGCGTTCTTGCAACACCATGCAATACTTCGTTCCACCAATCATACGCCGGAATACCCAAACGTGGAATAGCCGGTGTTGCATTCAGCATCTGTGCAACTTTTTCTTCCAGTGTTAAACGGTTCACCACATCATTTACCCGTTGCTCAATCGGCAACTTCGGTTTCCACATGGGAAACGATTTGTAATCCTGTGCTGATGCTGTAACAGCAAGCACTGTACTGAGGATGGCAAGAACGATTTTCATTGTTGATTGTTTTGATCCTTATTGAAAAACTTAGTTATCTGTTTATTTTTTAAACGCATCATCGTTTCCTTTATACTCAAACCAATCGTACAAAGCCACTGATGATGTGGGTGCTCCGTTAGAAGTACCGTATAAGGCGAACAGGCTTCCCACAAATCCGCCTGCAACTTTTGTAGTAAGGAACGACCCATCAACGCCTTCTTTCAACAGCTTCCAATCATTCTTTTTTTCTGCAAAAAAGAACGCATAGGTGTTGGCTCTTGCTTCAATTTTTAAAAACAGTTCTTTCGACGAATTTAATTTTTGCGATGCAAGTACTTCCATATCTGTTTTTCCTCTTGCCGGCGATTTAATCAACTGCACAACAGGCGAACCATTTTCAACTGACTTACATAGGAAGTAATAAAAGTTTTCGCTCTGGAAAATGAGCATGCCTGCTTTTTCTTTTTCGGATGCAGGAGTAAAATTCATACAGGTTGCTGCATATCCTTTCAGGTTGTTCTGACGATAACCGAGGAACGAAGGACTTTTGCGTTCTGTTGCGGTTTGAGGACGCAATGCCAATTGCAGAAATCCTTTTTTAGCAGTTAAGCTGTACACATCTTTTTCAGGGTTGCGCAAGAAGAGATAACGGAAATCAAATTCATCTCTTTTGAAATCATCTCTGAATGTTACGTTTCCTCCAAACGGATTATTAACCTTCTTGGTAATAGCCGGTTGCGGAACAGGCAACGTGTAAGGCACTGTTGCATCGCCTTCCAGTATATGCGGCCATCCATCTTTCCATTCAACAGGCAATAAAAATGTTTCACGACCGGTTGTATAAAAATCATCATCGTATGGGCGACAGGCAAGAAACACAGCCCACCATTTTCCATCCGGTGTTTCTACAAAATCTGCATGACCGGTTGTTGTAATCGGGTTAGGTCGTTTTTTATCCAAATGTTTTTGTGTGAGGATTGGGTTCTTCTCGTAAGAAACATACGGCCCTTTCACTGATTTGCTACGGAATACAACTTCTGTATGATTATATCCGGTACCACCTTCAGCACAAATCAAATAATACCAATCATCTTTTTTGAAGATATGTGGCGCTTCAATCCAGATTGGTTTTTTGGAAAGATCAGTGCCGCCATTCACCAATAAAATTTCTTCGCCAACAACTTTCATGGCGTTAATGTCAAACTCATACATACGGATGGTACGATGACCATTGTACAAAGGTTTATTATCAGGCGCATCATTGTTGTAAACAACATAGGCTTTGTCATCAACAAAATCAATGGAAGGATCAATACCACGTACTTCCGGTAACCAGATCGGATTGCTCCAGGGACCTTTCGGGTCTTTAGCTGTGATGATGAAATTTCCTTTCTTATCAATAAGCGTACACAGAATATAAAATGTTCCTTTATGATAGCGGATGGTGGGCGCAAACAAACCTCTTGATACACCCGCATTTGTTTGATCTAATTGCTCCTCACGATCCATGGCATTACCGATCTGTTTCCAGTTTACCAAATCAGTACTGTGAAAAATCGGTAGCCCTGGAAAATAGGCAAACGTTGAAGTTGTCACATAATAATCGTTTCCTACTCTGCAAATGCTGGGATCGGGATAGAAGCCTGCCAGTATGGGATTATTGAAGGTTTGTGCGTTTGCAAAAAACAAAGCCATTGCAAAAGAAACCGTTAAGAAAAATCTCTTCATCTGATTGTATGATTTAATCGTTGTAAGGTTTGATTGTTTTGATGAAACCATTTTCATCATGCACCAGCTCCGTTACTTTCACGCTGCGTAAATGCGTTACACCTTTACTTAAACTGCTGTCGTGGTAAAACAAATACCACTTGTCTTCGAATGCACAGATAGAGTGGTGTGAAGTCCAGCCAACAACAGGTTCTAAAATTCTGCCTGCATATTTGAACGGACCGTACGGACTATCGCCAATTGCATAACAGAGATAATGCGTATCGCCTGTTGAATACGAGAAATAATATTTACCGTTGTACTTATGCACCCAGCTTGCTTCAAAAAAACGTCGGGCGTTATCGCCTTGCAAAAGCGGTTCACCATTTTCATCAGTTATCAATACATCTTTCGGCTCTTCAGCAAACTCTAACAGGTCATCTGTAAGCTTTGCAACTTTTGCACACAAAGCCGGTTCATTTGCTTCCGGTAAAAATGCAAACGGACTTTCGGGGTGAGCTGCATTAAAAGTTCCTGTGCGCCAGCGTTGCAATTGTCCGCCCCAGATACCACCGAAGTACATATAGTAACTTCCGTCTTCATCTTTATATACAGCAGGGTCTATAGAAAAGCTGTTTTTGATCGCTTCGGGTTGCGGCGTAAACGGCCCAACAGGCGAATCACTTACAGCCACACCAATTCTGAAAATACCTTCGTGATCTTTGGCAGGGAAGAACAAATAATACTTGCCATCTTTTTCTGCTGCATCAGGTGCCCACATTTGTTTGGCAGCCCAGGGAACATCGTTTACATGCAGGGCCAACCCATTGTCAACTGCTTCACCTTTTGGTGAATCCATTGATAGAATATGATAATCTTCCATTGCAAAGTGACTGCCGAGATCATCAAACGCATCACCTGCATCTACATCATGCGATGGATAGATATAAATTTTTCCATTGAACACATGTGCCGATGGATCGGCTGTGTATATGTGTTTCACCAATGGTTGTGAAATTGCTTTTTTATTTAACTCATCAAAGTCGATATGTGCAATGCTATCTTCAGGCATAAGTTAAGTTTTTGTTTTCCCGTCAGACGTCCTCGTCGGACGGGAGTATTGTTTTACTGCTTCGTCCGACGAGGACGTCTGACGAATTATGAACGTCGTTGTTTCAGATCTGCTTCGATCTGTGTTTCCATTTTCTTATTGATCTCATAAAAGAACAATAATGCAGCACCAATTAAAAAAGGAATTGATGGAAATACACTTACCAGTAATTTTGTGCCTTCGATGGCCGTTGCTGTTTGCGCCGTTTCGCTGTTCGCAGCATAATCAAACAATCCTAATATCCATGTCAAGAGTGCATTTCCCACGCTTAACCCTGTTTTCAATCCAACCATCATCGCAGAGAAAATGATGGCCGTTGCACGCCGGTTGTTTTTCCATTCGCTGTAATCGGCTACATCTGCAATCATGGCCCACAGCAGTGGAATGGTGATACCATAGAAAAAACCATGCAGAATCTGTGAACCAAACATTAACTCAACTGATGTTGACGAGAAGAAATAAAATAAAAAGATAAACAGGGTTGAAATAACCAGCGCCACTCCAAATACATCCCGTTTGCCATATTTATCTGCCAAGCGTTTGGAAAATCCAATCCCAACAATCATGAAAATAATACCACCTGCATTGAACAAACCAAAACCGGCCGATACAGGATCTTCTCCAAAGAAGTTGGCGCCAATACTTGAAAAGCCATTTAAGATGGGTGTGATAAATTCAGTTAATCGCTCTTTATCAACGTAGTTTTTAAAATAGTACACATAAGAACCACCTTTCATCGCCAGCGTAATAAACACAAGGATCGTCAACGCCAACATAATCACCCAGGGTTTATTTTTAAACAAGTCTGCCAGATCTTCTTTCAAACTTGATTTTTGTTCCGGCTTCGGAACAATGCGTTCCTTTGTGGTGAAAAACGTAATCAGCAACATGACTGTGCCAATAATCGCCAGCCATGTCATTACTTTTTCAATACCAACTGCTTTATCACCTCCACCGGCAGCAACAATGATGGGCAGCATAAATACCTGCACAAAAAACTGTGCAAACATTACAGCAACAAAGCGATAGGCCGACATACTGTTGCGTTCTTTCATATCGCCGGTAATTACACCACTCAATGCAGAGTAAGGAAGATTATTGGCAGCATACAATAACAACAACAGCGTGTAAGTAACAACTGCATAAATCACTTTTCCTTTGTATGAAAAGTCGGGTGTGCTGAAGGCAAGTAAGGCAATAACACCAAGCGGAATTGCTGTAAACAAGATCCATGGACGAAACTTTCCCCACCTGGAAACCGTTCTGTCTGCAATGGCACCAATGATAGGGTTAAACGCAAACGCAGCAACCAATCCTACAACCAACATGAGTGCGGATGCATGATTGGTATCGAGGCCGTAGATATCCGTATAAAAGTAAGCGAGGTAGGTGACCAGTGTTTGAAACACGAGATTGGCAGCAAGGTCGCCTAAGCTATACCCGACTTTTTCTTTTACCGATAATTTTTGTGATGATGATTCCATGTTTATTGTTTATGCTGGCCTGCAGATTATTTTTTTAATGCCATTACTGCATGGTAAGCAGCTTTGGGTTGAAACTGGCGATCGAACAGCAACGGATAGTTGGTTCTGCCACGCACCGGCCAGCCATTCAACCAGCTTTGTCCGTCATCCACACCCCAGAACGTAACACGTGTAATTTTATCCTTGTGTTTTAAAAACAGTTTAAACAGGTTCGCATAATCGTCTGCCTGTTTTTGTAACACACTATCAGGAATACCATTTGCATAAGGATTTAATGCAGGATTGGAAGCCTGGCGTTGGTTTACATCAGCACCTTGAAAATTACGTGGCAGCATTTCAATATCCAGTTCCGTAAACATTACTTTCAAACCAAGTGCATGATAAGCAAGAATGCTTTCTTCAATATCCTTAAATGGAACACGACCTAAATGCCAGTGACCTTGTATACCCACACCATCAATACGCACACCGGCAGCCTGCACTTTTTTCACCAATGCAATACAGCCTTCACGTTTCTTCGGTTGCTCGTTATTGTAATCGTTGTAATAGAGTTCGGTACCGGGAGATGCTTTTTCTGCCAGACGGAACGCCTCTGTTACAAATCCATCGCCCATTTTATCTAAGAAGATTGATTTACGCATGGTACCATCTTCATTCAATGCTTCATTCACCACATCCCATGAAAATATTTTACCACTGTAACGACTGGCAACGGTGTTGATGTGATTGGTGAAAAACGTTTTGAACGAATCAACATCTTTGATCCTTCTTGCAAACGCAGGTAACTGGCTGTGCCAAATGAGTGTGTGGCCATTCACCTTCATGTTATTCTTTGCACCGTATTCAACGATCTTATCAGCCAGTGTAAAATCATAACGATCCCATTCCGGATGAATGATCTCTGCCTTCATGATATTTTCCGGCGTTATGGCATTGAACTGTTGCTTGATAAGCGCATTGGCTTTCGGATCTCTTTCTTCGATCTGTTGTGTGTTCAATGCAGTACCAATAAGGAAATCATTTTTGAATGCTTCTTTCAGCGAAGTGGATGCACTGATGATTTTGTTTGCACCTGCACAATACGCAAGACTTGCAATGATAGCTCCTGCTGCTGTAAATTTTAAAATATACTTTTTCATACCAGTTGATTTAGAAAGTAACGTAATGAATATTTAGTTGTTGATTTTTGTTTCCGGTGGACCGAGATAAGATTTTTCCATACCACCAAAGTCGGCTACAATTTTTTGCAGCACCACACCACTGTTCACCATCCAGTATTTGATCACGTGTTTGCCTGGTTGATTGATCTTGTGTCTGCTTGTTTTGATAATGATATTTTCGCCCACCCATTTATTCCAGATCCCGCTGATGCTGTTCTTGTCTTCTTTATTGAGACTGATGATCTGTGGCGCTTCATCATCAACAGAAATAGCATACTGCAACCCATTCTCTGTACTATGAAAATTTAATGAGGGAGAAAAGTAAGCATGAATGGTGAAACTGTCTTTGCTGTACGTGTAAATCTCGTATTCAAGGAAAGGAGTTGAAGCTGATGGTTGCTGTTCCGCTGCTGTTACCGGAACAGTTGTAACAGCATCTCCGGTTCTGCCAAGATCAGGCAATACTTTCCATGAAATGTTTTTGCTGTTATTGGCTTTGGTAAAATGTGCTGCTTCTATTGATACAACTTCAAACCGTTCAAAAAAACTATTGGGTTTAGTTGTTGCAGGAACTTCAGCCTGTGGCACTTTACCGATGGTAATGATCTCATCGTTGTACGTTGTACCTTCCGGCAAGTATTGCACGGCAGGCATTTTATTGAACGGAGGTTGTTGCCAATAGGTGTAACCAATATGCGTCTGGCTCATCATATGATTCCATTTTCCATTATTGAGCCGATGGTATTCAATAGTGATGAGTGAATCTTTTTTGTACAATTCTTTTACACGGTCGGCATTTTCATTGGTGCGTTCGTACTTTTTTGAAAACCCTTCTTTGTTCAACGCTACATTGTAATATAGTTCGTTGAGGTTGGCACAAGCTTTAATAGGATGCAACACTAACTGAAAGAACGCATCTCTTTTTTCAGCAGACAGTTCATTATTGATTGCTTCTGCTTTTTCCAACAACTCATTGTATTCATTTACAACAGTTGACCATTCACCATAAACGAAGCTGTACGTTTTATCATCGAGCATCTCCGGTTTTCTACGGCTGTTGTATTTTGCATATTTCGCAAGTAAGTCGCCAATAGCAACTGCATGTTTTGTTCCGAATTGTTGGGCAGCCCACTTTTCTGTATAAGGCTGAATATCGTTTGCATCAATTTTATCGGGATTCCATGCGTAATCCAAAAAGAAAGAGATTGGCAACTCCATCGGTTTGATATCACCCACATTCACGATCCAGATATCTTTTACATTGTGTTCGTATGCTAAATGCATCTGCTCCCAAATGCGTGGCAGCGGATTTGTATTGAGCCATTTGTAATTGCGTGGACCACCCACATAATCGAAGTGATAGTATATACCATAACCACCTTTGCGTGGTTTTTCATTTGGCTTTGGAAGCTTGCGGATATTACCCCAATTGTCATCACACAATAACAGCGTTACATCATCCGGCACACGCATGCCTTTGTCATAGTAATCCTGTACTTCTTTGTATAGTGCCCAAAGTTGCGGTGTTTGTTCAGCAGGTTTGCCGGTAACATCAGCAATGATCTTTCTTTGATCTTTTACAATTCGTTCCAATAAAGCTGTTGCCGTTTCACGACTCATCGGCTCATCGCCATCACCCCGCATTCCAACGCTTACAATTTTTTCGTTCCATGCACGCTGCATGCCACCCCGCCAGAATTCCTGCAGTCCGGCTTCGGTGCTGTCGTAATTCCATTTTTGTTTTTTGCCATAGCGGGCCCATTCTGCATGTGCTCGCATGAGTGGTTCGTGATGCGATGTGCCAATCACAATCGCATATTCATCCGCCACTTTTATATTGAGCGAATCATCATCGTAAAACGCATTGCCCCACATGGCAGGCCAGATGTAATTGGATTTTAAACGAAGCATCAGTTCAAACACCTTTGCATAAAACTTTGAATTGAAGCCGCCGAATTTTTCACGGCTCCAGTTGCTGAGTGCAGGTGCTTCATCGTTAATAAAAATGCCACGGTATTTTACTTTCGGCGCATCAGTAATGTTTGCATTCCTGTTAATATAAATTTCTTTTTTGGTTTCAACTGCTACATCGGCCCACCAATACCAGGGCGATACACCGATTTGTTTGCTCACTTCAAATACCCCAAAGGAAGTTCCTCTGCGATCGCTGCCAACAATAACAAGTGCCTGATCAATTCCTTTGAACGGATTTTTAATTGTAAGAATTTTATACGCTTCCCATTTGCCTTTAATGTCAGCAATGTTCAATTTCTTTTGTTGAATCAATTGTTTGATGAACGACGATTGGTCAGCAGAGCCGATGATGATAGCAGTTTTAGAATTTGCATTGAGTTGATTGGAAACAGGAAGTTGTTTTAATGTAACCGATTGCATATCGGATGAAAAAAAATGCGCTGCCTTTTTTACAACTGCATGATCATTTTCATCCACCAGTATGGAAGCATTGGAAAGAGCATACGACGAAGAACCTGCTTTTTCAGAAAGCAGTTGTGCGTTACTCATGCAGCAGGAAACAGCTGCCATTCCAACAAGCAATATCGTTTTTTTCATACTACAAGAAGTGAACCGGCTCAGCTTGCAGAACCTGTTTATTTATAATCGTTCGATAAAATCAAAAACCAATACTGTTACCACCATCAACCGGCAATACAACACCGGTTACATATTTCGCTCCATCGCTTGCTAAGTACAATGCTGCTGCACCAATATCTTCAGGTTGTCCCATGTGGCCCATTGGTGTGCGGTTAAATACTTTTGCTTTGCGTTCAGGATCACTGTTCAATGCTTTTTCCGTCATGGCACTATAAATAAATCCGGGTGCAATGGCGTTTACACGAATGCCGTTCGGACTAAGTTCTACAGCCATCGCTCTTGTCATTCCATCAATCGCTGTTTTACTGGCACTGTAGGCAATTACTTTTGGCAAACCATATTGTGCGGCCATTGAACTGATATTGATGATGCATCCGCTTTTCCGTTTCAACATATCTTTCACCACTTCACGACTGATGCTGAATACAGCTGTTACATTAGTAGTGAGAATTCGTTGAAACTCTTCATCGGTTACCTCTTCAAATACTTTCTTCTGATTAATGCCAGCGTTGTTCACCAGGATATCAATTTGTCCAAACTCTGCAAGAATAGTTTCAATCAATGCAGGAATGGTTGACAGATCACTCAGATCACAAACTTTATAGAAACCATTTTCACCCAACTCTGCTTTGGCTGCTTTCAGTTTTTCCTCATCTCTGCCAACAATGATGGTTTTGACGTTATTTGCTGTAAAAGCTTTTGCAATGGCCAAACCTAATCCTGAACCGCCACCGGTTACAATAGCAATTTTTTGATGACTGTCAACTGAAGCTGCGTTTTGCGTACTCATTTCTATTCGTTCATTTTTTAAAAAATCAATTCAACTGATTCGCTGTGATTCCAAAGCCTGTTTAATTACCCGGTGCATAACGGAAGCGCAGGTTTTTATAATAATCCAATGTTTTATCGGGCTGCTCGTAATTCGAAGGAATGGGTTGTTTCGAGAATGTTTGGAAGTAGAGCAAACACGCATTACGCCACCACTTTGCTTCTTCCAATTGTACATCCAGCAACATGCTTACTGCTTTAAACCGTTCTTCATCCAATTTTGATTTCTGTTTGTCCCACTCCTGCTGCATCCATTTCACACTGTCAACACCTGTATAATATTTATGTACCAGTTCGTTCCACAAGCTGCGGCCGCTTTTCATTTTGTGTGTCCATGCAGCATGATGAAACCAGAGCAAATATTTTTCATCGCAGGTTGCCACATCTTCCCATTGCTTTCTTACTTCAGGAAAATATTGTTCAATGGCTTTGCTGCCATTCATGGTACGGTTGAAGCCAACGCCAATACTGTCTGCTTTGTGATAATACACCGGATTCCATTCGGGCCGGTTGAGATTACTTACCCATGGCGCAGGACCATAATGATGACCGGTACCCATGATATGATGCAAACCAACCGGGTTCATATAATTCACCATGATCTCCCTGCTTTGCATCATCACTTGTTTGGTTGATTGTACAAATGCTGCGTCGTTACTGAATGTCATCCGCAACCATTCATCAGCTATTTGTTCGCTGGAGAGCTGATGATCCCATGCTAACCTGCCTAGTGCATACCAGTTTGCCTGTGCCATTGGATGACCACACCAGTTGATGTCGTTACCAATGTTGGCAACACCCGTCATGCCATTCAATGTATGTTGATCTAAACTTCCGTCGATCACTTTTGCAACCGTACTTCCTTTTCCTTTTGCATACGTATCTGCATCCAGCACTTCTTTAAACAACGGTGCAAGAAAAACCCAGTTCGTTGCCTGTCCCAAATATTCCTGAGTTACCTGGAACTCCATCATCAACGGTGTTTTGGGCATTGCACCAAACAACGGATGAAACGGTTCACGTGGCATAAAGTCAATGGCACCATTCTTTACCTGCACCATTACATTGCTGTTGAATTTTCCATCAAGTGGAACAAAATCATCGTATGCCTGCATGTGTCTGTCAACCGGATTTTCTGCTGCATACACAAATGCACGCCAGATCACAATGCCTTTGTGCGGCGCTACTGCATTGGCCAGCATATTTGCTCCATCGGCATGTGTGCGTTTGTAATCCTGTGGCCCCGGTTGTCCTTCACTGTTAGCTTTTACCAAAAAGCCACCAAAATCAGGAATGAACGAATAAATTTCAGATGATTTGTTCTTCCACCAGGTTTGCACTTCCTCGTTTAACGGATCAGCGGTTTTTAAACGACCGATCTCAATGGGTGCACTAAAACGAGCGGTAAGAAAAACTTTAATGCCGTAGGGACGAAATACATCAGCCAGCATTTTTACTTTTTCCAGATAGGGTTCCGTAAGAATAAGTGCATTGGCGTTTACATTGGTCAATGCAACTGCATTGATGCCGAGTGATGCATTGGCTCTTGCATAATCAATATAACGTTGATCGATATAACCGGGTAAACGGTGCCAATCCCAGATTGAAAACCCTGCATACCCACGCTCAACTGTACGATCAAGATTATCCCAATGATTGAGCATGCGCAGCTTCATCTTCGGTGCCGAAACAATATTAAGATTAATGACCTGCTGATTGGTTTGCATTAAACGCAGGTAATGAAACACACCGTACATCACTGCAACATCCGTATTGCCGGTAATAAATGTTTTGCCAGCTTTTGAACGGATGATAAATCCTTCTTCACCAATGCGTTTGCGTTCATCGTTTGTGATCAATGCAGCCAGAACCGGTGATGATGTAACAGTACCTGCTATGAATGTGCTGGATGTGTTGATGGCACTGCCAATGCTGTAGTTGCGGCCGGTTAATCCTTTAAGTGCTGTTGCCAGCTCTTTGCGTGTAATAACTGCAGTAGCAGATGCACCTGTAACAACAGGCGCTGCAATTTGTTTTTTATACTGCAGCAGCAGCGTTGTGTTTTTGATGGGCACATAACGCAACCAAAGGTCATACCCATTCTCTGCCTGTACAAATAAACTACAGATCAATAACAGCAGCAATACATTTACTTTCTTCATGTAAGTGATCGTTACAGCATCATCCTTTTCGTAAAGATGATTGTCGGATAATTAATTCTGATTTTACAATAATGGTGTTTGTCTGGGTGATTGTAATATCACCCTTCAGGTGTGCAATTAAATTGCGGGCTGCAATTTCACCAATATCAATACCGGGGTAATTGATGGTGGTAAGCTGTGGCTCAACTATTTTACTAATAGCATCGTTATTAAACCCTACAATGGCAATATCCTCCGGAATGCGGATGCCATGTTCCTTTAGTGTTTGCATACATACCGCTGCCGAAAAATCGTTGGTAATAAATGCAGCATCGGGCATGGGCGACATTTCCATGATCTGTAAGGCCGCTTCCCGTCCGCACTTTTCACTCAGGTCTTTTATCAGTACCAGGTTTTCATCAAATGCAATATTATGATCGTACAGTGCATCTTTATACCCTTTGAAACGCTGGGCATATACATTTCGGTTAAGGTTGGCCGTTACAATCACAATTTTTCTGCAACCCTGTTCAATTAAATGATTGGTTGCCTGGTAACCACTCTTGTAGTTATCGATCACCACTTTAGCATTGTCTGAATTTTCTTCTACCCTGTCGAAAAAAATAACAGGGATATTTTTATCGAAGAACGGCTGGAAATGATCAAGCCCCTTGGTATCAAATGAGAGTGATGCAATAATACCATCCACCCGCTTGTGAAACAGGTTCAATACGTTGGCAGCTTCTTTTTTAAAACTTTCAGACGAGTGGGCAATAATAAGATCATACCCCGCTTCTGTACTGATCTTTTCAATACCTGCCAGTACAGAGGTAATGAAGTTACTGTTAAGTTCGTGTACAATAATTCCAATGGTGTTTGTCTTTTGCTTGCGCAGGTTACTGGCAAACGTATTATGACGGTATCCCATTTCCTTTGCCGCATCCTGAATTTTCTTTTTTGTATTCTTACTGATCGCAGGATGATCTTTTAAGGCACGGCTGATAGTTGCTGTGGAAAGATCCAGCAACTGTGCTATATCATATATGGTAACTTCCTTTTTCTCTTTCATAATATTTCCGCTGTTTTAAATAACACTTGGGCTGCAATACCTGCAATATGTCGACAACAGGTTTGAAGTCCGGCTTT
Source organism: Bacteroidota bacterium (assembly GCA_023428755.1). Lineage (GTDB taxonomy): Bacteria > Bacteroidota > Bacteroidia > Chitinophagales > Chitinophagaceae > Lacibacter. The sequence continues at coordinate 302,951 of JAEYWX010000001.1, forward strand.
CATCCTACGTTGTAAAACGCCTGCCGCTAATTTGCAGGCTGCAAACCACTCCTTTTGTATCTGATATAAATACATTGTTTACAGAGAATAAAAAATTCCCGGGCAAGCGATGTTTAAGGTATTGAAAAATGCTCAGGCCTTGTTTTAACAAATGGCATACAACATTGTCTTTCTTTTGGACAAGTGTTACACAATTCAGCCCGAAGCAAATGTTGGGAATAATGGCTTGGTTCAACATGCGATAAATGACAAACTTCGTTTAAAAGTCCTAAGTTAGAAGTTTTTTTAAAAAATCAATGTAATCGGTTGCATTTTTAAAAAATATTCCTACATTAGCTTTCTGATTATTAAGTAAACAGAATAAGATCGCTCTTATTCTAAAGCTGGGATTGTGATTTATCAAGGATAGACTTTTTTCATTTCATTCTGCAAAACACCGATTGAAGATCGAAAAAGAGTATTCCGGAACGGCATTAACTGGATTTAATGCTATTTTTTGATAAGTTTATGCAACCGATTGCAACTTAAAACCGCTACATGTTCGGCTCACCAACCGCAGTGTAGTATAACGATAATTGCTGTTATGGGAAGATTGATTGACTTGCCTGTTACTGTTTCGAAAATCTACTTCGAGAGCAAATTAAAGTCTGTGCATACAGGCCTTGATAATTTGCTGGTTGCAAAGCCTGCCAGTCACTATCACCCGCATCAGCGATTTGTTTATTTCACACATCATCCGCCTCCCGATCCCTGAAGGATCGAAACAACTTTTCTCTCCACACTGATCATAAATTAACTGTTAAACTCAAAACTTGAATTGACTATGCCAAAGAAAAAAATCAGTTTGCCTTTATTTAAAAAACTAGCGGCAAATGTTCCTGCATTCGTATTTGCGATACTATTGCAGGTGTTGCTGATACCAAGCCAGGTATCAGCTCAGGACATTACTGTAAAAGGTACAGTAAACGGTGAGAATGGAGCTCCTCTCAGCGGCGCATCCATTACTCTGAAAGGAACCAACAAAGGAACAACCACCGATAACAACGGTGCGTTTACCATCAGTGCTCCCAAAGGTGGCATGTTGGTAGTATCAGCTGTTGGTTATGCTGAAAAAGAAGTGCGCATCGGCGACCAGACAACAATCACCATTGATCTGGTAGTAGGTGGCGAAGCCCTTGAAGAAGTAGTAGTAATCGGTTATGGTACACAACGTAAAAAAGATGTAACCGGTTCTACAATTACTATCAAAGGCGAAACCTTGAACGAAATCAAGGCGCCCAATATCTTCAATCAATTACAGGGACGTGCGCCCGGTGTTGACATTGTAAGCAACAGTTCACAGATCGGCGCAGGTGGTGAGATCCGTATCCGTGGTAACCGTTCGCTTACCGGCAACAACAACCCTTTGATTGTGGTAGATGGTATGGTTTACGGTGGTAGTGTAAATGATATCAACCCAGATAACATTGCAAGCCTCGACATCTTAAAAGATGCATCGGCAACAGCTATCTATGGTTCACGTGGTTCTAATGGCGTAATCATTATTACTACAAAACGTGGTACTGCACAAAAAACACAAACTACCTATAATGGCTTTGTTGGTGTTGTAAATGCAATTGGTACGTACAGATTGTTTACCGGAGAGGAGTATGCGAAATTCAAGCAGGATGCACGGGAAGGTCAGCCCAATCCGGCGAACCAAAACCCTTATCAGTTAACTGCTGATGAACAAGCAAATCTTGCTGCCGGTGTTAGTACAGACTGGCAAAATTTATTGCTCACAACAGGTATCAGAACAAGTCATGATCTGGGTGTAAGAGGTGGTACTGAAAGAACACAGTTTTACTTTGGTGTTGGTTATTACAATGAAACAGGTGTAATTCACGACCAAAACCTGAACCGTTACAGTTTCAATGTAAACATCGATCACAAAGTATCTGACCGTATTAAGGTTGGTTTTACAAGTTTCAATACTTTGCTCCGTTCAAACAGACTTGGAACAAACGCTTATGGCGCAGGCACTCGCTTAAGTCCTTTGTATAAACCATACAATGATGATGGCACATTGAACTTTAAACCAGCCATTCAGCAAGGTGTTGACAATGCACAGATCAATCCGCTTACTGCGATTGGTAATAACGACCTGATCAAAGCATTTAACAGAAGATATCAGTTCCAGCACAATTTCTATGGTGAAATCAAGTTGCTCCGTGATCTGAAATTCAAAACAACGTTTGGATACGGCTGGTCGCAGACTTTTGCAAGTAATTACAACGGACCAAATACCGTGTTTAACATTAACGCTACAACAGCCGGTTCTACAATGAGTCAAAGCAACTCTGAAGGCTGGCAGTACACCATCAATAACTCACTGGATTATAACAAGAGCTTTGGTGGCAAGCATAAAATTCAGGCCTTAGTATTGCAGGAAATCCAGAAAAACCATTTCCGTGCACAACAGTTTAACGGACAAGGTATACCAGCAGACTTTATGCAGGATTACAACTGGTTGCAGGTTAACACAATCAACCCGCAAGGTGGCAACTTCAGTGAGTCTGCAGTAATTGGTTATATGGGTCGTGCAGTTTATTCTTACGACGATCGTTACTTGCTTACAGCAACAGTTCGTACAGATGGTGCTTCTGTATTGGCTCCCGGTAATCAATGGGTAACATACCCTGCGGTTTCAGTGGGCTGGAATATCGGCAATGAAAAATTCATGCAGAATGTTAGTGCAGTATCAAGCCTGAAATTAAGAGCAGGCTGGGGTATCAGCTCAAACGCCGGTATCGGTGCTTACACAACTTTGGGTAGCCTCGGTAACAACTTCTACAATTTTGGAGCTGGCTCAACCATTGGTGTGAACTACGTAAATGGTTACCTCATCAATACAAGTCCTAATCCAAATCTTAGTTGGGAAAAAACAACCGGTATCAACCTTGGTTTGGATTTCGGATTATTCAAAAACCGTGTTACGGGTTCTGTTGATTTTTATAATAACAGAACAACTGACATTCTCCTGAACCGTCAGTTGCCACGTAGTAATGGTGTGAACTCTATTCTGGTAAATGCCGGTGAAACATCATCTTATGGTTTAGAATTTTCAGTTAGCAGCACAAACATTGAAAGCAGAGGTGGTTTCAGATGGACTACCGATTTCAATGGTTTCTTTAACAAAGAAAAAATTGTTGCACTGCAATTAGGTCTTCAACAAGACCTTGGAAACGGATGGTTTGTGGGTCAGCCGATCACTACCATTTTTGATTACAAAAAAGTTGGTATCTGGCAAACATCCGAAGCAGCCACTGCTGCTGTGTATGGAGCTGCTCCCGGTGACATCAAAATTGAAGATGTAAACAAGGATAATGTGATCAATGCTGCCGACAGACAGATCATTGGAAATTTCCAGCCGAAGCTTGTTGCTGGTTTAACTAACCGTTTTGAATACAAAAACTTTGATCTGAACATCGTAATGTTTGGCCGTTTTGGACAAACTGTAGTAGTAAACTACTTATCTGCTGATGGTGGAGGTGCCGGTTATCCATTCTTCCTCAACAGCCGTGTTAACCAACACAAAGTTGACTACTGGACACCAACAAACCCAACCAATGCGTTCCCTCAACCGGATGCAAGTAAGGATGCGTTGCTGTTTACATCAACACTTACCTATCGTGATGGATCGTTCATTAAACTCAGAACAATTGACCTGGGTTACACCATTCCATCTGATAAGTTGAAAAAAGCGAAAATTGAAAGTTTAAGGGTATATGCATCTGCACAAAACCCATTCATTTTATGGGCTCCATTGGTGAGAGATGGTTTAGGTCTTGATCCGGAAGGAAACGGAAATGGTAACGCAGTAGGTTCACAAGGTGGTGGTGTTACCCCTGTTCCCGGCCGTGCTATCACTGTGGGCATGGGCGTTCCTCCTACCCGCCAGATCATTTTTGGAGTTAACGTGCGCTTTTAACCATTTAAATTTTTTAGAAAATGAAACATAAGAAAATAATATTTAGTCTGTTCCTCGGCACATTGCTTCTTGCAGCTTCCGGTTGTAAGAAATTACTGGAGGAGCAGCCAAGAACAGCTTTTACACCTACATTTTTCTCTACCTCCGATGGTATTCAAGGTGCCATTGCCGGTATTTATTCCAGCTTCCGTGGCCATTGGGGTACACAGATCTTTACGCAATTGTTCAATGCCGGTACAGATGAAGCATTGAAAGGCGCAGCGGCTGATGTGCAACATTGGTTTGAATACAACAATGCTGTTATTAAAAGTAATACCAACAACTACGAAGGTTTTTGGAACAGCATGTTCATCAATATCAATACCGCCAATGGGGTTTTGGAATATGGTGCAAATGCAGATATCCCTGCTGCGCAAAAAACACAGTTGCTGGCACAGGCCAAGTTCTTACGTGGGTTCTGCTACTATTACCTTGTAACTACATTTGGATCTGTTCCTTTAAAGACAACGTTTAACACATCTCCATCTGCAGCCGATGCTCCGTCTCCTATTGCAGATGTATATGCACAGATCATTAAAGATTTAACCGAAGCATCTGCTGATTTACCAAATACACCTGGTGCAGGTTTAGGAAAGCCAGCAACAAAACCAACAGCATTGTTCCTGTTGGCAAAAACGCATCTTTGGAGAGGTTGGTCATCTGTAGCGCAGCCAACTGATTTCCAACAGGCGTATACCATTTCAAAAGCCTTAATTGATAACCGTGCAACCTATGGTTTAAACCTGTTGCCGTTTTTCCCTGATGTATTCAGAGAAGGTCGTGAATACAGCTCAGAAGTGTTGATGGTAATTGATCATACAAAAGATCTGAAGTTTGGTCAAAACTCAGCAGTGGGCTCAGGTGCAACCAACTTTGCTGAAAACAAATCCAACTTCTTCTGGCGTCCAAACTATCCAACCATTAATGCCAACTACCCGGCAGGTGGTGGTGCAAACGTTACGGTTCGTGATATCAATAACGGTCGTCCTTTCCAACGTATTCGTCCAAACACACGTTACGTAATGGATGTAGCGTTTGCTAACCGTGCAACCGATTCACGCTACGATGGAACTTTCCAAACTGTTTGGCTGTCAAACAGCACCGAAATGTCTGTTCGTGGTTCTGCCGGTGCAACTACACCAAGGGGTCAGTTAATCAATGGCATCGATACAGCAATCTGGATGCGTGACCGTTTGGTAACACCTGCAGAAAGAGCTGCCTTTAAAGGAATCATGTTTGAACCAAACCATTTGGCTGGTGCTACAGTTCCATACACTGCGAGCTATTATCCGAATGTGCGCAAGTTCGATGACTCTACAAGAGGTAACCTCAATGATTACTCTGATCGTCCTTATATTCTATTCCGCTTTGCTGAAGTATATCTCATTGCAGCTGAAGCAGCAGCAAAAGGAGGAGCTACTTTGCAGGATGCTGCTGATATGATCAATGTACTACGTACACGTGCAGCATTAAAAGCAAACCAAAGCCCTGCCGAATATGCGGCAGCAGTTGCTGCACAGCAAATCACTGCTGGCCAGGTTACCATTGATTTTATTCTGGAAGAACGAACCAGGGAATTATTTGCTGAAGATACCCGCTGGTGGGATTTGGCAAGAACGCAAAAACTTGTTGATCGTGTAAAACTACATAACCCTGAAGGGGCAAATGGAGTACAACCGTTCAATATGTTGCGACCAATTCCGCAATCACAAATTGACCTGGTTACTGAAGGACCAAGGTTCCCTCAAAATCCGGGATACGAATAAGAAGATTCGTCGAGAACGAACTTATTTAACCAGAAATTTTCAAACCGGGAACCAGGTAGTCTGGTTCCCGGTTTGTATTTTAGGAAAGCTTGCTGAACAAAACGTTTTATCTTACTTGCATTATTTATACAGGGAATGAATCACTTTATTAAACTTTTCATCGTTGTTGTTACTGTGTGTGCCTGCAACGGCAACAACAAACAACAAACCACAGAACCAAGAGGTGCAGAGAACAGAGCTTATCAATGGGGGAAAATTTCGTTGGCAGCAACGGCCAATGATACCGAACTTTTCAGACCACGGCCAACTGTTACAGCAAGAATGCTGTCATTGGTATGGACGGCTGTGTTTGATGCATGGTCGAGATACGATGAGAAAGCACGACCCGTTTATCTGCAACAGGTTGATCGTGTTCCCGCTGAACAACGCACCACAAAGAATAAAGAAATTGCCATCAGCTATGCAGCTTACCGTGCAATGCTTGAATATTTTTACAGCGATTCCACTATGCTGCGTACGAAAATGAAAGAGTTTGGTTTGGATCCGGACAATCAATCTACAGACCCGTCCACACCGGAAGGTATTGGCAACCTTGCAGCCAAAACAGTGATCGAAGCAAGAATGAATGATGGCTCCAATCAAACAGGAACCATGCCCGGCTCCAATGGAAAAAGCTATGCCGATTATACAGGTTATGTACCCGTAAACAGTGCCGATACATTAAAAGAAATTAAACGCTGGCAACCAAAATATTTTTCAGATGGCAAAGGAGGAAAGTTTGCACCTGGTTGTTTAACACCACACTGGGGTAAAGTTAAACCGTTGCTGTTAGACTCCGGCAGCCAGTTTCGTTGCCCACCTCCACCTGCCATTGGCTCTGCCCAATTGGAACAGGAAGTAAAAGAAGTAGTGGAACTTCAGGCTGCTCTTACCAATGAACAAAAAGCCCTTGTAGAATTTATGCGTGATGGACCAAAGTCGGTACAACAGGCCGGCCACTGGCTCATATTTGCGCAGGATGTTTCGATACGGGATAATCATACATTAGACCAGGATGTAAAAATGTATTTTGCTGTAGAAGCAGCAGCAATGGATGGTTTTATTGCCTGCTGGGATACAAAAATGGAATATGATTTTGCACGGCCTTACACACTTGTGCATTACTACTATAAAGATAAAATCATCAAAGGATGGGGTGGTCCTGAAAAAGGAATGATTGAAATGCCGGGACAGGAATGGCGGCCTTATTCACCGGAAACATTTTTATGTCCGCCTTTTCCAAGTTATGTTTCAGGACACAGCAGCATCAGCGGTGCATGTGCTGAAATTTTAAAACTGTTTACCGGCAGTGATGATTTTGGAATTGAAGTAAAACGAAAACCGGGTGAAATGACAGAGCCCGAACATGTGGGCGATGAAGTAACTTTACGGTTCCCCACATTTACTGAAACAGCGAACATGGCAGGTATTTCAAGAGTGTTAGGAGGATATCATATTCAATGTGAAAATGTGGAAGGATTAAAACTTGGCAGAAACGTTGCCGCATACGTGTGGGAGAAATATTTATACCATACAGGAGAAAAAAACTGAACACCCAGTAAAACAAACTAAGATGACAAAAAAAACGGTACTCGCATGCGCTGCATGTGTAATAGGTTTATTGATTCTGAACTTTTCTACAGGATGTAAAGAAAAAAATGAAACTGGCGAAAACAATACTTCTTCCGTTGATCCTGTGTTTCAAAAAGTAAATACATCGCAAAGCGGTATCAGTTTCAGCAATGTAGTGGAAGAAAATTACCACCGTAACTATTTCGATACGTTTGCCTATGTATATAACGGTGCTGGTGTAGCCACAGCTGATATTAATAACGACGGACTCATGGATGTCTATTTTACCGGCAATGAAGTACCCAACAAATTATACCTCAACCAGGGAGGTATGAAATTTAAAGATATTACAGCCACTGCAAACGTTGATGGGGGGAAAGGATGGGATAATGGTGTAACGTTCGTTGATATTAATAGTGATGGATTGATGGACATTTATGTATGCCGTGGAGGATATAAGGATACTGATGAGGAACGACGCAATCTCTTGTATGTAAACCAAGGCGATCTTACATTTAAAGAAGAAGCAAAAAGTTACGGGCTCGATGATAAGAGCTATTCCATCCATGCTGCTTTTTTTGATATGGATAACGATAACGACCTGGATATCTATCTCACCAACCGTCCTGATTCGTTTTATCTTGGTCTTTCACGAATGGTTTCAGGAAAACGAAACCCACCCGATCTCTGCCGGGACAAATTATACAGGAACGACAATGGAAAGTTTACCGAAATCGGCAAGCAGGCAGGTATCAAAAATAATTTCGGCTATGCTTTATCGGTAGTTACCGCCGACCTCAACAACGATGGATGGGAAGATATTTTTGTTTCGAACGATTATGCCGATAACGATTATATCTACATCAATCAGAAGAACGGCACATTTAAAGATGAAGTAAAAACCATGACCAATCATCTTTCCCTATTCTCCATGGGTGCCGATATTGCCGATCTCAACAACGATGGGTTTGAAGACATCCTCGTGATGGAAATGCTTCCCGAAAATTATAAACGTTCCAAAGTATCTATGCCACGTATGGATGTGCAGGGATTTTGGGCCATAGTTGACAGTGGTTTTCACAAGCAATACATGCACAATGTACTGCACCTGAACCACGGCAATGGATTTTTCAGTGATGTATCGCAGATGGCCGGCATTTCCAAAACGGAATGGAGCTGGTCAACACTTGCATCAGATTTCGACAACGATGGCCACCGGGATATTTTTGTTGCCAATGGTTATCGTCGTGATCTGTTCGATGGCGATATTCAGCAAAAACAGGAAATGTACATCCGTGCCAATATGAGCAAGTACAACTCGGCCGAAGAGATGTTTGAAAAAGGTTTCAAAGATTACATGAGTATTTACGATCCCATCAAAGTACGCAACTATCTGTTCAAAAATAAAGGAGGTCTGAAGTTTGAAAATGTGTCGGAAGCATGGGGATTTAAAGACAGTACGTTTTCAAATGGTGCAGCCGTTGCAGATTTTGATAATGATGGTGATCTTGATCTTGTGATCAATAATCTTGACGGCGAATCGGATCTGTATGAAAATATTACCAATACAAAAAACAATTATCTCCGCTTAAAGCTGGAAGGCCCTGCACAAAACAGAGACGGGATTGGTGCTAAAATTTCACTGTACTACGAAGGCAAGCTGCAGCAATTCTTTCAGCAAAAAACGGTAAGAGGTTATCTTTCTTCTAATGATCCGGTTGTTCATTTTGGTGTTGGAAAAGTTGGAAAGATCGATAGTGCAGTGGTTGTATGGCCCGATGGAAAATCGAACAGCCTTACTACTCTTACAACAAACCAGGTTGTAAAAGTAAACTATCAGGAAGCCGTAAAAACAGGCGTTAACCGATATGTGTATGATCCGTTGTTTGCAGAGGTAACCAATCAGTTACTCTCCACTCCTTTCCTGCACAAAGAAAATAAGTACGATGAGTATGTTGACCAGGTGCTGCTGCCACATGAGTTCAGCAGAAGTGGCCCCTTTATTGCAACCGGCGATGTAAATGCTGATGGTACAGAAGATTTTTTTGTTGGCGGTGCAAAAGATCAACCCGGCAGTTTGTACTTACAGGTTAACGGAAAGTTTGTTCAACAACCTGTTGCTGCATTTGAAACCGACAGTAAGTATGAAGATATGGGTACACTTTTGTTTGATGCTGATGGCGATAAAGATCTGGATTTGTATGTAGTTAGTGGCGGCAGTGAATTTGATGAAGGATCGGGCATGTACCAGGATCGTCTTTACATCAATGATGGCAAGGGAAATTTCACAAAATCAGTATTACCTGCTACGATCAGCAGTGGTTCTTGTATTGCAGCATTTGATATGGATGGCGATGGTGATCTGGATCTGTTCAGAGGTGGTGAAGTGGTGGCACATAAATATCCTTATCCACCGGTAAACTACTTACTCATTAATGAAAAAGGAAAGTTCATTGATAAAACAGCAGACATTGCACCTGAGCTGGCAAATGCAGGAATGGTGAAGTCAGCTGTGTGGGCCGATCTGAATGCTGATAAAAAAGCAGAATTGATTTTAACCGGCGAATGGATGCCTGTAAAAGTGTTTGAATATGCTAAAGGGAAACTAAAAAATGTTTCAACCAGCTATGGATTTGATAAAACAAATGGCTGGTGGAATAAAATAATAGCAGAAGATATTGATGGCGATGGCGATATGGACCTGATTGCGGGCAACCTTGGAGAGAATTACAAATTCCAGGCAAGTATTGAAAAACCATTTGAAGTGTATGCAAAAGATTTTGATGGAAATGGAACCAACGATATTTTCCTGGCCAAACATTTAAGCGATAAAATGGTTCCAATCAGGGGAAGAGAATGTACATCGCAGCAATGCCCGATGATATCCGAAAAATTCCCGACTTATTTATCATTTGCAGAAAGTGATCTTACAGGAATTTTGGGCGAAGAAACATTAAAAACAGCGTTGCACAACCAGGCTTATCTCTTTTCAACAGTGGTGTTTGTAAATGAGAAAGGTAAGTTTACTGCAAAGAAATTACCAATGGAAGCACAGCTTTCAACCGTGAACGGCATTATTGTAAAAGACTTTGACGGCGACGGAATCAAAGATATTCTCATTGCCGGTAATAAGTTTGATGTGGAAGTGGAAACAACACCTGCCGATGCATCACCCGGTGTTTTTCTGAAAGGCATTGGCAACAATGAATTCAAAAGTTACCAACCCATGCAAAGTGGCTTTTTCGTACCTTATAATGTAAAAGATATTCAGTTGATTCAAACAGGCAATCGTTCTTCGATTCTTGTAAGCTCAAACAACGAACGGCTGCGTGTTTTTGAAAAACGCAGTTAATTAAATCAGTCTATGTTTTCAAAGAGCAGTGTATCGTACTATAAAAAAACTGTTTATACACTATTGATCGGGATTCTGCTTTTGCAAAGTTGTTCAAATCGTCAACAACAAAAGCAGAACCGTTTGCAATATGCATCAAGCCCCTACCTGCAGGAACATGCCGATAACCCGGTTGATTGGTATGAGTGGGGCGATGAAGCACTTGCAAAAGCAACAAAGGAAAACAAACCGTTATTAATCAGTATTGGCTACGCATCCTGTCATTGGTGTCATGTAATGGAACGGGAATCGTTTATGGATACAGCCGTTGCAAGAGTGATGAATGAGTTGTTTGTATGCATTAAGGTTGACAGAGAAGAACGCCCCGATCTTGATAATATTTACATGCATGCCTGTCAGTTGTTGAATAATGGTGAAGCGGGCTGGCCATTGAACGCATTTGCACTTCCTGATGGCAAACCTTTTTTTGCAGGTACCTACTACACAAAAGAGAGATGGCTTGCACTCCTCAATCAAATCAGCGAAAGTTATAAAAACAAATACAGTAAAGTGGTGCTACAGGCAAACTCCATCACGTATGGAATGATTGATAGTGACAGCCTGCTGTTCAAAAATGAATCAACAGCCGAACTTACAAACAAAGCACTTTACCAGGATATTTTTCAAACAGCCATCAATCAGATTGATCCTGTTTATGGTGGTATTCGTGGAAAGCAAAAATTTCCCACACCTTCCTTATGGGAGTATTTATTGCAATACCATTATCTCACCGGTGATTCTATAGCGTTAAAAACAGTTAACACTACGCTTGAAAAAATGGCATTGGGTGGATTGTATGATCATCTCGGTGGCGGCTTTGCCCGTTACAGCACCGACAGTTTGTGGCGTGTTCCTCATTTTGAAAAAATGTTGTACGATAACGGTCAGCTGGTCAGCGTATATGCACATGCCTATCAGCAAACCGGAAATGAATTTTACAAAACCATCTTTACGGAAACACTTGATTTTATTGACCGGGAACTGACAGCAACAAACGGAGGTTTTTACAGTTCGTTGAATGCAGAAACAGATGGGGACGAAGGTGCATTTTATGCCTGGAATTATGAAGCATTTACAAAAGCCGTTGGTAAAGAAAACACAGCAATTCTTGCAGCCTATTATCACGTTACACCGCAGGGAAATTGGGAAAAGAAACGAAACATACTTTTTACAACAGCGCAACCTGCAACATTTGCTGCTGCAAACAAGATCGATGCGGGCAATTTTAAAGTTGTGTTGACTAATGCACGCAAAATGTTATTTGCAGAACGCAATAAACGAAAGAAGCCTGCTGTGGATGATAAGATCCTAACCGCATGGAATGCCATCATGCTCAAAGCATATCTTGATGCATTTACTGCAACCGGCAACGATCCCTATCTGCAAAAAGCACTTGCAAATGCTAATTTCCTCGAGAAAAACATGATCGGGAACGATGGACGTTTGCTACGCAGTTATAAAGATGGGAAAGCATCAGTTGATGCATTTCTTGATGACTATGCTTTGCTGGCATCTGCTTATTTGAAATTATACCAGGTTACATTCGATCAACGGTGGCTTTTGCTGGCAAAGAAAATTACCGACTATTCACTCACGCATTTTTATGATCAGTCTTCTGGCATGTTTTATTACACATCTGCCAATGCTGCCAAACTGGTAGTACGTAAAACCGAAATACAAGATCATGTGATTCCTTCATCGAATGCAACAATGGCAACAGTACTGTACTCACTCGCCACTTTCTATTCTGACAGCAGTTACCTGAACAAAAGCATTCGCATGTTGACAGCAATGGCAGGAAAAATGAAGGAACAACCTGCTTATTATGCACAGTGGTGCCAGTTAGCCGGTTGGTCAGCTTACGGAACATTTGAAGTAGCTGTTATGGGCAAAGATGCCCTCAGCAAAAATCTTGCATTGCAAAAACAGTATTTACCTGTTTGTCTTTTCATGGGGTCAACAGCCGAAGAAAACCTGCCCTTGCTGCAGGATAAGTTACAGCCCGGCAAAACAATGATCTATGTGTGCAGCAACGCTACCTGTAAACTTCCCGTGGAAAGTGTGCCCCGGGCGCTTGAGCAAATCAAAAGGCCCGGGCTTTAAATGGCTGTTTTCCCTCTGTACCTGCCTGATAATGAGCCATCAGCTAAAATTCAACCCATAAGAGTCCGTAAAGTACCGAGAGCTGTTTCCACCAACGAGTAAACATTTTTTCAACAAAAATGCAATCGGTTGCATTTTCAAAAAAAATCCATACATTAGCCAATAAATTCAGGCCTCGCCAGCGATCAGGCTTCTTAGATTTGGGTCGCTTGGTTTGGTAGAGTTTACGATTATTGCTGCTTTGATGAATGAATGTAGAGTGTTGATATAAGCGGCATTGAAGAAAGATATCATTGAAAATTGAAATGCATTTTTTTGCATTGAAGATGCAACCGATTGCAAAATATCTTTTTTATCAAAGAGAAAAGAGGATTAACTAAGATAATTGCGTTTATGAGAGGGTCGATTGTTTTGCCGGAATCAGTAACAGTATTGCTTCAATCATCTGTTGTATTACATGAGCATTCTTCTGTTTCAGTTACTGCAGGTTATCACAGAAACGGGCAGTATGCCAATAGCTCCGTTCGCAGTAATACCATTTCTTCTACTGGCAAATTTCATCGAAACAATTGTAATCGTTTAAGAAGTGAACAGGCATTGCTTGTTCCCTGTACTCATGCGTGAGGTTGATGGAAACGATCCGGATCGCAGCAATTCAACTGAGTACGCATACTGTAACCGGTTATTTGAAACTAAAAGAATGTGAAGTAGCGAACAGTGTTGCCCGATGAATCGTTTCACAATCATTGCAGATGCAAAAGTATAAAACGCAGCGAGGGATCAATTCCCAAACTGCATCAAGATAGTTTGTTTAGGGTCATAATCAACAACGGGGGGATGTGTCTTCATTCCCCCTCTTTTAAGAATTGAAAAAATGTACATATAGTTTATGTTGTTATTAGGAATCGATATTGGTACTTCATCTGTAAAAGTGTCGGTGGTTGATGCACAATCGCAGGAACGGATCGTTTCTGTTTCATGGCCCGAAGTTGAATCAGAGATCATTTCTGTACAACCGGGCTGGGCCGAACAATCGCCGGCCATGTGGTGGGAGCATACACAACAGGCCATCTTAAAAGCAAATGCCACAAAAAAATACGATCCAACAGCCATCGCCGCCATTGGCATCTCGTACCAGATGCATGGATTAGTTGTTGTTGACAAAAACAACAACGTTTTGCGTGACAGCATTATCTGGTGCGACAGTCGTGCCGTTGAGATCGGCAACCAGGCATTTGATGCAATTGGTCCGTCCAAATCATTACAGCATTTATTGAACTCGCCCGGAAATTTCACCGCCAGCAAACTGGCCTGGGTAAAACAACATGAACCGGCGCTTTACGATCAGATCGAAAAAATTATGTTGCCCGGCGATTACATTGCCTTGCAATTAACCGGTTCAGCAACAACAAGTATCTCCGCATTATCAGAAGGTGTGTTTTGGGATTTTGTGAACAACGAACTTTCGGAAGATGTGTTCAACTATTATGGTTTCAGTAAATCAGTTATTCCGGAAATCAGGAATGTATTTGCCGAACATGGAACACTCTCCTCATCCAATGCAACAACACTTGGGTTGAAACCAGGCATACCGGTAACGTACAAAGCAGGCGACCAGCCAAACAATGCATTATCACTAAACGTACTTGAAGCAGGCGAAGTGGCTGCAACAGCCGGAACGAGTGGTGTAATTTATGGTGTAAGCGATGAGCTTACGTTCGATACACAATCACGCATCAATAGTTTTGCACATGTAAACCATACCGCTGCACAAAAACGCATTGGTGTGTTACTTTGCATCAACGGAACGGGTATTCTTAACCGCTGGGTAAAAAATACCACCGGCAACCAATCTTACAAAGAAATGAATGATGCTGCTGCAACAATTCCTGTTGGAAGTAACGGACTATTTGTTTTACCGTTTGGAAATGGGGCAGAGCGTATGCTGGAAAATAAAATTGCAGGTGCACACATTCAGCAACTCGATTTGAACATTCATACCAATGCACATCTGTATCGTGCTTCGCAGGAAGGTATTGCATTTGCCTTTCGCTTTGGTTTGGATATTATGCGTGAAAACAAAATGAATCCATCCATTATTCGTGCAGGCAAAGCCAATATGTTTTTGAGCGATGTATTTACAAAAGCTTTTGTAAATACATTGAATATACCAGTAGAATTGCACAATTGTGATGGCAGTGTGGGTGCTGCTTTAGGTGCAGGCATTGGAGCAGGTATTTACAAACATCCGAAAGAAGCATTCAGCAATACAAAACCACTCATAGTGGTAGAGCCAGACAGTACAGCACAGCAGTATAACCAGTTGTATGAAGAATGGAATACATTGCTGCAAAAACAATTAAGTTAACAGATCAACCAATCGATAACGCTGCTGCACAACAGCAGGTAAATACACAACCAATGACAGTAGTAACAGGAAACACAGAATTTTTCAAGGGTATTCCGCAAATTAAATTTGAAGGAATTGAAACTGATAATCCATTGGCTTTTCGCTGGTACGATGAGAACAGGATCGTGGCAGGTAAAAGCATGAAAGAATGGTTACGCTTTGCTTGTGCTTACTGGCACAGCTTTGTGGGAAGTGGGGCCGATCCATTTGGTGAACCCACACATATTTTTCCATGGGATGCAAAAACTGATGCCGTGGAGCGTGCAAAAGATAAAGCCGATGCTGCATTTGAATTCATCACCAAATTAAGCATGCCCTTCTATTGTTTTCATGATGTGGATGTAGTGGATTACACAAACGACATCAACGAAAACGACCGCAGACTGCAGGCGATCACCAGTTACTTGGGTGAGAAGCAAAAGGCAAGTGGCGTGAAGCTGTTATGGGGTACAGCCAACCTGTTCTCCAACAAACGCTACATGAACGGTGCTGCTACCAACCCTGATTTTCACGTATTGACTCACGGTGCCGCACAAGTGAAAGCAGCGCTTGATGCAACCATTGCACTGGGTGGAGAAAACTATGTGTTCTGGGGCGGACGTGAAGGTTATATGAGTTTGCTCAATACCAATATGCAACGGGAGAAAGAACACCTGGCCCGTTTCTTACACACTGCAAAAGATTATGCACGCAAACATGGATTTAAAGGAACGTTCTTTATTGAACCAAAACCATGTGAGCCAAGCAAACATCAATACGATTATGATTGTGAAACAGTGATTGGCTTTTTACGTCAGTACGATCTGTTGAACGATTTCAAAATTAATATTGAAGTAAACCATGCAACATTAGCAGGCCACACATTCCAGCATGAGTTACAGGTTGCAGCTGATGCAGGTATGCTCGGTTCAATGGATGCCAACCGTGGCGATTATCAAAACGGATGGGATACCGATCAGTTCCCGAATAATATTAACGAACTGGTGGAAGCAATGCTTGTAATTGTAGAAGCTGGTGGTTTTGCCGGTGGCGGTATAAACTTCGATGCAAAAATCCGCAGAAACAGTACCGATCCGGAAGATCTCTTCCACGCACATATTGGTGGTATGGATACATTTGCCCGTTCGCTCGTGATTGCAGATAATATTTTGCAAAAATCAGATTACAAAAAATTAAGAAAAGATCGGTACGCTTCGTTCGATGCCGGTAAAGGAAAAGAATTTGAAGAAGGCAAGCTTACATTGGAAGATCTGCGTGCCTACGCATTAGAAAATGGTGAGCCTGCTCCCAAGAGCGGAAAGCAAGAGCATTTCGAAAACATCATCAACCGGTTTATTTAAAATCAATCAGGCACATAACAAGGTTCACTTCAACGAAAATTGGATTGAACCCGACCACAGAAAAACCCCGGCTCATCCCGGGGTTTTTCAATTGCTTTATGAATATATTCCTCGTAAAATTTTTTCAAAGATGAACGTATCTTAAACACTTGTTAGTACTGTAACAAGTAATTAGTATTTAACTTGCAAGAACAATAAAATTGTAACAGAATGTTGATGCATCAAACCATGCGTTGGTACGGACCACATGATCCGGTAAGTTTAGCTGATATCCGCCAGGCCGGTTGTGCCGGTGTTGTAACTGCACTTCATCATGTGCCTGTTGGTGATATATGGACCACCGATGAAATCCTCCTCCGCAAACAAATGATTGAAGATGCAGGTATGACGTGGACGGTGATTGAAAGCCTGCCGGTAAGTGATGATATTAAACGTCAGTCAGGAAATTACCTGTATCATATCGAAAATTACAAAGCAAGTCTGCGCAATGTGGCTGCCTGCGGTTTGAAAGTGGTTACTTATAATTTTATGCCGGTGCTCGACTGGTTACGCACCAATGTATATTATCCATTGCCCGATGGCAGTACAGCATTGTATTTCAATCGCACCGATTATGTTGTGTTTGATTTGTTTTTATTGAAACGTCCCGGTGCTGATGCAGAATATGCAGTTGAAGAAATTCAAAAAGCAAAAGAACGTTTTAACGCAATGACAGAAGATGAACGAAACTTTTTGTTCAACAATATGATGTTGGGATTGCCCGGCAGTGATGATGCATTTACCCCCGAACAGGTGTTGAGCGAATTGGAAAAATATCATGGGATCGATGCAGTAACACTCAAACAACATTTGTTCTATTTTATGGAGCAGGTTGCGCCTGTTGCAGAAGAGTGTGGGTTGAAGATGGCGATTCATCCCGACGATCCTCCTTATTCTGTATTGGGCTTACCCCGTATTATGAGCACAGAACAGGATGCAGCTGATCTGCTCGCAGCTGTTCCTTTGCCTGCAAATGGCTTGTGTTTCTGCACCGGTTCATTTGGTGCACGAAAGGATAATAATATTCCGGCCATGATCAAACGTTTTGGCGATCACATTCATTTTCTTCACCTGCGTAACACCAAACGTGATGCGGAAGGAAATTTTTATGAAGCTGATCATCTGGCAGGCGATACTGAAATGTATGATGTGATCAAAGAAATTATATTGCTCCAACGCAGGAGAAATATTTCACTTCCCATGCGTCCCGATCATGGGCACCAGATGCTGGACGATCTCAAAAAGAAAACCTATCCCGGTTATTCTGCCATAGGCCGGTTGAAAGGACTGGCCGAATTGAGAGGAGTGGAATATGCATTGGATAAGGCACTCTAATTTTCGGAGTTTGGTATCAGGACGTTGAAAACGTCAGATACCTTGCTTATATCATCCCATCAAACAAAAGCTTCTTACATTCGGTGAAAGAGGAACTAGCATATGCCTGTTAATAAAAGTGCAGCTATCCGTTACCGCATCATCGACCGGTGTTTGCGGAATCGGCAACATAAATATCCCACCAAAGAATACATCCGTCAGCGATGCATGGAGGAATTGTTTGGTGATATGGCTGATGATATTTCTGTATCTACCATTGAAAAAGATATTGTGGCCATGCGGGAAGATGCCGGGCTTGGTTATTTCGCTCCGATTAAATACGATCGACTGCACAAAGGGTATTTTTATACCGATGAAGAGTATAGTATTGATGGCATGTCGTTGAATGAAGATGAAAGTGAAGCATTACGCAGCGCTGCACATACATTGAGTTTGTTTGCCGATGTGCCTTTGTTTGAAAACTTGAAAGAAGCGATTGAAAAGATCAATACCCGTTTATCACTTTCTGCCAACCTGGAAGATCCTTCGATTAATCAATATGTGCAGTTTGAAAAACCGGTTACACAAAAAGGGAAAGACTGGATCAAACCATTGTATGAAGCGATCGTCAATCGTTTGCCGGTTGCCTTTACTTATTTTAATATTTATAAGAACGAAACACGTACGCATGAACTGGAGCCATATTTATTGAAAGAGGTGCGGAACAAATGGTATCTCATCGGTTGGACGAATAAGCATAACAATTTCACTACGTATGCACTCGACCGTATCACCAGTTTAGAAAAAGGCAGCAAAGCATTTAAATACCGCCGTGATTTTAACCCCGATGATTTTTTTAAATATTCCACCGGTATCATGGAAGGCCCCAAACCGAAAGAAAAAGTAGTGCTGGAAGTATACGGTCCTACTTCCCGCATGTTACAGGTAAGCCCCATGCATCATACACAAAAAATAGTGAAAGAAGCAAATGACAAACTAACCGTTGAGCTGGAAGTAACAGTAACAGAAGAGTTTATTCATCAATTACTGAGCATCTGCAACGAAATGAAAGTGCTAAAGCCTGCATCGTTAAAGAAACGGATGAAAGAAGAATTGCAGAAGGCGATGGGGTATTATTGAAGAGTACACAGAGAACATAGGTCTTTACTTCTTTCTTTTTCTCCACTCCCACGGTGCTACAGCATTCGTTGCACTCCATAAACCTATTTTACGTTTGCGTGCCAACTGTTCAGTTGCTGCCAGTTCCTTATTGGTTGAATATTGTTTAAAATGCCAGGCCATTCCTCTTGCAATCATTTCTTTGTTTACCCATACTTTCTTTACGGTGTATACCTCTGCGATCTTTCGCCTGTTACGATCCGTATCTGTTACAACAACAGTAAGTATTTCCCCGGCACACAAACTGCCCAGCAGTTGCTTCGCAGCCGTGCCAAAGGCTTGTCCTCGTTCCGGTGCATCAATGCCGGCTAATCGAATACGGTGTATGGTTTTATCAACCAGCAGATCAAACGTATCGCCATCTACAATACGAACAGCTTTTCCTTTGAGTGTGTAAGCAGGAGGTGTAAGGGCCAGCAACGGCAACAAAAAGAATAACACAACAATCAAACGGAGTATCCTGATCTTCATGCAACAGAAACGCATTAACTGATCTTTTGTTTTTGCAGAAATGCAAAAGAAGTGAGTTTCACTGTCGTCTGTTGTTCACGCAGCGCCCATTTTTTCGAAAATCCAACGGGTGCTAAAATTGCAAACGCATAATCAACAAAAAACTGCACAAACAAGGCATCACCCTCTTTGTGCTTCGGCATTACAAACGATTTTTGCACAGTTCCGTTCGCATCAACCAATATCACTTCAACATCAAACGAATAGCCGAACCAAACAGCAGTTTGCTGCGCAACGCCCGGAAAATGCAACACCAATGGCTTACGAAAGCTATGTGCTGAACGATGGTTCAGCGACTGATAAATTTCAGCAGTTGTTACAGCTTCTTCGGCTTCAACGGGCGCCAGCTGCTGTTTGCCATTGCCAAAACTGAAGTAACATTTATTGTTGAAAGGGAACGAAAGCTTGTTCATATACACTGTTTTAGAATGTAAAAGAACAAACTCACTTTGCAGTGTATTTGCGAAGTGATCCGGCTTTAAAAAAAATTGCCAACCCCGGTTGAGATTGGCAATTTCGAAAGAATCTTTTTTTCTTACAGATCGTTGATCACTTTATACTTCGGAACCAGGCTCTTCATTACAAACCATGCTATGAGATATGCCACTGCACAAATAGCAAACATAATGGTATAAGAGGTAGTCATTTGAGCCAGCACCAATGGTTTTTGCAATTGAACCAATTGATCAAACGATGCGGCATCAACTGTTTTCAACTGTTCTGCAACTTCGTTTGCAAGACCATTTAATTCCGTTTGATTCAGATTAATCGAATCGCCATATTTGTTTACCAGCTTCAATGCCTGGATTTTTGATACATAATCGCCCAGCCCATTTGCCTGTGCAGCTACCCATGATTCAGCAATACCGGCCGCTTTGTATGAATCAAACATCCAGCCGCCGATCTTTGAAATAATTACGCCACCCAAACCCCCAGCCATACCGCCAATACCTACTACTGAGCCAATAGCTTTTTTGGGAAACATATCACTTACTGTGGTGAAGATATTGGCACTCCATGCCTGGTGAGCCGACGCTCCGATACCGATCAAAATTACCGGCACCCAAAAACTGATATAACCTAACGGCTGTGCCAGCAATACAACTAACGGAATCAATGCAATCAGTAACATGGCTTTCATCCGTCCATCATATGGCGAATATCCTCTTTTGAAATAATACACCGGGAACCATCCACCACCAATACTTCCAAACATCGTCATGCTGTACAATACTGTTAACGGCATCGCAATATCTGTACTCGACATTCCGTATTGTGCTTTCAAATATGCAGGTAACCAAAACAGGAAGAACCACCATACACCATCGGTCATAAACTTACCAAAGGCAAAGGCCCATGTTTGTTTATAGCCCAACAACTTCGTCCATGAAACTTTTTCTGCTACAGCCGTTTCAGCAACAACCTGATCTTCTTTATCGCTGTTGATATAATCGAACTCCGCTTTGCTTAATCGTTTTTGTTCGGTTGCCTTATCATAAAAGATCAACCAGAAAATCAACCACAAAAATCCTGTAGCACCAATTAAGATAAATGCCATTTCCCATCCCCAGTTGGCACCGATCCAGGGAACAGTAAGCGGTGCAAGAATAGCACCTACGTTGGCACCGGAGTTAAAAATACCAGTTGCAAAAGAGCGTTCTTTCTTCGGAAAATATTCAGCAGTTGCTTTAATAGCTGCGGGAAAGTTTCCTGCTTCGCCGAGTGCCAGTACAGCACGACCGATCATAAAACCAACTACCGAAACACTTACCGATGCCATACCCAGAAAACCGAGCAATGTAGCTGCTGACTGACCAATAGGAATTGCCAACGCATGAATAATTGCACCAATGCTCCAAATAATGATCGCCCAGGCATAGCCCTTCTTGGTTCCGAGTTTATCAATAAACCTGCCGGCAAACAACATACTGATAGCATAGCCAAATTGAAATACGGCGGTAATGTTTGCATAATCACTGTTGCTCCAGTTGAAACGTTCTGCCAGCACAGGTTGTAATAAACTCAATACCTGTCTGTCGAGATAGTTTACGGTCGTTGCGAAAAAGAGAAGTGCACAGATCGTCCACCTGTATTTACCTATGGCTTGTTGCATGTTCGTTGTTTTATCCGTTTGCTGTTACACAAAGTGGGGTTACTATTTTTTTACTGTTGCAATGATCGCAAGCACTTGTTTTGTTGCTTCTTCCATTGCTGCATAATCTTTTGCTTCCATTAATTTTTTGCTGATGAGTTTGCTGCCCATTCCCACTGCACATACACCTGCTTTGTACCAGCTTTCAATACTTTCTTTGGTTGTATCTACTCCGCCTGTTGGCATAAACAACAATTTAGGGAAGATATCTTTAATCGTGGTTAAAAACTCTGTACCCAGCATATTACCGGGGAACAATTTGATAAACTTCACACCTGCATTTTCTGCTGCAATAATTTCGCTCGGCGTCATACAACCGGGCGCATAAAAAATATCGTTGGCTACGCAATACGCAGCAACATCGGGTACAAAACCAGGGCTTACTAAAAAGTCGGCACCTGCAGCCATGTAATCTGTTGCATGTTGCATATTCTTAATCGTACCAACGCCTAATAATAAACCCGGCATTTCTGCATTACGCAGTTGCACCATTTTGGTAAAGTTGGCCAAAGCTGCATCACCACGGTTGGTGTATTCAACTGCTTTGATACCTGCTTTGTAAATCGCTTTTAATACTTCAAGACTCACTTCTTCGCTTGGATTAAAATACAAAGGAAGAATACCCTGTTGTACAATAGCGTCTGTTATTTGTTGTGTCTTACTCATTATGTTTATTTTTATTCCCGACATGAATGTCGGGTCCAGTCATTAAATTTTTACTTTGATCACGAGCTTCTTGATTTCTCCATCACCGATCATCGGTGCATGCACATCTTCGGGAAAGAAAATCGCAAACTGTCCGTCCGTCAATTGAAAATACGTATCGGGTGCATCGTCGTAAAACAACACATCCTTTTCATCGTTGTATTCGCCTTTTGGCGTTACACATTTCTCTCTTGGTTTCCAGCCAATGGTTTCAAAACCTTTAATGCAAAGCTGGATGTCGATATTCTTGTTATGACATTCAAATTTTTGCAAACTGGTTTCTTTTGTTTTGCCGGGCGCATTGCTGATGATGGCTTTTAAACCATCTGCAATATCACTCTTGCCATCGGCAGCATTTGCCAGGTCGGTTTGCTGAATGTATTCAAATGCTTTGGCGAACAAGGGATGTGCGCTGAGGTATTTGTGGGCATTCTGAATTGTATCAATGATCATAATAACCCTCCCAACCTCCCTAAAGGGAGGCTTACCACTCACAGCCCTGATACTGCAAGTGGTTTATTTTGTTTTTAAAATGTTGAACGCCGAACAGAAAGTTTAAGAGTGCGACGCAACAAAAGCTAAATCAGGGAAGCTAGTGCCCGTAATACACTCTTCAACTAAATGTCTTAAAAGAACTTCAAAAGTTAATTCTGGCACAATCAATCAGTTTGTTACCAGTTCCCCCTTCAGGGGGCGGAGGGGGCTTATCTCTGCACCCTTCCACTACCATCACCTTTCATCAGGTCTTTTACTTCACCTAAGGTAGCATGATTAAGATCGCCGGGAATTGTATGTTTCAACGCACTTGCTGCCACACCAAATTCAGCCGCTTCGCTCATTGGCATGCCGGTCACTAATCCGTAGATCAAACCGCTTGCAAATGAATCACCACTACCTACACGGTCAACAATACGCACATTGTATTTTTTAGTGTGATAGAAATCTGTGCCATTATATACCAATGCGCTCCAGCCATTATCACTTGCACTGTAGCTTTCTCTCAATGATGAAGCAACATATTTAAAATTAAATTTCGCCACCATTTGTTTCATGATATCCTGGAAACCATCGAGGTGTAATTCACCTTTTGTAACATCTGTATCACCGGGTTTAAAACCAAGTGTTGTTTCTGCATCTTCTTCGTTACCGATACATACATCCACCCATTGGCAGAGATGCGTCATTACTTTTTGTGCTTTTTCTTTACTCCACAATTTTTTACGGTAGTTCAGGTCGATACTTGTAGTGATACCTTTTGCTTTCGCAGCTTTCAATGCAGCTTCAGTTAATGCAGCAGCTTTATCGCTCAATGCAGGTGTAATACCTGTTGTATGAAACCAATCTGCACCATCAAAAATTTTATCCCAATCGAATTCGCTTGCTTCCACTTCTGCAATGGATGCACCTGCACGATCGTACACTACCTGTGATGCACGCATTGAAGCACCTGTTTCGAGGAAGTAAATACCTAAACGATCACCACCTCTTGCAACAAACTGCGTATCTACACCATAACGACGTAAATGGTTAATGGCCGATTGACCAATAGGATTGTTGGGAACTTTAGAAACAAAGGTTCCGTTTAAACCATAGTTACATAATGCAGCAGAAACGTTTGCTTCACCACCACCATAGGTGATGTCAAATGTATCGGCCTGTACAAAACGTTTAAAATCGGGTGTTGACAAACGCAACATAATCTCTCCGAGGGTGACTACTTTCTTTGACATGTCAGTTGTTTTTAAAAACGAATAATTAAATAGTTATTGAATAGCTAGTTCAAATTTTGATTTTATCTGTTGAATATGTTCTATCGTATTTCTTGTTGAATCGCCTTTTTCGTGCAGCTTGGCAAAGGCAGCCGCTGCAGCAAAACCAATTACCTCCTGCAATACATGTTTTGATTTTAATCCGTAGATCAGTCCAGCCATAAAGCAATCACCACTGCCTACTTTATCTGCAATGGCATTTGTTGCAAACACCGGGCTTACTGCCTGCTCTTCTTTTGTATTCAGCGCTGCATAGTAACGGATGTTGCCTGCGTCTGCATCAAAACGAAACGTGTTGGCAACCCATTTGCAATTCGGAAAGCGTTCAAAGATTTGCTGTGCCGTGTACGTCGCATGTTTTAAAAATACTTCCTGCGTGCGTGGCTGAATCAATGCTTCATCCACCAACACACCCAGTAATGTATTTGCTGCCCAGATATTGCCCATGATCATATCGCAATACTTCACCAGGCCGGGCATAATTTCCCAAGGCTGTTTACCATATTTCCACAGCAGCGAACGGTAATTGAGATCAACTGAAATGGTAATGTTGCGTTGCGATGCGGCTTTTACTGCTTCAAGGCACAGTGCTGCAGCTTTTGCACTCACAGCAGGAGCTATTGCACTAAAATGAAACCATTCCACATCCTGCAAAATCTCATCCCAATTCACTACACCAATCTCAAGTGTGGAGAAGGCAGAATACTTGCGGTCAAATACGTTCTCCTCGCTCTTCATATCGGCGCCCTCTTTCAGATAATACAATCCAATACGTTCGCCGGAGAAGATGATGGGTGATGTGTCGATATTTTTTGATTGCAGAAACGAAATAATATCATGCGTAATAATATTATCTGGCAAAGCCGTGCAATACTTCACCGGTTGCTGCCAGGTAGCCAATGCAGTGGCAACATTTAATTCAGCACCACCAACAAACACAGGCATCTGGTTGGTACGCAACCATTCGCCACCATTCGCAGGCGGTAACCGAAGTAATAATTCACCAAAGCAAAGTACTTTACCCATCGTTTATTTCAATGTTGGAACCGGAGCAGGGTCCATATCTGTGTACACTAAATTTTCGCCTGCCATACCCCAAATAAATCCGTAGTTGGTTGTACCACAACCGTAGTGCGTGCTCCAGGGAGCAGAGATCACCGCTTCGTTGTTGGTCATCACCAAATGACGTGTTTCCATTGGATTACCCATGAAGTGGAACAAACGTTGACCTTCGGGTAAATCGAAGTACAGGTACACTTCCATTCTTCTTGTATGTGTGTGCGGCGGAATCGAATTCCATACGCTGCCGGGAGCAAGCACCGTTAAACCCATCACCAACTGACAGCTTCTGATACCATGGAGGTGAATGTATTTATATACTGTACGTTTATTCGCTGTTTCTGCTGCACCCAATTCAACAGGCGATGCCTGTTCTTTTGTATACAATGTATTAGGATAGGTTGCATGTGCAGGTGCTGACAACAAATAAAACACCGCCGGATTTTTCTTTGATGCAGAAGTAAAACTTACTTTCTGTGTGCCTTTGCCGAGATACAAACAGGAAAGTTTATCAAGGTTATACTTCTTACCATCGGCTGTTACTGTTCCTTTACCGCCAATATTTATGATGCCGAGTTCTCTTCTTTCTAAAAAGTACTCTGCTCTCAATTCGGGATGATTGGAAAGTGTGATAGCTTTTGCAACGGGTACTGCGCCACCTATGATAACACGATCATAATGCGAATACACAAGCTTCAGTTTATCGGCTACCATCAGATCCTTCACCAGAAAATTATCGATAAGCTGTTGTGTATTGAAATTTTTTGTTTCCTCCGGCCCAACTGCAAAACGTATTTCCATATCGCCATCCATGTACGTGTTGCTGTTATAATCTTTCAATTGCTGAGCTGGAGCCTTTGCTTTTTTTGTTGCCATGACTTTCTTATTACTGTTGACTAATTACTATTACCTATCGGCTTTTCTTAACGCCCCATCCAACCACCATCAACAGTGAGGATAGTACCGTGCACATACGACGCTGCATTGGAGGAAAGAAATACCGTTGCTCCTTTGAAATCTTCTGTTTCGCCCCAACGTGCTGCCGGTATACGATCGAGAATCGATTTACTTCGTACAGGATCGTTGCGGAGTGCTTCTGTATTATCGGTAGAAATATAACCGGGTGCAATGCCATTTACATTGACACCTTTTGATCCCCATTCGTTGGCGAGTGCTTTCACCAAACTGGCCAATGCGCCTTTGCTTGCTGCATAGCCGGGCACATTAATGCCGCCCTGAAAACTCAGTAACGAACAGGTGAAAATAATTTTACCGCTGCCTCTTTCAATCATATGCTTGCCAATTTCTCTTGCCAACAAAAATGGCGCATCCAGATTGATGTTGAGTACACGATCCCAATATTCATCGGGATGCTCAGCAGCAGGAGCACGCATAATGGTTCCTGCATTGTTGATGAGGATATCAATGTTACTGTTCTCTGCTTTTACTTTTGTTACAAATGCATACAGACTTTCCCTGCTCGACAGGTCGGCCTGGTAGGCTTTGAATGAACGACCCAATGCTGTTACTTCTTTTTCAACAGCACTGCCACTCAGTTCAAGTGATGCAGATACGCCGATAATATCAGCCCCGGCTTCTGCTAAACCAAGTGCCATTGCTTTTCCTATGCCTTTGTTACATCCTGTAACCAAAGCTGTTTTTCCTTTCAAACTAAATTGATCAATTATACTCATATTATGTTATGCGATACTGTTTGCAGTGGTTGGAGCAGCATCTAAATACTGCAGGTTAAAATATGTTTTTGCGTTGTTGTAACAAATATCCTGAATAGTGTTGCCGATTAGTTCGATATCATTTGGTAATTCACCATTCTCCACTTCTTCGCCGTACATGTTACAAAGTATGCGACGGAAATATTCGTGTCGTGGAAACGAAAGAAAACTTCTGCTATCGGTCAACATACCAACAAAGCGACTGAGTAAACCCATGTTGCTGAGTGCATTGATCTGTTTGGTCATGCCATCTTTCTGATCAAGGAACCACCAGCCACTTCCCCATTGTACTTTACCTGCCACAGAACCATCGTTGAAGTTACCGATCATAGTCGCAAACAATTCATTATCGGCAGGATTCAAATTATAAATAATGGTCTTTGCCAGTTTATCATTACTGTCTAACCGGTTTAAGAATTTTGATAAAGCTCTTGCCTGAGAGAAATCGCCGATGCTGTCCCAGCCTGTATCAGGACCCAACTGTTGCAACATGCGGCTGTTGTTGTTCCGCAATGCACCGAGATGGTATTGTTGTACCCATCCTTTTTCATGATCCCATTCAGCAAAGATCACCAGCATGGCGCTCTTAAACTTTTTCTTTTCTTCCAATGATAAATTACCTCCACTGCGCACTTGAGCAAAAATACCAACGATCTCTGTTTGGGTATAATCTTCTGCATAGATCTCTTCCAGTCCATGATCCGATACTGCACAACCATTCGCTGCAAAATAATCATGACGCTTTTTCAACGCCGCTAAATAATCGTTGAAGGTGCTGATGGAAGTATCAGCCGCTTTTTCCAATAAGGTGAGATAGTTGTTGAAGCTGATGGTATCATCTACATTCATTGCTTTATCCGGACGGAAAGCAGGATTCATTTTGGTGAAGCCGCCTTGTGCCCGGTGTTGCTGGTGATATTTGAGATCATCCACCGGATCATCGGTAGTGCAGATCAATTTCACATTCATCTGTTGCAACAATCCTTGTACACTATGCGATGCATGTTGCAATTGAGCCGTAGCATCATCATAAATAGGTTTGGCACTGTTTGCATTCAATACTTCGTGAATGTTGAAGTAGCGTTGCAATTCCAGGTGTGTCCAGTGATACAATGGATTACGCAACGTGTAAGGAACAGTAGCTGCCCATTGTTCAAACTTTTCCCAATCGTTGGCGTTACCGGTAATAAATTTTTCATTGATACCGTTGGTACGCATAGCTCTCCATTTGTAATGATCGCCATACAACCACACCTGCGTCAGGTTCTCGAAATTGATATTGTTCGCCACCTGGTCGGGAAGCAGGTGATTGTGATAATCAATAATGGGCATTTGCTTCGCATACTCATGATAGAGTTGCTCGGCTGTTTTATTGTGCAACAAAAAATTGTCGTCTAAGAACTTTTTCATTTCAAAAAATTGATGCGTTCATTTTTATTTTCTGTCTGGTATTCGTCCAACGAGGACGTTTGATGTGCGTACCTATCACTTCGTAACTCGTACTTACAGACTCACGCCACGTTTCCATGGAATGAAATCATCCTGGTTCAGCAACACAGCTTTTGGTGTTACCTCTCCACTTGCTGCTTTAATACAATATTCAAGAATAGCTTCACCCATTTCTTCAATTGTCTTTTCACCTTCAATCACCGGGCCGCAATCAATATCAATGATATCGTTCATGCGTTTGGTGAGATTACTGTTGGTTGAAACTTTAATAGTAGGACAAACGGGATTGCCTGTTGGTGTACCCAAGCCTGTTGTGAATAGGATCAATGTAGCGCCACTTGCCGCTTTGCCTGTTGTTGCTTCCACATCGTTACCCGGCGTGCATACCAAACTCAAGCCCGGTTTTGTAGCAGGTTCCGTATAATCCAATACATCCACCACTGGAGAAGTGCCGCCTTTCTTGGCAGCACCTGCACTTTTAATTGCATCGGTTATTAATCCATCTTTAATATTACCGGGCGAAGGATTCATGTGAAAACCTGAACCAACTTTTACAGCCTGATCGTTATACGCTGTCATTAAATGAATGAACTTCTCTGCACTTTCTTTTTCTTTTGTACGATCGATGAGTTCCTGCTCAACGCCACACAACTCCGGAAATTCAGCTAATAAAATTTTACCTCCCAATGCTACAACAAGATCAGATGTATAACCAACAGCTGGATTTGCTGAGATACCGCTGAATCCATCGCTGCCACCACACTTCACACCAATACAAAGTTTATCGAGTGATGCAGGTTGTCGCTCCAATTTGTTGATCTCGATCAATCCTTCAAATGTTTTACGTATTGCTTCAGCAATTAATTGCTCTTCGCTTTGCGATTGCTGTTGTTCAAAAACATAAATCGGCTTATCGAAATTGGGATTATGTTGCTTCAGATCATTCTTAAAATCCTGAACCTGCAAATTCTGGCAACCTAAACTCAACACGGTTACACCACCCACATTTGGATGATCGGCATAAGCTGCTAATAATTTACTCAACACAGCTGCATCCTGACGAATACCGCCACAACCTCCTTGATGATTCAAAAACTTAATACCATCTACATTTTTAAATGGACGAAGCCCCTTCCCAGCCTCCCCCGAAGGGGGAGGAGTGAGACTCAGCGATTGTAAGTCTTCTCCTTTTTTATACGCTTCCAGCAATGATTTTGTATACGATTTATATTTTTCCGTTACTGCATAACCTAATTCGTTATGCATGGCTTCACGAATTACATCCAGGTTTCTGTTCTCGCAAAAAACAGTTGGAATAAACAGCCAGTAGTTGGCAGTACCCACACGTCCATCGCTGCGATGATAGCCATTAAATGTTCGTCCCTGAAATTTTGATACATCGGGCGCCTGCCATTGGTAGTGTGATGGTCTGTAAGAGAATGGCTGTGCTGCATGTTTTACGTTGGCAGTGGTCATCAACCCGCCTTGCGGTATTGCAGTTTGTGCTTTGCCAACCAACACACCATACATGATCACCTCATCACCTGCCTGCATATCATGTTCAAAAAATTTATGCTTCGCATCAATATTATCCTGCAATACATATTCATTTCCACCGAAGGAAATGATTTCTCCTTTCTTCAAATTGGTCAATGCAACAATCACATTGTCCGTTGGATGTACTTTTAAAACTTTATGCTTCATTACTCTCTACTTTATCTCTGCTGGTTTGATATTCTTTTACTGTGGCTGCAACTCCCTGCTCCATCATACTGTTTAAATACGATTGCACAGCATATGCAAAGCCGGTTAATGTTGTAAGATCTGTTCCCCACAGTTGTGTATTGCTCAAAGCAGCTTTTGCCACATCTGTTGGTTTTGTTTTTTTCCATAACTGGTGGAAGTAACCGGCATGTTCATCCTGTACCGGGTATGCTACACCGTTAGCCTCTCCATAATAGGTGCCGCTTTCACTCGGTTCACATTTCATAAATAAAAGGTAAGCGGCAAATCCCAATGCCATTGAGCCGGGAACATACAGATCCTGTTCAAAATGCCGGAGCAGTAAAGGTATGTTACGCATTCGCATTTTGTGCGAATAATTTAATGTAATACTGATCCATTTATGATCAATGAACGGGTTGCGAAACCGATCGAGAACGTTTCCGGAAAACTCTCTTGCTTCCAGTACAGAAATTTTTTCGTTGCTTACGCATGGTGCAATTTCATGATGCATCAGATCATACACGTACAAGCCGAAAGCCTTATCTGCCATCGCTTCTTTTACGGTTTCAAAGCCTGCAAGAAAAGCAATGCCGCAGGAAAAGGTATGTGTTCCGTTTAATAAACGAAGTTTTAATTCCCGTTGTTTGTTGATGTCATTTGTAATAACAATTCCCTTATCTGCTTCAGCAAACGTTAGTACGTCTTTTACTTTTGGATTGGCTGCTTCAATGGCCCACAAACTGTATGGTTCGCTCATGATCATCAACTCATCTGTATACCCCAGCTTTGCTTCCGTTTCTTTTTGCTGCGATGAAGGAAGTTTACCGGGCACAATCCGGTCAACAAGTGAATTACAAAAACAGTTTGCATTTTCGAGCCAGTCAATAAATGCATAATCAGCATTATTTAAATGCGCCAGTTCCATAATGATCGACTGCAACTTGGTTCCATTATCTGTTATGAGTTCAGTTGGAACAATTACCATTCCTTTGGTAACATCGCCGTTGAATGCTTTGTAGCGTTCATGCAAAAACGCTAGCAGTTTCCCGGGAAACGAAACCGGTGGCGTGCCTGTTATTTTATCATCTTCCACCAACACAATTCCTACTTCCGTTGTATTAGAAATAACAACTTCCATTACAGGGTTCGATGCGCAGTCTAATATCTGCTGCCATTGCGATTTCGCCGAAAGAACACGGCTGATCGATGCATTGATGATGTACTCTTCCGTCATTTTTTGCTGACGGATACCTTTTATACAATGTGTAAATAATCCATCCTGTACACTGTATCCGTCCGTATCGCCGCTGTCAGTTGATTTTACAACCACCACTCTGCCGTTGAACAGTCCTTGCTTGTTGGCTTTGTCAATATAATAATCCGGCAGACCTCGTAACAGTACGCCTGTTCCAAACTGCAGTACTTTTTCAGGTAGCGTAAACAGCGCTTCCGCAGGTGTTGATTGCACTACGCCGTTAAGTTGTGATAATGTTTGTTTCGATAATTGCATCTTACTTACTCTTTAAAATTTTATTGAACAGATATGATGTAGCCGTTTTTATACATCACTCTGTTCAGTTGATCAGGGATTCCATCGTTCACCAAACACCCATTTAGCGTTGATGCCATCGGCCAACGCTTTGCTGATATTGTTATTGAACCATGTATAATCGCCTGCATTCCGTTTACAATTGTAATAGTAGATCCGTTCTCCCCATTGTATGTTGTTGG
Source organism: Bacteroidota bacterium (assembly GCA_023428755.1). Taxonomy (GTDB): domain Bacteria; phylum Bacteroidota; class Bacteroidia; order Chitinophagales; family Chitinophagaceae; genus Lacibacter. The sequence goes on from JAEYWX010000001.1 coordinate 334,946, forward strand.
TTGTTGCCACACGATAGATGGGAGCATCTTTCATGTTATCTGCAAACACACAGTTGATGAGATAAAACTGTGCATCACGATGGTAACGGCCCAACATAAATCCGTCATACCCTTTGAACGTACAATTCAACAATACCGTTTTTGAATCTTCGTGTCGTGAGCCATCATGCCAAATAGCAGCGCTGCCGGTATGTGCAATAAACTCGCAGTTTTCCGCAAAGGCCCAGCCACGTGGACAATAAAAATCAACACCACCCTCCATCACACAATCTTTAAAATACCACATGCCATTCTCCACTTCCCATGGGCTAACTGTATCGCCTGCATACGCTTTGAAATGGCAGTTGATGGCTTTCAACCGAGTGCAATGCATGGTACGCAGTGCCATTTGATGCCCATCTTTTGTGATCTTCTTGTATTTGTTGACAGTATCAATGGGGCAGTGAACCATTCTTGGTTCTACCTGATCAAAACCATAACTGTTGGTGATGGTTAAATTTTTAAGGGTGATATCGTTGCCGCTCACATTCATCGTTGCTACGCCCCAATCATCATTGTGTTCGCAACGCCATTCATCTCTTGCAATAGCAGCAGTAATAATCGTTGAAGCCCTGTCTTCACCTTCGAAAATGATGTTGTGCTTTTCGATGTAGAGTTTCTCTTTGTAAACACCCCTCTTAATAAAAATGATCCGGGCTGTTGCAGCCGAATCACTTAAACTGTTAATCGCACCTTGTATTGTTTTGTACTCGCCTTTACCTTTTGCATCTACAATAATCTTCTTCTGCGCCTGTGTTGTTACACAACAAAGGAACATCAAACCCATCCATCCATATCGTAGCGCTGCCGTCACTTTTTCGTTGCTGTTTGCAGCAGCCACTTGGCAAGATCTTCGGCTGCTTTATAATTTTCAAAATCGGCCGGTAATAATTTCCGGTTGTCGATATACTCGTTGTACACCCAGGGATCACCAACTGCCAACACTGTTCCTTTACCATACTTCGCTACTGCAATGATGGCTGCATTTTCCTTTGTTACAATGGTTTTTGCAGGCGCTTTCACCTTCAGTTCGCTGATCTCTTTCAGGAACATCTTTTTTGTTGTTTTGAATACTGGATTATTCACACCCGGCAACACTTCACCCTGCACATAGTTATCGTTCTTCACCATGTTCAAACTGTTATCGGTAAACGTAACGCCGAATTTGTTGGCTAACAGGTTGAAATGTTTCAGATCGCAGTTGTTACTATCGTTTGCCAATAAGATCAATACACCGCCTGCTTTTACCCAATTGCTGATAGCTGTTACATCAGTTGCTGAAACATAATTCGGGTTGGGGTTATCCCGTACATGATCGGGATCAACAATGATATACACGGATGCTTTGCTGAGGTTGCTTGCAGATGGCGCAACATCCAGCGATTTGATGGTAGCACCATAGCGTTCAAAAATTGTTCCCCATGTATAATAACCACCATGACTTCTTTCTTCCCATGTATAATGCCAGTAATTCATTTCGCCGCCTGCATCTTTCTTCTTCTCACTGTTGAACCAACGGTCGAGCACCACTGTTTTTCCTTTACCAATATGCTGTGTAGGCAACTGCTCCATTTCACCTGCTGCTAATAAAAACGCACCAACACCTTTTGCATCGTTAACGATGACGTCTTCACTCATGTAATATTCAAAACTTCCATCACGGTAAGGCTTGCCACCAAGTCCTGATACTTTTACCGTACCATGCAAATTGGTTTGTCCATTTTCTTCTTTAATGAAACGCTTTACAATTCCTGCGTAACCTTTTTTTGCAATGGCCAGTTTTGCGGCAGGTAAATAACCTTTGCGTACTCCTTTCGCCACTGCATATACAAATTGTGATGAAGCTGATGCTTCAAAATAATTTTTCTCTTTACCGGGACCATTGTAATTCATTACATCGTACCACAAACCTGTTGTTGGATCTTGTTGTTTTTCGATAGCGTTTACCAAACGGTTGAGAATACCAATGAGGTCTTTCCGCTTTGGATGATCAGCCGGGAAATAATCCAGTGCATCAACCAAGGCATCTGCATACCAACCCATTGCTCTTGCCCAAAAATGTGGTGACGTGCCGGTTTGTTTATTGGCCCATTGCTGCTGTTTGCTTTCGTCCCATGCATGGTAAAGCAATCCTGTTTTCGGATCACGTGCATGTTTCTCCATCCAGATAAACTGGTTGGCAATATCATTAAAGGCAGTGTCTTCATGAAAGAGCATTGCATACTCTGCATAAAACGGCGCACCCATGTACAAACCATCGAGCCACATTTGCCAGGTGTAAATTTTCTTATGCCAGAAACCGCCTTCGTTTGTGCGTGGGTGTGTACGCAACTGGCTGCGTAAATGATCGGCTGCTTTCTTGTATTTTTCTTGCCCGGTAATGCGGTACAGCATTAACACCAGCTTACCGTTGTTTACATGATCGATGTTGTATTCTTCCAGCTCATATCCTTTGATACTTCCATCGGGCTGCACAAAATAATCCATGCGGTTTTTGATGGAATTGTAATACGCTACATTACCCGTACGCATCCACAGGCTTTCCAAACCTTTCAACACCACACCCATATCATAACTCCATTTAGTGCGGCTGCCGATAGGTAAACTGTCGGGCCAGATTTTATCAACTGTAGCTGCAACCTTTTCGCTGTATTTTACCTGTGCGGTTGACTGTAACGTAGTTGCCAGTAATACAAGAATGATCAGTTTCTTCATGTTTCTTTTTTATATAGCTTGTTCAATTAACGCAGAGCGTATCACTTACCATTTCACTTCTTTTGCATCGGCTCCAAATTCAAGAAGCAGTTTTTCTTTTGCTGCAGCAGCACTTGTATTTTTAATGCTGATGGTTTTACTCCTGTCGCCACTGATCCGGAACAACACTTCACTTCCATCCTTGTAGGTGATCTTATCGAAGGAAAGTTTATCGCTGTTCAGGATATCGATCACCGGTTTAGTTTCAGCAGAGATTACCTGTATGTTTTTAAAACTCAGTCCGCTTGCTTCCTGTATATCAATTCCTTTATCGGCCTGTAACACCATATTTTCAAACACAATATCCTTGATGTGCATTTCGGGAAGCCCTCTTACAAAAACGCCTTTAGCAGCACCATTGCAATACACATTGCTGATATGAAAATTTTTGAATACCGGTGTTGTTTCATCTACCGTTTTAAATTCCACTTTCGGGAGTTCCCTTTTTTCACCTGCCAATGCAACGGGATCTTTCGCCATATAATACATATCAAACAAAATGGCTTCGCCCGGAATATCTTTCATGTAGATGTCTTTGATGAAAATGTTTTCCACCACGCCGCCACGGCCCCGAGTTGTTTTAAACCGCAAACCAATATCGGTACCAATGAAAGTGCAATTGCTGATGTACATATTTCTTGCTCCACCACTCATTTCGCTCCCAATTACAAAACCTCCATGCGATGCATACACCGTGCAACCACGAATGATCACATTCTGTGTAGGCATTCCACGTTTGCGTCCTTCTGCATCTCTGCCACTTTTCATGCACAATGCATCATCACCCACATCAAATATTGAATTTTCGATGAGTACATTACTGCAGCTTTCTACATCAATGCCATCACCATTTTGTGCATACCAGGGATTTTTTACGAAGATGTTGCGAACCGTTAAATGCTCACTCATCAACGGATGTAAACACCAGGCTGCTGAATTTTGGAAGGTTACTCCTTCCAGTAAAATGTATTTGCAATTGGTGAGCAACACCATGTTGGGACGTAAGAAATCTTTAATGCTTTCGTAGTAAGCCGCATCTCTGTCGGGCTTTATTTCACCGGGATTGGCAGGCCCTTTACTTGCATTCATAAATGCTTCAGATGGATACCATGTTTTTTTATCATCGCTCAACACACCACCCGATGCAACTTTTTTCTTCCACTGACTGGCTGTAAGCTTATCACTTTTTACTGCACGCCAAACATCACCATTGCCATCAATAATTCCTTTACCGGTAATAGCAATATTTGTTACACCTGTTGCAGAAATGGGCGATTGATTACGCATTTGCGGTAAGCCTTCGTAATTCGCTTTTACCAATGGGTATTGCGATTTATCATCTGTAAACAGCAAAGTAGCACCGGCAGCCAAATGAAGATTGACATTGCTTTTTAATACTACCGGGCCCGTTAACCACAAACCCGAAGGAACCAATACCACACCGCCGCCTTTTTTGTTGATCGCATCAATGGCATTGTTGATGGCTTTTGTGTTGAGTGTATTGCCATCGGGAACAGCGCCAAATTTTTTAATGTTAACCGTATCTTTTTTGAACTTGGGGGCAATCACCACCGGCATTTTTGCATTGAACTGCGCAAACGCTGCGAAAACAATAAGAACAAAAGAAAGTATCAGACTAATTTTTTTCATGACAATGTTGAATCGTTAAAGAATAGAATTGGCGCAGGTTTCGAGTGTACAATTTTACCCTTATGTGCCAGCATATTCAAGGAAAAACAGGGATTTATTTACGCAATCGTTATCGGGAACAGTTGCGTAAAAATGATTCAAAATCAACCAGATAAAATTACTGGTTGAATACCCGGTGAAGGGTTACGTTTGTCTGTTTTATGGGGTGATTTTAACTGCCTGTCGTGCCAACAATTTCCATTCTTTACCCTGCTTTTGCCAGATCAGCAGAATTTTAAGATGTACTTCGCCCGGTCGGTTATTATCATTCGTAACAGCGTGAAGTTCGTGCCTTACAATTGCTGTGTTTTTGCTGATGCTGATTGTTTGGTTTCGATGCTCGATCGATACAAAATCTGATTGTCCGTTGGCAATTTTTTCTACAAACTGCGTCTTTGTTTCAATCAACCCACTCGAATGTCCATAACTGAGCTGACCGGCAGCAATAGCTTCCAATGCTGCACGTTCGCCACTGATCATTGCCTTACGCAGTTGTTCCACTGCATTGGCAACAGCCATTTCCTGTTTGCTTTGTGCGGAGAGTGTTGTGCTGATGAATACAAAAACAACAACCGACAGAAATGATTTCTTCATTATATGTTTATTTTAAAACCTGTTTACCATTGGCACCAGATCGGTTAATTCACTGATTTTTACAGGACGTTTCAACTGAATGCTTTTGCGTGCTGCAATACCAATGAGAATACTCATGGCACCTTCTCTTGTACCCGCCATTACATGGTGTGGATTATCATTTGTATTGGTAAACATTCGCTTTTGCATACGGATATCGCCACCACCATGTCCGCCACGGATCTTTGGTGTAGTGTACACTTCGTAATCTTTGCCAAAATTATCCCATGCAAGAATTTCCTGTACTTCACCTGCAATGGCATCATCGGCATTGCTCATTTCAATGGCATGACGTTTTGCTTCATCCACTTTTGTTTTTTGCAGATAAGGAATATCCTCCCATGTTTCAATGCGTCCCTTCATTCCGTTGAATGCAATTTGCCATCCTTCGTATGGTGAATAAGTGGTAAGCGAATAGTTTACTGTTACACCGTTGGCATAAATGATCTGTGCACTCATTTTATCATAAATATCAATCTCATTGCTCCACACACAACCATCACGGATATAACCATCGTGCTGTTCATTATTCACGTACAGGTTTACATTGTGTTTATTCGCTGTAATGTCCCAATAGAATTTGCACTTGGGTTTGTGTTCGCAGCCACGGCATTTGGTGCCACGGAACTCGTTGTTTTTCCCATAATGCTCCAATGAACCGTATGCATTTACTTCCACCGGTTCGGAATTCAACCACCAGTTCAATAAATCGAAATGATGGGTTGCTTTGTGTACCCATAACGATCCCCCTTTTGCCATGCGTCCATGCCAGCGTCGGAAATAATCGGAACCATGATGTACATTGAGGTACCAGTTAAAATCAACCGAGGTGATTTTTCCAACACGGTTCGCTGCAAGTAATTCTTTCAACTGCATGGCGTGTACACTGTGACGGTAGTTGAACGCTACCGTCACTTTCTTACCCGATTTTTTTTCTGCTTCTAAAATTTTCCGACACTTATCCTCGTCGGTGGTCATTGGTTTTTCAGTAATTACATTAAAACCTGCGTGTAAGGCTTTTACAATGATTTCATCGTGTGTAGAGTCAACCGTTGTTACAATTATATAATCGGCTTTGATCTGCTTCAGCATATGATCTACGTTTACAAACGTAGGACAGCTTACGCCCATGTACTCTTTGCCATAAGCAAGCCGGCCGGGATTGATATCGCACAAGCCTACAAACTCGCAGGCATCTTTAAACTGCGTTACAATTTGTTTGCCCCACAAACCAAGGCCACGTACACCTGTACCAACGAGAGCGAGTTTTAGTTTCACAGCAGAACCAGCTGCAATGGATGTAAAGGGATGCAGCATTAAAGAGGCGCCTGCTGCTGCAGTGAATTTTACAAATGATCTACGTTCCATATATGGCAATTATAAGTTTTTATGAATCGTTACTTTTCAATGCGAAACCAATCAATATCCGTTACACCCGCATCGTTTGTTTTGTTACTGCGGTTGAAGAAAAAACCAACTTTGGCACCCACCCATCGGCCCGGCTTTGCGGTTAATGCGTCACCAATGGTTTTAAAAATTGTTCCATCCTCGCTGTAACTGAATGTACATACCGCATTTTTGCGTACCTGCACACGGAAATAAATATCCTTACTCTTTAGTTTTTCACCATCCTGCACTGTTTCTTTTCCTTTCCGATCGGCATCCACACATTTTACAAAGCTGATGTAGTTACCATCGGCTCGCTTTTCCACAGCGATGTAGGCATAACTGGCGCCATGCACCATCAAAGCAAACCGCTCTTTTTCATGTTTGGGCTGAAAGGCAATTTTTGCAGTGGCAGTAAATTCTTCTGTCGGGAATTTTTGTGCCAGTAAGTTGGGATAATCCCACGGTGATTTTACAGAATCCGGTAAGAATGCAGAGAACATGCGCAACAGACCTTCTGCTGTCGGAAATGCCCAGCCTTGTTGTGGATTTGCCTGCCATTGCCATTGCAAACCAAGTTTCGGTGAATTGAATTCGTCGCTATCAACAACTGTAGCAACCGGATAGGTTTTGCCAACGTTTGGTTTTTTGTAAATCATTACCGGTTCACCTTTCCCATCTCCATCTTTATCAACACCAATCACCGGCCAATCATTTTTCCAACGCATCGGTTGCAGATGCACCACTCGACCATACGCTTCTTTATCCTGAAAATGCAGGAACCAGTCTTCACCAGTTTGTGTGTTTACCCACGCACCTTGGTGCGGACCGTTTACAGGCGATGAGCCCTGATCCATCACTACTTTCCTTTCGTAAGGACCATATACATTTTTTGAACGCAACACCAATTGCCAACCAGTGCTTACACCACCTGCCGGTGCGAAGATGTAATAGTAACCATTGCGTTTGTAAAACTTCGGTCCTTCAAGTGTGGGGTCTGTGGCATGTCCATCAAAGACCAGCACCGGATCGCCAATTACTTTTGTACCTTCTTTGTTGAGTTCTTTTACAACAATGATGGATTTGAAACCCGCACGGCTTCCGGCATATGCATGTGTGAGATATACTTTACCATCAGTATCCCACAACGGACAAGGATCGATCAAACCTTTACCTGCTTCCACAAGAATGGGTTCACTCCATGGACCACTTATGTTTTTTGCTTTGGTGAGATAAATACCAAAATCAGGATCGGGATAGTAGATATAAAATTCGTTGTTGTAATAACGGATAGATGGTGCCCATACACCACCACCATGTTGCACTGCAGAAAAATGATCGAATGGTGGTTGACGTTTCAATGCATGACCGATCAATTTCCAGTTCACTAAATCTTTCGAATGCAAAATTGGCAAACCGGGAACATGATTGAAGGATGAGGAGATCGTATAAAAATCATCACCCACACGAATTGCATCGGGATCACTGTAATCGGCATCGATCACCGGGTTTTTATAAGTACCATTTTTCTGATCGCTTACCCATACGTTTGAAACCTGTTGTGCACTTGCATACATGCAAATTGTAACGAACCCTATTGTCAATAATTTCTTCATAGCTGAATTACTCGTTTTTCATTGTTGCTTTTGAAAGCTGCTTCAATAATGCGGATCACATCTGTTCCCTGTTCAGCTGTTACCGGCAAAGGCGCATTGTTTCGAATAGCCTGGTAAATACCTTCGTAATAACCTGTATAGTTTCCTTTTTGTGAGGGAATTTTTTCATGTATAATTTTCCCATCTACTTCTGTATGCAACAACCCGTTTTCACTTTCCGGTTCAATACCATACGCTTCATCTGTAGGCAACATGTGCGCCTGCAGTTGAGCTTCCTGCATATCAGTCTTTGGTTTGATGAATGAACCTTTGCTGCCATGTATAATATAGCCGGGCAATGCTTCACGTACCTGGTAACTTCCTTTAATGCGCACTCTCGTTGAAGGATAATACAACAGCACTTCAAAATAATCATCCACCTGCGATACAGGTCGCATGATGGCGATGTCGGCAAACACAGCGGTTGGTTTTCCAAACAGCTGCAATGCCTGATCGATAAGGTGTGAGCCCAAATCATACAACGCACCGGTGCCTTTCATCGCTATTTCTTTATGCGACTTGGGACTCACCTCTTGCTTATACCTGTCGAAATGAAATTCAGCTTCAACAATATTGCCCAGGAGTTTTTGATCAAGAACGGATTTGATGGTTTTATAATCGCTGTCGTATCTGCGGTTTTGAAACACCGAGAGTTTTACATTTTTTTCCTTTGCGATAGCGATCAATTCTTCTGCTTCACTTACTTCAACCGTAAATGGTTTTTCGCACACCACATGTTTGCCGGCCAGCAACGCTTTTTTTGCATACTCGTAATGTGTGATGTTGGGTGTGTTTACCACCACTAACTCCACATTTTCATCAGCCAGCATTTCTTCCAGTGTGCGGAACGTTTTCACCGATGGATATTTTTCCTGCGCCAGGTTTTTTGTACGCTCCCACACGCCATAAAAAGTAAAACCGGGATGTGTGCTGATGAATGGTGCATGAAACACCCAGCCACTCATGCCGAAAGAACAGATTGCTGTATTGATGCCCCCATCCCCTAAAGGGGTGTTGCCAACGTTGCTAATTTGTGGGGAATAAAAAACAGAGTTTTTATTTTTCATTATAATCCATTTATCCAGTTTCTCAATCGCTCCATCCAGTTATCAGTTGTTGTTTTATTATACATGCCAAAACCATGTCCACCTTTTGGATAGAGATGCATTTCAACTGGCACTTTGTATTTGATACATGACTGATAATAACGGATACTGTTCTCAACAGGTACCGCAGCATCATCGCCCGCATGTACTAAAAAAGAAGGAGGTGTTTTTGCTGTTACCTGCAATTCGTTTGAATACAATTTTATTTGTTCTGTTGATGCAGTTGCACCAACTAAATTGTTTCTGGATCCTTTGTGTGTAATGGTACTATCAAAGCTGATGACTGGATAAATTAAGATTGCAAAATCCGGACGAACAGAAGTTGTATCGTTGTTTGTTGCATCTGCATTACTGCTGAAATGTGTTGCAGCGGTTGAAGCTAAATGCCCGCCTGCTGAAAAACCCATGATGCCGATCTTATCTTTTTTCAATCCCCATTCGGATGCTTTACTGCGTACCAGGCGAATGGCCTGTTGTGCATCCATCAACGGTGCAATGCTGCGATCGATATTCGTTGTATCATCGGGCAATCTGTATTTTAACACAAATGCAGTGATGCCCCACTTGTTCATTTCTTCTGCCACACGTGTTCCTTCTTTATCAAATGCCAGAATAGCATAACCACCACCGGGACAAATAATCACCGACATGCCATTGGGGTTAGCCGGTTTGTAAACAGTAAGTGTTGGCACACTCACTTTTGAAATGCGGGTTACGTTATTCCCTGTTACCGAACTTTCTTTGTTGGGAGCAGGTTTTGAATTGGGAACAGTGCCATTATACAATGGCATTTCAGTTTGTGCCAGCAATACTATCGAAAGAAACATTGCTGCTATTGTAAAACCAATTTTTTTCATGTTGTCTGTTCAGTAAAGTTGTAACAAAATCAAAAAAAGCATTCAAACTATTCAGACGGTAAGAATGAAGTAAGCGTTGCTGCCATTTAAAAAAGATCAGGCATTTGCCAATGCCCGGTCGAGATGCACATAACCACCATCCACATATATCAGCTGACCGGTTGTATGACTCGACCGTGCCGATAATAAAAACGCAACTGCATTTGCAATTTCTTCCGCAGTGGTCATTCTATTCTCCAATGGAATTTTTGACTCGATCTCTTTTAATTTTTCCTGCGGGTTGGGCAAGGTTTCGATCCAGCGTGCATACAACGGCGTAAAACATTCTGCTACTACCACTGCATTTACACGAATACCATACTTCAATAATTCAACCGCCCATTCTCTTGTTAATGCATTACGGCCGCCATTACTGGCTGCATAAGCAGAAGTGTTACCTTGTCCGGTATCCGCCGTTTTGGATGTAATGTTTACAATCGCACCTTTTGTTTTCTTCAACTCAGGTAATGCATGATGTGCCAGTAAATAATAATGGATGAGATTTTTATGCAGTGATGCAATGAATGCTTCATAGTTACCACTTTCCAATCCCACACCATCGTTTACACCTGCATTATTCACCAGTCCGTCAATGCGATTGAATTGTTTGATGATTGTATCAACTGCATGTTTGCATTCATCAGGATTTGTAAGTTCAGCTTTTACCTGGAAACACTTGCCTCCGGCTGCTTCAACTGCTTTTACTGTTACAAGATTGTCTTCTTCACTCCGTCCAATGATCACAGGAATTGCTCCCTCTGCGGCAAGTACTTTTACAATGCCTTCACCAATTCCTTTGGCACCACCCGACACAATGATCACTTTGTTATTCAATTGCAGATCCATAATGTTGTTATTTCAAATTCTATAAATGATAAAAGCGAACAGCGTTATCGCCAAACACTTTTGCTTTATCGGTTTCGCTAAAGCCCGACATATAATTTTCAACTAACGTTTTCCACTTTGCATAACCACCAGCCACTAATACTACCGGCCAGTCACTTCCAAATAATAAACGATCAACACCAAATGCCTCAAACACTACATCGAGATAAGGAGTAATATCAGCTTCTGTCCATTCGTTCCACTTGGCTTCCGTTAACAGGCCCGACAGTTTGCAATGCACATTCGGCGCTTTTGCAATTTCCTGCATCTGTTTTTTCCAATCCTGTATTTGCTGATTGGCAATGGCCGGTTTCGCACAATGATCAATTACAAATGGCTGATCGGGAAACTTCGATACAAATTCAATAGCTGGTTGCAGTTGATGATGATAGATCAGTATATCGTAGGTGTAGCCAAATGCTTGTAATGCTTTAATGCCCCGTTGAAAGTTGGGTCGTAATAAAAAATCGTTTGGCTCGCCTTGCACTACATGCCGCCATCCTTTGATGATGGGATATTGTGAAAAATGTTGGAGCCGTTCTTCAATGTTTTCATGTTGCAGGTCGATCCAGCCAACAACTCCTTTAATGAATGGATTTTTGTTTGCCAGATCAACTAAAAACATTGTCTCTTCTTCCGATTGACTGGCCTGTACGGCCACACATGCATCAATCTTATTTTCAGCAAGTGTATCAGCAATTGTTTGCGGCAGATAGTTCTGTTGCAACACAGGCATACTTTCCATCCAGCTATCACGCTGTTGATCGTACTCCCAAAAATGTACATGTGTATCAACCCGCATATGCCACGCATGTTTGTTTTGATTCACCCAATCCATCAATACCCAGTTCCATTACATCGCCCGGTTTTAAATACACTGGTGGATTGAATCCTAACCCAACACCAGCCGGTGTGCCGGTTGAAATAATATCGCCGGGCAACAAGGTCATAAACTGACTGACATAAGCAACAACAAACGGCACATTGAAAATGAGATTGGCCGTTGTGCCGTTCTGCATCTGCTTGCCATTTACTTTCAACCACAATTTTAGATTATCTACATCAGCAATTTCATCTTTTGTAACAAACCATGGACCCAATGGCGCAAACGTATCACAACCTTTTCCTTTATCCCAGGTGCCACCTCTTTCCAATTGAAAAGCACGTTCGCTGATATCGTTATGCAAACAATAACCGGCTACATAGTCCATTGCATCGGCTTCACTCACATAACTTGCTTTTTTGCCAATGATCACTGCCAGCTCTACTTCCCAATCCGTCTTCTCTGAATTTTTAGGAATCACTACTTCATCAAACGGTCCGCAGATGGCCGTTGTAGCTTTCATAAAAATCACCGGCTCAGTTGGTGGCGTTGCATTGGTTTCTTTTGCATGATCGGCATAATTCAATCCAATGCAAATAATTTTCGACGGACGGGCAACGGGTGCACCTAAGCGTACATCAGTTGCCACTTTTGGTAACGCAATTTTATTCTGTTCAATAATTGCTGAAAGATTTGCAACACCATCGGTAGCAAAAAACGTTTCATCATAATCTTTTACAAAGCCGGAAACATCAAAGTATTCCTGGTTAATACAAACGCCGGGCTTTTCGTTGCCGGCTTCACCAAAGCGAATCAGTTTCATAACCCCCTCCCGACCTCCCCCTTTTGGGGAGGCCATCCTGGCACAGCCCCATCAGCGGTAAGATCATTTTATTTTTATAGTTAATAATACATTACACAATTAAGCAGTACATCAATTATTCAGTTTAATAAATCCACCATCGATCGGGTAATCACATCCGGTGATGAAGGATGCTTCGTCGCTGCAGAGATACAATGCCAGGTGAGCAATTTCATCAGGTTCACCCATGCGACCGATTGGTTGACTCTTTGATAACTTCTCAAACATCTCTTTCTCTTTCCCCGGATAATTTTTATTGAGGAATCCATCAACAAATGGCGTATGCACTCTTGCAGGCGAAATACAGTTACAACGAATTCCTGCGTTGAGATAATCTTTTGCAGTAGACAAGGTCATAGCTACAACCGCTCCCTTTGTCATGGAGTAAGCAAACCGGTCAGGAATACCAACTGAAGAAGCAACGGAAGCCATGTTCAAAATACAACCGCCCTTCGCTTTCATGTGTGGGATGGCTGCCTGCATACAGTTGTACACACCTTTTACATTTACATTGAACAAACGTGTAAAGTCCTGCTCGGAAGTGGATTCGATATTGCCTACATGTGCAACACCGGCATTGTTGAACAGAATATCAATTTTTCCATTCGCCACTGCAATGGTATCGATGATGGTTTTTACTTCCTGTTGATTGCTCACATCAACTTTTACAGCAGCACAGTTGCCACCATCGGCTGTAATTTCATTTACTGTTTCCAGTGCCGACGTTTCATCAAAGTCAAGAATATACACAGCAGCTCCCTGCCTTGCAAACAGTTTGGCTGTTGCTTTTCCAATACCACTGCCGGCACCGGTAATAATTGCGATCTTATTGTTTAAACTAAACATTGTTACATTGAAAATATATTGTTCATTAATCTCCATTTCTCACCGGGCTTACTGCCGGGTAATGCCTGCTGATACTTCCACATCAGTGTTTCCCATTCCTGCACTTTTTCATTGGCAGCATCAGCTGCGGCTTTGCTTTCAAATGAAAACTTTTCATTTACTTCCATGATCATAAATAAACGATTACCTGTTCGGTAAATATCCATATGCTCAATCCCCGACGCTTTGATACTTTGCAAAATTTCAGGCCATACCTGTTGATGATACGCTTCGTATTCAGCAATCAATGCTGCATCATCTTTTAAATCCAGTGCCAGACAATATCTTTTCATCGTTAATGTGCAGTTGATGTGTGATCAGTAAACAGATTTCTGAAACGATAAGCAAACAAACCGATCACTGCAAAACAAACTATCGGAACAATGTATGCCAACTGAATATTTCCACCTGTTGCGTCTGATATTTGTCCCATGAACAATGGAAAAATAGCTCCACCTACAATTGACATTACGATAAAAGAGGAAGCGATTTTTGTTTCTTCACCCAAGTTGGAAATGCCCATGGCGAAAATGGTGGGGAACATGATGGACATAAAAAACGGAACGGCCATCAATGCGTAAATGGCTGCATCGCCTTTGGCAAATACAGCAACGCTCAGCAACAGCATATTAATCACTGCATAAATACCCAGCAGTTTTGCCGGCTTTATGTAACGCATTAAAAACGTTCCTGAAAAACGACCGATCATAAAACCTACCATTGCAACACTTCCCCAGAGAAAGGCTGCTCTTTTTTCGGGCATATCTTCTGCGAAGCGGGCGAAGCGTATAAAAAAACTACCAACACAGGTTTGTGCACCTACATAAAATAACTGTGCAACAACGGCCCATTTCAAATGTGCATGCCGGAATACATTGAACGAAAATTTTGAACTCTTCGCATCATTCCCATTTTCCTCTTTTATTTCCGGAAGCTTGGTTACAAAGAACAATGCCAGCAGGATCATTACAATCGCACCAATAACGAGGTACGGAATTTTTACCGTTGCTGCTTCACCATCGAGATAGCTGGCAAGTGTTGCAGCATCCATTTGTTGCAATTCCTCTTTTGTATGTTCTACGCCTGATAAAATAATTTGTCCGCCAATAATTGGAGCAACAAATGCACCAACGCCATTAAATGATTGTGCAAAGTTCAATCGCTGTGCGGCTGTTTTTGCATCGCCCAACTTAGCGATATATGGATTAGCAACTGTTTCTAAAAATGTAGCACCTGCTGCACTGATAAATAAGGCAACAAGAAAAAACGAATAATCACGAACATTTGCCGACGGAATAAATAGCAATGCTCCAATTCCATATAGAAGCAACCCAAACATAATTCCTTTTTTATAACCGTATTTATGCATGAACCATCCTGCCGGTAATGCAATGGAAAAATAACCGAGGTACACGGCTGTATCAACAAACGCAGATTGTGTATCGGTTAACTGACAGGCTTTTTTTAAATGCGGAATTAAAATGGGGTTGATATTGTGCAGAAAAGCCCACAGAAAAAACAAACTGGTTACTAAAATAAAGGGAAAGAGATATTGATTACGTTGACTCATATGGAAAGTTGATCGTTCGAAAGGTCAAGATATTAATTCGCAGGCAAAGTATGCATTCTTTTCATGCAAACGTTTTCGCAAATAAATAAGAATTAAAGTTGCTGATTACCGTTCGTATCAATTATTCACTATTTCGAAGGCCATACAAATCCCTTGTTGTTATTTTGCTAAAACCATTTTGATTCCTGCTCCACAAGTGAATTGCAGTTGGAGAAAATATTTTCCAGTGTGTATTCTTTTGCTTCTTTATCCGTTAACTGTTTACTCCAGGCCACACGTTTTGAAGTAGAAGCTCCTTCGCCACTGCATTTGTATTCAACATAACGAACGGTTGTTTCGTTTGCAGGATTGCCCCAGTTATTCCATCCTTCCGGTGCAATTTGTTTGGGTAGTTCACAACGAATAAATGCAGTGTGTGCATACGAACGCCATGGCCGGCCTAACAATAATTTTGTAACAGTGGAATCGGCTATAATCTTACAATCAAGAAATACATATCCAAACTTTTTTCCTTTTGTGGTACTGGCAGCGGTGATATAAGAATTTGATTTTGCACGAATGGTACAATGTTGAAACACGGCTGTTGAGGGACCAAAAATAAAATCGGTTGTGCCTTCGATATAACAATCAACAAATAACTGGCGGGCATTTTCACCTGCTGCAAAAATGGTATCCTGGTTGCCTAGAAATTTACAATTTTTGAAAACGGCTTTATCTGCATCTACATACAACGCCAATGCCTGCCCTACCGGACCGGCACTATTCGTAAACGTAATATTCTCTGCATGAAAACGATTACCTGAAATTTTTGCAGTATACGAAGTAAAAGTGGTATGCTTTCCTCTTCCTGAATAATCGTTGAAGCTGATGATGGTTTTCTCCACACTTTCGCCAATAAAAGTTACATCGGTATTGGTGGCTGGCAATTCGATCTTTTCGTTGTACACACCATTTTTAATATAGAGTGTAATGGTAGCTAACGGATACACACGCATGGCATCAATGGCATCCTGTATGTATTTGAATTCACCAGTCCCATCTTTCGCTACTGTAAATACGTATTTGTATTGTTGGGGGTTGGAAGTCTGCGCTGTCACTTCACATGTACCAACCAATATCAATAGAACCAGGAATTGTATCTTTTTCATCTTAACCTCTACTTTTGGAAAAATACTTTTTGCAGAAATGTATCAATTGATTCAACCGTGGGTGTAAACCAAGGTTCAAATAAGCAAAATGAATGTGGTGAATTTTCAAACTCTTTTACCTCTGTATAAATTTGATGCTCTTGCAGTATTTCAATATAATCAGTTCGTCCTGCATGCATTCTCGCAACAGAGCTGTTGATAAACAATGTTGGGGGTGTTGATGCTCCAGCATATGTTAATGGTGATGCTTCTTTCCACAGTTCAGGATTTTCTGCTTTGGGAAAGCCAAACCAATAAGTAGCCGCTGATATTTTTTTACTGTCGTTGCCTTCGCCCGATTCGGGATGCACAAACGATAATGTACCATCAATATCAACGATTGCGTGTACTTTGCTGCTTGCCTTTGCTGCAAATACCGGTTCGAATTTTTGATTCCCAATTGTAGTGCCTACGAATGCAGCTAACTGTCCGCCCGCAGAAAAACCAAGCACTGCAATTCTGTTTGTATCTACATTAAATTTAACAGCATTTGTTTTTACCCATTTAATGGCGGCTTTTATATCTTTTACTGCTGCGGGATAGAGTGCTTCGGTTGACAAGCGATACTCAGGCGTAAAACAGGCGTATCCTTTCGTTGCAAGATTGAACGCCAACGAATGATGCTGGCTTTTATTCCCAGATCTCCAACCTCCACCATGAATGATAATGATGGCAGGTATTTTTTTGCTATACCCTTTGTTTTGCTTTGGAAAAAATGCATCCAGTTCAAGGTATCTGTTGGCTGGTTTGTAATAGCGGATGTTTTTTTGTTCGCTAATAAAAGCGCTGCGTTCGGTAAGGGGGATTGTAATAGCAGGATATTGCTTCTTTACTTTCTCGTATTCCTTGTATAGATTAAAGGAAGTGTCAGGAACGCCGGTAATTCCGTTCACTGATTGAGCAGCCAGTGTATTTAACTGCAGTATATTGAGTACAACAGTTACAATAACGATCGAATTCAGTTTACATATCACTGGCATAGCTCAACAGTATTGCAGCAGTTTTATTAGCGTATCACAATACATTTTAAAACTACTCTGTTATTTGATTGAAGATAATGAATAAAATACTGCCCCTGTGGCAACGACTGCACATCGAGTGTGGTGAGATTTGTATTCGCTGCTATTTTCAGCTCACTCATTTTTACACCCAACATGTTATACACTGTAAGAGATGCTTCTCTGCTGCTGCCCGGATGTTTGATCGTAACTGTGTTACTGGCCGGGTTTGGATAAATACTAAATCCAACAGGAATAAGATTATCACGTACATCTGTTGTTACGTTTTGTGTAGCGATCCCTTTTACAATCACATCTTTCAACTGCGTATAACGGCCGGGACTTGTACTGCCGCAACTGAAGTAAAGACGAACGCTGAGTGTTTGTCCTTCGGTTAACAATACACCCGTTGAGCCGTTCAATGAAAAACGATACAAGGCAGACGGACCATTGTTATCCTGTGTTAATGCCTTGCCTGTTGCAAACGTATAACCCGTCACTTCGGTTGAATCGGTTGCAAAACCGCTTGTTGAATACACAACAGCGATTTTGATATTGCTGTTTGATCCATAAAATGCATTGTGAAATTGCAAACTGTCAACACGTGTTGTATAACCCGCCGCTGCAGTAACGGTAAACTGCTCGTAATTGGTACGATTCAAATTACCTCCCGGTCCACCCGATGCGGTTGTCCAGTAACCATCGGCTGTTGCAGCAAATGATTGTCCACGTGCAGATGAATAAGGTTGCACACCGGCTACCGTTACACCATCGGATACTGCAAACCGGTTGAATGTGGGAACACTTGCCACAACACCTGCCGAACGGATGGCTGTACTATCCTGGTTGTTTTGTGTAAACGGCCAGTGCAGCAAAACACTTGAGATCTGCACCGGTTGCGATTGGATCGTTCCCTCTAGTGTAGTCTTCACTGTATCAGCCAATGTTGCGCTGTGAATAATTGCATCGTTATAAGTACCCACAACGGTACCGTTCAAACGCACTGTGATTGTAGTGTTTGCAACTGTTCCATTTGTTGGTTTCAATCCAAGTGGTTTGCTGTTAGTAAACCAGTTGGTTCCGCCATCGGCCGATATTTCATAATTTACCGGAGGAAGAATCTTGATGCTGTCGATTATATTGAAACCCGAAACCAAATACGCTTGTGTTGCAGATGGTGTTCCGATTCCCTGTAAAAAATCAGACAAGGCGGCTGTTACAGTGATCAATGGCTTGCTCGACACAAATGCTGTATCAGAAGTGGTTGTCGTAAACCCGGCTTTCGACAACCGTACAATGTAATAATAACTTGTACCCGCAGCAGGTGCATTATCAACATACATAAAATTACCCGCAGAATCTTCACTGCTGTGTTGTGTATCGATCAACGTAAAGTTTTGTTTATCCGAACTTCTGTACAGATCACATTGAATACCTGCCATGGGCCAGGTAATATTCCAGGTTACATTCACTGTTGAAGCAGTTGCGTTTGGTTTGCGTGCAAGTACATTCGATGCAGATAATTCAGGAACAAATGTATTCTTCAACTCCGGCCAGATGCTGTACGGATCCCATGTTGCCATTGCGGGGGTATTTGCATTTACAAACACCGTATCATTATTATAATACTTTGCTGCTTCACCGGCTGTTAATTGTTTGCTCCAGCTCACACGGCCGCTGATGTCTTTTATTGTACCATCATAGTTCTTTGTATTGTATTCGGCATAAGTAATGTAAGATGTATTGGTTCCTGCATCCCATGCACTCCATCCTTCGGGTTTAATAGAAGAACCCATGAATGAATTGAGGAATACTGTTTTGTTGTGCGATTTTGCTACATCAGCAGTACTTGCATCATTTTGCCAGGGGCGACCTAATGTATAAAATGTAGTGCCGCGGTTCTTTGTGAGTTTACAATCACGAAACACATAACCGTAACCTGATTCTGCTTTTGTATTGGCTGCCGTTACAAAACCACCTGCAGCATTATCCAATCTTGTGCGTGGATAGATGACACAGGTATCGAAAATGATGGTGGATGAGCCAAAAATGAAATCGGTGTTTCCATCAATATAACTGTTCTTCATGTACACCCGTGTGCCTTTGTTATTGCCACCGTAGTAGGTATCCTGTCCGCCATTCATGCGACAATTAAAAAACACAACCCTGTCCGATGTTGTATAAACTGCAACTGCCTGCGGACCATCGCCGGGTGCCGGTACAAGTGCATTGGCGTTAATACCATAACCGGTTGCATTTTCAATGGAGAGGTTCATCAACATCACATCCGCTGCATTGATGATCATGGTACCGCTGGTTGAAGTGCCATAGGTTCCACCGGCAGGATTTGCTTTGCCTGAATAGTTATCGAATGAAATAATTGTTTCGGCCATGTTTTCACCGATCAGTTGCAGGAAGGGTTTGTTTGATGGGATGAGAACTGTTTCTACATACTTTCCTTTCTTAATAAAAATCCGCCATGGGGTTGTACGGTTGGTTGGTGCTGCATTGATAGCAGCCTGTACCGATGTATAATTACCCGATCCATCTTTCGCTACCAACACATCATGCGGTGGTAATACAACAGGATTTGATGCAGTTCCATTTACCGCCAGGGTTTTTGTTGTGACACCACCGCCTTCAATTGAAATAGAACCATTGTAAATACCAATACTTCCTGCATTCAACCGAACAGAAATTTGCGTTGCTGCAATGGTACCTGATGCAGGAGATAAAACAACATTACCTACCCATACAGTTCCGTTCAATGAAACTTCATAGTTGGAAGGAGCGGTAATGGTAACATCGCCGGTAAGATTTGTTCCACTTACAGTAAAATTTTGTACAGCCGAAGGCGCACCAATAGTTTGTGAAAAAACAGAAAAGCTTGCCGTAGTAAGAATGATTGCTGTGGTAGATGCAGTTGCAGAAGCGGCAATGGTTGCAACGGGTGAATAGTTGAATGCTTTATCAGCCGTGAATACATGATAGTAATATGTTGTACCTGCTGTAACAGTACCATCTGTAAACGCTGCTATTACACCGGTATATAAAACTGTATAATCATTGCCGATGGTATTACCTGCTGCATACACGCCTTTGGTATTTAATGTGGGTGCGGTATTTACTAAACTCCTTACCACAACATAACCACCATTATCAATACCGGTTGCAGGAGCCTGCCATGTTAATGCAATAGAACTGGCAGAACCGTTTGCTGCAAGATCAGTTACTGCATCGGGTGCATCATTATCAACTGCAGTGCCGGGATAAGCCACATAATCATCAATAAAGAAATAAGGCGATTGCGGATTGGTAACACGAATGCCAAAATAGGTAAGCGTTGGTGTGGAGTTGGTTGTTTTTAATGTGCCTGTAAACAATTGCCAATCCTGCGGAGTAGAAGCATCCAATGTTGTTTTTGCTGTTAAGGTTATATTGCTTCCACCAACAGAACCCAACACAGTTGACCATCCATACAAATCCGTTGCAGCCGTTAAAGGCCCGGCAGGTTTGTACCAAAACTGAATCACATAATCTGTATTCTGCGCCAATGCAGGATTTGTTTGCACGGGCGAGAAAATATACTTGTTACTGCCACTTGCCTGTTTGTAAAATAAACTTTTACCACCGGTACGTGTTGTTGCCGATTGAATATCCCAGTTAGCGGATACTTCCCAATCGGTTGTGGATGTATGTGCCGTTACAGTTGAATAAGAACCTACGGTTTGGTTTTCAAATCCACCATCCAGGCCGGGAAAAAAACCGATCGATGCATTTTGCAAATTGGCTGAAGCCGTACCATTCACTGCAAAGGAAATATTGGCAGCACCCGTACTCGTTCCAACCACATTGCCGCTGTACGATCCTGCCGCTGCTGCATTCAAACGAATATAAATGGTTGTGGAAGCAACCGCACCACTCGTTGCTGTAAGTGAAACTGTATTACTCCATGTTGTATTGTTCAATGAAAGTTCGTACGATACAGGCGCAGTAAGTTCAAGATTTGCAGTAAGGTTTAAAGCAGATACTGTAAATGTTTGTGCTGCTGATGCTGCACCAACTGTTTGTGCAAATGCAGCAAGTGATGCGGAATAATAAATCGTTGGCGTTGTATTCTGCTGATCGGTTACCAACGAGTTGAGATAGTTTTCAAGATTGGTATAACCATTTGCAGCAAACAAACCACGGTCAGTTGCGTCGTTAGGATTTAATCCATTTGCTGTTTCCCATGCATCGGGCATGCCATCATGATCGGTATCGGTTGGTGCTGTTGTTGAACTCAATGTGGGCCATGCATTCACTGTATTTGCATACAGTGTGCCATGCGGATAACCTCCCTGTACATCAATGATGCGACCTGTACGGTTGCGTACATCATTCGCCAAACGTTCATCTAACGTATCACGTTTTAAACTTGCACCTGCATATTGTAGTACCAATGCATAGGCTTCCTGTGCCGTATGTGTGGTAACAGGTGCAATGGAATGTTCGGTTGTTGCTTTTGCCAATATTGTATCGGCCTGCGTGCCGCCACTCATTGATACACCCAGCCAGTTATTATTTGTGATAACAGGATATCCATCTACATAATTTCCGGATAAATAAAATTTACCATAGGGAATGGGTGTGGTTCCGGTTGTTTTACCCGGCTGAACGATCATGCCACGAACAGGAATGGAAACCGAATTACCCGTACCTGTTGACGGACCATACTTATAATAATTATTAACGAGATTATAATTACCGCCATCACCACCATTGCTGCTGTAAGCACCCCAGTTATAAATCACGTTGTTTCTGAAGTCGGTATTCTCCACACCAATTTCTGCAGGTGAATAAGTGCTGATACCTGCAAACCTTGGGTTACGCCCTTTTGCATGTGCAAGCATGTTATGATGAAACGATCCACGTTTTGCTCCCCAGATACCAACATATCCATGTTCCTGGAAATCGGCATCGCCTTCGTAATGGTAGGAATAGTTCAACGGTTCAGCAACAATATTCCATTGCACCGTTACACTGTCACCACGATAGATCGTAAGTGCTTCATCGCTGCTCCAGCTGATAGAACAATGATCGATGATGATATTTTTTCCGCCGAGGTTTCCAAATGCATCATCCCCACCGCTATTGGTGGTGGGTTTACATGCATCTGTAAAAGGTGCAACCGGTACGCCACAATTCTCGGGAGTGGTTTTTAATTGATTTTTATCACCCATGCGAATACGGATATAACGGACAATCACATGATCGCCGCTGATCACTACCGGATGGTCAGCAATACATATTCCATCGCCCGGAGCTGTTTGTCCTGCAATGGTTGTATTGCTTCGTATCGTTAATCGTGAAGTAAGATGAATAGTACCCGACACACGAAATACAATCGTACGGTGTGCAGCGGTTTGACTCAACGCATAACGCAAACTGCCCACGCTGTTATCATCGTTGAGATGTGTTACTTCAAATACAGTTGTTGGAACACTTGCTGTTCCTCTGCCACCCGTTGCAAACCGACCTGCACCTTCTGCACCGGGAAATGCAATTTGTTGTGCATTGATTGTAGTACACAACAGCATCGAAATGAAACAAACAATACGTGTTGGTAAGCAAAAAAATTTCATGCTATGTTCAGTTATTCTTTTGAGTTAACGATTCTTACAGCAAGCTCCGGTAATTGAGAACGTATTTCTTTCAATACCAGTTGAGCAACCAGTCGTGCACCCAGCTCGTTGAAGTGGGTATTGTCATCCTTTCCATTGGGGTGATTCGGATGCTCACCAGGTTTCAGTTGCATAAACAGTAATGCCGAATTATCCGAGCCGAATTGTTGATAGAGTTGTTGGGTTATCACATCCATATCCAGCAGTACAACGTTTTCTTCTTTTGCAACGGCTCTTGTAATTTTCATGTATTCATCATGTGTTCCAACGATCTTACCGTTGCTGTCGAATTTTCGCCGGGCCATGGAAGTGAGTAAAACCGGGATGGCTTTCTTTTCTCTTGTTTCTTTTACAAATGTTGTGAGATTGGATTTGAATTGCTCAGGAGTTGTTGCCGTTTTCTTTGTAGGCACTTCATCGTTATGTCCAAACTGGATGAATACATAATCGCCTTCACCTGCTTCATTCATGATCTGTTTCCACAAACCTTCTGTTTGAAAAGATGAAGTGCTTCGTCCGTTCTTTGCTTTGTTCACAACTGTTACCGTTGAATCCCAGAAGTACACGAAAGGCATTCCCCAACCATGTTCAGGATAAGCCTTTGTTTCTTTAATGCTTGCCGTGCTATCGCCTGCAATAAAAAGTTTGATCTTCTTTTTTGGTGGCAGCATTAACGCAAACAGTGGCAATGCAAATAATAAAGCAACTTTCTTCATCTCACTTGGCCTCACCCTCGTTCCCTCTCCAAAAGAGAGGGAGGCCGGGCTTTGGAATTTTAGTTAAACAATTGTACTAGCAAATGCTATTTAGTACTTTCTTCATCAATTCTTTTAAGGTCACTTACTTATCATTTCATCAGCTATCATTTTATCAAACTGTTGATGTAAACTTCAATATTGGTGTACTGTTGATGCAGTTTATATCCACTTGCATCACTTGCGTCGTTTAGGTTTAATCCATTTTGTTTTTCCCACTCATCGGGCATTCCATCATTGTCTGTATCAACTGGTGCTGGATTGGATTTTAAAACGGGCCATGCATTGGTGGTGATTTCAAACGGCGAGTGATGCGGATAGCCGCCCTGCACATCAATGATCTTTCCGGTTCTGCCGATCACATTGTTGATGATGCGTGCATCCATTGTATCTCTTTTAAAAGAAGCGCCAACATGTACTAAAATTTTATTGTATGCTTCTTCCGCTGATTCTACAGGAATGGGGAGAGTTGGAAAAACATTTGTCTTTAGTACAGTCTTTTGCTCTTCTTCTGTTCCTTTTGGATCGATGTAAACACCTGCTGTATTATTTGCAGTAACAGCAGTATCGCCATCTACATAATTACCCGTAACATAAAACTGGCCGTATGGTTGTCCGCTTACCTTTGAAGGATTCACAATGCGGTTACGCACCTTCTTATTGGTTTCTGGCCCATACTTGTAATAATTATTAACGACGTTGTAGGTGCCGCCTTCGCCACCATATACATTGTTGTGCTGCCAGTTGTAGATCACATTGTTTCTGAAATCAACAAATTCCTGTTCTGCACCCAAGCGTGCTCCGTTGAAACGTGGGTTACGGCTTACACAATGTGCAAACAAATTGTGATGTGCCGTTAAATGTTGCCCGCCCCAGATGCCGCCATAACCATGATGTTCCCAATCTGTGTCACCTGTTTCAAAATGGTAAGAGTAGTTGAGTGGTTCGGTAATAATATTCCATTGCAGCGTAGTGCTGTCGCCCTTGTAAACAGAGCATACCTCATCGGTACTCCAGCTGAACGAACAATGATCGATGATGATATGCTTACGGCCTGATGCACTGAATGCATCATCGCCGCCACTGCCATTCACCATTCCTTTTTGTCGCTGGTATTTATCGCCCATGCGTACACGGATGTAACGCACAATAATATTATCTCCACTTAAACTGACAGGTTGATCGGCAAAACAAATACCATCGCCCGGAGCCGTTTGTCCGGCAATGGTAGCATCACCTTTGATCGATAATCTTTTTTCGAGATGAATCGTACCTGAAACCGCAAATACAATGATGCGTTTCCCTTTTGCTTCGGCAGCTTCACGAAAACTGCCGGGACCATCATCGTTGAGGTTGGTAACAATCATTACTTTACCACCCCGGCCACCGGTTGTGTATTTGCCATAGCCTTCAGCACCGGGAAAGGCGATGGCCTCCTGTTCATCAGCTATAGTACTTTTCTTTTGCTGCGCACAGCTATTGAACGTAGCAGACGTAATCAAACATCCCACTAAAAAAAGCACCTGTTTTCGTTTCATCCTGGTTGTTTAAATAAGTAAGGGGCAAAGAATCGTAACTATCACAACTCTTGCAAATTGTTGATTGCTTCAATCGTTCACAACAGGTTATTGATAACCCGCAATTGATTTCAGTTGCGGGGTTATTGTTAAGACGTTTATTAAGGTCTCCAGCGTGGATCGCCGGATGTATTTCGTCCGGTAAAGGAAGTGTTGATGATTTTGAAATTACCAGCAGTTGGATTTTCCCAGAGTTGAGCGGCTGATATTGCTAATACATTGATGTTTGGCAAATCATTACCAGCAGACACATGATCGGATGTGCGGAAATTATTGTTAGCATCAATGTTTGTAGCTGCATTGGTTCTTACATCACGTACATTAAAATTACCGTTGTTACCCCAGCCTGTACCAAAAATGCAATTATTCACTGTAATACCATTGCTTACTGTATTGGAAGCAGAAGTATTGTAATCAATGTAATAATTGCTGCCACCGCCTAATGGTGCCTGATCGAATGTACAGTTCTCAACCAATACAGAAACAGAGTTGTTACGACTGGTAATAATTTTCTGTGCATTGAAGACGGTTGTATTCGTCATGATAATTGCATCGGCCCGGCTGGTAGCTACATCAATATTAAATATCCCGTAGTCTCTGATACTGTCTGCAATGCAATTGTTCATTTCCAACGTACCAATAATCGCTGGCTGACTTTGCGTACGCACCACGCCTCTGAAAACACGTGCATCGCAATTCTCAAATTTCAATTTGCCGATGTTGCAAGCAGTGTTGATGTTGAACACATATCTTGATGTAAAATTATCGCTTCGCAGTTCAAGGCCATTGAACACAATTGAATCAATATTACTGCCGGATGTAATGTTGAAGTTTGAAGTGAAATACAGCAGCGGCTTGGCTGGGTTCAACAAATCATCACCTGCAACAAACGTTAGTGTTTTATTCAGATTAATTGTAGTATTGATATTATACTGCTCGCCACGCTTCAGGATAATGATACTTCCCGAAGCAATATCAGGAATTGTATCCCGTAAAATCAATGGATTCCCGGTAATACCTCGCAGATCAACGAGATCGCCTACCAATGGCGCCTTCGTTGAAAAATTAGCCCAGCCACGAACCGTTGTGCCACTGTATAAATAAATAATGTAGGCTGTATTTCCATTCAGTCCGGAAATTACTTTGTACTCATTCGCTATATCCGTTGCATCAAGCGTGGCAGCTGCAACTTCTGAACTATCGGCGGCCAACAGAATTTTAATATCTGTTACCACAGCACCGCTGGTACTCCAGCTTACTTTTACCGAGTTGTCGTTTATATCACTCAATCCCGGTACATTTAAAATGGTAGGGAAACGTGCTGTTTTAATTTCGCCCAGTTCTGCAAACTTTGAATTCTTAGATGAGTCGGATGCATTTGCACGCACACGTACCTGGTATATTTTTTCCCAACCCAGGTTTTCAAACAGTATTACATTCGTATCAGACGTTAAACTGACCAGGACTGTTTTAAAACTATCCACACTTAACTGTGCAGTATAATCAGCTGATCCTTTTACCACTTGCCAGGAAGCTTTGATCCAGTTTCCGTTTGACTCGAGCGCATCTTTCACTGCCGGACGAAACAAACGTGGCGCTTCACCCAAGTCATCAAGCTTTTTACAGGCAACCACAAACATGGATAAAGCCAGAGCGATAAAAAATAATTTCTTCATATCAATGATTTTATAATTGGCAATCAGTTTTTATTAATACCCGTATTGATTTTGTAATACACCCAAACTGCTTGATACAACAGAGTTATGCAAAGGCAATATGTATCGCACCGGTTCCGTACCTGAATTATCGGTGTATCCTCTCCATGTACGGAGTATATAATCAGCAGGGCCATTGGTGGTAGTGTTATACATTGTACGCAGCCAGTTGAGCCTGATGTACCCGTTGGGATTATCGCCTACACTTGGTGAGTTCATGATCGGTGGCGGATCAACACGTTTGTGTTTGTTGTACCAAACAATTTTAAGATTGGAGTTTGAAGAGTCACGCTTGTAATACATATAGTCGGGTAAATCCGCATATGTACCGGTTCCATTCACTGCATCAATTCCCATTTGAATTAATGTATTTCTTGCTTCTGCAATTTTTTGACCATACAGATTCCAACGTGCCAAATCATATTTGCGCAAACATTCACCACCAAACTCCCATGCACGTTCATCAACAATGGCGTTGAAGAAATTTTGTTTGTTTCCTGCTCTTGCAGCAATGTATGCATCCACTTTTTCGGCCCACTGCGCTTCGGGAAATGCACGCTGGCGAACTTTGCGTAATGCATCCTGTGCAGCAGCAGTTGGTCCGTTGAGTTCGTTTTCACTTTCTGCAAACATGAGCAGAATATCTGCATAGCGCATCAGCGGCCAGTTAATCCCTGTTCCTTTTGCTGATGCAGGTCCAAGTGTTACCGGCACCAGCATACGGTTCCATTTGCCGGGTGCAATAGCTGTTGTGCCCGCCGGTTGTTGAATTAAATCTTTATCAAAATACACCAGGTAACAGGTAACAGGTAAACGCTTATCAAGTGTATCGAACGAGTGATAGTAGGTAACCGGTAATGACAAATAGTTTGAACCGGAACCAAACGAGTGTGTACCTGCATCAACCCGAATACCGTGATTCCAGGCTACATCACCAAAGCCGGGATGAAACGCTACTTCGTACAATACATCGCTGTTCAGTGGTTTGATGTATTTATTTACGTTTTCAAACACGGTAGCATATTCCGGCAATTGACGAGGTTTGAGATCCATCAATTTTTTGCTGTACTCTCTTGCTATTTCATAATACTCAAGGTAATCATTCTGCCGTTTCATCGTCCTGTCTGGATGCAGCCAGTAACCTCCACGCATCAATGCAAGACGGGCAATAAATCCGATCACAAACTCACGGTTGATGCGCTCAATACCAAAATCCAGTTCTTCGGCCCATGACATTTTGGGTTCGATTTCAATTAAGTCATCGATCAAAAATGAAAGAACACTATCTCGACTTGTTCTGCCAAGATAAAAGTTGTCGCCTGCACGTGAGGGTGTTGTTTTAAACGGAATATCGCCCCAGTGATTCATTAACCAGTATGCCCATAAAGCACGCAGGGTTTTTGCTTCGCCCAGTAAGTTGTTGTACACTTTATTATTAGGTTCTTTCGCCAGCGATACTTCCTGCAAACCTTTGATACATTCGTTTGCACGGTTAATGGCACTGTAACCATTATTCCATACCGTTAACAGATCGGCATTGCCCGGCGTTGCTTCAAACGACCAGATATCACGACGTGAATTATCGGGCGACGCAGCAACACCACCTACCTCAATATCGCTGTTTCCTGCAAAGTTGTTTGATAAACGGGATGTGTATGCATCCTGGTTGAACAATGCATAAATACTGTTCACCGATTTTTTTGCATCGGCTTCACTGCCAAATACAAACTCCGGATCAAAATTGGATGGCGAATCGGCCACCAAAAATTTCTTACAGGATGGCAATACTGCTACCATTGCAAGAAAACCGAAGAAGAAAATTATTTTTTTCATAGCAAATGCTTTTATCATTAGTTGAACAATTAGAATGTTACGTTAATACCCACAGTATAGTTGCGGCTTTTTGGATACGATGAATAATCAACACCGGGTGTAAGCTGTGAGTAACCATCGCTTCTTGTTGAACTTACTTCAGGATCGTAACCGGAGTATTTTGTCCACAGAAACCCATTGTACAGTGTGGCATACACTCTCAACTTGGTCATACGCATTTTAGCAGCAACCGTTTGTGGAAGTGAATAACCTACTGTTAAGTTGTTCATGCGTAAAAATGAACCGCTTTCTACAGCCCATGAATGAAACACTGGAACAGCAGTACCAAATGAAAACGGCGACCAGATGGTTGCGTTGGCATTGAGCTTGCTTAACTCTGCAAGATCGGTAACCAGATTACCGGCTGCATCAATATACTTGTACCGGTTGCTTGAGTTTACCGTATTAAGCATGTTACCATAGCTGGTGCGGTAAAACTGGTTGAATGAAATGCGACCTGAATTATAAATATCATTCCCTACAACAAAATTGAAGAATGCACTGATGTCAAAATTTTTAACCACTGCATTCAAACCAAAACCACCTGAGTATTTTGGTAAGGCACGGCCAATGATCTGGCGATCGGCAGCTGTAATAATTCCATCACCATCCAGATCTTTTAATTTCATAACACCGGGACGAAGGCCAATACCACCAAGGAAGGAACCAATATTGGGCACACCTTGTTTTAATGTATAGGTTCTTGTAATGGGGTTATAAGATTCAAAGTCGTTTGAAGTGTACATACCATCAGTTACATAGCCGTACATCAAACCAATGGTTTGCCCAACCACTACACGATAATCGTCTTGTGTTTTTAAATCGGTACCGGCCCAGTTGGAGTTGAATGGTTTTTCAAGTACACCATCGAGTTTATCAATTTTGGAACGGTTGAAACCAATATTAAAATTGGCAGATAATTGAAAGTTCTTCCGTTGAATAAGTGTTGCATTCAATCCTAATTCAATACCACGGTTAGAGGTTTGACCAATATTTTGCAATTGCTTGGAGAAACCGGTTGTTTGCGGAATATCTGATTCCACCAACAGATCTTTCGTGGTGTTCCAATACACATCCAAAGTACCTGCTACACGTTGCTTGAACAAACTGAAATCAATGCCCGCATTACGTGTAATGGTTGTTTCCCATTTAATCGCCGGGTTTGGTAACAGGTTTGAGCGGTAACCATAATACGATTGTGAAACGTCACCAAAACCAATGGGTCTGAAATCAGTAGGTGCAAACAATACACGCCAGAGGTCGTTGTTGATACGGTTGTTACCGGCTTCACCATAACTCACACGCACTTTCAGATCATCCACAAATTTTACATTGCTCATGAACTCTTCGTTAGAAACTCTCCATGCAAATGCAGCAGCCGGGAAAAAGCCCCATTGATTGCCGGGTGCAAATTTGGTAGACCCATCGGCACGTGCCGTTAACGTAAGCAGGAATCGGGAATCGTATTGGTAAATGATTTGTCCAAAGAAGGAAGCAATTTTTTCACCCGCAAACACCGTAGTTCCGTGCCTGTCTTGTGTACCAAGCGTCATGTTGGCAAACAATCTTTCAGGCGTAGTATTTTCTACAAAGAATTTTGCACGGTTAAATTCTGAAAAACCTGCATTGAGAATATTCAATTCCTGTCCGGCAAGGAATGTAAAATCATGCTTGCCGATTTCCTGTTTATAATTGAGTGTGTTGGTCCAGCGAATACTGCGGTTATTTGAATTCGTAATTTCTCCTAATGGAAGGTTACCGCCTACGTTTCTTGATTCTCCGGTAAGCGGACCCCAGTAACGCCTGTTATCACCAAAACCAAGATCAAGACCAAATTCCGTGCGGTACGAAAGCCTGTCAATGATTTTCCAGGTGGCTGCCAAATTCATGTTCAGTGTATAGTTTGTGCGGCGACGGTAATCCTGTTCAATCAAACGTTTTGGATTGATGAGGCTGCGGAGGAATTGTTCGTAATCATCATCTGTACCGGTAGGGTCAAGTTCAATTACATCCGCAATTCCATTCACCGGACGTGTAGTGATGGCATCGGCAATACGGAAGCTGGAAGTTCCGGATGAACCGGCTCCATCTACTCTTGTATGTACCAAACGTGTTGCATAATCGAACCGTAATGCTTTTGATACTTCGTGATTTAATTTAAAGTTGAGATAATTCCGCATAAAGCCTGAACCCTGGATCAATCCCTGGTCGGTATTGTTGGTAGCACTCAGTGCAAATTTTGTTTTTGCTGTACCACCGGTAATGCTGAGGTTATGTTGTTGTGAATAAGCCGGCTGACCAAATAATTCTTTCTGCCAGTTGGTTCCCCGTTGGTATTTGTAGAGTTCAAGATCTTCGTACACACCAAAGTACTTGCTGAAATTATCTACATCGGCCTGGCTTCTTAATCTGGCATATTCATAATTGGCCAATACAAATTCATAAGGAGAGAGTACTTCCAATTGACGGGGTAATGTACGTGCTGTACCAAATGAATTAAAGGTGATGGTTGTTTTACCAGACTTTGCTGATTTGGTTGTGATGATCACTACACCATTGGCGCCACGTGCACCATAAATAGCGGCAGTGGCGGCATCTTTCAAAATGTCGATGCTGGCAATATCCGTTGGTGCAATATCATTGATGTTATTTACAGGGAAACCATCAACAATGTACAATGGTGAGTTGTCTTGTGTTACAGAACCACCACCACGTACACGAATCACAATATCAGCACCGGGTGCACCATCTACTGATGTTACCTGCACACCGGGCAAACGACCGGTAATTGCTTCTGCAGCACTGGATACCGGGATCTTTGATAACTCTGCTCCGCTGATAGAAGATACAGTACCGGTGAGATCTTTCCGTTTAATACTGTTGTAACCGATCACTACCACATCTTCCAGTGTTGACACTTCTTTTTCAAGCGTCACATTCACCTCTGTTTTACCATCGGCTGAAACTGTGATAGATTTAAAACCACTGTAACTAATGATCAATGATACAGTGCCGGTGCCGGGTGCATTGATACTGAAGCTGCCCGTTGCATCGGTTTGCACTCCGTTTTTTGATCCGGATACTAATACGTTCACACCTTGCAGAGGTGCACCCGCATCGTCCAATACTTTTCCTTTGATCTGGCGGGTTTGGGCAAACAACAATGTGCCGCACATCAAAAGCAAAAGCAGGAAGAAAGATTGTTTCATACTGTGCTTTGTTTTAAGAATTGATCATTCATTCCCGGCAGTAAGCAGTTAATACGGGAAGAATGTGTAAATAAATAGTTACTCAGAAATTTGAATCGTTAACAAATGGCTTATGATTTTGAAACCGTCTGATGGCAAAAATGGAACAAGCAGTTTCGTCATTATCTCATAACAAGTCTATGCAGTTTTTGAGGATTCCCGAAGCGTTTAAAACCTTTTATTTACGCAATCGTTCCCGATAACGATGCCATTTTTAATTTAACCATCCTGCCCTGTCTGTTTTTTCAAAAAATTTGATTCACAAGAGGTTATGCTGTTTTGCCAGGCACCCACTCCTTATTTCAGTTCTGAATAAACTATCTTTATAGTAACATTGCCAATATGAAGTTTGAAGCTGTTACTATCAAGGATATTGCGAAGGCTTTAGGCCTTTCTACATCCACTGTATCAAGAGCGTTGCGTGACAGTCACGAGATCAGTGCCGAAACCAAACAACTGGTGCTTGACTGTGCAGAAAAGCTGAATTACAAGCCCAATCCCATTGCATTGAGTTTAAAAGAAAAACGAAGCCGTTCCATTGGGGTAGTAGTATGCGAAATTGCCAACACCTTTTTTTCTCAGATCATCAACGGTATTGAATCCATTGCTTACGACCGGGGATATAATGTAATTGTATCGCAAAGCCGTGAATCGTACGATCGGGAAGTGATCGATCTGCAATTCCTTGCATCCCGTTCGGTTGATGGTGTGCTTATTTCTCTTTCAACTGAAACAACAGATCTCACCCATATCAAAGCATTGCACGACCGGGGAATGCCCATTGTATTATTCGATCGTGTGCACGAAGAAATTGATACGCACCAAGTGATCATTGATAATTACCGTGGTGCTTATGATGCTACTGAACACCTCATCAAAAATGGCTTCAAACGAATTGCAGCGATTGGAGGTTCTGAATTTTTATCGATTACGGCCGAACGATTGGCCGGCTATCACGATGCATTGAAAGCATATAATTTATCGTACAGCAAAGAATATGTGCAGCATTGTTTTTATGGCGGTATGGTTTTTTCGGAAGTGGAAGAAGCCGTGAATAAACTGCTTACATTGAAACAAAAACCCGACGCACTCATTACCACCAGCGATAAATTAACTACGGGCTGTTTAAAAACATTGAAACGTAGAGGCATTGTAATTCCGAATGATATTGCATTGATCGGGTTCAGCAATTCGGATATTGCCGAGTTGGTTGATCCACCGCTGACAGTAATTCGTCAACCTGCCGAAGAAATGGGCAAAGCTGCTACCGAATTATTGTTGCAGCTGGTGGAAAGTAAACGGCCGGTCAAAGATTTTGAGAAGCGGGTGCTTACACCGGAATTGCTGATCAGGGGATCGGCGATTAAACTGTGATTGATTTACTCTTCTTTCTTTTTCACCACCAGAAACCAATCGTTTTCCAGCGGCAGGTAACCATAATCGTAACAATAGAAATAGGTCTTTCCTGTTTTGGTGGTGTATAAATGTGTAATGTATTTGAAATGAAAACCGAGCCGTTGCAATTTGTCTTTATTGGCTTTGGCTGTTTCCTCCGCTTCGGGTAACAGGCTTTCCAGAATCTTCCTGTTCTTTAATAATGTATTGTTGATGTTGCGTACAAAACTGCTGTGGCTTCCCTTTGCTTTTTGCTGATTGTTGTAATTGTTACGGCAGTAATCATCACAGAACTTTTTGTCCACTCTCCCTTTTAAGGGTTTACCACAGGCCAGGCAGGTTTTGTTGTCAGATGCAGTCATAGCAAGTGTTTTGGCGGATAAGATACAACTTATTTATCCGTGTGCAAACGTTTTTACACGTTTAGCTTCGGGAAGAAACGGGTAACAACCGACTCTCGTTTTTGCAGCAGGTCATCTTTGTGTTGTCAACGGGAAAGCAAGTACCGGCTGATTGAGATAACAAATTTTAAACCTCGCCTGTACAACACTACAGGCGGCAAATTTCAAAGTTATGTACGCATTAAAAAACAAAGTGCAGCTGATCGGTAACCTGGGCAACGCTCCGGAAGTAAGAACATTAGAAAGCGGTAAAAAGATGGCCCGTTTTAGTGTAGCCACGAATGAAAGCTACCGCAACGCCAAAGGCGAAAAGATCACCGAAACACAATGGCACAATTTAGTAGCATGGGGTAAAGTTGCGGAGATTGTTGAAAAATACCTGGTGAAAGGCAAAGAAGTGATGATTGAAGGAAAGCTAGTAAACAAAAGTTACACAGATAAAGATGGTAACAAAAAGTATATCACAGAAGTACAGGTGAATGAGATTTTGATGCTGGGTGAAAAAGCGACAGCGTAATTTTTGGCTACAGATGGACACAAAAAAACACAGATAAATACAGCGATATATGAACTCTGAACTTTTCCATTAAAGCAGGAAACGTATCAGATTATTGGACTTTGTATGGAAGTTCAACGAATACTTGGATACGGATTTTCTGAAGTAATCTACAAAGATGCAATGGAGCTTGAGTTCATAAAAAGTGAATTGCCATATTTCAGGGAACGGAAATACTCAATCAGTTACAAGGGTAAGCAATTGGCACATCAGTTTTATGTTGATTTTTCCTGTTTTGATCAGGTAATTGTTGAAGTGAAATCGTCTGACAAGGGTATTACTCCTGATCATATTGCCTAGGTCTTAAACTATCTCAAAGTAACAGGATGCGAAGTTGGCTTATTGGTTAATTTTGGGCGACGCAAGTTGGAATATCAACTTACATATTGACGTGCGAGTGAATTACAATTATCTTGGGCGTTTTCAATTGAACATCATATCTGTGTTCTTTTGTGTCCATCTGTGGCTTCAATAAAAATCTGTGAACAGTTAAATAATGACTATGCAATCTGTGGAACGCAATGAACGGTTTGAATTAGCGTATCGGTTTGTTACTGAAACGAACGAAAGCGTGTTCCTCACCGGTAAAGCCGGAACAGGTAAAACAACCTTTCTCAAATACCTCAAAGAACATAGCGCCAAGAATACAATTGTTGCTGCGCCAACCGGTGTGGCAGCTATCAATGCCGGTGGCGTTACACTGCATAGTTTGTTTCAACTGCCTTTGCATCCATTGTTGCCTACGAACGCAGGCAAACAGGAATTGCTGTCAAAGATCCGTTACAACAAACAGCGATTACAGTTGCTGCGAAAAATGGAAGTACTTATTATTGATGAAGTGAGTATGGTGCGTTGCGATGTAATGGATGCCATCGACACAATTTTACGAAGTGTAAGATACAAACACAATGAGCCCTTTGGTGGCGTGCAACTATTATTCATTGGTGATCTGTTTCAACTACCGCCCGTTGCACAAAATCATGAATGGGCTGTTCTGCAGGAATACTATTCAACCACCTTCTTTTTCGACAGCAAAGCCATACAGGAGCAAATGCCCTTGCTCATTGAGCTTACTACCATTTACCGGCAGAAAGAAGAGATGTTTGTCCGCCTGCTCAACAAAGTGCGGAACAATCAACTGGATGCAGAAGACCTGGAAATATTGAACGAACGCTATCAACCAAATTTTCGTCCCGATAGCGATGATGCCTTCATCACACTTACATCTCACAACAACCAGGCAGAACTCATTAACCGAAGAGAGTTGCAGCGTCTTACTTCTCCTCCTTATACGTATACAGCAACTATTTCCGGTGAATTTCCGGAGAATAGTTATCCCGCCGATGCAGAGTTAGTATTACGGGAAGGTGCACAGGTGATGTTTTTGAAAAACGATGTATTGGGGAAACGTTTTTTCAATGGAAAGATCGGTGTGGTTCATTCATTAACCGATGATGAAGTAATCGTTCGTTGCGGCACTGAAAACATCCGTGTGCAAAAAGAAACCTGGGAGCATGCACGCTATACACTCAACCGAACCGATGGAAAATTGGAACAGGATGTGCTTGGCACATTCGAGCAATATCCCTTGCGGCTTGCCTGGGCTATTACCATTCACAAAAGCCAGGGATTAACATTTGAAAAAGTAATGATCGATGCCGGACTTTCGTTCACCAGCGGACAAGTATATGTAGCATTGAGCCGTTGTACCAGTTTAGATGGGATTGTGCTACTGTCAAAAATTCAGCCGAATGTTATTTTCAGTAATCAACAGGTGGTGAATGGACAAGCAGCCTTAACTCCAAAAGGATCGTTACCGGAGCGTTTTGAACAGGCACGAAAATTATTTTCGCAACAACTGCTGGAAGAAATGTTTTCGTTTGGCTCAACCGCTTTATCGCTTAAACAACTGCAACAAACCATCAATAAGCACAAACACGATTTGAATGAGCATGCAGAAGACTGGATCGCAGAACTAATACTTCAGTATCAACAAGAGCAAAGCGTAGCGCTGAAATTTATTCAACGCATCAATGAATTATTAAAGGAAGAGCCAATTGTTGAGAAAAATACGGCACTTCAAAAACGTGTACAGGATGCAGCAGCTTATTTTCTTCCACGTTTACAGCAACTGCAACAGCAGGTAAAGCAACATCCCTTGGTTACCGAATTAAAAGCAGCGGCTGATGAAACAGATGAACAATTGCTGACAGTTTACCTTGCATTGCACACCGCCATCTACCAATTGCATTATGGAGAACAGCAATTTGCCGTAACTGATTATTTAAAACACAAGTTGAATCTTGCGCTGCCAAGGGTAAAGATCAGTTGTTATGCAGCTAATCAAAAACAAACAAATGCTTCGGGTATTACACACGCCGGTCTGTACTATAAACTAAAAGAATGGCGTGATGAAACGTGTAATGAAAACAACCTGCCTATTTACATGCTCGCCAACAGCAGCAGTTTACAGGAAATCTGTACCTATTTGCCGCTAACAAAAGAACATCTCATACAACTGAGTGGTTTCGGAAAAGCAAAGGTTGAAAAGTATGGAGAAGAAATTCTGGAACTTGTAAGAGAGTATTGTGATGAGCATCATATTGCCACCAACATCGATGCAAAAAAAGAGCATCCAAAACGTGAACGAAAAGAACGATCAACAGAGGTAAAGGAAGATACCCGCACCACCAGCTTCAACTATTTCAACCAGGGAAAAAGCATTGCAGAAATAGCCGAGCTACGGAAACTTACACCCGGTACAGTTGAAGGTCATTTGGTTGAATTGATAAAAACAGGAGCAGTAAAAGCAGAACAATTGATGAGCCCTGCTAAACTGCAAACCATTTTGAACCGGCTGGAACTGTTTCGTGACCAATCAGTAACCGAACATAAAATTGCGTTGGGAGACGAGTACAGCTTTGCCGATGTGCGAGCAGCTCAAAACCATTTATTGTATTTACAGCAGCAGGTTGATGGATAAGCGTTGTTTATCGTTTGCCTTCCAGCTTGTTTACATACTCCAATGAACCCAAACGAACCCGCAGCGGAATACCTGTTTTTTGCTCCAGTTTGTATTCACCCACACACATAAACCCCCAGTGGGCAAAAGGACTTCCTAAATTTGGTTTTTGCAGCTTTTCTTTGGAAGAAATTGCTGGGAGTAAGCTGTATTTGTTAAAAATCTGTGGTTGGATAATACCAGGTTTACTATTTGAAACATGCACAGAATCAGCTTGTTGTGCCAGTAACAGGAATGGTATTGTTAAGAAAAGAATCGCCAAACCACAAAAATTGTTCCAGTTTTTACGATCAACCATATTTTTTTCTAATTTAGCCGCTCAGAATAGCATTGTAATCATATAAATGTACTGCGAAAATGTCACTGAGTCAGGGGTTACATCAAAAATTACTGCAAAAGTTATCGCCGCAGCAAATTCAGTTAATGAAGTTGCTGCAGGTACCTACGGCCAATCTGGAAGCACGGATTAAAGAAGAGCTGGAAGAGAACCCGGCCCTCGAACAATCGGATGAAGAAAGCGATGATCAATATACAGATGAAGTAAAAGATGAATTTGACACTTCGGATGAGGAGGAGTATGATCTGGACGGAAGTGATGATGAATACGATAATATCGACATCAACGACTACGTAAACGAAGGCGATGATGAAATAGCGGATTACCGCACAAGGGACGAGAACTATCCCGATCAGGACGATCACAAAACCACTCCTATTCGGTTAGAAACCAGTTTTTACGAGTTGCTGCTACAACAGTTGGGTATGCTGAACCTGGATGCCAAACGGAAGGTGATCGCTGAGCAGATCGTTGGAAGTATTGATGATGACGGTTACCTGCGCCGGGAAAACAGTGCCATTGTAAACGATCTCGCTTTTCGCCAAAATATTGAATCATCTGATCAGGAGGTCGAAGAGATTATTGAACTGATTCAACAATTTGAACCCGCCGGCATCTGCGCCCGTGATCTGCAGGAATGTTTGCTTATTCAGCTTCGGCATAAATTGAAAGCCAATCCGGCTTCTGAAATTCATGCGGCCATCAACATCCTCGAAAAATATTTCGATGAGTTTACCAAAAAGCATTACGAAAAAATACAACGCAGTCTGGGGTTGGACGATGAGCAGTTGAGAGCGATTATTCAGCAAATCATTAAACTTAACCCCAAGCCGGGCGGAAATGTAGGCGAAGTAAACAAAGCCGAAACCTACATTGTTCCCGATTTCTTCATCCTCAACAGTAATGGCAAACTGGAGCTCACGCTGAACTCCCGCAATGCACCCGA
This sequence comes from Bacteroidota bacterium, assembly GCA_023428755.1. Classification (GTDB taxonomy): domain Bacteria; phylum Bacteroidota; class Bacteroidia; order Chitinophagales; family Chitinophagaceae; genus Lacibacter. Next base: position 373,801 of record JAEYWX010000001.1, read on the forward strand.
TCTCCGCATCAGCGAAGGATACCGGGATATGCTGAAAGAATACGACAAAGGCAGCAAGCGTGATAAGCGACAAAAAGAAGCTGTGCTTTTCATCAAACAAAAAATTGATGCAGCACGCTGGTTTATTGACGCTATTAAACAACGGCAAAACACCCTGCTGCATACCATGACCTCCATCATGGAACACCAGGAAGAATTTTTCCTTACCGGCGATGAAACAACACTCCGTCCTATGATCTTAAAAGATATTGCGGAGAAAACCGGACTGGATATTTCAACCGTTAGCCGGGTGGCCAACAGTAAGTTTGTACAAACGGAATTTGGCACCTACCGTCTCAAATTTTTCTTTAGTGAATCGCTCAGCACCGAGAGTGGTGAAGAAGTGTCAACAAGGGAAGTAAAGAAAATTTTGTTTGACCTTGTGGAAGCTGAGGAAAAAAGAAAACCTTTAAGTGATGAGCGCCTCACCGAGCTTCTTCAGGAAAAAGGCTATAATATTGCACGCAGAACCGTGGCCAAATACCGTGAACAGTTGAATATACCGGTAGCCAGGTTGCGTAAACAATTATAATCATGAAGCAGGTGCTTGTAACGGAAGAAGGTGATTTACTGGAAAAGAATGAAGAACGTTCCCCGGTTTTGCATGCGCTTGCAACCATTCTTTCCTATATTTTTCATCCATTATTTGTTATTGCATGGGTTGTACTCTACCTGTTGTACAGAAACAGCATGGTGTTTATTGGAGTGGCAACAGAAGAAAAGCTGATTGTTTTTTTGCGTGTTTTCAGCACCAGTATCTTTTTACCGTTGGTAACAGTATTACTTTTAAAAGGTCTTGGCTTTATTCAATCGATTCAGCTGCGCACACAAAAGGACCGCATCATTCCATACGTAGCCTGTATTACGTTCTTTTTCTGGACGTATTACGTATCAAAAACCTTAGGCGATCCCGTTGAACTCCGTGCTTTTTTATTGTGTGCGTTCATTGCAGCTTCTGCTTCTCTCATCATTAATAATTATATGAAAGTAAGCATGCATGCCATGAGTGCCGCCGGTATGCTTACATTTTTCACGCTGCTTTTATTTGCCAACAAACTGGACGATGTGGTTTCATTATTGCTGGCTATCCTTATTACAGGTGTTATCTGTACCAGCCGTTTTATTGCCAGTGATCACAAACCGGTTGAAATTTATACCGGCTTTGTGGTGGGGGTATTGATCCAGTTGATTTCCTGGATGATTGTGCATTAAAAAACCCCGGCATGATTGCCAGGGTTCATCATCAGGAATCGAATCTTAATTGGTTCATTCGTTTTTATAAGTTGATCAACTGTTCAGGATCGTTGATTTTGTTTTGTATTGTTCTGTGGGATGATAAATGAACAACAAGCTTCCACCTTTTATATTATTAATGATCGCTTTTGTTTGCTTCATGGGCACTGCCGGGCAACCCAGACTGCGTCCTAAGTATCCATTGCTGTTCGCAAATTGCGATGTAACATAATCAGAACCGTGTAATACAATTGCACGTTCAAATGCTTTATCATTGATCCCCTTTTCCAAACCCTGCAAACGCATGGCATAGCCTTTTGATCCATAGTAGCTTTGAAGCGTTAAGTAAAAACCGAGGCTGCTTTTGTTTGATTCTGGTTTGTTTGAAAAATCGGTAGCGTAGATCAATCCGCTCTTACGGCCATGTGCTACCAATGTTTGGTGAAGGATCTTTCCTTCTTCCATATCAATTACAAACAAACGGTCTTGTGACGATGGTTTTGAAAAATCAGCAATGGTGAGCACATCTTTTTTCTGCACTTTTCCCTGCTCCATCAATTTGTAATAACCTTTGTAAGCCAGTTCAAATGCTTCTTCCTGTAAGCCTGCTTCCAGCAGGTGAAGGGTATCATAAATACTGTCTGCCTTCAATGAAATTACCTCCTCCATGCTGAGTGCAGCAACAGGTTCCTTTTTTTCTTCTAAATAATGAGTAAGTGTTGCCGCATCGTGGCTGTTTCCCGCAATCGCAATGGGGATCTGTAGAAAAATGCAGGCTGTAATAGCTAAATACAGTGCATTGGCACGGAATAGTTTCATAGTTGTGTTTTTTAACGGATGTTGGATATTTAAAAATAATAAAACTTTCTGCTTCACCAAACTCATAGCCGGTAACGATTTTAGATTAAAAATATTTCCTCGGGTAGCAGAATTGTTTTGGAACTAAGTGTTTATAGCTATTGGGTGGTGAAAGTGTTGCAAAGTTAACCCCGCCTGCCAAGAAAGAATGTTAAAACCCGGCTCCGGATAGGTTCATTCTTTGCCTGCAATGGTTGAACTACGGCCTCGCTCTTAGCCACAAACAAACTAAACCATTGATTTCAAGAGCGATAAAACGAAACGACTTGGAAACCTGTTATTCTCTAATTTGCAGCTGAAACAATGATGAACTATCCCGTTTACCTGGACTATAACGCCACCACACCCTGCGACCAAAGGGTGCTGGAAGCTATGTTGCCCTATTTCAATACCCACTTTGGTAATGCTGCCAGCAAAACACATGCGTATGGCTGGGTGGCGGAAGAAGCCGTTGCCATTGCCCGTGAGCAGGTGGCCGACCTGATTGGTGCCGACCCCACCGAAATTGTTTTTACATCGGGTGCTACGGAAGCAATTAATCTGGCTTTGCAAGGGGCATTTGAAACATACCGGGCAAAAGGAAATCATATTATTACGCTGGAAACGGAACACAAAGCGGTGCTTGATACCTGCGATTTGTTGGAACGAAAAGGCGCAAGTATTACACGATTAGCGGTTGATGCAAAAGGGTTGCCCGATCTGCCGGCGATTGAAAACGCAATTCGTTCCGACACGATCCTGATTGCAATGATGTATGCCAACAACGAAACAGGAACCATCATGCCTGTTAAAGAGGTGAGCACCATTGCCAAACAACACAATATTTTCTTTTTTACTGATGCTACACAAGCTATTGGAAAAATTCCGGTGAATGTGCAGCATGACGAAATCGATCTGCTGGCACTATCGGCACATAAACTATACGGACCAAAAGGTGTCGGCGCTTTGTATGTACGAAGAAAAAATCCAAGAGTGAAATTAACGCCCTTACAATACGGCGGCGGGCACGAACGTGGTTTACGAAGCGGCACCTTGAATGTACCGGGCATTGTGGGGCTCGGTAAAGCTTGCGCCATTTGTAAAAATGAATTGCAAACAGATCGTATTCGCTTATCGAAACTGAGAGATGATTTGCTTGATGGGTTACTGACAACAGGTTGTGCAAGTTTAAATGGAAATAAAGAACAGCTGCTGCCACATGTTGCAAATGTTTCGTTTTCTTTTGTTGGTGCTGATCATTTGATCGGGCGACTCAATAAATTTATAGCTGTGTCAGCAGGGTCGGCCTGCACCTCTGCTTCTATTGAACCATCGCATGTATTAAAAGCGATGGGAGTTTCAGATACGGCAGCAGCAGGATCGATCCGGTTTAGCTTGGGACGTTTTACAACAGAAGAGGAAATCAATCATTCGATTAAAAAAATAATTGAAGTTATCAAAGAGATGACCGCATCCGTTTCGTAACTGCATAGAAAGGCCCCTTGCAAAAACAAGAGGCCATACAGAAGATAAATGGTTGATTATTTTTTCACTCGCTTAAATGTTGCTTCCATAAATTTCATTTCCTTTCCATCAGGGCCATCACCATACATCGTCATCACATAATTATCATCGTCCAAAAATTTTTGTTCCTGGCGAACATTTGCATCTTTACCGGTTGTAGGATCGGTTTGTGTTCCTTTATATGTCATGGTTTTTGTTGCAGCATCATATTGCCCTGTCATCATCATTATGCCAGATCCCATGTTATCGATCCAGGTTAATACAAATTGTTTTTTTGCATTATCATAAGCAATAGTGCTTTGCCCTTCAAAAGGCATACCCATCATTGTACCCGACATGTTTGCAATTTGGTATAAACCATTCATTGCCATTTTCACAACTTCCGTTGCTTTTGATTTTGATGGCTCTGGTCCGCCTGCATAAGAGCTTACATCCGCCTCCCATGTACCAACATGGCCAGCCAGCCATTTATGCATATCACCGGGTGTTGCAAAATCCTGCCAGGCTTTGGCCATTGCAGCCGAATCCATTGGCGGAGCTTCGGGAGTTGTTGTGGCAGCAGCAGTTGTATCAGTTGCTGTTGATTCTGTTTTGCTTTCGTTGTTGCAGGAAATAAAAATGAATGCAAGCAAGGCAAAAGAAAGAGCGATCCGTTTCATGTGTTTAATTTTTATTGTTTTAAGGAACAATAAAATACATCGTTTCTATTTGTTCTGCAACAGGAAAATAGATGAAGCCGGAAATGAAGCGGATAAAGATCAACTCATGCCTGCAAATAAACGTTCTGCATCGGCTTTATTAAAGAGTTGTGTACCAGAGTTCATCGTTGCTGCGCTGCCACAGGCTACACCAAACGAGATCACTTCTTTGAGTGAACGGTTTTGTTGCAACATATACGTCATGCCTGCCACCATACTATCGCCAGCACCTACTGTACTTTTCTTTTCCACTTTTGGTGCTGCTGCAAAATGTTTTTCACTGCTGCTCATGAGCCATGCTCCATCGGGGCCCATACTTACAGCAATCAGTTCTGCAAACCCATCCCGTATTGCTTGTTGTGCTGCATCAGGTACTTCATTTTTATCGAGCCATTCTACATTCAGCATTTTACACAGCTCCCCAATATTTGGTTTGATGAGATAGGCTCCTTTGCCTTGCAATGCCTGTAATGCCGGACCACTTGTATCAACAATACAACGGGCTCCCACCGTTTTTGCATTCTTTACGATCAATCCATAAAAATAATCTGGCAATCCCGGGGGTAAACTTCCACTGGCAATCACATAGGAAGGAGAAAAACTGCGGATATGATCAACGAGCGTGATAATTGTTTCTTCCTGGACTGCACGACCCGGAAATGTAAACCGAAACTGATTGTTGGTTGATGTTTCCAGTACGATCCAGTTTTCCCTTGTCTCTACTTTTGTATCTACTGCATGAAACTCCAGCTCAGCTTCACGTAACAAGGAACAAAGCATATCGCCGTTGTGCCCGCCCGAAGGAAATAAAGCTACTGATGCCGTTTCCAGTTTCTTCAATGCTTTACTTACGTTGATGCCTCCACCACCGGGCTCGTTCACCACTTCAGTGCAACGCAGTTTACTTTCGGGCTTCAGTTTTTCAGCAGATGAACTTTTATCGATACAAGGATTGAGTGTTACAGTGAGAATCATGCGGTTGATTGCAGTTAATTGTATGAATGATTGTCAATTTCGGTTAAAACAAGATCGATGCGTTTGCTCAGCGTATCGTATTCGGTAAATCCTCTTGCCAGCAAATGAAATTTCGTTTCGGTAATTTGTATCAACACCTGCGGAAAACCTGTTACCTGTAGTTGCTTGCACAATTGAAATTCATAATACGCCTGTTCTTTGTATTGTTCCGATTGCAGCTTGTTATAAAAATCGTCTGCATCAATATTGTATTTTTCCAGGAGATGCCGGTAGGCTTCATTATCTGTCAAGTCTCTTCCTTCAAAATGCAAACTGTACTGCAGATCGGAGGCAAATGCTATTTGTTGATCGGGAAACAGTTCTTTAAAAATACACATAGCGATCGCTGGCTTTTCCGACGATGGAAACCAATCGCTTTCTTCCGGATTTTTGATATGCCAGAGATAATCTTCACCAAATTTTATTCCTGTGTGTTCTTCCACTGTTTTGTATGCTTCTTTAATGTAATCTGCAGTGGCACGGATGTGTACAGGTTGTTCAGGCAATATCATACCTCCACTTAATACTTCGCATTGCAGTTTCCCGCTGTATGTTTCACTGATTTTTTTAATAACCGGACTAAAGCCATAGCACCAGCCACAATACGCATCGTAACAATAAATCAAAATCGGTTGCATGGTTCAAAGGTAAAATGTTCTGCAATATGAAATTTCATTACCACAAAATCACACCTTGTTTCACCCGTAATGCAATATTGTATGCATGTTCAAAATTTTCCAATGGATTTTTGCTGAGAATTAAAAAGCTGGCTTCATAGCCCTCCTGAAGTTTCGCAATTTTTCTGTTGGGAAAAATTACCGCAGGTGTTATTTCACACCACATTTTTAATAATTCAAAGTTTGTATAAACATTCAGCTTTCGTAAATACTCGATCTCAGTTTGTGCAGTGAGGTTGTAACTGTCGCAACCGACCGTAACTGGAACATGGTATTTTTTCAGCAACAGCAAATTTGTCTTCTGCACATCCATCTGTACTTCACGTTGCTGGTTACTCATTGGTTTTATTTCTGTTTGCAGCAATGAATAAGTGGGATCAACATGCACGCCTTTGCGTTTCATCGTACGTGCAATTTTTGCTGTGATCTTATAATATGTTTCTGTGTACCCATCTCTCCACCTCACCTGGTAACCCGGCAAATGATTGATCTCATCAACACCTGCTGCCAATGCAACCCGCAGGTCTGCCGGTGTTTCTGCATGTGCACTTACTTTCAAACCTGCTGCATGCGCTTTCTTTGTTATAATCTTTGCCAGCTTGGGATCAATTCCTTTTTTGCCATTGAAAGCAGTATCGTCTTTTCGTTGATCATACTCTTCCGAAAAAATGAGATAGAATTTAATAAAGCCCGGTTTTTGTGAAAGTATGAACGGCCACTTTTTTTCGAGCTCTTCTTTTGAGTTGATGAGATAATACGCTTCGCCTTCAAAACTTTTTGTAGTCCAGCCGGGTAATGCTTTTTTATAGGTTGTGCCCAGCATGTAATTGTATAATGTAGTTGGATGGCCACCGGTACCTGTTAATCCACCATTTGCATACAACACATCCACACTGCGGGGATGATTGATCTTGTCCTTTATTTTATTGGTTGCAAACGGAATGCTGTTTGGATTTTTAATGTAGAAGATCCCATCAGCCAGGTAACGCTCGATAAATACCTCTATGTCCTGGTCTGTTTCAGGCGAATGATTATGTGCTTCTCCAAAAGGAGGAATAACAAATTGATTGTTGAGATCAACAACGGTATCTACTACGGCAGGTTTATTTTTGGTGAGATAGCCGTTAACGCTGTAAAATTCACCCCCTATAAAATCTTTACCATTGAACCACTGCCCATTGATAAAGTGTATCGTTCTTACCTGCGCTGCCAGAGCGAGCTTTACGGAAATACCAACAATCAATAAGAAAAAACGCATCACCGTTTTTGTTTAATGTGCTTCTAACCAGTTATCTCCTGTTCCTGCTTCTGCAATTACCGGCACGCCATGCGTAAGCGGCATTGCCGTTTGCATGCAATCAATGATCAATGCTTTGATATCATCTGCTTCTTCTTTCAACACATCAAACACCAATTCATCATGTACCTGCAAAATCATTTTACTTTTGAATGTACTTTTCTTTAACGCTTCGTGTGTTTTGATCATCGCAAGTTTAATCATATCAGCAGCCGTTCCCTGTATAGGTGAGTTAATGGCATTGCGTTCTGCATAACCACGCACGATAAAGTTGCTTGAGTTGATATCACGCAACCAACGTTTACGACCCATCAGCGTTTCAACATATCCATTTTCACGTGCAAAGTTCACCGTGTCATCCATGTATTTTTGAATACCTGCAAACTCCCGCTTGTAATTATCGATAATTTCTTTTGCTTCTGTTCTGCTGATGCCTAAGTTATCGGCCAGGCCAAATGCGCCTTGCCCGTAAATGATACCGAAGTTTACACTCTTGGCTTTGTAGCGCATTTCTTTGGTCACATCTTTCTCATCGATCTTATACACTTTTGCTGCAGTAGCTGTATGAATATCTTTCCCTTGAATGAATGCGTCGCACATAGCAGGATCGCCGCTGATCGCTGCTACAATCCGTAATTCAATCTGTGAATAATCAGCACTCACCAACACATGATCTTTATCTCTTGGAATAAATGCTTTACGTATTTCTCTGCCACGCTCTGTACGAACGGGAATATTCTGCAGGTTGGGATTATTGCTTGCCAACCGTCCTGTTACTGCAACAGCCTGTCCATATGTTGTATGAACTCTTCCGGTTTTACGGTTGATCAGTTGCGGCAATGAATCAACATACGTTGATTTCAGTTTTGTCAACTCACGAAAAGCAAGAATATCTTCTACAATAGGACTTGTATGAGCGAGTTTCAGCAATACATCTTCACCTGTTGCATACTGCCCGGTTTTTGTTTTCTTCGCTTTTGGATCAAGCTTGAGGTGATCGAACAACACTTCACCTAATTGCTTGGGTGAAGCAAGATTAAACTTCAAACCGGAAGAACTGTACACCCGTTGCTCTGCTTCCTTTGCTTCTTTATCAAGCTGTTTGGAATATTCATTCAGAAAATCAACATCCACTTTTATTCCTTCAAACTCCATATCGGTGAGCACTTTCACCAATGGATTTTCCACTTCGTAAAACACACGTTCCACTTCTTTTTCTTTCAACAGCGGAAACAAGGATTGCTTTAGTTGAAAAGTAATATCTGCATCTTCTGCTGCATAATCGGTGATCTTTTCCAACTCCACATCACGCATGGTTCCCTGCGTCTTTCCTTTCTTACCGATCAGCTCTTCAATATGCACCGGCTCATAACCCAAAAACTGTGCACTTAACTGATCCATACTTCGTTTTCCATCGGGCTCCACTACATAATGCGCCAGCATGGTATCGAACAACGGACCTTTCAATTCCACATTGTACCATTTCAGCACTAACAGGTCGTACTTGATATTCTGCCCGATCCATGTTTTACTTTCATCATCAAACAATGGTTTGAAAATGGAAAGAATCGTTTTTGTTTCGGTTTGATCTGCCGGGCAAGGCACATACCATGCTTTGTGCGGCTGGTACGAAAAGCTCATCCCTACCAGTTCGCAATCATTGGCATCAATGCCGGTGGTTTCTGTATCAAAACAAATTTCTTTTTGCGTTGCTAATTCAGCCACGAGTTCTTTCATGGCAGTTTCTGTTGTTACAGCAATGTATTCATGTTCGGTATTGCTGATATTTTTTGAAGCACCGAGGTCCAATGCAGCAGCATCTTCTTCCTGCTCTGCAGTTGCTTCGGTTTCTGTTGTTTCAGTTGAAGCAAACATTTCTGTTTGTGCAGATTTTGGCGGCGTTTTCTTTTCTTTCCGCACTTCGCCCATTGTTGTGTCGATCACATTGCCGAACAGATCTTTCTGTACGCCAACAGGTGCTGAACTGAATGCATTGAAATCATCTCCCAAAATTCGTTTGCCAATTGTTTTAAATTCAAGCTCTGCAAACACGGCAGCGAGTTCTTCTTTGTTCCATTCTTTCAACCGAAAATCTTCTTCATGAAATTCAACCGGTACATTGGTAATAATCGTAGCAAGTTTTTTACTCATGATGGCGAGATCTTTTCCGGCTGCTACTTTTTCGCCCATCTTCCCTTTGATGTTCGCCGCATTTTCCAATACATTTTCCAGGCTGCCATATTCGGCCAATAATTTCGCTGCTGTTTTTTCACCCACGCCGGGTATGCCGGGGATGTTATCAACCGAATCGCCCATCATACCTAATATGTCGATCACCTGGCTTACCTGTTGAATGCCCCATTTGGCACAAACTTCTTCGGGTCCCATGATCTCCACATCGCCGCCCTGGTAAGCAGGTTTGTAAATTTTTACTTTGTCTGTTACCAGTTGCCCGTAATCTTTATCCGGTGTAACCATAAACACTTCGTAACCGGCTGCTTCTCCTTGGCGGCTAAGTGTACCAATTACATCATCGGCCTCATAACCATCACACTCAATTACCGGAATATTAAATCCTTTGATGATTCGCTTAATATCGGGGATGGCCAGCAACAGATCTTCCGGGGCTTCCTGGCGATTGGCTTTGTACTCTGCAAAATCGGTATGGCGTTCGGTTGGTGCAGCGGTATCAAAACACACCGCCATGTGCGATGGTTTTTGTTTGGTGATGAGTTCGATCAATGCATTGGTAAACCCAAACTGTGCATTGGTATTTTTTCCTTTGGAAGTATTACGTGGATTACGGATGAGTGCATAGTATGCACGGAAGATGAGTGCAAACGCATCGAGCAAAAAAACTTTCTTATCATTGGCCATGCCGCTAAGGTAAGCTGCCTGCATAGCTATCCCAACGATCGATGCTTAAATTTTTATAAACAACAAAAGCCCCGTTTCTTCAACGTGGGTTACATGTAAGCAAAAGAAAAACAGGAGGTGGTGGAAACCACCTCCGCAAAACTTACATTATGAGAAAATTCAACACCGGCAGCATAATAATATAGGGTACGGATCGCCGGTTCGTTGACTGCTTAACGAAATAGTTGTTGTACGATATGTACAAAGGAATTACTTGCCGCTATTTTCAGCGAGCTCATTCTCTAAAGGCTTTGCTTCCTTTACAGATTGCTTTTGAGCTGTTTGTTGTCTTGAAACTTCAGTTTTACCTGCAACGACACGTGCTAAGAAAGAATCTTCCTTATAAAACACGTTTAAATAAATAGCGAAGAGGAAAAATACGAACGAGAAGAAACGCAATGGTTTTTTCATGACATTTGGATTTAGTTTTTTCAAAAGAATTGGACAATTCAAATGTAGAAACTCATTTTGAATTATACAACACTTAGAAGTCTATTTTCCAAAATTCAGGGTTAGTACTTAAAGTCGAAACGGTAAATTTACGGTTGGCTGAAACCCGCTACTGTATTGAATTACAGCACTCCTTCCTTGATCTCTTCCCACAGGTCACGATAGCATTGTGCGGCATAGCTGCTGCGTGCAAATTCTTCCAGCGGAGCTTTGTGTACACCCATTTTTTCTACATCACTTAAGTAAGGAATATAGTTTTCAAAGAAGCGTTTGTCTTTGTATAATTCTTCCATCACTTCGTTGTGCATGTTGCGTCGCAGATCGGTCATGGTAAAAAAACAAGTCATCTTTTTTTGATCGATATTCTTCTCTTTAAAAAAATCTTTCACCATATGATAGGTGCGAACCGAAAGTGTTGTTGGGATGATGGGCATCAATAAAATATCGGATGCATTGAAAATATTTTCTGCCAATGAACTTAAACCGGGAGGGCAATCAATGAAGATAAAATCATATTCATTCTTCAGTTGCTTTAAAATTGTTGCCAATCTTTTTTTGGATGCCTGCATTTCGTCAATCATCACATCGTGTGCTTTGGCAGTTATATCGGCAGGAATAATATCGAGGTTCTCATACTCTGTTGCCATGATGCTTTCGGCCAACTCCGCATCTTTGCCCACCAGATCTTTCATTACTACTTTTTGCTTTGGTTTTACTTTGTAATAAAACGAGGTGGCTCCCTGCGGATCAATATCCCACAGCAGGGTTTTATATCCGTCTTTTGCGGATAGATATGCAAAGTTTACACAACTGGCAGTTTTACCAACACCCCCTTTGAGGTTGAACAAAGCAAATGTGAACATGGCTGATTTTTTTGAAGAAGTGTCAAGTTAAGAAAAGACGGGGAAAAATCACAAGCCTTAGCTGGAAATGATCAACGATACAAAAAACATGTCCCCAAAACGGTGGTTTACCCCCTTATGTTTCTGAATTTTCAAGGAAATCAATGTCACTAATATCCTTTTGACGGCCTGCTTTCTTTTTAGCAGCAATCAGTGTGTTTATGTGTACAACTGGCACAGAAAGGTTTTCATCCTGAAAAGTTACAGCCAAACGATAGCATTCTTCAAAGCTAAAATCAGCCATTTTTGTCATGATATCGATCGCAACAGGTTTTCTTCCAAACCGAAAAACATCATATTCTTCTGGTGACAAAAATTTTTCTTCTGTCATATCAAACATGGGCATTTTGAAATCACGGAATGCGTTACTGAGTTTTTTGTAATTCTCAGATGTGCATTCAACCCAAATATCCATATCTCCTGTTGTTCTTGAGTGACCATGAAAAGCCACCGCATACCCACCAACCAATAAATAGCGAACCTGGTTTTGATTGAGCATTTCAATAAAATCTCTGAAATCGGGGTAGAAAAGATTAGACATGCATTACTTTTCTGGCAATAAAAATTGTTTTATCCAATTTTGGTTCCTCTTCGTTGACGTATTTATAAGCGATACTGTTAAGATAACGAAGCAACTGCAGCCGCTCCTGCCAACTCATATCATGGTGATCATTTATTTTTTTATCGGCTTCTTCAAATGAAAGTACCTCAAAAGCGGTTCTGTCTAGTTTGTATTGAGGTTTCATAGCTTTCTTTTATCTAAAGATAATTTATTTCTTCATCCCCTCCAGCTCCTTCTGCATCCGGAACATTTCATCTCTCAATCGTGCCGCTTCCATAAAATCGAGATCACGGGCTGCTTTTTCCATCTCCTTTTTGGTGCGTGCAATTGCCTTTTCCATTTGCGGAATGGTTTGGTACACTTCCTGGTCTTCTGCTGCTACATTCACCAGCTCAGCATCAGGTGCCAATGCATAGGATTTGCTGGTATCATAACCTTTGATATCCAACACCGATGTTTGTCCCATCACCTGCTCTATACTTTTCTTTACTGTAGTTGGCGTAATGCCATGTTCAATGTTGTAGGCAATTTGTTTTTCACGGCGGCGATTGGTTTCTTCAATGGTGCGGCGCATACTCTCGGTCATTTTATCTGCATAGAAGATCACAAGGCCATCCACATTTCTTGCAGCACGACCAGCCGTTTGTGTTAAACTTTTTTCGTTGCGTAAAAAACCTTCTTTATCTGCATCAAGAATAGCCACCAACGATACTTCGGGCAAATCCAATCCTTCTCTTAATAAATTCACCCCCACCAATACATCGATCACACCCAAACGTAGATCACGGAGGATTTCAATCCGCTCCAGCGTATCCACTTCGCTGTGAATGTATTTTGATTTGATGTTGATGCGCTTCAGATATTTGTCCATTTCTTCGGCCATCCGTTTGGTTAATGTTGTTACCAAAACACGATCACCTTTTTTTACACGCTTGTCAATTTCGTCTAAGAGATCATCAATCTGGTTTACACTCGGACGGATTTCGATGGGAGGGTCTAACAAACCTGTTGGACGAACCACTTGCTCTACCACCACACCACCGGTTTTCTCTAATTCATAATCATCTGGTGTGGCACTTACAAACACCACCTGGTTGAGCAAACTTTCAAACTCATGAAAATTCTGCGGACGGTTGTCCATTGCACTTGGCAAACGAAAACCATAATCCACCAATATCAATTTCCGGCTCCTGTCGCCACCATACATACCACTTACCTGCGGAATGGTTTGATGGCTTTCATCAATGATCATCAAATAATCTTTCGGAAAATAATCCAACAGGCAGTACGGACGGGTGCCCGGTGAACGACGATCAAAAAAACGGGAATAGTTTTCAATACCATTGCAATAACCCAGCTCACGGATCATTTCAAGATCATATTCTGTACGCTCTTTGATCCGCTGTGCCTCAATGTATTTGCCTACACTTTTAAAATACTCTTCCTGTGCAGCCGCTTCGTCCTGGATTTCATAAATGATCTGCTGCATCTGATCTTTTGGAGCAATGTATAAATTAGCCGGGAAGATGGCCGCATTCTCCACCTTGCCAATCCGTTTTCCAGATTTGATATCGATGGTTTCTATTTCTTCAATTTCATCGCCAAAAAAAGTAATGCGGTAACCAAAATCAACATACGGAAGATTAATATCAACCGTATCGCCCTTTACACGAAACGTTGCCCGGTTGAAATCGCCTTGTGATCGTGTGTATAAACTGTTGACCAATGAATGTAAAAAGCCCTGTCGTGAAATTGTTTGCTTTTTCTCAATACGGATGATGCCATTTTCAAAATCGGTGGGGTTGCCCATACCATAAATACAACTTACACTCGCCACCACAATAATATCTCTGCGCCCACTTAACAATTCACTGGTTGCGTGTAAGCGAAGTTTATCCAGCTCTTCATTAATACTCAGGTCCTTTTCAATGTAGGTACCACTTACCGGCATGTAAGCTTCAGGTTGATAGTAATCGTAATAGCTTACGAAATAGCCCACTGCATTGTCGGGGAAAAACTGTTTGAACTCGCCGTACAGTTGCGCCACCAATGTTTTGTTGTGCGTTAAAACCAGGGTTGGCCGCTGCACATTCTGGATCACATTGGCCATGGTGAATGTTTTACCACTGCCGGTTACACCGAGCAGTGTCTGGTATTTTTCACCGTTAAAAATTCCTTCGGTGAGTTGTTGAATAGCCTGCGGCTGATCGCCACTGGGTGTATATGGTGCATGAAGTTGAAAAGGCATGTGTAAAGTTAGGGACTGTTCGGTTCACTTGTTGATTGGTCAGCAACCAACAACGGCGTAAGGATGTATCTGTTAAAGTATCCTATTTGTATTATAGTAATTCTAAATAATCTGTAAGTTTGATTTGATTCTTCTTTAAATAACTCACTATGCTTAAGCTAACCTTCTTCATTGTTAATCTTCTTCATTTTTCTGCTCTATACAGCCAACATATTCAGTATGAAATTAACGGAACAGTTGATCGGTTAACGAAATCAAAAAAAATTACTTTGGAAGTTGAGGGTAAGAAAAAAACAGCGATTATTCAAAAAGATGGAAGCTTTCTGTTGAAAGGTAAAACAGACAAACCCCAAGCAGTACCGATAAAAACAGATTCTTCCTATTCTGCATTGATATGGCTGGATAAAGGAATAACGACGGTAAAAATGGCTGAAGAAAAACGAGGTAAGTATCTGCAATTGTATATAAAAGATTTAACAGGATCAGAAGACAGCTATCTGTATTATTACAGGCAAGTTGTTTCAATACAAATTAATAACCTATTCAATCGGAATACAACCCAAGAGCAATTTGACTCCATTGTTAAGAAATATTCGAGTGCATTGATTGATAGTATATTTCTGACCAGACCAACCTCGAATGTGTTACCTCATTTAATTTCCTTTTATAAGAAAAGTTTGGGGTCGGTATTGGCCCGTGAATATTATTACAGGCTATCACCAGAACAACAAGTTTCAATAGACGGACAATCTTTAGGAGAAAGGTTGATGCAGGATTTTTCCTTACAGCCAGGCACGTTATTTGAGAATTTTTCGATGCCCGATTCAAAAGGGAATACATTTGATTTATACACTATTCAATCCAAGTACATACTGATTGATTTTTGGGCCAGTTGGTGTGGTCCATGCAGGGCAAATCATCCCTCCATAAAAGAGGCTTTCGTACGGTATAAAGACAAGGGACTTACCATCATCAGTTTATCACTCGATACAGAAAAAAAAGAATGGTTAAAAGCAATTCAAAAAGACGGAATGCCGTGGTTAAATGTTTCAGATCTGCAAGGGTACGATGGCATCGTTGCACAAAAAACCAAACTTAGCTTTGTGCCATTTTCTGTGTTACTGGATGAGAATAGAAAAATAATTGAAATTAATTTAAGGGGGGAAGAACTGTTAGACAAATTGGATATACTTTTTAACAAGTGAAAACCCTCTTTATTATTTCCCACTTACTAGTTTGGGGCAAGGAATTTTTTCTACGATTTATTGATTGGCTTTCGGCTTAGTTCGTGATGGCATATAAGCTTATTGAAGTTTGAAAGGCACAGGGCAAAGTTAAGAACTGTTGAGTTCAAAAAAATCAACTGAATGGTTTGAATCTGAACTTTCACGAACTTGTGCTAATGAACTACCTCGCCCACGCCTACCTCTCATTTCACCAACCCGAACTACTCGTGGGCAATATGATCAGCGATTATGTGAAGGGTAAAAAGAAATTCGACTATTCGCCCGGCATCCAGAAAGGAATGGAACTGCACCGTGCCATCGACACATTTACCGATGACCATGCTGTTACCAAAGAAGCAAAAGATATCTTTCGGCCGCATTACCGGTTGTACGCAGGTGCATTTATTGATGTTGTGTACGATCATTACCTGGCTACCGACACGTCTATCTTCAGTAACGATTCGCTGGAAACATTTGCTGCCGACACCTACCTGATGCTGGAGCCTTTTACTGCTGTTTTCCCTGAACGCTTCAGCCGTATGTTTCCATACATGAAAACACAAAACTGGCTTTACAATTACAGTAACAGGTGGGGTATTGAAAACAGTTTGCACGGCGTAGTGCGCCGTGCAACGTATTTAACAGAAAGTGCCACTGCCTTTCGTTTGTTTGAAGAAAATTATGATCGGCTGCAACAACACTATCAGCAGTTCTTTCCTGAACTGCTGGCATTTGTTCAGGCCTGGCTTACTGAATATGAGAATCGTACACCAGGAACTGTTTGAACCGTTCTACACAAGCCCGCTCCAGCATTTCCCGGTCGTCGGGGTGAGCAATATCGATCAACGCTTTTGCACGCTGACGTAAATTTTTTCCATACAAATGTGCAATACCGTATTCAGTAACTACATAATGAATATGTCCACGGGTGGTAACTACACCAGCACCTTGTTTTAAAAATGGTACAATTCGATTGATCCCTTTTGCAGTTCGTGATGTAAGTGCAATAATCGGTTTGCCAGCTTCGCTCAACGCAGCGCCCCGCATAAAATCCATTTGCCCGCCAATACCACTGTATTGCGTGGTACCAATACTATCGGCACATACCTGCCCGGTAATATCCACTTCAATGGCGCTGTTGATCGCCACTACTTTGGGGTTACGACGAATCACATGCGGATCGTTTACATAATCGATATCCAAAAACACAAATGCCGGATTATCGTCAACATAATTGTACAACTTGCGTGTGCCCACGGCAAAGCCGGTGACTGTTTTATTGGGATGAATTTTCTTATTCACGTTATTGATCACATCCCGTTCTACCAGGTCAATAATACCATCGCTCAGCATTTCGGTATGTACACCCAGGTTTTTGTGGTTGTGCAGCGAACGTAATACGGCATCGGGAATAGTGCCGATGCCCATTTGCAGCGTGCTGCCATCTTCGATCATACCGGCAATGTATTGCCCGATCTTCAGCTCATCTTCTTTTACTTTCGAACCATAATCCACTTCCGGTAATGGCTCGTCACAATATACCATTGAGGTAAACCGGTCGGTATGGATTAAACTGTCGCCGTGTGTACGAGGTACATTCGGGTTTACCTGTGCAATAATATATTTGGCAGTATTCACAGCACTGCGAGCAATATCTACACTAACACCCAATGAGCAGTAACCATGTTTATCGGGCGGCGATACATGGACTATCGCCACATCAATTGGCAGATAGCCTTTTTTGAAAAGATCAGGAATATCACTGAGGAAAACGGGAATAAAATCAGCCCGGCCTTCATTCACGGCTTTGCGTACGCTGTTGCTGACAAACATACAGTTGATATGAAAAATGCCTTCGTATTGGGGTTGGTCAACAGTAATATCGCCTTGAACAGTGATAAAAACCAGTTCCACATTCTCCAGCCTGTGCGATTGTTTGGCCAGTTCACGTAACAGATAAAGAGGAGTTTGAGCGCTGCCCTGCACAAACACCCGTTGCCCGCTTTTAATTACGGAGAGTGCCTGTTCAACTGATTGGTAATGGATATGTCTGTACATATGCTAAGAATTAAAATGCAAAAATAAAATACCGGCATCCTGTCCCTGCTGCCTACAAACAGGAGAAGTAGTGATTCGGAACAGCAGTTTTGGGGTAACAATTCCTGTTTGCTCTTTCACAAGTTTATTTTCACAAATTTTTTGTCCCGACACAATAAACTACTCATACAGCTTTCCGGTGCATTCATCTAAATTTGCGTTTTCAAAAACAACTTTTTCGGGTCTGTCACAGTCATTACAACTGTCAGGTCTATTCTCAATCAGAAAATACAACAAACAGATGAAATTCCTATCAATGATCTTCGCATTTGTAGCTATGGGTTTTGCTGCAACTGCACAAAATGGAACCAAATTGCCGGCACTTGATAAATCACCCATGGATATGAGTTACTACCCGGTAAACTATCCGGTGCTCCGCATTCAACCCAATAAAGTAACCGAACCTTTGATTGCAAGGGTGGTGTACAGCCGTCCCTCCAAAAGTGGCCGTAAAGTTTTTGGAGAACTGGTGGAAGATGGAAAGATTTGGCGGCTGGGTGCCAACGAAGCAACTGAAATTGAATTTTTCAGGGATGTGAAAGTGGGAGGCAAAACCGTAAAAAAAGGACGGTACACAATGTATGCAGTGGAAAGTGCCGCCAAGTGGACCGTTATTATAAATAAGGAAACCGACGTGTGGGGTGCGTTTAAATACGATGCTGCCAAAGATGTGGTTCGTGTTGATTGCCCCGTGATCAAAACAGCCGACATTACCGAATCATTTTCGATGATGTTTGAAAAAGTAACCGACAAAAGCATTCACCTGATCATGGATTGGGATGATGTGATGGTGAAGATGCCGATCAGTTGGTAAGTACGAAGTGTGATGTACGATGTACGTGGTGAACGAAACTCATGAGCTCTTAATTACTAGTTAGGCTCTGCAGAAATGCAGAGCTTTTCTTTTTGGTTTATCTCCATTGAAAGTTCGATTTTTACAGCATGTGTGGAATAGCAGGAATTATTTCCCGAAACCCGAATCAGGTATCAATGCAACGCTTGCAGCAAATGACCAACGCACTTGCGCATCGTGGAACCGATGGTGAAGGTTACTGGCTGAATGAAAACAAAACGGTTGGCTTGGGTCACCGGCGCCTGGCAATCATTGATCTAAGCGATGCAGGTAAGCAACCGATGCATCTCTTCAACCGTTACAGCATTACCTACAACGGCGAGCTCTATAATTATCTTGAACTGAAAGAAGAATTGCAGCAAAAAGGATATACGTTTCATACACAAACGGATACAGAAGTATTACTGGCTGCCTACGATCACTGGAAAGAAGAATGCCTGCAACAATTCGATGGCATGTTTGCCTTTGCCATTTGGAACGAACAGGAGCAAACACTGTTTGCAGCCCGTGACCGCTTTGGTGAAAAACCGTTCTACTACTTTTTTGATGGCGGGCAGTTTGTATTCGCCAGCGAAATGAAAGCAATCTGGGCTGCGGGTATTGAAAAAACGATCGATCACAGTATGCTGCTCAACTATATCGGGTTAGGCTGGGTAAAAAATCCATCGAACCTGTCGCAAACATTTTATCAAAACATCAGCAGTTTACCCCAATCGCATTATTTGAAGCTGAATCTGCTCAACGGAAATAATGAAATAGTACAATACTGGGATCTGGATAAAGAAACACAATCAACGTTAACGGAAACAGAAGCTGTTGAGCAATTTCAACAACTATTCACTACATCGGTGAAACGAAGATTACGAAGTGATGTGGAAGTGGGCACCTCATTAAGCGGCGGATTAGACAGTTCATCCATTGCTGCAATCATCAAATCCCAAATTCCTGATTCCAAATTCCAGGTATTTACAGCTTCGTTCCCGGATTTTGAAAAAGATGAAACGGCTTATGCCAAACAAGTAGCTGAACAGTTTCATTTGCAACATCATTTGGTTACACCAACTGCTGAAACGTTGTTGAACGATATTGAAAAATTAATGCATCAGCAGGAAGAGCCTTTTCAATCATCGAGCATTTACGCACAATATAAAGTGTATGAACTGGCGAAACAACATGGCGTAAAAGTGATTTTGGATGGACAGGGAGCCGATGAAAGTTTAGCAGGTTATCACAAATACATTCATTGGTTTTTGCAGGAGAAGATGCGTGAACAGTCAGTCGTAAGTCGTGAGTTAAACGCATTCGAACAAAATAATATTCCCGTTGAATGGGGCTGGAAAAACAAACTGGCAGCACGTTTCCCCGAAATGACGGCTGTACAATTAGAAAACAAAGCCAACAAAGAAATACTCAACAATAAATTCATCAACAATAAGTATCGCAAAACTAATTTCAATAAGAAGAGCATTTTCAAACCAACCGTAAGTAAGCTGAATGATCTGTTGTATTATAATACCATGCGGCTGGGCCTGGAAGAATTACTCCGCTATGCCGATCGTAACAGCATGGCACATGGGGTAGAAGTACGATTGCCTTTTTTATCGCATGAGCTGGTGCAGTTTGTTTTTTCATTACCCTCACATTACAAACTACAGAATGGTTTTACAAAACATATTTTACGGGAAAGTATGAAGCAAGCGCTGCCTGCTTCCATTGTTTTCAGAACCGATAAGATCGGGTACGAACCACCACAACAGCAATGGATGCAAGCGCCAGGTTTTAAAGAACTGTTGCAAAGCAGCCGGCAAAAACTGGTGAACGAGAACATTCTGAAAAAAGAAATTCTGCAGCAACCGGTGAATGCACAATCAGCACATGCTGTTAAGAATGATGATTGGCGTTATTTCTGTGCGGCGCATCTGTTGTAATTCACCATCTTTGCATTCCCCGTCTGACGCCCTCGTCCGACGGGCCAGTCAACTCAACTCATTCGTCCGACGAGGGCGTCAGACGAAAAAAAATACAGATTATGAAACTTGATACAAAAATGATCCATGCCGGTTCACATCCCGATCCTTCCACCGGTGCAATTATGACTCCTATTTATCAAACCAGTACATATGTGCAGGAAGCACCGGGTGTAAACAAAGGATTTGAATATGCAAGAAGTCAGAACCCAACCCGTTTTGCGTTAGAAGAAGCGGTGGCCATTATTGAAAACGGAAAGTTTGGTTTGGTGTTTGGCAGCGGTGTTGCTGCAACCGACGCAGTGATTAAGCTATTACAACCCGGTGATGAAGTAATTGCTGCGAGCGATATGTATGGCGGTACGTACCGCCTGTTTATGAAAGTATTTGAAAAATTTGGGTTGAAATTTATTTATGTGGATACTACCAACCCTGATAATGTAAAAGCAGCCATTACTCCTAATACAAAACTCATTTGGCTGGAAACCCCTACGAATCCGTTGATGAACATCACCGACATCAAAGCTGTTTCCGTGATCGCAAAAGAAGCAGGTGCTTTGCTTTGTGTGGATAATACATTTGCTTCTCCTTATTTACAAAACCCGTTAGATCTTGGTGCTGATATTGTAATGCACTCTGCTACAAAATACCTGGGCGGACATAGTGATGTGATACAAGGTTGTTTGATCATGAATGATAAAGACCTTCGTGAAAAATTATACTTCATTCAAAAAAGTTCCGGTGCTGTTCCCGGACCTATGGATTGCTTTTTAGTGCTGCGTGGTATTAAAACATTGGCTGTTCGTATGCGAGCACATTGTGCCAACGGTGCAAAAATTGCACATTGGTTAAAAGCCAACCCCAAAGTGGCGAAGGTATATTGGCCCGGCTTTACAGATCATCCCGGTCATGAAATTGCAAAAGCACAAATGCGTGACTTTGGTGGTATGATCAGTTTTGAATTGAAAGATGACAGTGTAGAAGAAGCAAAACGGGTATTGTCATCCACCACACTGTTTTCCTTAGCTGAAAGTTTAGGTGGTGTGGAGAGCTTGATCAATCACCCTGCGAGTATGACGCATGCAAGCATTCCGAGAGAGAAACGCATTAAAGATGGACTGAGTGATTCTTTGATTCGCTTAAGTGTTGGTATTGAAGATGCAGATGATTTGATAGAAGATCTGGCGAAAGCAATTGGGTAAGCCCTGAGCGCAGTCGAAGGGCATGTGTGCAGTATCGAGCGCAGTCGAGATACAAACAACAAATAAAAGACTTACATTAAGCATGGAAGTTGATGAATAAAGATTTAAAAAAGTTTCTCAATACGAAGGTTGATTTTTACAATCAACCTTCGTTCATTAAAGATGATCCTATCTGCATCCCTCACCTGTTTACTAAACAGCAAGACATTGAAATTGCCGGTTTTTTTGCCGCTATTTTTGCATGGGGCAACCGTACCACCATCATTAACAAAGCAAAAGAATTAATGCAGCTGATGGATATGCAGCCGCACAACTTTTGTTTGAACCATACGTCAGGTGCATTAAAAAAATTGAGTGGCTTTAAGCACCGCACATTTACTGCAGATGATCTCTATTATTTTATTGAATTTTTTCATCAGCATTACAGCAAACATAACTCATTGGGAACTGCCTTCTTTCCCAAAAAAGGAATGACGGTGGAAGAAGGATTGAATCATTTCAAAAACTATTTCTTTTCATTCGAACATTTAAAGCGAACGGAGAAGCATATTTCAGCCCCCATGCAAAAATCAACCTGCAAGCGGTTGAATATGTATCTGCGTTGGATGGTGAGGGATGATAATAAAGGAGTTGACTTTGGCATTTGGAAAAACATCAAGCCGGCTGATCTGATCTGTCCGCTGGATGTGCATGTTTCAAGAGTAGCCCGTCAATATGGATTGTTGCAGCGCAAACAAGACGATTGGGAAGCTGCACTTGAACTAACCGCCAATCTGCGTACCTTAGATAAGAGCGATCCTGTAAAATATGATTTTGCATTGTTCGGCACAGGTGTCATGGAGAACAAACTTTAGAACATTATTCAAATGAATCCTGTTAAGCTTATCCAGTTTTTGATTCTGCTTGTTGTCAATTTTATTATTGTTACATTGATCAACTATGCTTTTTGGTTATGGGTTGCCAACAAAGCAGATACTACCATCAGTTCGGTGTTGGCAAAAAGTGCCATTATTGCCATTGTATTAACAGTGTTATTTACGTTTTACAATAAACGGAAAGACAATTCAAATGAATGATCCCAATCTAGATATCATCCCATTGCTCAACAAGGAATTGTCGCTGGAGCTTTCTGATAAGTTATCGATCAACGAACTGGAACAACAGCTCAGCTACCACATCAACCATCTCATCAATACAGATTTTGAAAAACTGGTGTATTATCTTTACCGTATTGATGTGAATGAAACAAAGATGAAACAACTCCTGCAGCAACAGGGTGGCGAAAATGCTGCACAATTAATTGCACAACTTATCATCAACAGGCAACTGCAGAAAATTCAGTCAAGAAAAGAACACAAACCCGGCAATGCAGATGATGAAGGTGCCGAACGCTGGTAATGATTTCTTTGTTTTCATTGCTCTTGTTATACAGCAAACAATACAATCCATTAACTTTAAGCAACAACAATTAACCACCTGCTCATGAAATGGCTCAAACGATTGCTGAAATGGATGCTGATTCTGATACTCGTACTTACAGCTTTCTATTTTGTTGGACCAAATCCATCTACACCAAATTATACAAACACATTACCTGCTGTTCCGGCTGATGCGGCAGCATTAGAAAATTATATTGCACAACAGGAAACGCAACGAAAAGTAAAACCGGATAATGAAGCAAGGATCGTTTGGCACAATGATTCAACCAAGCAAAAAACCGAGTATGCGATCGTGTACCTGCATGGTTTTTCTGCTTCGCAGGAAGAAGGTGATCCGGTACATACAGCAATTGCCAAAAAATTCGGATGCAATTTGTACTTAGCCCGTTTGGCAGAGCATGGCATTGATACAAGCGAAGCAATGCTTAACCTCACTGCTGAAAATTATTGGGAAAGTGTAAAACAAGCTTATGCCATCGGCAAACAACTCGGTAATAAGATAATTATCATGGGCACTTCCACCGGTGGCAGCAATGCCTTGCAACTGGCCGCTAATTTTCCCGACATCACATCCATCATTCTTTTATCGCCCAACATTGCCATCAATGATCCCAACGCATGGCTGGCGAATAATCCCTGGGGTTTGCAAATTGCAAGATTGGTAAAGGGATCTGACTATCATATCACCAGCGATCAACGGGATATTTACAAAGCACATTGGTATTCAAAATACCGACTCGAAGCAATTGTCAATCTGCAGGAATATTTAGAAACAGCCATGCTTCCTGAAACATTCAGCAAGGTGAAACAACCAACACTCATGCTGTATTATTATAAAGATGATACGCACCAGGACAATGTAGTGAAAGTACCTGCCATGCTGAATATGTTCGATGAACTTGGTACGGTTGCTGATCAAAAAAGAAAAGTAGCCATGCCAAATACAGGAGATCATGTACTGGCGAGTTATATTAAATCTAACGATTACCAGGGTGTGGAAGCAGAGATCACAAAATTTATGACAGAGGTACTGAAGATGCAGATGCA
This sequence comes from Bacteroidota bacterium, assembly GCA_023428755.1. Lineage (GTDB taxonomy): Bacteria > Bacteroidota > Bacteroidia > Chitinophagales > Chitinophagaceae > Lacibacter. The sequence goes on from JAEYWX010000001.1 coordinate 398,029, forward strand.
ACCATAATTTTTTACATTCAATCATAAAGCGTATGAGTCAATTATCACGCAGAGATGCATTGAAAGCGTTGGGCATTACAGCCGGTGCTTCCATGCTGCCATTTGCAACATGGGCCGATAGCGAAACAGGCGAACAGTTTTTATTGCCCAACGAATTTCAACTTCCAAAATTATACAAACCCATTACAGCCATTACCTGTGGTGCAGGTAACCGGGGCAATGTATATGGAAATTATGCAGCACAATATCCTGCGCAGTTAGATATTGTTGGTGTGGCCGAACCGATTGCTATCCGTAACGAACGGTATGCTAAAAAGCACAATATCAAAGATGAAAACAGGTTTGTAACCTGGGAAGATGTGTTCAAACGTCCAAAATTTGCCGATGCCATCATTATTACCACACCCGATAATCTGCATTATGGTCCATGCATGAAAGCATTGGAAATGGGGTACCATGTATTGTTGGAAAAACCCATTTCACCCAGTGAAAAAGAATGCAGGGATATTTTAGCAATGACAAAAAAGACAGGAAAGATCGTAGCTGTTTGTCACGTGTTACGGTATGCACCTTACTTTATTGAGTTGCGTAAGATCATTCAAAGTGGTGTGTTGGGAAAAGTTGTAAGTGTGCAGCACCTCGAACCCATTGAGCACATCCACATGAGCCATTCCTATGTACGGGGTAACTGGCACAACAGTAAACAAACAACTCCCATCATTTTGGCAAAGAGTTGTCATGATCTGGATATTCTCCGCTGGATGCTCGATAAAAAAAGTAAAACCATTCATGCGCTGGGTGATGTAAGTTGGTTCAACAGCAAAAATGCACCCGAAGGAAGCACCGCCCGTTGTGCAGATGGTTGTAAAGTAGAAAGTACTTGCCCCTACTCTGCGTTGAAAATTTATTATCGTGAACGCAAACGCAATTATGTGTTTGATTTGCCCGAAGACAAAGAGAAGCAGGCGGCTTATGTATTGGAGCAATTGAAAACAACCAACTACGGCCGTTGCGTGTATAAAATGGAAAACGATCAGCCCGATCATTATACTACAAACATTTTGTTTGAAGATGATATCAGTTGCAGCTTTAGTATGGAAGCCTTTACATCGTATGAAGGAAGAAGAACAAGAGTGATGGGAAGTTTGGGTGATATTGTAGGTGACATGACTACGATGGTTCACACCGATTTTCAAACGGGTAAAAAAACAGAATGGAAATCAACAACCGATATGCATGGTGGTGGCGATTGGCGATTAGTGGCCAACTGGATCGAAGCGGTTTCGAAGAACGATGCCTCGTTGCTTACATCAACAATTGATGCTTCGATCGAAAGTCATTTAATGGGCTTTGCTGCCGAGCAAAGCAGAAAAACAAATAAGGTAGTAGCGATCAACGTGTAATACATCAACATAAATAGCACGTAAACAAGTTGGGCCCCGATAGACATCGTGGGCCCTTTTGCTTACCTCTGAAACCACAAAAAATAGATCTTTTATGTTCAGAAAGAGTTACAGGAATGCATTATTGTAATAGTGCGGATGTGTAAATAGTTAACGTCGACGGATTCAAATTGTTCGTCAAATGGATATCATGGAAACAGAGAAGGGTAAAGAACGGACTTTGAAACTAAGGTTAGCCGGATGAGTTGGATAACATAAATATAAAGTACTCTTTTCATTTATGCAAGTGTGTTTTTACGGAGTGTAAAAACCAAGCAATCTTCAGACTTGCTTCTCAGCAGCAGCAAAAGCCTTCTTCTTTTTATAAGAATACCACCATTTGGGGGCTGTTTTCTTCAACAAAGTATCGATACCTCTCATGCCAAACAAATTCCAGGCTCCATGCAGCTTAGGGCCAATTCCTTCCTGTAATGCTCGCAAACTCATGGCAAAACCGCTATCAATATATTCCATATGATGCCAATAGCCAGCTGGCATAAACAGTGTATCTCCATGTTCCAGGATCACCTCATAACCATTAGCTCTTCTCAAAGCCGGAAACTTTTCATAATCAGGCGTTCCGTTCAGTTCATGATAATGACTGAAATCGGCAAGGCTCAATACTTCGTACGGTTTACGGTATAATTTATATTGCTCTTCATACGGAAAAAGCAACACCCGTTTGCGTCCGGCAAACTGCGTATGTAATATATGCGACAGATCAATATCAAAATGCATATGGGTGATGGAAGTAGCGCCTCCAACAAACAACATCGGATATTTTTTCACAAAGCCTTTCATATATTCTTCAGGCCATGTAAAATCGCTGGTGAGTTCAGGTGAATGATCGAAAATATTGAACAGGAAAATACGCCATCCTGCCGGGCCTTGCGAAATCATATCAATGTACTCACCAAATGTTTTATAGTCATCAGCCGTATTAATGGGCGTGTATGCATCGCTTTTGATATTATTATAAATACCCACTTTGTGATGCCCCGCTGCAGCTTTTAAAAAATCCCAATCCCATTTATTGTAAGCCGGCCATTCTTTTGCAAGCGACTTGATCACAACCGGTTTCCCTGTTAAATAATACTCCCGGCGAAACTGCTCGGGACGAATGGTATCGAAAGAGTCAACAGGTTTGAGTTGCATAACAATAAGGTAATAAAGCTTCTTTCAAATATAAATGAACAAAAGCAGATAAATGCTACGCCTGCTGATAAAATTGGAAGGATTGCTTCGTACTTTTAACTATGCTCTTGCATGTACATCCAGACAATCCGCAGCCCAGGCAGATCAAAACCATTGTTGACTGTCTGCAAAGCGGGGGCATCATCATCTATCCCACCGATACGATTTATGGTTTGGGCTGCGATATTTTTCAGCACAAAGCCATCGAACGCATTTGCCGCATTAAAAATGTAGATCCGCTAAAAGCACAACTCTCGTTTATCTGTAACGATCTGAGCGATCTTAGCACGTATACCAAAAGCATTTCAACGCCGTTGTATCGTTTGCTGAAGCAATACCTGCCGGGCCCTTACACCTTCATTCTACCTGCCAGCCGGGAAGTACCTAAAATTTTAAAGAGTAAAAAAGATACCATTGGTTTGCGTGTACCTGATAATGAAATTGCACGCACCATTATCCGTGAGTTAGGCCGGCCAATTTTAAGTGCATCCTTACCCGGTGATATGGTAGAAGAATACACCGATCCGGAATACATGCACGATAATTTTAAAAAACTGGTTGACTTGGTTGTTGATGGTGGTATTGGCGGCATGGTTCCTTCTACTATTGTTGATTGTACAGAAGATGAGCCGGTAGTGGTACGAGAAGGGTTAGGCGAGTGGATGGGTTAAAGGCGAAAGAAAAGATGTGCCATTTTTTAATTTTCTTCCAGTTGCAGCTACTTGACACAACTGGTCATCCGGTTTTTCCCAACATCAACCGTTTGCAGAAATGCTCCCCGAAAAACTTCATTTATCTTCATAACGATTGCTGCCACGTGCAGTTGTGTAATTGATCAACCAACCATTCTATCACTGCATGTCTATTTCCAAACCACATTTAAGTTTTTGGCAGATCATCAATATGAATGTTGGATTTTTCGGCATTCAATACAGTTTTGGTTTGCAGCAAAGTGCCGTTAACCCAATTTATGATATGCTGGGTGCAAGTCCCGATGAAATTCCGTTTTTAAATTTAGCAGGTCCTATGACGGGGCTGTTGGTGCAACCCATCATTGGTGCGTTGAGCGATAAAACCTGGCATCCACGTTTCGGCCGGCGCAAACCTTATTTCTTTGTTGGTGCATTACTCTGCAGTATTGCATTATTCTTTTATCCGTTCAGCAGCAGTTTATGGATGGCCGCCGGTTTGTTGTGGATCTTAGATGCAGGGAATAATACCGCTATGGAACCGTACCGTGCATTTATTGCTGATAAATTAGATCCATCGCAACAGCCAACCGGTTTTCAATCGCAGAGTTTTTTTACAGGGCTTGGTCAAACACTGGCCAACGTTTCACTTTTCATTTTTCCGTTGATCTTTATTGGTAAAACCGGGAAGCTGCCAACCTGGGTGTTTGCATCGTTCTTTCTTGGTGCTGTTTGTTCCATCGGCTCTATCTGGTGGAGTATGCGTACAACGCCGGAAATACCACCTACAGATGAAGAGTTGAAAAAAATGAAAGCAGAGCGGCTCAGTATTTTTTCGCCGTTCATTGAAATTGCCCATGCCATTAAAGACATGCCCAAAGTAATGTGGCAACTGGCACTGGTGTATTTGTTTCAATGGTATGCGCTGTTTTGCTATTGGCAAAATTCATCGAAGAGTATTGCACAATCGGTTTATAAAACATCACCATCAGAAAATCCTGATCTGTATGAAAAGGCAGTTAGCTGGACGGGGTTAGTAAACGGATGGTACAATATTGTTACGTTCTTATGTGCGTTTGGACTTGTATGGTTTGCCAAACGCTATACACCCAAGCTTGTACATTTCAGTTGTTTGGTATTGGCAGGCATTGGATTTCTTGCATTCCCGCATATTGAAAATAAGTATTTGCTGTTTCCAGCCATTACGGGTTTTGGTATTGGCTGGGCCAGTATGATGGGGATTCCTTATTTAATGGTGGTGAGCAATATTCCTAAGGAACGGTATGGTGTTTACATGGGTATTATTAATATGATGATTGTAATACCAATGATCATTCAAAACCTTTCGTTCGGTTATATCTTAAAAAACTTTTTGCAGAACGATGCAGGTAAAGCCATCACGTTTGCCGGTGTGTGTTTATTGATCGCTGCATCGGCAACCCTATTAATCAAAACAAAAAAACCAGCCGATGAAGTGATCACTCTGGGTGGCGGAGGCGGACACTAAACTTTACAACATGAAAATGATGAAACAAGTTATAACCATTGCTTTGTTCGTTGCCCTTGGTTTTATTTCCTGTAAATCTAAACCGGCAAATCAAACAGACGAACAGATCGACCGTAAATGGTGGAAGGAAGCAGTTGTGTACCAGATCTATCCCCGCAGTTTTAAAGACAGTGATGGCGATGGCATTGGCGATCTCAAAGGCATTCTTTCAAAACTCGATTATATCAAAAGCCTTGGTGTAGATGCGGTGTGGCTCAACCCCATCTATACATCACCCAATGACGACAATGGGTATGATGTGAGTGACTACCGAAACATTATGAAAGATTTTGGTACGATGGACGATTTTGATGCATTGCTGAAAGGCATGTACGAGCGTAAGATCAAACTGGTAATGGATATTGTGGTGAACCACAGCAGCGATGAACATGAATGGTTCAAACAAAGCAGAAGCAGCAGGGATAATCCGTATCGCAATTATTATCATTGGTGGAATGCGGAGAAAGGCAAGCCACCTTACCGTTACAGTTTGTTTGATGTAAACCATGATGCATGGAAATACGATTCGCTCACCAATGCGTATTACCTGCATTACTTCTCACAAAAACAACCCGATCTCAATTGGGAAAATCCAAAAGTGCGACAGGAAATTTATGAGATGATGAAATTCTGGGCAGAGAAAGGAGTTGATGGTTTCAGGTTGGATGCATTTCAATTTGTTGCCAAAGACACAAGCTTCCCTGCTTTTCCGGAAGGATATGAAAAAAACTTTGTGCAGTATTACGCTATGGGAGCCAACCTTCACGGTTACTTAAAAGAAATGCATGCAGAAGTGTTCAGTAAGTATGATGTGATGAGCGTGGCAGAAGGTGCCGGTAATACATTCCAGGATGCACATGATTTGGTTGATGCCGACCGTAACGAACTTAACATGGCCTACGCCTTCGAAGCCATTGATATTGCAAAACCGGAAGGATATAGTGTGTTGCATTTGAAAAATGTATTCAGCAAATGGGATAGTGCATTTGCTGCAAAAGGTTGGCTTTCGATTGTGTTAGCCAATCATGACCAGGCACGATTGGTGAGCCGCTTCGGAAACGATCAACCTGCATTCAGAGATCTGTCGTCCAAAATGCTCACTACATTGTTGCTGAGTATGCGTGGTACACCGTATTATTATTATGGTGATGAATTGGGAATGACCAATGCCGGCTTTGAAAAAATTGAAGATTACAAAGACATGCCCACGTTGAATGAATACCAGCACCAGATCAATATTGGTGGCGATTTGAAGAAGTTTATGGAGATGATCAAATTCACATGCAGAGACAATGGCCGCACAGGTATGCAATGGGACACAACTGCCAACGCTGGTTTTACCACCGGAACACCCTGGCTCAAAACAAATAAAAATTATACAAGCATCAATGTAGCTGCACAGGAAAAAGATGAAAACAGTTGTTTGAATTATTTCAGAAAGATGGTGAAGCTTCGAAAAGAGAACGAAGTACTGGTGTATGGAAAGTTTACATCACTCGATAAAAATAACCCGGATGTGTTTGCATACACAAGAGAACTGAATGACAAAAAAATGCTGGTGCTGCTGAACTTCAGAAGTAAAGATGCCACTGTAAATACCGGCATTGATCTCAGCAAAGCAAAACGATTGATCAGTAATTACAATTCAGCTTCGGCTGTAACTACGTTACGGCCATATGAAGCAGTTATTTATGAACTTTAGACTATGAGTAAAATTCTTTGCATCGGAGAAGCGCTGATCGATATGATCTGCACAGATAAAGGAACTCCTTTAACGGCTGGCGAACATTTCTTAAAAAAACCAGGTGGTGCTCCTACCAATGTAGCAGCAGCGATTGCTGCCCTGGGCGGAAAGGTTGACCTGGCAGCAAAAGTAGGTGTTGATCCATTCGGCTCATTCCTCATCAATGAAATGAAAAGTTTTGCAGTGGATACTACATATATGCTGCAGGATAAAAACAGCTTCACCACCTTTGCATTTGTATCGTTGATGGAAAATGGAGAACGTGATTTTTATTTCAACCGTGGCGCCGATGCGGAGTTAACAAAAGAAGAAGTAGATGCAATCGATCTTTCAAACTATTCCATTGTACACTTTGGATCTGCTACCGGATTTTTGCCCGGCCCGTTACAACAGGCCTATCTCAGTTTGTTAAGTCGTGCAATAGAAAACAACTGCATTGTAAGTTTTGATCCCAATTACCGGCAGTTATTATTTTCAGAGAATATTCCATCATTCAGTATTCAGTCCTGGCATTTTTTACGAAGCTGTCAGTTCTTTAAAGTAAGCGATGAAGAGGCAATGATGCTGACTAATACCGAAACTGTGACTGATGCTGCTGCTTATTTTTTACAAAATACGGATGCTGTGTTTACCATCACACTTGGAAAAGAGGGAACATTACTGGGTTATAAAGGAACCACTGTATTGTTGCCGAGTATCCCCGTTCAACCTGTTGATACAACCGGTGCAGGCGATGCATTTGTGGGTGCTGTATTGTATCAACTGCGAAATTTTTCAACAACAGCGCTTAAAGTACTTTCGATTGAACAATGGAAGCAGATCGTTACCAATGGAAACAAAGCAGGTGCCCGTACCTGTGAATACATGGGTGCTATGGAAGCATTTCGTCATTTAAGCAACGACATTTTTAAATAAACTGTATGTATCACTTCGGCTTACATGAGCATATCAATGCCATTTTGAAGGAGCATCACATTGATGTAGCTGTTGCGGATAATTCATTTTACACCCGCTTTCTTGCCAATACCACTTCGGTATTTGAATTGTATATGCAGTTGTATGAACATCATCCGGCAGCAGAACAATTGCTGGACGATGTGGTAAAAACCATCATCAAAGCTTATCAGCAACGAAGTGCTGCATTGAAACAACGGGACAGTATCAAACAGCAACAGGAGTATTGGTTTCTCAGTAACAAAATCAATGGCATGAGTTTGTATGTAGATCGTTTTTGCGGCAACCTGCAGAGCATGCAAACAAAACTTGACTACTTCGAAGAACTCGGTGTAAATTTTTTACACCTGATGCCGGTGTTTGAAAGTCCGGCCAATGAAAGCGATGGCGGTTATGCTGTTTCCAATTTCAGGAAAGTAGACGAACGTTTTGGTTCACTTGATGATTTGCTGCAATTGCAGGAAGAAATGCGCAAGCGTGATATGTATCTCATGCTGGATATTGTACTGAACCATACTTCACACAAACACGAGTGGGCAGAAAAAGCAAAACAGGGTAACAAACAGTACCAGGATTATTTTTATTTCTATAACGACAGAAGTTTACCTGATCAATACGATAAAACAATGCCGGAAATATTTCCGGAAAGTTCGCCCGGCAGTTTCACCTACATCAAAGAATGTAACAAATGGGTGATGACGGTTTTTCACAACTATCAATGGGATCTGAATTATACCAATCCCGTTGTGTTCATTGAAATGCTGGATACGATTTTCTTTTATGCGAATCTTGGTGTAGATATTTTACGCATCGATGCACCGGCTTTTATCTGGAAACAGCTTGGCACTACCTGTCAGAATTTACCACAAGCACATACTTTGCTACGATTGATCAAACAATGCGTACAGATCGCCACACCGGGTATGGCCTTGTTGGGTGAAGCCATTGTTGCTCCTAAAGAGATCATGAAATATTTTGGCACCGATCAATACACAGCACGTGAATGCGATTTTGCTTACAATGCCACGCATATGGCCTTGCAATGGGATATGCTGGCAACGGGTGATACCAAAGTAATGCTGGCTGCACAACACGAACTGCTGCAAAAACCTTATGGTACATCCTGGATCACTTATACAAGATGCCATGATGATATTGGGTTGGGTTACGACGACAGGATGATCGAGCAGGCAGGATACAACTCCCATGCACATCGCAAATTTTTGAAAGACTATTATGCCGGCACACATCCGGGCAGTCCCGCTGTTGGTGCCTTGTTTTCCAGTAATCCAAAAACAGGTGATGCACGTATCAGCGGATCACTGGCATCGTTGTGTGGATTGGAAAAAGCATTGAATGAAAACGATCGGAACGCAATTTCTCTTTCCATTCAAAAAATAGTGATGATGCAGGCGCATAGTTTTTTCTTAGGTGGTGTGCCCATGTTATTTTATGGAGATGAAGTTGGCTATACAAATGATTACTCTTACCTGCAGGACGAAGGAAAAAGTTATGACAACCGCTGGATGCACCGTCCGGTAATTGATTGGAAAAAGAATCAACAGACAAAAGAGAAAGGCACTACAGAAGAAATCATTTTCAGTGCTACCAGGAAATTATTATCCATCAGGGGACAACTATCGGCAGTTGCCGATCACAGCAACCTGGAATGGATCACACCACACAATGTTCATGTTGCCGGTTACCTGCGGCAAAAAAATGAGCAGCGTCTGTTTTGTGTATTCAACTTCAGCAATCAAACCTCTTTTCTTACCTGGTATGCCTTTAAAGAAAAAGGAAATCCTCCTGTTTCGCTCTACGACCATTGGAGTGAACAAACTGTTGAAGTGGGCGCAGATGATGAGTTTTTTGTATTGCCGCCATATGGGTTTGCGTTGCTGGAAGGGTGATGTTACGGGCTCACAGGTTAAGCCCAAGCATATGTTCCATACCTTCTCATCAAAGCTAACAAAACTCCATTCGTCCATCCAAAACCATCCTGTCCTGCATATTCACCACCACCGGCTTCAAGATGTGTATCCACCACATTATATTTTTCCATGAGTTTGCCGGTACGTTTGTACACCTCTCTATTAAGTTTGATCCATCTTCTTGCAATTATTTCGGCCAACGAATGGTAACCATAATTCTCCAATCCAATAATACTCATCCATTGCAAGGGCGCCCAGCCATTGGGCGCATCCCATTGCTGACCGGTTACATACGGCGTGGTAACAAGTCCGCCATCTTTTAAAAATTCTTTTTCAAGAACTTCAGCTACTGCATGCGCCTGCTCATTTGTTGCGATGCCAAAAAATAAAGCGGTTGCAGCAGCCAGCGTTTTGATTTGCTTTTGCTGATTTTTTACAAAATCATAATCAGTATAAAAGCCTGCATCACTGTTCCAGCAGTAGGTTTGAATCGCCTGTTTCCTATCGGCAGCAATGGCTTCATATTTTGCAGCAATGGTTGCATTGCCTTTCAAATGCCAGGCTGCAGCAATGGTACGTTCCAAATGATAGAGCAAACAATTGAGATCAACCGGAATAATTTCAGTTGTATGAATGGTACCAAAATCAGTTTGATCTTTGAACCAACGGCAACTGTAATCCCAACCTGATTCTGCACCGGCCCTCAGATTCGCATAAATATGGGAAGACGATTGTGAACTGTTGTGCATCAATTCCACATCAGCAGAAAACGATTCCGGACGTGCAGTATCAAATACATCACAATAACGATTGAGAACAGCACCATTTTTCAGCAGCACCACATGCCTGGATGTATTTCTTGTTTCAGTAAGCAGATCAGCATCTTTCATCCAGAAATGATATTCCTGTTCCATTGCATCGAGATACGTAATCAGCACTTCTTCCCCCTTCCAATCCATCATCAACTTCACCATCAACGAATAGAAAGGCGGTTGTGAACGGCCGAGATAATAGGTGCGGTTACCGTTTGGAATAAAGCCAATTGTTTGAATGAGATGAGTAAAATTATTCACCATGTGCTCCACCATTTCCTGCATCCCCGATTCTTTTAAACCAAGCATGGTAAAATAACTGTCCCAGTAATACACTTCACCAAAACGTCCTCCCGGTACAATGTATGGATTTGGCAATGGAATAAGTGAACCACGTTGCACCGTATCGGGTTGGCGGGTAAGCACCGGCCACAATGATTGAATATGTGCCACCACATCCTGACTTTCATCGGTATGATAATCGCCGGCAAATACATGCGGCAGTTCAAAATGAGTTTCAACAAATACTTTTAAATTGAAATCAGCTGTTGTCTTTTCTAATTCATACAGCTGAAGAATGGTTTCCAGTGATTGCTTTGGTATACAATCAACAAATGTTTTTCCGTCTGTAAAAATGCGTTGCATCTGTACATCTTCAAACAAAGGACTCAGTTCAAATACGCTCTTCATATTCGATTCAGATAATAACTGCAGATTATTGTACGCCGGTTTTTGGATCAACCGTTGCTTTGGTTTGAATACGGTAAAAGAAAAACAGGCAAAACATCAGTGCCAGCATGGGGATCAACGAAAAATAAAATGCTTTTTGTCCGCCAATGTTCTGGAAAAGATAGCCTACCAGTCTCGATCCCAGTGTACCTCCAATAGCAGAGAAAAAAACCAGCAACGAGGCCATGGGAATATGAAATATTTTTTCGGTAGTACTTAATACAAATGAATTGATCAGGGGATAAATGGGTGCCAGAAAAAATCCAATTAACGGAAACACATACGCAATCACCGGTACATCGTTCAACGAGTTGATGGGTGTGGGTTGCAGATCCTGTGTTTGTGGTAACACAAAGAGTACCATTAATGCAGCACCAATAAGGCATCCGAAAAGAATAACGAGCCATGATATTTTTTTCACCAGCAACGAAGAAATATACCGACCCAATGCAATCGACAGCATCAGGATCACAGCCATGTAAACACTTGTCTTTTCCGGAAGATGCAGTACTTTTTGATTGAACGTTGGCAACCAGCTCATAATTCCCTGTTCCATCATTACATACATAAAAGCAGCAATGGCAAACACGAGTACGAGTGGCCGTGCCATCAGTTTGATCATCTGAGTAAAATCTTCACGCAAACTGCTGCCTGGTATCTCATAGTTTAATTTAAAACTGGAAAACAGCAGGATGAAAAAAGAGAGAGCGATCAAAGCTGCCAGTAATAAATAAATATTCAACCATGCATCTGGATCCGTATCGCTGTAAAACATCGGAAATACTATGAAACCTGCCGCAATACCGATCATGAAAAAACTTTCAATGGAAGTGAGTAAACTTTTGTGTTCTTTGTCGTTGTTTGTAACAAGTCCGATCATGGAATAAACAGACACTTTGATGATGGCAAACGAAACACCCACACAGGCAAATAAAATTCGTACAGATGTAAATGAGTTGCCATAATACATCCCAATACAGCCAACAAACACAAGTGCCAATGCGATCAGCATTCCCTTTTTATAACCGAGCCGTGGCAAAAAAGAACCCACCAGGAACGAAACAAATGCAATTGAAAGGTCTTTAAATGCTTCCAACGAACTTGCTTCCACTTCATCAACCTGGTAATTATTGATCGATTTTTGAATAAGAATGCCAACGCTGTTTAACAAAATGGCAAACACAAAATAATTGAGATACAGCGAAAGCTTAATGCGAAAGTTGGTCATGGCAAGTAGATAAAATGAAGAATTAAATATACCCGTTCATTATCACTTGCCAAAGCATTTCGCTTACAAAGAGCCGCCTTTTACCAGTATTGATTCAACGCAAACGTTTTCGGGGATATCTTCTCCTTTCAAGCGTCCAAGCATTTGCTGAAATGAGAGTTTACCGAGCTTGTAGCCACTTGTTTCTACATAGGTAATAACAGGGTTATACATGGTAGGAATAAAGCCATTGCTGATGCTGATGACAGCCACATCTTCCGGCACTTTTAAATTGAGTTGATGAATAGCACGCATCACTCCAATTAAGATGAGATCGCCCATACAAAAAATTACATCAGGCGGATTGGATGATTGCAATGCATTCAATGCAATTTTATACGAAGGATCGGGTTGCTCCGGAAAATCAAGTGTAATATTCGCCGATGGAAATTGCTGTTGAAAAGTATCGACAAATATTTTGCTGCGCACTTTTGAAATACTCAGGTGCGGATGACCAAACAATGCCAGCACATTTTTCTTTTCCTTTTCAATGATGGCTTCGGCGGCCAAGCGTGCTGCTTCTGCATCCGACAAACACACTGTATGAAAGTTTCCTTCTTCGGGCACACGGTCAAAAAAGATTACCGGAATTTTCAGGTCTTCCATTTTTTGAAAAGGTGTCATATCTTCTGTAGCAATCGATACCGTTGCAAATACACCCATCACCATGTTTTTACGGAACAGGTTGAGATTGGCTGTTTCAATTTCTACATTATCTCTCGACTGCATTATAAGCACAGAATATCCATACTTGCGTGCTTCATCTTCCACTGCAGCAATAAACGAATCGTAAAAAAAATTATCGATCGATGGTACAAGTAATCCCAATACATTGCTTTGCCGTGTACGTAACTGTACCGCATAGCTGTTGGGTTCGTACTCCATGGCCGCTGCCAGTTCTTTTACTTTGATTTTGGTAGCAGCCGAAATATCCGGATGATCTTTTAATGCACGTGAAACTGTTGAAATGCTGATCCCTAATGCTTCAGAAAGTTTTTTGAGTGTGCTTTGCTGCATGCAGTATCCTTTAGAATTATGTTTAGGTATAATCGAACTCCGGCTAAAGATAATTTTTTTTCTCAACCGGCATCTCAAAAGAAAGAACATTCATAAAACAGACAAAGATGAGGAGAAGAAAGATGCACATGGCATCACTACAAATAACAATCGCCCCTGTAGAAACAGGGGCGATACAATTTATACTACTGATCAAAAATAAAAACTGCTTAATCTGCACCGTCGGTATTAGCACGTGCAACAGCATACGCTCCAATTACATTCCCGCATTTCAATCCCTCTTCGCAATCACTTCGGTAGTGAATTGCACCATACAACCGTGAAAGCGATGCTTCCAGTGCCATTGCATCGTAGGCTTGTTTACGTGTTGGGATAATTCTTCCTAAAATAGTAGCGGCAGCACCACTGAATGTGGAATGGCCACTTGTGTAACTTGGAAAATTGGGCAAGCCTGTCCATGTTTTAATTTCAGGATTCACCTGTGATGGACGTGGGTTGAAATAAAAAAACTTTGCATCCCAGCAGGCAATAGCTGCATCCATCATACTCATATTTAACAACGCCATATTACGGGCCCAGCGCACTTCACTAAAACGTTGCCCGATAAAATCATCCGCAGCAATTTGATTCCAGTGACCGGGAGGCGTGGATGTTGCCAGTCCATCGGCCCAATAATGCACAATGGCCAGTTCTTTGCGTGTTGCATTTTTGCTGTAGTGCAGCACTTCAGCCAGCTCCTGTTTAAACTTTTCTGATTTGGTTGATGGTGGCGGGCCGGGACGTACCGCAGTTACCAATGTTGCAGAATCGAACAACCATGTACGTACCCTTCCAAACAAGGGCAACATAGCCGGACGCTTCGGTGATTCCTGGCTGATCCACGGTGTTTCACCGGTTGCTGCCGTTTGTGTTTCCATCTGTTGCCAAATGGCAGGTGTACCAACAGCAGCACCCGCTCTGTCGCCTCTTGCACGTGTTACAAATTTTTGTGCAACAGCTCGGCCCAATGCTTCACCTGCTTCAATATCGCTACGCACATTCATGCCCGCCATAATTCGTGCATTCTTATGTTCTGTAGCAAGCTGTTGAATGTTTGCCTGCTCGGTGGGAAAAAATAATTTCAACATCTCTACCATTACACCCACCACCACCGCATCTTCACTTGGATACGATGGCAAATCAGTTTGTGGCAGTAATGTGGTAATGCTGTTATTGATCTTATACGGTGCTGCACGGTTGTATAATTTTTTGTAATGCCATGCTGCCACCAAAGCATCGTATTGTGCAGCACTTATATATGCATAGGCACGTGATGCATACGGTGGATTGGCAAACGGAAACTGCGGATTATTAAATGGATTGTTTGCATCCGGCACTGGATAAGTACCATCCGGATTTTGATAAGGGGGCAGATTATATTTTGCAACCAGCCCACGCATAATTTCATTCCAACGAAGCACAGCACCTGCACCCCAGTAATTCAATCGCTCTTTTTGTTCACCCGTCATCAGCTCCTGAAAACTTTTTATTTCATTGATCTCTGCTGTGTAGCCGGGACCACTTGCAGCACCTGGTGCTGCCACAGGAAACTCATCTGGACCGGTAAGCAATATCGGTCGCCATGTACCGGCGTTAATGTCAATGTTAGCCGGGTTTAACGCAGGTGCATTTTTTGTACGTTCTGTAATTTCTTTTCTGCACGATACAATCGTGACACACAACAGTACCAGGGCAGTTATTTGTTTTATGTTGATGTACATAGTTTTTGTTTTTACTGGTGCTTATTTTTTTGCTTTCTCTTTTTTGGTAAGATCGAAAACATAAAAGACGGCGCTGTTTATATTAAAACTTTGCCCCATGTTTCTGCCGGCAATTACCTGGTTGGCTCCACCTGTTAATGAAAGCTGCGGAATGTTTTTAAACACATATTTGATATTAAAGCCAAGGGCTGTCGCATTCATACGGTTGCTGACAAAAGGCATATTGTTTTGCGTAATATCAAACCCTCCTTTGGTGGTCCAGTTATTCAACACCGCTTCAGCAATCAACCATTGTGTACGGTAACCGGCACGGATGTTATAACTGGTTGCATTGGGCATTTCCACTTCGTTTGAAAGAATGAACTCATCAGTATAGTATGAATCACGATCAAGTGTAACATTGCTGCGCCAGATTTGTGTAGCCGATGCTGTTACAAACCATTTGTTATCGTAATAATAATCCAGCATCAATCTGGCCATTGCTGTTTTGCTCTGAAGGCCAATCGACAACGGTAACAGGTCGGCAGTATAATTGCTCATTGGTACAGAACCGCCGAGTAAACCAAACAATGCCACCCGACTATCGCCGATCTTTTGATTGATGGCACGGTATTTCAATAGCAGGCTGAGATCCTGCATAC
The DNA here is from genome assembly GCA_023428755.1 of Bacteroidota bacterium. Classification (GTDB taxonomy): domain Bacteria; phylum Bacteroidota; class Bacteroidia; order Chitinophagales; family Chitinophagaceae; genus Lacibacter. Next base: position 413,755 of record JAEYWX010000001.1, read on the forward strand.
CACGTTGTCCTCTGAATGTTCCTGCACTTGCTTTAGTAGTAACATACGGCACATTAAATAACACGTTCAGATTTTTAGCAGCACCATAGTTGCCCATTACGGCAAACATTTGTGTTGATACAGTACCAAGATTGAGGTTCTCTCGTTTCTTTGTTCCTTCCCAATAATTTTTCCAACTGCTGTAAGAGTAACCGGGGCCCACACAAAATGCGTTTTTCTCCATCATGATTGCATCAAGATCTGTTTGGGCGAATGCGTATTTCGACGTTATGCACAGCAGCATAACCCATACGAATTGTATTTTCAATTTCATTTGATGATTGTTTTGCAACGCCTGTTGCTGTTACGGTGAATTAAAATTTTACAGTACAACCGATGTTAATGGAATAATCTGCAAAGGCAGCATCACCCTGTGCATACACGCCGGTTGCTTTTGTACGTTGCTTATCAGCATAACTCTGTGTGCGGTTTTTGCTGAACCAGTAAGGAACGGTTGCAAACAGACTTGCTTTTTTAAATTGATACGCAACACCCGGCTCTACACCTGCTATACGGCCGGGGCGGCGGAAACCACTGCTGCCTCCAATTAAATCCTGTGACGGCACTACTTCTAACCGCATACCTGCTGATGCAGAAAATGCACCAACCATCAGGTTTAATCCGCCACGCAGCATGTACTGATCGGGCACACTCATCACACTGCTGCCATATAAAATATTTGTGGCTGATGTGGTACCGCCTCTTGCGGTAGATACACCATTGTGTTCACGTGGATTGCTGAGATAATAAAAATTTCCATACGCACTCAACGCTTTATTGAATACATAGTATCCGTTCAACTCCAGTGAAATACCGGTTCCACCATCGCCCAACTGGATCGATTGATCAACCGGGCCCAATACTTTTGTGGAATCATTTTTCCAGAAGAAATCATTGTAACGATAATCACCTGTTGGAAGTTTCAATCCTAAGCCTACTTGTATATTTCCTTTCTTGCTTTTTACGGGATCGAGCATCCAGCGGTAGGCTGTAATACGAATATCGCCTAAGCCGAAGGAAGTTGTTTCCCTTCGTGCATTGGGATTTGTGCTGTTGTTACCATAATGCTCATACATGGATGAACGACGGTTTGAAATAATGGGGGCATTGATTGCAAGCGACATCCGGTTGTTGAGTTTACGCACCAGCGTAAGATCGAGTGCATGTTGCCAGTTGCGTACATCGGTTTTTTCTTCTACCCGGTGTTTTTGTTCTTCTGTACCAACAAAATGACGGAACGAATAAAAATAACGATAACCTGTGGTCAGTTGCCATTTATGATCGTTTTCGGTATCAGCATGGCTTACTGTACACATAGCTCCATTGCTCCGAACAGCTACACAACCTTGTGCAGCCACATCATTTATTACAAAAGAAACGAACGCAGTAAAGAGTAATTGGAATACAAATATTTTTTTCATTTCAATAATAGTTTGGTTGTTGAGTGTAATCGAAAGGGTGTTTCTCAGTTAGCTCTGAGTTTGATCCGTTGTACAATGAGTTCGCCCACCTGTTTGCCTGCTTTTAATCCTTCGTCATTATCAAACCGGTAATGGATGCCGCCATACAATCTCGACATGGCTGCTTCAGCCGCCGCCGCACGGAATGATTTGATTTCACGGTTGGCAATTCCAAACTCCAGCAGTGATGTATCGGTAAATGATAACTGATCGCCAAACCATGCGGTCATAGTTTCAGCAGCAGCAGCAGAGTTGGTCGCATGCCCGCTTACATACGAAGGAAACGGAGGTGTTTGAATGTAAGGCCGCCAATCCTGGTTTACATGTTTGTTGATGGCGGTTTCCGGACGTATATAGTTGCTTTTGTATTTTTCTTCCCATCCACGAATAAATGCATCAAAAAATGCAATGGATGTTATGGCGTATGCACCAACCGTTGAATTGAAATCGGCGTTTGCAGCTTTTGCGGCAATACCAACTATATTCAACCAATGGCCGGGAGGTGAAAATTTTTTGGTAGCAAACATCACGTGCCCGCTAACATTCATCTTAAACGGATTATCGTCCCAGAAATCAGCAATGTGCTTTTGTTCTTCAGTTAAACTGTCGCCCACATTTTTTACTTCCATCAGCGCTTTGTAATAGATGCTGTTTTTATTTTCAACATCAAATACGGGCGGACGGGGAATGTCAAACTGCGAAGAACTGTCGAGCACCATCGGGCGAATTTGGCCCCACTGCGGTTCTATTGCAGTGGCATACATAGGTGGTGTAGGCATCCAACGGCCCGGCTCCTCCTTTACTGTAAAGCGTTCGGAGCCACGTGTGGCAGCATAGTTATCGCCCTTGCTCCATTTCAGAATGGTTGCAACAATTGTATCCGAAAAAGCAATTGTATTCTCCAGCATTGCTGATGGCATACCGGCTGAATCAGCATTTTCTTTCAAATCATTGTAGTACTCCATCATGCTTCCTTCCGGAAACGTAACAGCATTTCCCACTTTTGTAAATGAAAGTAATGCTGCTAAGGAGTAATCAATCGGTCCTTTTGTAGTATCGGGCTTTGGCATAGCCGGCATGTGTTTGATTTGTCCGCTGAGGGTGCGGTACGAAGCATCGCCTGCCACTACACATTCGTAAGCTGCAATACTTGCATACACATAATTACGTGCAGCTATCATAGGTGGAAAATTATTTTCCAACACCACATTGTTGAGCTTCTTAACAGTTCTGCTGTATAAAAAAGGATCGTTGGTATATGCTTTATAATCTCCTGCCGGTTTACATGCAATCATCATTACTGCAACAAATGCAGTGAATACAATTTGTTTCATCGCTGAATTCAATTTTTTGTAGTGGTCATTTCTACGTCGCTTAACTGTTTTAATTCTGCTCGTACTGAGACAGATTGAGGGTACAATCCTTATCATCATTTTGTAAGGGTAAGCCGCTCATACCCCTCAACAGAGGGGCAAACAGTTTGCTGTTCCTTCTTAAAGGAATGAGAATAAGTAATTAAACCATTGCTTCGGGAGGCTGATCTGCTGTAAGGATGAATGCAGAAAGTGTTTTGGCTGAAAAGGTGTGGTTGAATGGTTGAAAGAGTTTGTCTAATGCAGTAAGCGACCATTGCTGTAACTGCTCGCAATAATAAAACGAAAATGTTTTGTACGATGGGGCTGGTTGGTTTCCCGATTTTTTCTGCGATTCTGTTTGCAGATCGTTTACCAGTTTAAAGAAATTTTCACGTGCATTTACAAGGCGAGCCTTGTTTTCATCGGGAATACACCGGTAGATCATTTCGCCGCCTTCGAGTTTGCGTTCTACATATTTGTAGTGCATTCCGTTAATGGTGATCTCGCCGCTTACACGTTCAAAGTCCTTCCAGTCGGTTTGATAGGGTAAACTTACAGGTGCACGTACTTCGATCAATGCTGTGGCATCGTATTCGTTATTGTTGATCTTTTGTTCGAAATGTGTATCGGATTGTTGCTGTACGTAATCCATCACCAACCGGTAACCAAACCAGTTAAACAGAAGTATAGAGAGGAAAAATATGGAAGCAATTATTCTCAACAGCAATTCGTTTCGGTCATTAAAGATAAAGTAATTCGTTGATGTGAAGCGCAGAAAGGGAGGGTACAATTTGTAAAATATTGGGATAGCCATCGAAATCGTTTGCAGCAAAATGCCCGGTAATAGCCACAGCTTTCATGCCTGCTTTTTGAGCCGCTTCCACGCCTTTTGGTGCATCTTCAAACACAATGCATTGTTCGGGTGGGGTTTGTAATGCAGCGGCCAGTTTCAACCATGTTTCGGGATGGGGTTTGCTGAGCTGCACATCATCGGCACCAACAATGGCGCTGAGGTAGCGGCGCAGATCAAGCCTGTCCAGTGCAAAATCAATATTGGCCTGGTTGCTGGCGGTACCGATGCCCATGGGGATTTTTTGTTGAAGTGCCTGCTCTAAAAATTCCCTTGCTCCTTCCAGCACCGTTATTTCATGGCCGTACAGTTGGCGGTAGCGTTCTTCTTTTGCATCCACAATTTCTTTGGCTTCTTCTTCGGTGAATGTGCGGCTGGGAATAAGCCGGTTCATCAGCTCTGCTCCGTTGCCATACAACTGTTGCATCAGTGCATCGCCTTCAAGTGGACTGCCCATTTCTTTTACCACCAGTTGCCATGTTTTAAAATGCCAGGGCATGGTATCAATGAGTGTTCCGTCGAGGTCGAAGAGAAAGGCTTTGTTATTCATCATGGAAAGAAGCGATAAATTTCTTTGCGATGCAGAATGCGGATTAGAATGATTGTTTTACCTGAAAATATCAAACCAACTCTGTAATCACCAATCCTAATTCGATAATGCACATCCGATCCTTTTAATAATTTGATATTCCGTATCTCACCTAAAGATTCTGCTGCAAGTATTTCACGAATAAGCAAAGCCACTTTTTGTTCAAGTGGCTTACTTTTTATTTTACGAAGATCTTTTTCAAACGTTGTATCAATCCTGATATTCATTTACGTTCGAGTTTTTTCAGGAATGAGTTGGTGTCAACATACTTTTTTGTATGTCCCTTTTGTATTGCATTGATAAGAGCCACATCTTCCTTTTCAGCTTTTGAAAGTGTGGTTACACGTTCAATTCCTTTCATTTCCTTTAGCAGCTTCTTTAGTAATGCAGAAGTTGCTTTGCTTTTGGAAGTAACTACAATTGTGTCCATACATCAAATTTAAACATTTCTGCTACCTCTTATTGATAAATGTTTTCTTCTGCACCCCCACACCCGTAATCGTTACACGCTGCCAGTTAGCAGGTAAAACGGTTTTGATTTGTGTGATACCTGTTGCTGTAATTTCCAACCCAGCAAAGCCCATCAACACACTTTGTAAAATACCTCCGGCACCTGTAGCAAAGTAAGGATTAGTGCCGCCTTTTGTTTCTGCAATTACACGAAACGGTGGATTGAGATTCGGAATGTATGCATCTTTAAACCAATGATAGGCTTTTGTTGCATCGCCCAGTCTTGCATACAAAGTAGTGAACACAGCCTGCGTCATGGCCGGTGTTCCTTCATCGGGTACACGTTGTTCGTAATATTCTAAATCTTTACGGATGGCTGTTGCATCTTTTACTTCTTTCAACGGATAAGCCAATAAATTCACATCGGCCTGTTTAATCCCTTCGCCATTATACGTTGCATGTTCTCTTGTAACGCCGTCAGGAAATTTCAATACCGGAATATTATTCGCCACATTCATCCAATCAGCATTGGGTGCAACGCCTAACAACTTCGCTGCTTCTGTTGCAAATTGTAAGTTGGCTTTTGCCGCTGCGTTGGTAAATGCATTGTTGTCTACATTCTCGGCCCACTCATCGGCAGCCACTACATTTTTAATATCATATTTACCAGGGCCATTGCGTTCAACTCTGCTTGCCCAGAAATCGGCTGTTGCACTAAGAATAGGATAACCTTTTTCTTTCAGCCAAACTTTGTCCTGTGTTACACAATAATAATTCCATGCTGCAATGGCCACACAGGCAGTGATGTGATGTTCGAACGGACCACTCAAAGCCCACACAGGTGTTTCTTCAACACCTGTCTCCGCACTTTCCCACGGAAACATGGCTCCTTTAAATCCTTTGCTGAATGCATTTCGCTTGGCAGCTTCCAATCGTTGATAGCGATACTCCACCATGCTCTTTGCCAATTCCGGTTTCAACACCAACAATGCAGGATACATCCATAACTCGGTATCCCAAAACACATGACCGTTATAACCCAATCCACTCAATCCCATGGGCGATGGTGATAAGGCAGTGCCTTCTCTTGTAAACGAATACAAATGATACAGCATGCTGTTGATATCCTGCTGATCCTGCGCTGCATTTGCATCGCCTTCAATAATAATTCTGCTGCTCCATAATTCATCCCATGCTTTGTGATGAAACTGCAGCAAACGTTCTCTTCCTTCAAGCTTGGCATAAATGGTTAAACGTTCGGCTTCATTCAACGGATCATCGTGATGAGCAGAAGTAATCGATGAACCAGCAATGGAATAACGATAGGTTTCACCAGCTTTTAATTGCTTGCTGAATTTTACCAAATGCATATTGTTGTCCCACATTTCATGGATCACTCTTGGTTCGCTGCCATGATGCTCTGTAAATAAAAATGTATTGCTGGCGCACATCAACAATTTACCCGCCGGGCTTTTGGCTGATGAAGTGAGTAAGCTCATGGTTACATGCGGACGATCAATTTCATTGTAATAATTCTGAACATCTTTCAATGCATCCGGAGCTTCCATAACACTGGCACCGGTGATGTTGATATTCTTTTTGGGTATGATGGTAATATCCATCAACACTGTAAAAGGTAAATGACGAAGCGAGTAATAAGTATAAGTCACAGTTGCTTTATCTGCATAATCGAATGTGGTGGTGAAGCTGGCATGCTGCATATCCAGTTCCTGTTTCATATTTGATGTTGATTTTGCATCAATGCGTTTACCATCAATTTCGAGATAGCTGTTAAGCAGATTAAAACTCTTTAAGAAATTACTTACACGGCCACGGCCATAAAGATCGTATGCGCCGGCAAGCACCACTTCTTTTACCTTGAAAGGTTCATGTGATGACACTACACCGATCATTCCATTGGCAACGGTGATGCCGTAGTAATTAGAAGGATCGAAATTGGTAGCTGTTATTTTCCACGGATCAGTGGTTTGTGCAGAAGCAGAAAACAGGCTTATAAAAAAGCAGAACATGAAAAGCTGTCGCATAGCAATCGTATTTGAAAAAGAAAGATAACCACTAATCATGAATCTGTTCAACAGGTTTGCTGAAAAGAGAAATCGCAAACGATTGCAATGGAAAAAATGAAAACCCGATATGTAAAACCATTAATTTGCATTGCTGCAACAGCATTATTACCATGAAACGATTGCTACTTTTTCTTGTGCTGCTTCTTACTGCGTCGATTGTTTTTGTGTATCTATTCATCCCTGCAAAACAATCGTTTTCTGTTACAGAACTGGTTCCCTGCACTGCAACCGGTGCCGTTCGAACACTGGCCATCAACAAGGGCTGGCCTGGTGAACAACACAGCGACAGCAGTTATCTGTTTCAACAAATGCGTTACACAGCACAAAACATGCAGTTAAATTCCTTTGCCCTGCAATTAAAAAATGAATCACTCGCTGCCAATGCTGTGTTATTGGTGGAAGAAGTACATGCAGATACAGCCAAATTCAGCATCAACGCTGTTGCTGTACTCGCTGCAAATCCGTTAAGCAGAGTGATTGAGTTTTTTCAGTTGAAAAAACTAAAAGCAACTGCAAGTGCTATGCTTACCGACATGAAACAGTCGTTTACTGACGAAACCATCATCTACGGAATGCTGATCGAACGTACCAATGTAAAAGATTCAACGATGATCTCATTACGGAAAACATTCCCCAACGAACCAACTGTGCAGGATGTGTATGCAATGATCGATGCCGTGCGTGCATACATCAGCAGTAATAATGCTGAAGAACAAAATGCACCGATGCTGCACGTGTACAAAGAAGCAGAAGACAGTTATCTTGCCATGGTAGCCATTCCTACAAAAACAGATGTGGTACCCAACGAAACCTTTTTACTGAAACGGATGCTTGCCGGTGGCTTTATTCTTACAACCGATGTTACAGGTGGTACAAAAACAGTGGATCATGCATTTGCTATAATGAAACAATATGTAACCGATCACCGGAAATCAACACCTGCTATTCCCTTTCAACTTCTATTAACCGACAGGCGCACAGAACCTGACACTCTCAAGTGGAAAACAAAACTCTATTATCCGATCTTTTACTGAGTTGGTTGTTTCAATGAAATGACGGAGGCGGCAGCATTGTTTTTCGCCAGCAGAAATACCTGTTTACCTGCTAAACGAATCGGTTTGATGTTGCGTACCTGTTTCATTTCTGTTGCAGGTTGCATGTTTGCAATCCGGAAATTTCCGTTGCCGTTATTGAGCAGTACTGTTCCAAAGTCGCCATCGTTGCGACCCAGCTGCACATGATTGTCGTAATAATTTCCTCCTAATAAAATATCGGGCAATCCATTTCCATCAATATCAGTAACAGCAGCAGTTCGCCAGTTATGTAATTGTGTTTGCCAAGGGAGTTGCACTGCTGTAAACTGCATATTGCCATTGTTGATCAATAACTGATGCGAAAAATCAGTAGCCGTAAGCTGTGCCGCATCAGCAAGTTGTTTTTTTCCAAACAGATCTTGCAGGTCTGCCTTTGCAAAATCTGCTGCCAGCAGAAATTTTTTCTTCAATCCCGGCAGTTGTTTTTCCAAATCCATTTTATTCGCAAAAGGAATTTCTTTGTTGCCAAGATAATAGGTGAGCAGTTGTTCACTACGTCCGTTTCCATCAAAATCTGCATGGTATAAACGAACAGGTTCATCTGCGGTTGGTTTCAGTTTGCTGTTGTAACCATAATTAAGTGCCAGCAAATCAGGATCACCATCACCATCTGCATCAAAGGGGATCACTGCATTCCACCATCCGTTTTGTGAAGTAATACTTTGCTGTTGCAGTTGATTGTTCTTCCATACAAACGCATCAATTCCACCCCATTCATAGCTCAGGACTAAATCGGGTCGTTGATCAGTATTCATATCGATCCACGTTGCAGATGTAACCATACCGGGATTGAGCAAGGCCGGGCAATATGTGTTTGTAACATCGGTAAACTTTCCGGTTCCATCATTCAACAATAAATACGAGCGGGGCATGGCACCATAATTCCAGGGAACAGCTCTGCCGCCAATAAACAGATCAACGGCACCATCATTGTTAAGATCAAATGGTTTCACAACATTTTGTGTAACGTTGATGTTTGTAAACGCATCATTCCTGCGTGTTAAATTTCCTTTCCCATCATTCAGGTATAGCAACGGCAGCAGATGCACATCATCACCATAGTATTCATTGCCACCTGTTGCAACTACCAGATCGGGAAAGCGATCGTTGTTCACATCTGTCCACACAGCATCTATATGCTCCCACATACTATCTTGCAACAAGGCGGGTTGTTTTTTTTCTATGAATGTTCCTGCTGCGGTTTGCAGCCATACGGTTGGATGATAGGTTTTAGATGAACCAATAAACACATCTTCCAATCCATCGCCATTGATATCTGCCACAGCAAGTGCCGGACCTTCGGTTGAAACCATATGCGGCAGCAATGGTTCTCGGTCAAATTCATTGAACCTGTTTTCAACATGTGTTGCTGCTAATTTGCTTTGTGCTGTAATATCTTCAAACAAATTAATATTGTTCGTTTGTTGCAAGCGGGTGTAATTGAAAACAGGTAATCCTTTTTTGTAAGAAATCTGATTGATCGTGTCGGCAGTTACTGTGATGTACTGATAAGTTCTGTCTGGCCAAATAAGTATTGCAGAATCAATGGTTGTATTCGAAAGACCAATATGCAGCGGTTGCATCATGCTCGATAAAAAACCATGCACCGGGTACTGTTCGTAACTCCGCAATTCATTGCCGGCATACAGCAAAAGCCTTGCACCTACTGCATTCCGGTTTGCACTGTCGCCCGATAGTTGTACAGAAGCAAACGATGTTGCTTGTGTGTTGTTGGTTTTATTTTCATATACAACTGCCGGATCGTTGATGTTGTTGACCACCAGATCCAGATCACCATCATTGTCCAGGTCAGCATACACTGTTCCGTTTGAAAAAGTAATTGGATTCGCTGTAATACTGTCGGTAAGATCAGTGAATGAAAGATTGCCGTTGTTTTTAAAAAAACGATTGGGCAGTTTTATTTCGGGGAACTGATCCACCAGCTTCAGTTCGTTGGCAGCAAGCGTATTGGTGCGGAGTTTCTGTTGCAGATCATCGTTGGTTACAAAATTTACATAATCAATATCGTTCATCCGTTTGGGAATACCGTTTGATACAAAGAGGTCTTTCAATCCATCGTTATCAAAGTCGAACCACAACGGTGCCCAGCTCCAGTCGGTAGCAAACACATTGGCATACTGACCTGCTTCTGTAAATTTTCCATTGCCTTTGTTCCATTGCAGATTATTGCGGGCATACTGGTAATGATAGCCGTATGCCAGTTTCTGCTGAAAGATCACATAATCATCCTCTGCTAATGATCGTTTCAGCATATAGGGATCATTGGGCAGCATATCAGCCGAAATAATTTCTGCAAAACCATCGTTGGTAATATCCGCAGCATCCACACCCATACTGAACTGACTGGTATGCATCAGTTGTTTTTCCGTTTCATCAATAAAGGTTCCGTTTTGCTGATTGATGTAGAGATAATCATTTTCATGAAAATCGTTACCTACATAGAGATCGGGCCAGCCGTCATTATTCAAATCACTCACCACAACACCCAATCCATAACCAATGCGACTGCTGTTGATGCCTGTTTGTTTTGTTACATCGGTATAATATACCTGTGTGTTGCCACTGTTTGTAACAACAGCATCGTTGCGGAAAAAACGATGACCAGCAGTTGAGTCATACGTGTTGAGAAAATTTGCACGTGGTGCATAATTACCATCATGATTCACAGAGTGATTGAGAAGGAACATATCCAAATCACCATCCAGATCATAATCAAAAAATGCAGCCTGCGTACTGAAACCAGAAAAATCCAAACCATAAGCTGCAGCTTCATCAGCATACAACGGAATACCTTCTTTACTGATGCCTTTGCAAATGAGCAATTGATTTTTGCCTTTGAGTTGTTTGTATTGTCCCACACGACAGATGTAAAGATCAAGCAATCCATCGTTGTTGATATCAACAACAGATACACCGGTGTTCCATCCATCATCCTGCGGAATATCGGCAGCTGTTGTTGCATCTTGAAATTGCAGTCCACCCTTGTTGATGTATAATTTATTATTCTCCTGGTTGGCCGCAAAAAAAAGATCGATCAATCCATCATTATTAAAATCACCAGCGGCTACCCCCGCACCATTGTAATAATACATGTAAGTGAAGAGATTGAATTCAGATGAGGGCGTTAGCCTGTTGTTGAAATCAATGCCGGTTTGTTTGGTTGATAATGCCTGAAACGGAGATTGCTCATTGCGTTTGTTACAGGAATACAACAACAGCAAACCAAAAACCAGCAAATAAAGACAACTGTTTTTCATGCAACTACGGTTCTTGTTTTGCAGGTTGAAGTTGATAGAGTACTGGTGTATCATCGTTCCGTAAAAAAAGCAGATGTGTTTTTTTCTTAACCTGCAGTTGCTGAATATCCCGCAACTGTCCGCTAACGTTTATACCACTTACAAACGGTGACAGATAACGAAAGCCTCCTTTTTGATCGTTGATGAGCACATGACCCGCCGATGCATCCACTCTGCAGAATTGCGGCAACAGATCATAAAAATTTCCACCGCAAATAATATCCATGAAACCATCTGCATTTACATCGGCAACTGCAAATGCATTAACGGATGAAAGCTGTACCTGGTAGGGCAGTGATTGTAATGTAAATTTTCCTTTTCCATCATTGAATGCAATGCACGACGAAACATTGTTTACCGTACGTGCTGTAATCGAAGTAGTACCCAACAACTGCTGTACTGTTTTCGTAGCATATTCATGATGCTTGAGATTCATTTTCTTGAGTGCAGGCACCTGGTCGGTAGCTTCACGTTTTGTAAACACCGGCATGTCTTTTCCCAAGTGTGTGTAGCTGATGAGTTTATCGTTGATGCCGTTGTTATCAATATCAGCCACCCATAATTTCACCGGTTGCTGTAATGTAGGCCGTAGATAAAAATTTTCACCAATATTTCCCAGCAGCAGATCAAGGTCACCGTCGTTGTCAGCATCAAACAATGTAAGTGTTTGCCAAAACCCATCAGCACCTGTAATGCCTGTTTCAAGTGGCTGTAATTGTTTTCCGCTAAATGAAAACAGTTGTGGCTGCATCCATTCGCCGGTAACGATCAACTCTTGTTTTCCATCGGCATTTATATCGGCTGTAGTTGCAGCGGTGATCATTCCCAGTTGACGAAACTGTGGCGCCACACTCGCTGTAACGTCTATAAAATTTCCGTTGCCATCATTTTGCAATAAAACCGATGCAGGCAACTCACCATAATTTTGTGGTACACTCCGGCTGCCGATAAAGAGATCGTTCCATCCATCTGCATTGAAATCAAATGCAACAGCAGCGCCACAGTTTGTATCGGTTGCAGGAAGTGCGCCACGCTTTAACGTAAAGTTTCCCTTACCATCGTTGATGAACAACTGGTTGAGATAATTACCCGGCGTTGCAGGTGCATGGTTGCCACCACCGCCTACAAACAGATCCTGATCACCGTCTTTGTCGCAATCAAAAAAGAAAGCTACCGTTACGTCATTGAATGAAAATGTAGCAAAGTCGGCCACTTCTTTTTTTACAAATCCAGTTGCTGATTGCAAATACAATTGACCTGCCTGTCCTCTTGCGCCACCAATATAAATATCATCCAGTCCATCTGCATTCACATCGGCGATGGCTGCTTTTGGTCCCTGGCGTGACAGCATAAATGGTACATTTCGTTCTGTATAAAAATCTACATAATCATCTTCGCTGTGTTTATCAAACGCTGTGTTGACGGTTGTAAACAGAACCGCATTTTTTTGTGCGGATGCCGCCGGGTTCTCAGACCGCTGCGATGAACTGTAGCTGATGGTATGCAGTTGATTGATGGCCGGCTTCAACAAAGTAGTGATCGATTGATCGGGCCAGGTAATGGTCATTGAATCGGGTTGTGCTCTACCAACTCCAATGATCTGCTTATACTCAACCGATGATTGAAATCCCCTGGCAGGCATTACTTCTCTTACAAGAACAGAATCGCCGCTGTACACCCGGATCATACTGCCAATGGCAAATGTATTGCCCGCCTGGTGTTGTAATTGAACAGCAAGGTAATTGTGAGAATTTTGTTCCCGGCTATTGTTTTTATAAATCAGTGCAGGTTGGTTTACGTTGTTTACGATCAATTCAAGATCGCCATCATTATCCAGATCAGCATACACGGCACCGTTCGAAAATGTTGGTTCATCCAATCCCCATTCCGTTGCTGCATTGAAAAATTTCAGTTGGCCTTTGTTATGAAACGCACTGTTAGCAATGGGATTCGATGGCATTTTATTGGTGATATTTCCCACATCTTCTTTCTTTCCCGTAATAGTCATTTGCTGAATTACATCATTGGCGAAGAAGTCAATAAAATCCTGATCGGTTACATCACGGTAAATACCATTGCAAACATAAATATCAGCAAGGCCATCATTATCGGCATCAAATAGCAGTGCGCCCCAACTCCAGTCGCTGGCAGCTACACCGCTGTAAAAACCTGTTTCATGAAATTGTCCGTTGCCATTGTTAACCTGCAATGCATTTTGTGTGTACTGATGAAAGAAGCCATTATTTTTTCGCAGGCGATACACATCATAACTGTCGAAGGAAGTTGTAGTTTTTAAACGATACTCATCCGCAGGCAACATATCGGTTGTAAAAATATCGGGATGTCCATCGTTGTTGATGTCCTGTATATCGGCTCCCATCGAAGAGAGGCTGATGTGCTGTGTTCGTTTTTCCAGTTCATCTGCGAATGTTCCGTTCTTTTGATTGATGTATAAATAATCACGTTCAAAAAAATCGTTCGAGACATATACATCGGGATAACCATCTGCATTTACATCGGCAACGGTAACACCAAGTCCAAGACTGATAAGGCCGCCGTGCAAACCTGCCTGTTTGGTTACTTCCACAAATTTTCCGTTTTCATTTTTATACAAATGATCTCCTCCAAACTTGAGGAAGTCGGCGATCTGTAAATTCTCCATCGATGAATCACGCACATTCGCTGTTTCCAATGCATTCACCGGAATGGGACTGTTGTTGATGATGAAACAATCCAGGTCGCCATCCAGATCGTAATCAAAAAACGAAGCATGAGTGGTATAACCATTATCATCTAAACCATAGTCTGCTGCTTTATCTGTAAACGTAAGATCATGGTTGTTGATGAAGAGTTGATTTTTTCGCAGATTTGGTTCAAATAGATTTCCTGCATTGCATACATAAATATCGAGCCAGCCATCATTGTTGATATCAACTAACACTACGCCGGTGCTCCATTGTTTTTTTTGTGAGAACCCCGCTTTATCTGACACGTTTTCAAACTGCAGGTTACCTTTGTTGATGTAGAGTTGATTGCTGCCCTGGTTGGATGTAAAAAAAAGATCGGTGAATCCATCGTTGTTGAGATCACCTGCTGCTACACCACCGCCATTGTAAAAATTGCGGTATTTGAATACATTAAAGTCAGTTGTTTCTGTAAGCTCGTTTTTGAAATCAATCCCGGTTTGATCTAATAGTGTAAACAGGGTTTGTTTCTTTTCTGTTTTACAGGAAAACAGAAACACCAATATCCATACAGCAAGGGTAAAACGTATCATCATCTGTAATTGCAAGTTAACCGAAATGCGAATGAAATAAAAGAGGCCGCCAAAAATAGCGGCCTCGTTTCCCTATTGACTATGATAAAAACTAATAACCGAAATTTTGTTTGAGGTTGGGGTTAGAAGACAATGCAATGTTTGGAATCGGGAATACCACTTTGTACCCTGCAGATTCATTTGGACGCTCTTGTACTGGTTTTGTAAATGTACCAAAGCGAATCATATCATTTCTTCTCCAGCCTTCGAGATATAATTCACGACCACGCTCAGCTAAAAGTGTTGTAAGATTAACAGAAGTTAATGCTGATGCATTTCTTTTGCTTCTAATATCGTTTACGATTGCCAATGGAGTTTCGGGAGATGTGCCTCCTCTTAAAATTGCTTCTGCTTTCATTAATCGAACATCCGATACACGTAAGAATACAAAGTCGTTGGTACTGCCCCAGCCACCATCATTGATAGTAGAAGGATTGAGTGGAAACTTATTTGTACGGATACCGCTTGCTTCTCCATTAAAGAAGATACTTACGTTACGTGTAAACACCAGCGGATTATTACTTCTGTCTTTCAGATCAACCAGTGGATTACCGATCCGCTGTCCCTGAGGACCACGCACCTGACCTACGTTGAAACCAGCTTTTGTACCAACCTGATCAGTAAAGCCGGGAAGCGTTGTGCTCTTACGAACATCCGCATCTTCAAAGCTGTCGTAGAAATCAGACAGTGTTGTAAATCCATTCCAACCGGAAGGAGCCTGGTTGTAGTGGCCTCCCATACAGGTAGCCCATACTACATTGATACCATCGCTATTTCTTCTAACAAAAATGTTTTCGGAAGAAGAGGAGTTGTTTGTCCATACAAAGTTGTCCCAGTAGTTTGTTTCAACACTCAGGTTTGTATTTGCTGTAACGTTGTTTGCATACTCGATCACTTTGTTCATATCAGCAGCTGCAAATGTAAACGGACCATCTGGTGTTTCCGGATTGGCTTTATAAACCGCTTTATTTAAATACAACTTTGCTAACAAAGCCCACGCTGCTTCTTTTGTTGCAAGGTGCCTGTTGGTTCCGTTGTAAGCAGGTAAGCCTGCAACAGCAGATTCTAACTCCTGAATTATAATATCAATTGCCTGTGCTCTTGGAACAACATCAGGAATGCTGCTGGCAGGAGCAGTGGCTGGTCTTGTTTGCATTTGACCAAAGGCATCGATCATTAAAAAACGGAAATACGAGCGAAGGAATTTTCCTTCTGCCTGCGCCTGACCGGTTAATAATTCGGCAGCCAGTGTTGTTTGGAACAACGCACCGTTTAAACCATTCCAAACATTGTTGATCTGGTTATGATCACCCGCCCATGTATGCAGGTGCAAACGACGCCATGTACCAAAATCGTCCCAGTCGGTACCACGTGTTGGACCTAACAGTTCATCAGTTGTATGCTCATTCAATGCATACCAGTTTTCCTGGCTGATCAATTGGTTCAGCGAACCATATACAGATGAGATGGTTGGAGGTGTTGGTGCACCATCCTGCTTCGGCGGAGCAATTGATTCATTGCCTCCTAACTCCGGTTCAAGTTTTGTACACGAAGAAGCAAACAATGCAAAAGCAACCGCTACACCTGCAACATAACTTTTCATATTTGTTTTCATTCTAATGAATTTTTTAATTTAAAATCAGAAACCAACATTTACACCAAACGATACAATACGTGGTCTTGGATAATTAGTATAATCGAAACCACGTGATGGTACACCACTAATGCTCTTATCAACATTCACCTCCGGATCGATACCCGAATACTTTGTAAACAAAGCAAGGTTTTGACCGGATACGTATAATGAAAGCATTTTTACCACTTTGCTGTTCTTCAAATTGAATGAATAGCTCAGGTTTACGTTTGAAAGACGAATGAAATCACCTTTCTCGAGGAAGCGTGTTGAAACACTTCCGGGGTTAAATGGATTTTCGGGGCTTGTTCCGGCTGCATTCGTTACGTTACGTCCATTTCTCAAACTTCCTTTCAGGAACAAGGCGTTTGCTGTATTGTTATAAACGTAAAAGTCAGCTACAGAGTTCATGAAAACACTCAAATTCCAGTTGCCAAACGAAAAATTGTTTGTAAGACCGGCATAGAAGGTTGGAATTGCAGAACCTACCAATTGGCTTTGAGCACCATTTTCGTAGCGTGCATTTCCGTTTCCATCAAATCCGCCAAACACTGGCATTGACCATGTAAATAAAGGCTGACCATTTACAAAAGTTTGTGCGTAAGCACCTGTTAAACCCTGGCCACTTACACCACCTGTAATTACAGGAACCGGTAAGTCTCTCAATTCGTTTTTAACAAGCGTCATGTTGTAGTTAACATCCCATGAAAACTTTGCATTGTTGATGATTTTGTAATTGATGCTGAATTCCCATCCTTTATTCACTACATAACCCGGCAGGTTGATAAACCAGTTTGATGTAGGAGCAAAACCACCGGGAGTTGGTGCATTAAACAAAATATTTGTACGCTTGGTAAAGAAGTAATCTACAGTTACTGATAATTTATTATCAGCAGTGGTGAAATCAATACCTGCACCTGTTGTAGCAGCTTCTTCCCATTTCAAATCAGGATTACCGGTTTGAATAAATGCTACCTGGTCGGCACCATTTGCATCTTTGTAAGCAAACTGACGGTTAACTGCTCCGTAAGAAGGCAAACCATCCTGGCTACCCAACACACCGTAGTTGGCTCTGATGCTGAAATCGCTGAACCATTTACCGATGTTATTGCGTGCAAAATCTTCGTTAATGAGTTTCCATTTTGCAGCGAATGCAGGGAACACACCATAACGGTTATTTTCACCAAACTTAGAAGAACCATCGGCCCTTACTGTTGCTGTAAGGAAGTATTTGTTATCGTATGAATAGTTTACACGACCGAAATATGATTGTAATTCATTTTTATCATAGCCGGGAAACAGATCAGCATAGTTCGTAAAGTTGTTGAAATCT
Source organism: Bacteroidota bacterium (assembly GCA_023428755.1). Lineage (GTDB taxonomy): Bacteria > Bacteroidota > Bacteroidia > Chitinophagales > Chitinophagaceae > Lacibacter. The sequence goes on from JAEYWX010000001.1 coordinate 431,278, forward strand.
TTTACAAATACATCTGTTGGATTTACAACTGCTGTACTTAAACCCCAGCCAACTCTTTGTGAGTATTCAGTAATAAAATTCTGGTATGAAAAACCACCCACAACGTTGAGATTGTTTTTTCCAAAGTCCTTATCATACGTTAATGTATGTTCAACCAACACTGATCGTAAATCGAGATTTTGTTTGGTAGTACGTCCATTACCTGCAATCGGGTTCTGGAAATCTTTTACAGTTGGTCCGTTTGGAACACCTAATACAGTATTGCCACCGTATGCATTTGCACTCAATCTCGGATCTGCAAACGAAATACGTTCAGACTTCATGTTGTCGTACCCAAACAATGCTTTATAAGTAAGACCCTTTGTAATCAGGTAGCTACCTGAAATACTGGTTAAAAAACGGTTTACCCGATCTCTGTCATCAAAGTAAGCCAGCATTTGCACCGGGTTACGTTGATCACCGGGCTGAAAGAATGAACCATTGGCATTGTAAACAGGATAGGTTGGGTTAAACTGCAGAGCAGCGCCCAGCAAACTACCCTGGAAACCGGCATTATTACTTAAAGGAGGGTATTGATTTTTGGTATTGGAATAGGTTGTGGCCAATTCAAATTTCAATTTATCCTTCAATAACTTTTGTGTGATGTTGGCACGTGCAGTTAAACGTTGCAAGGCACTGTTCCGGATAATACCTTGTTGATCGTCGTACGAACCGCTCAAGCGTACATTGGTACCTTGAGAATTGAAACCCCAACCCAGGTTATAGTTTTGTGAAATGGCTGTTCTGAAAATCTGATCCTGCCAATCAGTATTTGAACCCCTGTCCAGAAGTGTAACAGCAAGTTCAGCATCAGCAGGGTTTGAGCCGCCATCGATATTTGCTTTTTTAGCAGCCAGCAGAAAATCCTGTGGCCCCATCATATCATAACGTCTTGCTGTAGTGGCAACACTTGTACCGGCACTGAAATTGAACTGTCCACGCTTACCACCTTTCCCGTTTTTAGTAGTGATCAACACAACACCATTCGCACCTCTGGAACCGTAGATAGCTGCAGCCGATGCATCTTTTAAAATGGTAACGCTTTCAATGTCATTGGGGTTTAAGAACATCAATGGGTTTCGTGGCGTAGTGCTTCCTTCAACACCACTGGCACTTCCTAAAGTACCACCACTGGCAATAGGAACACCATCTACTACATACAATGGTTCCTGGTTACCCCTGATGGAAGCAGTACCTCTAATGTTAATGGTAGCTGCGGAACCGGGTTCGCCACTTGCCGGTGTTACAAGCACACCGGGTGTACGACCCTGGATCAATTGATCAGGTGTACCAATTTGTCCTTTGTTGAAATCCTTTGTTGTAATGTTGGCCACAGAACCGGTAAGGTCTTTTACCTTTCTTGTTCCGTAACCAATTACTACCACTTCATTTAAAGCAGCATTTTCTGTTTGAAGCGAAACAGAAACATCGTTTTTGCCGGCGATACTTACTTCCTGTGTGGTAAATCCAACAGAAGAAATTACCAGCGTAGAAGCATTGGCAGGAACACCATTTAAAGTAAAAGATCCATCTGCCCCGGTGGTAGTAGAAACCTTTGTTCCTTTTACTATTACCGTTGCCGATGGAACCCCTTCGCCTTTCGAGTCGGTTACTTTACCACTTACAGTTCGTGTTTGTGCCGATGCAACTGCCACCAGAACAAACAAACTGAGCATAGTGAGAATGCCTCTTGCAAGTTTCGTCAAGATCATAATCAGTAGTTTTTAAATTGTTGAGGGTTATAGACTGCAGCTCGTCTATGCACAATGCACTATGAGGGAAGGTTCAGTTTGCAGAACTGACTATCCTGAACCATACTTATATGGCAACATGCAATCGATGGGCTGTTAATCTTTGGTGAATTTAATATAAGTTTTCAGCAAGTAGTTCCACCAAAACTCACTAAGTTTATGATAGCGAATTCGCAAACGATTGCGAAAATAATTGCGGTGGAAAAATTGTCGACCCTAATCTCTCTATATGGCAAACGCAACACTCAAAAAAATTGCCCAGGTATTGGATATCAGTATTTCTACGGTATCAAGAGCTCTAAAAAATCATCCGGATATCTCTACCTCTACAAAACAGAAGGTAATGGAGCTGGCCGAAACACTTGAATACGAACCAAACGCCGTAGCTGTGAACCTGCGAAGCAAAAACACAAAAGTGTTTGGCATCATGATTCCTTCCATTACCAATAATTTCTACGATTCGTTTATTGCAGCTGTTGAAGAAGAAGTAAAACAATCGGGCTATTCATTAATGATCCTGCAAAGTGCTGATAACCCTGAAACTGAAATTGAAAATTTAAAGATCTACCGGCAAAACAGAGTAAGTGGTGTGTTTGTCTGCCTTGCAAAAGAAAGCCGCAACCTGGATGCCTATTATAAAATGAAAGATGCGGGTATTCCCGTTGTATTTTTCGATAAAGTGCCAGATGATGATAGTTATAACAGAGTTTGCCTTTCTGATAAAGATGCCGCTGTAATGGCAGCCGAAGCTTTGTTGAAAAAACAAAAGAAAAACATACTGGCCATTTTTGGTGATAAACAAATGTCTATCACAAGACGACGGTTACAGGCTTTCCATGAAACATTGCAACCTGCTAAAAAACTTAAGCTCTCGGTTGAACATGCGGGTAACATGAAAGAAGCAGAAGAGATCACTCAACGCTATTTTCAGTTGAAACAACAACCCGATGCTGTGTTTTGTATGAGTGATGAAATACTCACCGGTGTAATGAAACTTGTACAGAAAATGAAACTGAACGTGCCCGATCAAACAGGCATTATTGCACTGAGCGATGGATTTTTTCCAAAACTGTATTTTCCGGAGATCACTTATATTGAAACAAGTGGCTACCGTTTAGGGAAGCTTGCCTGCGAACGGATGATGCAGTGTGTAAAAGGAAAGGAAGAGCCGAAGGAATTGTTTGTAAGTTCACGATTTGTGGAAGCTGATTCGTTATAACAGATTGTTCTGCGTCTGTTGTTCTTTCAGTTTCATTTGTACCCGAATCAATAAGCCAAGCACCAGAAAATAAATACTGCCGATCTTATCTGTTTCGATCAAATCGCTCAGCAGATTTAATGTTACAACCATACTCAGCACAACTGCACAAAGCATAGCCAACGACCGTTCAAAAGGATCGTTTAATACATGATAGCCCTTTACAGCAATTGCAAACATGCTGAACAGTAATACCAGCAACAAGAGCAATCCCGGCAAGCCCTGTTCAATTGCAATGAGCAGAAAATAATTGTGGACCGATGATTTTTCTTCGTTCTTACTCACCCATGTTTTAAAGGCGGCTACTGTATAGTCTTTGTAATAAATAGTGAATGTGTTGGGACCATGCCCTTTCAGTTTTTCTTCATTCACCATTTTTATACCGGCGATCCAACGATAAAACCGCTCCATGGTTGACATGTCTTTTAAGGTGTAGGTCGCCTGCAGGTGTTCATTAAAATCGGTATGCTGTGTTGTTTTTTCAAAATCGGGAGCAAATTTGAGATAAGTATCCTGCTGTATCAGCCAGAATAAACTCAATGCTGCAATCATAATAACTGCAACAATCATTGATAACAAAAATTTACGCTTCACCGCCAGCCATGTGACAGCTCCCGATAACAAACAAAGCCAGGCACCTCGTGAATAAGCAAAGAACAAAGCGACAAGATAAATGCCGATGCAAAGCAGGATCCATTTGCGTAAACGAACTGCAGCGAAATGATACCAGACAAACAAAATTGGAAAGAGGCATACCAGCAGAGCCGAATAATTTACATGGTTCCGGAAAAATGGATCTAAGGTTGAATTGATGGATTCAAATGTGAATCCTTCGCCTGCATGTCGAACGATACTGCTGCCGATCGGAATCAACATCGAAAAGATCAGGCACTTTGAAGCAACTAAAAGATCCTCTTTGGTACGCAAGAACATGAAGCCGCCCACAACAAACGCAAGAATAAACCAGGTTTTTGCCAAACTGTATTTTACACTCAACAACATTTCGTGTGAAAACAATACGGTTACGAATGTCCAGCTGAGTTGTAACAGCAACAGAAAAAACAAAATGCTTTTTTTTAATTCAGTAGGAAAAAGCGAAGGTTTCAGTAACAGCAAACATACAAGCGAACCCGCCAGCACTAACATCATTGGTTCGTCAGGAAGATCAGTTGAAAGTTTATCGGTTACTGCAAACTCCGTTGAAAGCGGAATGGCAACCAACAAGGCAAAAAATAAATAACGCAGGTTGGAAGTAAACAACAAGATGGCAAGTGCAGCAAACGGGAGAACGAGTAATAATTTTTCATTGAGTACAATACCGGTTACAAAACAGGCAATGGCTGCCAATGCGGGCAACCAATAATTGATCAACTCCTGTTTTGAAAAGAGATGTTGCATATCAACTTACTTTGGAACGGGAGCGCCATTCAACAAACAAGAGCAGCAGTACAGAAAAAAGAAATGAAACAACAGCAGCTACAATTACTCCTGCCATAATTCGTGGCTTATCTTTTTTTAAGGCCGGCAATGCTTCTTCGATCACAAAGAGTGAACTTACATTATTGATACTGGTGTTGAATTGCTGTATCAGTTTTTCCGTTTCATTTAGACGACTGATCACATCGTTTTTTCGTGCAACAAGTAATGCATCAGATCCTGCTGCTAACTTTTGTTCAATTTGTTCGAGTGTATCTTTTTGTGTGTTGAAATCGTGCTGCAGCTTTAGTACTATTTCCTGCTTCATGTTATTGGAAGAAGCCACACTTTTTTGATTGGTGCGTGTAACAATGGCGTTGGCAATAGCTGCTGCCAGTTGCTTATCAGTATCCCACACATTTACTTTCACGTGTCCAAATTCATTTTTATGAATCTTTACATTTTCCTTGTATTCATAATCTGCCAGGTAAGCTGCTTTTGGATGGGCAGCATCAATTTTATAATGCTTCATCAGCTGAAAACTATCCACCATAAACCTGCACATTTCTTCTGAACGTGCAAGCGCCATCAGGCGGTCGTTATCAAGCTCACCACCATAGTAAAAGTATTGTTCCCAAAACTCAGTCCGGTAAATATTGGAACGATCACCCAGGTTGGGGTTTGCAGCTGTAAAAACGGCGGAACTTCTGAAATAAGGTTTCTGCAAAAATAAAATTGTGCCTGTTGCCAGCGAGCCAATCAATACTATGACTGCTGCCTGCTTCCAGCGTTTACGTATCACTTCAAAAACGATATCTAAATTCATAAACTGTAAAATTCAAATGAAACGAAAGTACAATTCGTTTTAAACACATTCTTCAAAATCACACAACATCCGATGCCACTTCCACTTTGCGGTTAAAACTTTCATCAAGCGAAATAAATGTTTCTGTACGTTCAATACCTTTTATTTTCTGCAACGCATCGTGCAATACATACCGCAGTTGATTGATGTCTTTACACACCACTTCAATAAACATACTGTAGTTACCGGTGGTGTAATTGAGCCGAACGATCTCCGGTATTTTACGCAGATCTTTTGCAACCGTATCGTACAATGAACTTTTTTCGAGGTAAATACCCACAAAGGCAGTTATGTCGTAGCCGAGTGCTTTAATATCTACATTGAGTTTTGTACCTTTCACAATACCGTGTTCCTGTAGTTTTTTAATGCGTACATGGATGGTCCCCCCCGAAACGAAGAGTTTTTTACCCAAATCAGCATAGGAGATCTGCGCATCTTCCATCATTTCAGAAATGATTTGCAGATCCAGTTTGTCAAGATTTAATTTCGACGCCATTTTTACGACTCATTTTAATAATAATTCAATATTAAGGATAATTTTTTGAATGAATGTGAAAGTTTTAAAATAATTGTTGAATAATTTGCAATGAATAGGGTATATGTTTTAATATTGCACTGTAATCGTTCTTTGAACAACATACTGTGGAGTGATGAAATTTTCGGCAGACATGCCCTCTCGTCTCGGGGGTGGAGATAACAGGATAAAATCCGGCAACGGATCTAACTGCTCCGTGGAGGTTCGACCCCTCCCTCTACAGCACGAATGAATAGGCAATAAACAATTGGCAATTGGCTAATTGTAAATAAACTGCCTGCGATTTTTACGAGTTCTTTTTTACACTGTGGGGTGATGAAATTTTTGGCAGACATGCCCTCTCGTCTCGGGGGTGGAGATAACAGGATAAACGCAGCATAGAGCCGACGTTACTTTTGGTAAGGCCGACCGGGGTTGACCACTAAACTTTGTGCTGCAGCTAACTGCTCCGTGGAGGTTCGATCCCTCCCCCTACAGCTATTTTTTCGGTTGCTTGGCAACCGATCAACTTTGTTCCGTACAGATTTTCTCATGCTTTTTTTACGATTGCCTTTTGTTTTTACAAAGGGCTCTTTCGTTTTATAGATCAATGAGTTGTGTCGTTTTACTTGTATGCTATTTCTTCATTTCTTCCTCAAAACAAACTCATTATTTCCAAGCTAAATTTTATCAGAAAGCGCTCACTTAATTTTATTTCAGTTGGCCGGATAGTTGGCCTTTTTTAGCATTTCAACTGAATTAAGGACGATCAGCCAATACCCCCTGAAGCGGAGAAACTATTCGACAAACTCCTGTGCAATCCACAATCGTTTTGTTTCAATTCCTATTTCCAGTTCAACAAGATATTTTCCAAAAGCAACATCCCTAATCGTTCCTCTGGTTGGACCGGGAATAATGATCACTTTGCCTGCAGCTACAAGTTCACGCAATGCAGGTTCATCTTTTCGGGCACTGATTTTGTCAACTTGGTTATATGTTTCCTCGGTGTCAGATCCCATGCACATTTTTGTTACAAAAGCTACATCGCCAATTGCTTTGGATGGTTTCCGCTCACCGCAGGATAGCATCAAAACAATACATAAAAGAACCACCGAAAACAATATTCTGTAAGTGCTGAAACTTGAAAATGGCTTGTACATAATAGGGGAGTTGGGAAATGTCGGGATTGACCTGTACAGCCAAGATAGAAAAGTATGCGGTCTTTTCAAACAGGTTCCGCACCCTGTTTTTCTTTTATTAAGCGGCTTTCTTTTCCTTGAATTCCGCTTGGGCTTCGTACATGAAAGGAATGAGCTGTAGAATCCAATGGATCCCCTGGTGAAGGTTTAAGTAATACTCATTGTCATATTTCCCGAGGTTCCTTACTTTTTTCGAGTAGTCACCGATAAAAGTCATCAATGAATCGTAAACCTCTTCAATCTTAAATCTTTCAACGATTACATCAAAAGCTACATCAAATGTTTTTTTTGATGCCTCTGTGTTGTCGGACCATCTCTCCAAAAACTCAGACATAGCCAGAAGCAAAAAATCGGTTGCTTTATGATTGCTGGTTTTGGCTGATACACCTAAGCCCACATGAAGAAACTCAACAAAATCGCTTCGCCTTGGGAAATGCTTAAAAAGGTTTTCAACTGCTTTTTGGGAAAGATCCCTGTTAACTTTTTGCATAACAAAAATTTAAAGAATAAGGAATACCGGCGGTCGCTCTCAAACCTCACTAAGTAATAGTGAAGAAAGGCACTTTCAGCCATACGCCGCCAGTTATCTAAAATATGTTGTTAAGTATTGCTACTTAATGAGGTTTGAGGATTCTAAGATAGAACATTTTCTACGAATTTTTCAAGAGGTAATATTTCAGTTGGCGATTTCCGGTAAAGCCACTCTGCAAACTGAATTAAATACTCCGTTTCTTTTCGCCTTAAAAATCGCTTGTTCAAGTCTCCGAGCCTACACCGGTCCAATGCATCAGCATCTTTGAGCAAATGAAGTACTTCTTCATCCGGCGCTCCTATGTCGGGCTTACAGTGAAAAATAATTGCTGTTTTTATTGATTCCTGAAAAGGATACATAATGTCATATTGCCTATACAAAAATTCGTATTTATCTAACTTTTGGTCAATGCAATATTGTCCATGGTTAGTACAATAGCCATCATGTGTCCGGCCGAGGTCATGAAGATAAGAAGCAATGAAAGCCGATTTAGCGTCATAAAAATTGCACTCGACAATTGTCGAAAGCAAAAGACAATTTAACATAACCCGATATGTATGATTAACACCATGAAGAGTTGAATGATGAATAAAACTCTCCTCGGTATGGTTGAAGTTATTGGGATGAAAACCATAGTAATAAATCGAAGTGAAGGCAATTTGTAACAACCTTTTGTAGCTATTCTCATTTCCTTCATTTAGTAACTCAAAAATATACTTCCTGTACACCAACGTTGTAAACTTGTTATCACGTTTAACAAAGTCGAAGACTGCATCTTCCTTGTTGTCAAACTTTTTAGAATATTCCAAAAAGAAATCAAGCTTACTTATAGGAAGATCAAAACGACCAAACAATTCAACATACCTTTCTTTCACAAACTTATTATCAAGCATTTCCAACAGAATTCCTAAGTAAACAAGTTTGAAAACAGTGATATAACTTATAGTTTCCTTTAGTTTATACAAAGCTCCAATCATGTCACCCCGATAGACTATTTTACACTTCCTGCACTTGATTTGCCTTTTCAACATAACCAAATCGCTTTCATCAACTTCACAAACAAGAAATAATAAATTGCGAATCCCTCCAAAAATAAAATTCCAATGATCCCCCTCACCATATAGAAACCCAAATATTCCATTGCTGTACTTAGGTATTATTTCGAAGTCATCACATATTATCTCGTCCTGGCCTTCCCATTCGAAAGGAATACCGGAAGGAGATTGTAATTTCCCATTGCGATACACGCAGGACCTTAACATTAAATACTTGTTTTTGTTATTCATAGACTGTTATTTCTCTTTGCCTTCTTTTGCCCACAACTGAATGTCGGCATCCAATTCTTTTTCGCTTTTGTGTACCCCCTGGAACGTACCGTCAATTTCTCGAAACTCGACGCCCCTGGTTTTCAAAACTTCCTTTACTTCATTGATTAAATCTTCATGAAGTGATTCCGGTATTAACTCGAGAATTTTCTTTGCCATAGTATTATTTCATTTTTTTAAACTTATCAGATAGCCCTTTGATGGCTTTTTTCAAATCCTGTTCGGCAATCTTACTACTGCCTGTTATCACATCAAACCCTTTGCTTTCAACCGCTGCTGCATAGTCCATGCCTGCAACACAGATCAAAACGTAACCGGTACCAAAACGTTTTGAAATTTCCTCAATCACTTTTTTTCCAACCTTTGCCCCCTCACCTCCTTCTTTGAAGGTTATGAACCCTCCTTCAAATACTTGTGCACCATTTTTCAATATGATGTAACCAATGGAAGATCGGAGATTGCCGGTCACATCCTTGTAAGTGTTTGTACTCCTTGCATTTTTTATAAACTTCTCCCCGGTTCGTTGTAAGGCTGACAAAATAGCTTCATCTATTCGTTTCACTCTTTCAATGAGCATTTTCTTAATATCTGCTTTGTTGAATTTTGGCACCAACTTGATCATTACTATATTGTTTTGCTGTTTACAATATAAACCGGCCAACCCATGGGCCAACTGAATGGTTTTGATTAACAATTTCCCTCACTAATTTGCAGTAGTGATACTACTGTAACCTGCCTAAGTACTCGCTTTATCTTGATCAATAATTTCGCTGAGTTGCTTTGCTAAATCGCTATTTGAAATAATCAAATCAACTTCGTTCAAACTTTGTATGGAGGTTAATTTGAGCAAATCATAAAAGCTATGAACTACAGCAACTCCCTTTGTTGAATGCTTAGAAATCTGCTTTATTTGTTTCATCACATCTTTGTTTCCTTCCTTTATTGAAAGAATCTTCATTTGACGAAACTCTTCGCTGTCTTTCTGCAAAATCTTAAACTCCATGGTATGATTATTTAATGATCCCGGTTAAAACTCTTTGATACACTCCAAATTGATAAACATGTATTCGTTAGAATCAATACTCAGCATGCTTGTCGAGCTGTTATCGGTCCGAATAATATCAAGGAGGCTTCCATGTTCCGAACAAAAATTTGATAGTTCATTGTACGCTTCCTTTACTCCTTTCAACAGCTTGTATAACTCCAATTGCTTATCTGTTTCGATTGAAATTGTATGTTTCTTTTCAATCGCTTCTTTGTTGAGATAAGGTTCACCATCAACCACCGAAACATTTTGCCATGTAAGGCCAACCCCGGCAATACTACCTGTCGAAAGGCGCTCAAATTCTCTTAACAGTGATGTCCACTTTTGCAACAATTGATCAATCTTTTCTTTTGTGTATTGTTTTACTACATCGATGAGTACAGAGTTTTTAACACCTTTTTTGTTGCAATTGAAAACAATTCCCTCTATCTCTTTTACAGAGTTTGAAAGCAGGAGTTTTAAAATATTGTCATCGAATGGACCCGCTTCCATTGAATTGAAGAAATCTGCAACTTCTCTCAGGTAAGGGAAAAGACTTTTTTCCCAGGCGTCCGTTTCTCTTTTTATTTCGGCTTTGTTTACTTCGATTACAGTTCCGATTAAAATTTCTGTTTGTGACATAGTTTAATTTATGTTGTAGTGATCTAATATTTTATCCATTAATGCGTCAAGCTCATCATTATTCATGTTCTCGAGCTGCTTGTCAAGGTCCCTGGTGACAGTAGTGCTTTGGAGAGTTGGAAGAACGTATTTAAAAAGCTGTTGAAATGTTTGCACCCTGTCCTTTGGCGCCAATTTTTTCCAGTCTTTTTCAATCTGATCAATATTCCGTTTCAAAAAATCGTTAACCCATTCACGCATCCCCCTGGTTGCCCTGTTTGGTGTTCCCTTTATCCGGCCGCCGGTCTTAACTGTTCCTTTTCTCCTTCCCTTCATTTTCTATTTTATTCTACTTTAGAAATTGTTATTCAAAAAAAAGCGAGCGATAACCTATTTAAAGTATCTCTTTAAAATACCTGTTTAAAATACCTATTTAAAGTACCTATTTATAGATGCTGTACTATTGCTGACTGTTTGCACATCAATAAGTGAAATCATTGCTTTTTGTTTATTATAGATGCTGTTAATTTGCTGTTATCTGTTTATTATAGATGCTGTTCAAAACTCTTTGTCTTACTTCGTTTGTTTGTTCCTTCAATTTCGCCTCTCTGTATTTTTTCCGCTTCAATTCTGCATGCATAATCAATTGTTCAAGCGGCAAACCAAAAGAAACATAATAGCCCCTCATTTTACCACTGTACAATTTCAACCCCCAGTTTAAACGCAACTCATTTTTAATACGATCCAATTGATACCTGTTTGAGTACTTAAAAACAAAGTCGTTGATTTCTTCCCCGGCTTTGCTATTACCGGCCATCCTGCCGATTAAATATTCGTTTGTTATCTTGGTGTATGGTTGTCTTTGTAGAATAGATTTAACCGCTGCGAATGCCAGGAAACAAGCGATCTCAAACTCTGATTTGCTATTTTTATAAAAATCAAAAATCATGTCCTTGGTTACAGAGGTCTTTGGTGAGTTTGGAAATATGGCATCGTATAACATTGCTCCTCTTTGGTAACTATTACGCAGGTTTCCATATTTAATTCCAAGATCCTTACGTGCCAATTCAATTTTTTCTTTCTCAGTTCCTTTGAATTGTAACGATCTCTCGTAAAGACAATAATCCATAACCGCATCCATACGACCTCTTATATCAAGAGGATCAATCCTAAGAAGTGCAATAGGAAAATTTAAATACTTCATGCCCCTGCAAACGATTTATTATACCATGCAAAAAACTCATGGAACGATTTTGCAATAACATAGATCCCTCCGGCTCCCTCTATCTTGCTTTGATATTCTTTTTGCTTTGCACTTTGTCGATCACCACCGATCTTAACTTCAATTTTAACCGACTTCCCGTTAACCGTCGCACTGATATCTGCAGTTCCATCGGTGCCGGTGCCTTTGATCCACTGAACGCCACCAATGGTTCTTGTACGCCCAATGGAATCGATAAAGGTTTCACGTGTATCAATCATTCGGCCTGTATTGTTAACACGTTCTGCTTGCCATCCTTTTAAATTCAAGAAATCAATAATGCACCTGGTCAACCCGTTTGCCGTTTTATCAGAATACTTTGTTTGAGGTATTGAATCGATCGGAACGTTGGGGTATTTGATTCGCTTATTCTCGAATGATAGCCTTTGCAGCTCTTTCAAAGCAGAGGAGGTAATTTGATTTTCTGATTTATAGGAAGTATTCATGCAAATTGTATTTTTTGTTCACACTTGCTGAATTTTAAAAAAGGGAGCACCGTAAAGCTCAAAAAACGGGCTCCCTCCGTAGACAAAAACAAACCTTCATAATTAAAAATGTATCTTAGCGGTCCCTGAAAAGGGATTGTCATTTGGGCCCGGGTTTTCCTGGACCCATTTTTATTTTCAAGACTGTTCATAGCGCTTGTAAATTTTTGTTGCACTGATCAGTTCTTTATAAGAAAAAAACACTCTTTTGCCGATGTATTGCTTTTGGAGCTTACCATCCATTACAAGCTTTTCAAGGGTTGGCCTTGTAATAGCCGGCACAAATAGTTTGCAAGCTTCTGCAGGGCTTAACAGTCTTTCCTCTATCTGTTTTTGTTGGGCCGCTGTTACCTCTTCCTTGATCACTTGGCGCAACTCTGTCAGTAATTCATTAAGCGGTATCTGAGAGAGAATTAAACTATCCATTGACATCCTCCCTTTTTATCTCTGTCTGATAGTCTTTTCTTCCTGATTTGATCCATGAAATCAATTCATCTTCAAAAAAATAAAGCCTCTTACCTCTCTTATGAGAAGGAATTAAACCTTTGGGAGCCAAATAGTAGATTGTTGGCTTTGCAAGCCCTGTAATTTCGCAAGCTTTTTCGATGGTTATAGGTGTGCGTTCAATAGTGCTTTGCTTGACCAACTCGTTTGACATGTTATTAAGCTTTAGAGCAGCATTAACGGACCTTATGATAATTTCTTCAAGGTCCTGTTCTGTCAAAGTGATTAACACTGATTTGCTCATTATTTCGAGATTTAATAAGCAAATCAAGTAAAATCAAATAGTAAGAAGTGGGGGGAAGTACTTTGGAAACTTATGATTACGACAATAATTCGATGAAATTCTTTAACTCTTTGGTCTGTTGTTGGGTTAAATATTTCTCTGCAATGGATAAGATAATGTTCGTTTTTTCTTTGATCGGATTGGCCATTTGAGGCGAGTAATCTTTTGGTTGCTTATTTTTTATTGTTTGAAACATTTCTGATAATCTCTTATGACGAACAAGAATGATCGACTTGTTTTGATTGATGTCAATCCCGGCAAACTTGAATAGTAAACACTTTGCCGCTGCTGTTATATCAGCATTTATGACAGTGTTTTCAAATCCCTGATCTTGGTTTTGCTTTAATTCATTTACAAGTTCATCCACATCCTTTTTTCTCTTGATCAATTTCTCGGTTTCCCTGTACATTATATCAAGAAACCCGTTTGGATCTGGTTTACTTGAAACTGCTATCCCTTCTACAATCAATCTTTTTAATTTGTCGATGGCGTCCAACTGAACCATATATCCGGATATCGTGATACCTTTTTTAGGGTTATCTATGCTATCAGCAATTGCGTCCAAGTATTTATCTATGTTTTCGATCATGGCTTACATTTATGCTACTCTCAGTTTACCTGGTACCCAGTTCTTTCTAATGTGTTCCCCTAACCGCTTGGCTGCTTCCATTTTGGTGACTTTAATGTATGTGAGGAATGCTTTTTCTGTCTTATGTCCTGTGATCTTCATTAGATCAATAGTAGGGAATCCTTGTAGATAATAATTTGTTGCAAACGACCTCCTTGCTGTGTGAGAGCTAATGCAATCACATAACTCCTTTTCCGGAATAGATGACAAACGGCCTTTTTCGGTAAGCTTCGCTATTCTACAAACCTCCTTTATGTACTCGTTAAATTTCTGCCCGGAATAAGTTCTCGGTAGTTTATTCGGGGTGTCTTGATACTTGTTGATGATCTCAGAAATCAGTGGGTGAAAAGGAATGTAAACCTCTTCCTGAGTTTTCTTTGTGACCATTTTAATGAACTTCTCTTCCTCAATGGTTATGATGTTTTCAGTTGTAACCGTCGAATAGTCTGAATAACGAAGGCCCACAAAGCAACCAAACACAAACAAATCCCGGGTGTTCTCGAGTTTTTTATTGAATGAAAAATCATGCTCATAAAGCTTCATTATTTCACGCTCTGTTAAATAAACTGCGTCTGTCTTTTCCTCTGCAAATCTGAATTTCCTTTTTCTAAACTGGTTGTTATCTGTCAAGTCCCGATCAACTGCTTCACGCATGAAGAGCTTTATAATACTGATATCCTTTGCGATGGAGTTTGTTTTGAGCTTTAATTCGTTCCGCAAATACGAAACATACTTATTGAAGAAATCCAAGTTGATTGAATCGAAGTTGATCCGGTACCGGTGCTTTGCTTCAAAGTTTTTCAAATGAAGCTTTACAGTTCGATAGTTCTGCAGTGATCCTTTACTCGGTCTGTTGTTTTTCGATGTCAGGACTTCGCCGCCAACAAATTTTTCAATCAGTTCAAACAAAGTCGGACCCTCCTTCTTTTCGATTCCTTTATTTTGGTTGATGAAATTTATCAGATGCTGTTTAAGTGTAGCGGGTGACGGTATACCGTTCTTTAACTCTTCCTTGTATGCCTTTTTGCAAACTGCTTCCAGGTTATCAAGCAGATCATTTATCAAATAATCTCCGTCTGCTGTTGTTGCTTTCTTTTCTTTCACCCGCTGTTTTGCGTGGTCCCAATTTTTAAACCGCTGCTTACCGTCTTCCATATACGACTTACCCGGGTCAATCGCTTGACCAAATGAATAAACCAGTTTTTGCCCGTTGTATTTGAATTGAAGATAAATGAGAGCCTTACCCGTAACCGGTTCAGGCTTCTTTAAATAGAAGCTAACTGTTGCCATAAAAAAGAATTGTCGGAATAAAGGTAACGGTTTTAATATTCCGGTTGGCCGGATAGTTGGCCGATTTATTTTAACTCCGGATAAAAAACACTTTTCTCAATTCCTTTGAAATGCTTGTAAACAGTAGCTTTCATTATATCATTTCACATTGTTGTAAATGGAGTTAAAGTAGGTTCAAGTCCTCCCCCTACAGCTATTTTTTCGGTTGCTTGGCAACCGATCAACTTTGTTCCGTACAGATTTTCTCATGCTTTTTTTACGATTGCCTTTTGTTTTTACAAAAGGCTCTTTTGTTTTTTACAGTTTGTGTTTTCTACACTTTTTTTTGTTTGGAGCCGCCTACCTTTGCCCGCTATGGGACAAAAAAAGCTCATCCGTTTTGCTGAAATTGAAACCTTTCAGAACGTGTTGCAATATCCGCAGCACATGAAAGGGAAGTGGGCCGAATTTTTTAAGAACGATCACCCAATTACCCTTGAGCTGGCTTGCGGTAAAGGCGAATATGCAGTGGGGCTGGGGCGCATGTATCCGCAGAGGAATTTTATTGGCATTGATCTAAAAGGCAACCGCATTTGGGTAGGCGCTAAAACTGCATTAAAAGAAAACCTGGGCAATGTTGCATTTGTGCGTTCACAAATTGACCAGGTAACAAATTATTTTGATGCGGGTGAAGTGAGTGAAATCTGGATCACTTTTCCTGATCCGCAACTCCGTGCATCGAAACACAAAAAGCGATTGACACATCCAAGGTTTTTACGACTGTACCAGCAGTTGTTAAAACCCGGTGGATTGATCCATTTAAAAACTGATTCACCTGTTTTATATGCCTTCAGCAAAAAAGTAATAGAACTCTATGGCTTAACCGTACATGTTGCCAGCGATGATGTGTACAAGCTGGAAACCATCAGCGAAGAACTCAAGATCAAAACACATTATGAAGGATTGGATATTGCTCAAAGCAACCGCATCCATTACCTGCAGTTCAGTTTGCCGGCAATGCCTTTACCGGTGGAAACAGATGCTTTGTTAAAACAATGGGTATTTGATACTGAGAAAGACTGAACGGTATCATTTTCTGCAAAAAAATACGTCAACAAATTTCGCTGTTGATGGTTAAATAGTTTTACTTCGCCCACGGAAAACGCAATGAACAACTTAAAGGAAGGTGTAGATTTCTATTATGATGAGCACGATAATATTGTGCTTACCGCCAAGTACCATCTTGACAAAGGGTATTGTTGCGGTCATGGTTGCCGGCATTGCCCTTACGATTATGAAGCTGTTCCCGAGCCACGTCGTACCTTGGTGATAAAAGAGCGTAACGATGCCCTCCAAAAAACAACCGCCACTTCCCAAAACGGGTAACGCAAAAAACTATTCTTTTTTTGATGATGTGTATGATGTGGTTCGGCAAATACCAAAAGGCCGTGTAACATCGTATGGTGCAATTGCTGCCTACCTCGGCACCAAACTTTCGGCACGCATGGTGGGATGGGCCATGAATGGCGCACATAACGTAAAACCCAAAGTACCGGCACAACGGGTGGTGAACCGAAATGGAATGCTCAGCGGCAAAGCACATTTTACCACACCCACACAAATGGAAGAATTGTTGAAGAAAGATGGTGTTGCCGTTAAGAACGATACCGTTGTTGATTTTGAAAAACGGTTTTGGGATCCGGCGGTGGAGTTGGGGTGATGAAAAAGCCCCGTTTTTCAACAGGGCTTATCAGTACTATATTTTCACTAACCAACACGTTCAACCTGCTCCACTTTATTCTTCTCCACAAACAAGGTTTGCGTTGGAAATGCAAATTCAATTCCTTCTTCTTCAAAACGTTCAAATATGCGCAGGCATATTTCGTGGTTGGTATCCATGTATATTTTAAAATCGGACGATAGTATAAAATAGGCCACTTCAAAATTTAAACTGAAATCGCCAAAGGTTTTTAAATGTGCCCGGTCGAACTCTGCCATTTCAAGTTTTGTAATTATCTCTTCAATAATCGTTGGAATTTTGCGGAGCTTATCAGCCTTGGTATAATACACCACACCAATTTGTATCAGCACCCTTCTGCGTTCCAGTCGCTTGTAATTGTGGATCACCGATTTTACCAGCTCCGCATTGGGCATCACCAGTTGCTGTCCGTCGGGGCTTCGTACATGCGATGTTTTAATACCGATCTTTTCAACTGAACCTGCATGACCGCTCATGATAATGAAATCACCCACTTCAAACGGCTTATCAAAAAAGATCACTAAGTAACTGAACAGATCGCCCAATATATTTTGCGCAGCCAGGGCAATGGCAATACCACCCACACCCAAACCGGCAATGAGTGTCGTCATATCATAGCCGAGATTATCTACCAGTATAATGATACCGGCCAGCCACACAACTACTTTTACCACCAACAAAATACCGTTCAGTTGTTTTACCCTTTCTGCCGGTTCGTTCTTTTGCTGCATGTACAATTGTACACCCGCATGTATCAGGTAGTTGATGAGTCGTATGGAGTAGAACGTAATTACCACCACCAATGCTACATGCAGCACCTGCTGCAGTTTGTCAGACAAATGCAGTTGATGAATGATGGCGTAATTCGCCAGGATATATACAAACGGAACCAGGAATCTTTCAAGTGCACCAATCAACAGATCATCAGCGATCGTATTCGTTTTGGCAGTTAACTGTTTCAGTTTTTGCACGGCTACATTCCGGATCAGCTTCACAATAAAAAATGCGAGTACAATACCTCCGAGTGCAATCAGATAATCCAATACCGTATTACCCCAGAACATGGTTTTAAAAAATGAATTCATAATAAACAGTTTTAAAATGCTGCTGTCCGCAAAATACAGAATGCGTAGACTTGAATTTTCAGAAACAGGCTGCAGCAGTAAATGAAGAACAATGCCCGGTAGACGAAAACAGAAGCAAATTAGTTGGACGTGCGGCTGTTTTTTTAATTATTTACTGCGGGGTTCCCGATACGTTGAGTAAACAGCAAGAATCCTTACAAGTGAATTTTTCTCATCAATATGATAATGTACCAGATACGGGAACTTCTTGATTTGTGCACATCGTATATCTTCATATCTGATTCCGGCAAAATAAGGATTCCGTTTAATTGCATAAAGACACTGCTGAAGCTGCATCATAAATTTTTTCCTAACAGCTGTTTCAATCGAATCATAATAATCCCTTGCATCTTCAATATCTTTCAATGATTGCGTTGAGAAAAGAAATGTAAACTGCTTCATTTAGCCAGTTGCTTAATTTTTTTCATTCCATCCTCCCAGCTTACCTTCTTTGCCGGGTTATGCTGCATCTCCTTCAAACGCTTCTTCACTTCTTTTTTCTGCCAGTCAGGAATTGGGGGTTCTTCCAATAATTCCACCGCATCTATTTTTTCAAGATCCTTAATAATTGCAGCAGCGTACTTTTTTTTGATACGTATATGGTAAGTTGTTACAGCCATGTCTCGAATATTAATACTTAAAAATACTATATCTGCGGGAGAAATCCCGATTAAACGACTGGTCAGGTTCCGTAACCTTTCAGCAACAATTCCATAAAAATTTCAGCCTCTTATATTATCTTCCTGATTCAAAACTTACAAAGTATGAGAAAAACTGCACTCCTGCTGGCACTTACAGGCCTGGCAGGTTCACTTGCTGCGCAACAACCGGCAAAAGACAGTGTAAAGAAAGACACGATGCCGTACACGGCATTTGCCAAACTTCCGCTGAAACCGGAACGCACCATCAAATTCACAGCCAAAGAAGGCACATGGATGAGTGTGGATGTGAGCCCCGATGGAAAAACCATTGCCTTTGATCTGATGGGTGATATTTATATCATGCCCATTGAAGGTGGTAAAGCAACAGCCATTACAAAAGGGATTGCGTATGAAACACATCCACGTTTCAGCCCCGATGGAAAGAAAATTCTTTTCACGAGTGATCGCAGTGGAAGTGATAACATCTGGTACATTGATATGGAGAAGAAAGATACCGTGCAGCTAACCAAAGATGCAACGGAAGATTTTCCTGCAGCTGTATGGACGCCTGACGGTAACTACATTATCGCCAGTAAAGGTCGCCGTATTCCAAAGCTGTGGATCTATCACAAAGATGGCGGCGGTGGTACACAGTTGTATGATGGCCCTTTCAAAACAATCGATCCGTTTGTAAGCCCCGACGGAAAAAAGGTGTATTACAGTCAGCGAAGCGGATCATGGAACTACAATGCATTACTTCCGCAATACCAGATCGGCACTTACGATCGTGAAAAAGGATTGACTAATACCATTACTACACGTTATGGCTCGGCCTTTACACCCACACTCAGTAACGATGGGCAGTGGATGGTATATGGAAGCCGCTACCAGGATAAAACAGGTTTGGTGTTACGCAATATGAAAAATGGCGATGAACGCTGGCTGGCTTACCCGGTTCAGCGTGATGAACAGGAAAGTATTGCACCACAAGGTGTGTTACCCGGTATGGCGTTTACTCCTGACAGTAAGTTTTTGATTGCAACCTATGGTGGTAAGATCTGGCGTATTCCTGTTGATGGAAGCAAAGCAACGGAGATTGCATTTGAAGCAGATCTGAATCTGGAAATGGGACCTCGTTTATATTTCAACTATCCTGTAAAAGATACAAGTGCTGCTTTGGCTACACAAATACGTGATGGTGCTCCAAGCCCTGATGGAAAGAAACTTGCATTCACTGTGTTGAACCGTTTGTATGTAATGGATTATCCAAATGGTACACCCAAACGTGTAACCAATCACAACTTTACAGAAGCCATGCCTGCATGGAGCCCTGATGGCACACAACTGGTATTTGTAACATGGAGTGAAACAGACGGCGGTGCATTATACAAAGCAACAATTGGTACAAAACCAACATTGACAAAATTAACAACCGAGCCGGGCTTTTATATGCAGCCTGCCTGGAGTTACAATAACCGCATTGCATTTTTTAAAGCACCATTACGTTTGTTTAAAGATGCAGAAGATCCGTTTTACAGTGGTGCTGAAGGTGAACTGGTGTGGATGAATGTAACAGGTGGTGCCATTACAAAAGTTGATTTAACTGTTAATGCAGGAAATGTACACTTCACGAAAAATACAGAACGCATTTATCTCAACGGTGCAGGTGGTACATTGATCTCCTGCCGCTGGGATGGTACCGATGTAAAAACACATGTGCGTATTACAGGTATCACCACTTATGGTTCAGTAACCGATGCAGATGATCATGCCAATCATGGTCACACAACTGATGCTGCTGCTGATAATATCATTTATGTAATGGGCAAACCAATGATGAAAACCGACCGTGTAAATTATTGCATGTTGCCCGAAGGCGCCAGCAATCGTGAACCACAGAACATGCCCTCGGCTGCAGGTATTATTCTCATGGCTCCCGAAGGTAACCAGGCAGTAGCGCAGGTAAACAATAACATTTATGTAGTAACGATTCCGCAAACTGGTAAAGTACCCAGCATCAGTGTTGCGGATCCATCATTCAGCAGTTTTCCTTCCCGACAGTTAACAGAAATAGGCGGCGAGTTTCCTGCATGGGAAGCAAACGGAAAGAAAATACACTGGAGTTTAGGAAACGGTCATTGGGTGTATGATGTAGATCGTGCACAGTTTATCGAAGATTCTGTAAAAGCTGCAAAGAAAACAGAAGCACAACGTGTGGCCGATAGTGTAAAGGCATTGACTGCACTTGGACCCGATGCAAAAAAACTTGCTGATTCTTTGGCAAAGAAAAATGCCGATTCTATCGCTGCTGTTTTAAAAGCAGATACTGCACGTGCCAAACGTGAAGCCTTGGCAAAAGAAGAACTGAAGAAGAAAGAAAAATACAGTCCGGAAGAAACACAGGTGAAAGTATATTATCAAAAAGATATGCCGAACGGAACCATGCTGTTGAAAAATGCACGCATCATTACCATGAAGGGTGAGGAAGTGATTGAAAATGGTGATGTGCTCATTGTCAACAACCGCATCAAAGCTGTTGGTAAAACAGGTACACTCACAGTTCCGGCCGGTACAAAAGAAATTGATTGCACCGGTAAAACCATTACGCCTGGTTTTGTAGATACACATTCGCATATGTGGACCTATTGGGGTTTGCATAAAAACACATCCTGGATCTACGCAGCCAATCTTGCTTATGGAGTTACCACCACCCGTGATCCGCAAACAGCCACTACCGATGTGTTGACCTGGAGCGATATGGTGGAAGCAGGACAAATGCCCGGCCCACGTGTGTACAGCACAGGCCCCGGTGTTGGTTTCTGGATGTATAATTTAAAGAGCCTGGAGCAAACACGCAATGTGTTGAAACAATACAGTAAGTATTACAACACGCAATACATTAAAATGTATCTCGTTGGTAACAGGCAGCATCGCCAGTGGGTGATCATGGCGGCAAAAGAGCAAAAGCTGATGCCAACAACAGAAGGTGGTTTGGATTACAAACTTAACATCACCCAGTTGTTTGATGGTTATCCCGGTCATGAGCATGCGATTCCAGTATTTCCGTTGTACAACGATGTAACAAAAACCATTGCTGAAAGTAAAATGGCGTACACGCCTACCTTACTGGTTGCGTATGGTGGCCCTTGGGCAGAGAATTTTTATTACACCACCGAAAGCCCGGTGCATGATAAGAAACTCAACTTTTTTACACCGTATGAAGAAATGAGTGCAAAATCACGCCGCCGTGCCGGTGGTTTAGGTGGATGGTTTACACCGGAAGATCATGTGTTTAAAAAACATGCACAGGGTGTAAATACAATTGTACAGCAAGGTGGGTTGGCAGGTGTAGGAAGTCACGGACAATTACAGGGCCTCGGCTATCATTGGGAATTATGGAGTGTGGCAAGTGGCAGCATGAGCAACATGAATGCATTACGCACTGCAACCATTCTGGGTGCAACAGCGCTTGGTTTGGATAAAGAACTCGGCAGTGTGGAAGAAGGCAAACTCGCTGATGTTATTATTATGGATGCAAATCCGCTGCAAAATATCCGCAACACAAATACCATCCGTTATGTGGTGAAGAATGGCAGATTATATGATGGTAATACATTGGATGAAGTGTATCCTACGCCACGTAAACTGGATGCTGGCAGCTGGACCAAGCCTGCTCCGAAAGTGACAACGGAGGTGAAGGAATAATTTCTTACAACTCGTTTTACAAAAAAGCTCCATCCTTAGTGATGGAGCTTTTTGCTTTACCAGGACAGCAACTCTTCCCATTCGCTGCATCATCTATCCCTCAATATTCAATCTTTATCAATTTCTTTTTCACAATCGCCGATGTTTATAAATTTTCTCATTATCTGCTTTTAAAAAAAATTATTTCATTCTATCTTGTAAACAACTCTTAGTTATCATCTCTCTTAAAACCAAAACCAGCGCATGAAAAAATGTAAACTGCTTAAGCTGCTGTTGAGTTTTTTGCTCATCATTCCATTGTCTATGCAGGGACAAACAAGAAAAGTAACCGGTAAGATCACCGATGAAAAAGGAGAGCCGGTTCCATTTGCGACCGTTACTATTAAAGGAACTCAGAAAGCTGTTGTTTCCGATGCAAATGGTGTTTTTTCAATTGAGCTCAGTGGTACGCAAAAAACATTGATCATCAGTTCGGCCGGTTACGAAGACAAACAGGTAGATGTAACATCGGCCAGCGACATTACTGTAACACTTGTATCAGGCACAGCCTTGGGCGAAGTAGTTGTAACGGCCTTTGGTGTTCGCCAGCAAAAAAAATCATTGGGCTTTGCTGCAACCGAAGTAACCAATAAACAGTTAATGGAAAGCAGGCAACCAAATTTGGTGAATGCATTGCAGGGACGTGTGGCCGGTGTGCAAATCAACTCAACCGGTGGTGGTCCGGGCCAGGGGGCCAACATTGTAATACGTGGTCCTAAAAGTGCATTGGGCAACAATCAACCGTTGTTTGTAATTGATGGTGTTATCGTTGATAACTCAACGATAACAGAAGGTGGCCAGGCCAACCTGCGTGGTATGAGCAACCGCATGGCCGATATCAATCCCGATGACATTGAAACCATGAGTATACTCCGTGGTGGTGCAGCCACTGCGTTGTATGGTTTCCGTGGAAGTAATGGTGTAATTGTTATAACCACCAAAAGTGCCAAAGCAGGAAAAATGCGGGTAAGCTATAATGCCACATACGGTATTGAAGAGGTGAATAAATTTCCCGATGTACAAATGAAATATACACAGGGTTACCGTCGGAATGTACCCAGTGAAATTTATTATAGTCCTACCGATTTCTTCCCAAGCTGGGGTCCTTCTGTTGAAGCTGCGAAAGCATTGGACCCAACACATCCTGATAAAATCTTTCATCACTATGCAAGAGCATACGATCAGGGAAATCAGTTCCGTAATACGCTCAATGTAAGTGGAGGTAACGACAAAGCATTGGTAAATACTTCATTCAGTTACTTTACACATAATGGGGTGTTACCGAATACAAATTACAGTAACTGGAATGCACGTGTAAATGCCGTTTTGAAGCTGAGCGATAAATTACAATTCAATCCATCCTTTAATTATATCAACAGCGGCGGTCTTCGTTACAATGCAGATCGTTTTAATGAAAGCCTTACTTACTGGAGTCCACGTTGGGATGTGAAAGATTATAAAACACCCGAAGGTGCACATAAAACATACGGAAATAACAATCCCATTTTCGGAGCTTACTACAATACCTTCAAGGATAATGTAGATCGTATGTTGTCTAACCTGGCTTTCACCTATTCGCCAGTAAGCTGGCTGGATGTTTCGTATCGCTTTGGATTGGATTTTACGTCCGATAATCGCAGAGCAACCGCACCCGGTCAGGTTTCACGACCAGGTGTAGTAAATTTCGGCGACAACCCACTTGGTTTTGTAGGCGAATACCGTATCCTCAATAAAGTACTCAACAGTAACTTATTGCTTACCGGTAAATTTAATCTTGGTCAAAAAATTACACTCAATGCAAGAGCAGGCCATGATGTGGTGGATATCAACTATAATTTTCAACAAACACAAGGATCTGAACTGGACATAATTGGTCTTACCACGTTGAATAATGCAAGAGTAATTACACAAAGCAGTCGACGCACCCAATTACGTACTATGGGCATTTTTGGTGATGCTACCCTTGGCTATGACAATTTCCTATACCTGACGTTAACAGGTCGTAACGACTTTGCAAGTTCTGTTGCAAGTGGAAACCGCAGTTTCTTTTATCCAAGCGTAAGCCTTGCATATGTATTCAGTCAGCATTTGAGAATGCCTGATTGGATCACGTATGGTAAACTAAGAAGTTCGTTTGCACGTATTGGTATTGCCCCGGTAGAACCCTATTTAACGAATACCTATTACAACAGTGCATTTGGTGCACCATTGAATGGTGTTAACGGATGGACAAGAGACGACGTAAAAGGCGCAGAAGATCTTCGACCAGAATTTACAGACAACCGTGAAATCGGTTTGGAAATGCAGTTTCTCAACAATCGTTTAGGTTTTGATTTGAGTTTATACCAGATCAACAGTAAAGATGTCATCAATCGTGTACTCGTTCCTACGTCTACCGGTTTTTCATCGTTTGTACTCAACTCAGGTGAAGTAGAAAATAAGGGTATAGAACTGGCCATCAATGCAACACCGGTACGTAACAACAATTTCAGTTGGGAGATCAATGGCAACTTCACTGCTAACCGGAATGAAGTGGTGCGAATTGCAGAAGGATTAAATGAAATTGTAATTGCTTCCCAATTCGGTTATCTCTCAAGTGGTGCCACACAAAAATGGGTAGTGGGTCAACCGGCAGGCGGATTGTATGGTATTGCATACACACGCTATTATGGTTCCCAAACTGATGATCGTGTAACTGTACGTCGTGATTTACCCTTGCTCATTGCCAGTACCGGTACAAATGCAGGCTTCCCGATTCGGGATGTAACCAATCAGCGTTTATTGGGGAACTCTTTGCCACGTTTCATCTATGGTGTAGGGAACTCACTTACTTACAAACAATTTAATTTATCGTTCCTGTTTGATATGCGTGCCGGTGTGCAACGTTATAATCAACTTGGCAATTTCATGAGTGCGTTTGGTATTGCGAAATACACAGAGAACCGAAACGATACGAAAATATTTGACGGGGTGATTGCAAGCGGCGCACCTAACACACAACAAGTGTGGCTGGGTATGGAAAGAGGTCCCGATGGACGGGATTACAACGATGGATTCTATCGGGATATTCATCGTGGAGTAACAGAAAACTTTGTAGAAGATGCCGGTTGGGTTCGTTTACGAAATGTAACCCTTTCGTACAACATACCTGCGAAAGTATTGGCATCTGCAAAGTTGATCAAAGGGGCATCATTGACGTTTACCGGAAATAATCTTTGGTTAAGTACACCGTTCAGCGGCTTTGACCCTGAAAACAGTTCATTCCCTTCCGGCAGTAATGCAGATGGCTTTGCAGGATTCAGCTATCCCGGTGTACGCAGCTATTTTGTAAGCATTAATGTAAACTTTTAATGCACTACAATTTTTCAAGCTTAAATAACACGTTATGAAAAAAAGATTTCAAGTATATATCAATATCCCGGTAGCCTTGTTGCTTTTCATTGGTTTTACAGGATGTAAAAAATATTTAGACATCAACTACGATCCCAATCGACCAACAGAACCAACGATCAATGGTATTTTGGCGGCAACTACGCAGAACACCGGACTGAACGTATTCCGTGCAGCGAATGTCAGCAACTATTATGTACAGTATTTTGCATCACCCAATGCAAACTCACCCACCGATGTTTATGACCGTGTGGATTTCAGTACCACGTGGCGTTTGCTGTATGATAACATGGCCGACATTTATGATCTGGAACAAATAGCGATTAAGAGTGGAAGCACCGCACATCTCGGCATGGCAAAAGTGATGATGGCTATTAACTTAAACCTTGCGATTAATATGTGGGGAAATATTCCATTCACAGATGCATTGTCAGGAAAAATCCTGAGCCCGAAATATGACAATGCACAAGACCTTCATACAACTTGTTTAACGTTACTTGATGAAGGAATTGCTGAGCTACGTAAAAATCCAACTGTCACAGTTACGGCCAATGCAGATTTTTTGCATGCAGGTAACCGTACCAACTGGATACGTACAGCCTTTAGTATGAAGGCAAGATTACTCAACCAGCTCAGCAAAACACCTGCTTATAATGCAACCAATGTTTTAGCAGCAGTTGACAGTTCCTACACCGCTGCAGCACAGGAAGCCAGGGTAACGGTGTTTCAACTCCGCAATCCATGGGCCACACTGGCACGTAACAATGCGGCACTTGTATTAGATGCATGGTTAAGTACAAATCTTATTGAATCGATGAATGGTGCAAGATATGGTTATGTCGACCCCCGTATCAGTCGATTTACAGATACAACACAATTTGGCGATTACCGTGGTACACGTAATGGCGCTGGTCGTGTAGGTTCCGGTACACAGCGGGAGGAATGCTATTTAACCACAAACGGATTCTACAGCGCTGATGCAGCACCGTTATTTGTAATTACACTGGAAGAAATCAAATTCATTGAAGCGGAAGCTGCACTCCGTGCCAATTTACCTGCCAGGGCTTATTCGGCTTATATTGCCGGCATTACGGCCCATATGAATAAGCTCGGCATTTCAACAGCCAACAGGGATACCTATCTGGCAAGGCCGGAAGTAGGAGTGGGACAAGGTAATCTTACATTGCCCGTTTTGTTTCGTGAAAAATATATTGTGATGTTTCTGAGCCCGGAAGCATGGGTAGATGCACGGCGATTTAATTATGCTTACACCGGTTTTCAATTGCCACAAAGTGCATTACTCAGTGAGCCCATCCGCCGCATTGATTATCCTTCAACAGAACAATCGTTAAACTCAACAAACGTACCACAGGTACCTGCTTTAACACAACGGTTGTGGTGGGATTTATAATTTGAACAGCATGCAACCAAAACGCCGCATCAGGTACACTTGATGCGGCGTTTCAGTTTTAATGAAATACCTCTGTCAGCTCTTCGAGCGTTGATGTTCGAATAAGTATCTTACCGCTGTTATCAATAAGCATATATGTCGGGAAATGTTCAATGCGTAATTGTTTTACCACTTCTGGTTTTTGAAATGGATGATCACGCAACTGAATGATCTGTTTCCAATTTAATCCATATTGCTGAATCAGCTTTTTTGTTTTGAGTGTGTCTTGTTGCTGTTCATATGGGAAACTGATGATCTCCATTTTTCCTCCGTTGATTGTAACAAACTCTTTCAATTTCGGCAAATTAGCAATACAGGGTACACACCACGAACCCCAGAAATGCAGCAGGGTATATTTCGAATCGTTGCGTTTGAAATAAATATCTTCATACACTCCTGTATTCAAATGAGCGCCGAATACAGATTTTAATACTGCTCCCGGTTGTACGCCTTTCATTGCTTCATTTTCATCCACCTTCCGGAATACCATTGTATCACCCATAATACTAACCTTGTGAAGTACCAGAATGTCGTTACCAATGTACAAACTATCGTTCCTTGAGTAGATGGGATACGCTGTACTGAACAACTGAAAATCATTTTCATTTGCATTTGAAGCAGAATAATTGCTACTGTATAAACTGTAGGACAAATGTTTGTCTGATACAAATAGTTTAATTAAAAAACTGTCTGAACCAATATATAATCTCCCTTGTCTTAACTTCTTTGTTCCGCCCCATGTATTAAAGAGTGCATCGGGATATTTCTTTGGAAGCTTTGCATCCGGCATAATCCTGAATGAAAGTTCTTTTGTAAACAGTTGATGCTGCCAAAAGTCTACGGTATAGGGAATTACAAATCCTGTACGGTTGGCGAAGAAAGAAGTATCCTTATAATAAACAGGGTCGTCTGTAAAACTGCCGGAGTGGTTCGTATCAAAGATGATTTTCCATTTCCCTTTTTGAAGTTGCATATATATGAGCAACTCATTATCCGCTTGCCATTTTGCAAGATTGGCTGTATCAAGTAAATATTTTTGCTGAAAAAGCAGAAGACTTTCGGAAGTAATCTGCTTTTTTTGATAAGCTGCAAATAGTTGATGCCGCATATCAAACGTATAGCGTACTACCTGTGAATTCTCTTCTTTATTGATTGATACAATTTGCAATGGTTCTAAGGTACCTCCAACAACGCTATTTACAGATGTATCTTTTTGCGTAAGAACAGTATAATAGGTTTCAGTAAGCTGAGATTTTAAAAAAAAAGGGAAAAGAACAAAACAAAGAAAGAGGTGTTGCGTCATTTGCAGATGTTTGCAACTTGAATATACAACTTGTAAAAAAAACAGCCGCATTGAAAAATGCGGCTGTTCAGTTTATCATTCAATCTTATTGTTCTTCTTTTGGCGGATATGAAATATTGATCAATCCTCTCCGGTTCTTGGCCCGGCCATCGGCATTATCACGTCCGTTGATCACTTCCATTTCAACAGGGCAACATGCACCAAACGATTCAAACGTAAGTTTGGTTTCATCTACTCCCTTGGCACGTAAATAATCGGCACATGCCTTGGCACGTCTGTCGGAAAGTATTTTGTTGTACGCTTCCGAACCTAACCCATCTGTATAACCGCTGATCTGCACATATGCACCGGGGTTGGCTACCAGGATATCATAAATGGAGTCAAGTTTAGCCACTGCATCTTCTTTGAGATTGTATTTATCAAAATCGAAGTAAACTGTTACCACTGTTTCAGGTGTCAGAATAATTCTTCGTTCCAGTGCAATATCGTTGTTGGTAAACCTGTCGGTTGACCAATCACTTTCATCAGTGTTTGTAATTGTTAATGCAGTTGTTTTTTCATTATAGCGTTGCTTGGTTACTGTAATGGTTTTATCAACCGAACCGTCAGTTTCAAAACTGTACTTTCCGTTGGCGTCTGTAATAACCGTTCCGGCTTTTCCGTGGGCATCTTTCCATACCAGTGTTGCACCTGCCACAGGTTCATTCGTTTTTCCATCCCGCACAATACCTGATACAATTTTCTTCTTGGGTGCTTTGCTTACAGTATAAGTTTCTAAACAACATTCTGATCCACGATCGCTGCTGAACACAGCATTACGGAATACAGATGATTGATCGGTAGTATGATAATACACATCATCACGAACAGAGTTTACGGGATGACCCATATTCTCAACCGACTTCCACGCTGTTTCCCCTCCTTTGGCAGTAAAGAGATCAAAACCACCCATGCCTTGCCGGCCGTTCGATGAAAAAACAAGTGTACTCGTATAACTGTGATAAAAAGGTGCCTGCTCATCGGCTGCTGTATTGATCACCGTTCCTGCATTCACCGCTTCACTGGCAGTACCATCGGCCTGTAAGGGAGCATACCAGATATCAAACCCACCTGCACCACCGGGGCGATCAGATGCAAAGAATAAATATTTTCCATCGGTTGATACATACGGTTGCTGGCTGCTGTAACCCTCACGGTTAACCGAAGTAAGTGCAACAGGGGTTGCCCAGCTGCTTCCTTCTTTCGTTGCCACATAAATACCTGCTTCTTTTTTCCCGTTTACATTTTTCCACTGTGTAAAATACAAACGGTTTCCATCGGCACTCATGCTGGCTGTGCCCTGGCTGGCAGAGGCATCTGTTGACAACAGCGATTCGGCTTCACCTGTAATAAATTGATTGTTCTCCAACGTAGCCACATACACCCGGCTGTGGTTTGGATTTATACCTGCTGCGGCCGCTGTATCTTTTTCAGTACTGGTGATCAAAAAGCGATTGCCTCCCAAATGTACTGGTGCATACACGCCCTTGCCTGTACTGTTTGCCAGTGTGGCTTTGTTGAGTGTGTACATTACTGTATCCGGGCGACTGATTTGTGCTTTGATGTATTTTAATGTCTGCAACTCGTTTTCTGCAGTGGCTTTCAACGGATCGTTGGCTGTTACATTACTGAGGAAACGATTGATCCCTTCTTCTGCCTCATCATATTTTCCCAGGCTGCGCATACATACAGCATACCAGTAGAGTGCACTGCCGTATGTTGCAGGATCGTTCGCTGCAACGGCTTTGTACCGTTCAGCTGCCTCCGGAAAATAATTGGCTAACCGAAAACTTTCTGCCTGTTTGTACAACAGATCATTTTTTGTTACGCCTTTCCCCATGCCGCTTCCCTGCCTCTTGCGTTTGGCATTGAGCGGAAAATCGGCTTTGGTTTTTTCATTGGCAGGCGGATTTAAAAACTGCTCATACAATTGCGCAGCCGTGTAATAATCGCCGGATGCATAATACGCATTGGCCTGTACAATGCGTTTGTCCTGTGCCTGTGTTTGTGTAAACAGAGTACAGGCTACAACCCCCAGGAAAAGTTTTCCGGCGGCCTTATATATCGTGTTCATTGTCGAATTATTTTGTGGAAGTGAGATAGTGGATTGCATGTGTTCGTCTTTATGGTTATTCATTCACTTGTATGAAATTATAAACGTGGACAACGGATCCAGTCAATAATGCTTCTTGTTCCGCTGCGTTTTACATATGAAAGACTCAATTCAAAGCTGTTTACATTTCTCGTCATGGTACTCAGCTTCGATGCATTTACATCATAACTCAATCCGATAATAAAATTCTTCCAGTCAACTCCTACAAATGGTGCAATAGCATCTTTAAAACGATAGTATCCGCCAAACATGAAATCGGTTTCTTCATTCACATTCAATTGCACATAAGTTCCAATCATTGCTTCGGTTGCTGTACCCTGGCGCATCAGCAAAGCATGTGGTACAATGCTGGTACGTTCTGATAAATTAAAACTCAAACCACCATGCATTACATAACGCAACGGAATGGTATTTAAACTTACGCTCTGTGTTGAAATGATCGGGTCTTTCGGACGGTTGATATGAAAAACCGAAACACCGGCAAAGGCATTTGCTTTTTTATCGGGCGATGCATCGTAATACAAAACACCTGCACCGGCATCAAAGGTTGTTGAATTGGTATTGGCAAATGATTCGGTGGTTGCATTGTTGGCATTATAACCGGTAATGGGATTCCATTGATCGCCCCATTTGAATTTACTTTGATCTACACGGCGGTTGATCAAACCGGCTTGTATTGCCAGCACCAACCGGTGATTATTGTCTTCACCAAACTTTACGCCGGTATAAGCAACTGAACCGTATGCATTGAAGTAGTTGAAACCACCATCGCCTGCCGATTGATTCAATACGTTTACACCAACAGCAAGATTTTTACTGGTGCGTGTATCAAACGAAAGACCACTGGTACGGTATGGATTGCTTACGCTTCCCCATTGGCTTCTGTACACAGCCGATACTCTGTACTCACCATCACTTCCTCCCGTCATGGCAGGATTGGTGTACATAGGATAGGTATAGTTCTGCGTAAAATGCGGATCTGTTTGCGCCACCGATTGGAACACGCTTGCAAGCAGCAAACATGCTGTGAGTACTCCGGTTTGTTTCATGGCTTTATTTTTCATTGTATGTATCAGGTATAAGATTTTAAATATGATTATCGGGTAGTTGATGTTTTAACGTACAAGTGTAATTGAACCTTTGAGATCAACCGTACGACCATCGTTCATTACGGCTCGCAATGCATACACATACACGCCCACCGGTTGTGGCTTACCGTTATGTGTACCATCCCAACCTTGTGTGCGGCTGTTGATCATAGCAATCTGCTGACCCCACTGGTTGAAGATGCGCATCTCCACTCTGTTGATATAATTACCATATACCATCAGCACATCATTCTTGCCGTCACCATTTGGTGAGAACACGTTTGGCACAAACACATCTTTGTTCAAAGCCCTTACAGTAATGATATAAGTAACAGGTGTACCAATACATCCGTTGATGCGTGGTGTTACAGTGATGGTGGCTGTTATATCTGTATTGCCAGGGTTTGTTGCAGTAAACTGCGGTACATTACCTGTACCTGATGCTGCTAAACCAATCGCTGTATTTGAGTTTGTCCAACTGATCGATACTCCAGTTGAAGGTGTTGTAACAAAATTAGTAGCTGCTATTACGTCACCATCGTTCACTGTAATATTAGCAGGAACTGTTACAGATGGAATTGGATTTACTTCCACTGTATAGGTTGCAGCAACCGCACACTCACCGGGGTTTGGTGTAAACGTGTACGTTCCGTTTGCAGTATTGCTCACTGTAGCAGGACTCCATGTACCGGCAATACCATTGGTAGATGTTGCTGGCAATGTTGGAACCGTTGCACCAATACAGATGGATGCACTTGTTCCAAAACTGAAGGTTGGTGTAACAATCGGGTTCACCGTTACAGTATAGGTTTGTGTGGTTGCACAAATACCTGCAGTGGGTGTAAATGTATATACAGCACTTGCTGTTGTACTTACGGTTGATGGATTCCATGTACCTGTTACACCGTTATCGGATGTTGTTGGTAACGCAGGAACTGTTCCACCTGCACAAATGGTTAGTGCAGTTCCGAAACTGAATGTTGGAACTGTATTCGGTGTTACGGTTACAGTAAAGGTTGTACTGGTTCCGCACTCACCTGCATTTGGTGTAAAGGTATAAACAGCATCGGCCTGGTTGCTCACAGTTGCCGGGCTCCATGTACCATTGATTCCATTGGTTGATGTATTCGGTAATGTTGGAACCGTTGCGCCAGCGCAAATGGTTAATGATGTACCAAAACTAAATGTTGGTGTAAGTATTGGATTTACGGTTACAGTAAGAGTTGTTGGTACAGCACACAAACCAGCGGTTGGTGTAAATGTGTACACGCCGTTTGCTGTGTTGCTTACAGTTGCCGGGCTCCATGTTCCGGTAATACCATTGGTTGATGTAGTTGGTAGTGTTGGAACAGCAGCTCCATCACAAACGCTGAGTGTTGTACCAAAGCTGAACGTTGGAGTAATATTCGGATTTACTGTAACAGTAAATGTTGCGGTAGTCGCACACTGTCCGGCAGCAGGTGTAAAGGTATACACGCCGCTTGCTGTATTACTTACTGTAGCTGCAGCCCATGTACCGGTTATCCCATTATCAGAAGTGTTTGGCAGTGTCGGTACACTTCCGCCTGCACAAATGGTTAAGGTTGTACTAAAGCTGAACACAGGTGTAATGTTTGCATCTACCGTTACAGTAAACGTTGTTGGTAACGCACATTGTCCCGCAGTTGGTGTAAACGTGTACACGCCGCTTGCTGTATTGCTTACAGTAGCAGGACTCCAGGTACCGGTAATATTATTGGTTGATGTTGTTGGTAATGCTGGTACTGTTCCTCCAGAACAAATAGCCAAAGCAGTTCCAAAACTGAATGTTGGTGTGATGTTCGGATTTACGGTAACAGTAAATGTAGTTGGTAACGCACATTGTCCCGCAGTTGGTGTAAATGTGTACACGCCTGAATTCTGATCATCTACTACGGCAGGGTTCCATGTACCATTGATACCATTGGTTGATGTGTTTGGTAATGCAGGTACAGTTCCACCGGCACAGATCGTTAACGTTGTACCAAAGCTGAACGTTGGTGTGATGTTCGGGTTTACGGTAACAATAAACGTAGTGGTTGTTGCACACAAACCAGCAGTTGGTGTAAATGTATAAACGCCACTTGCGGTAGTACTTACTGTCGATGGATTCCAAGTACCGGTAATACCATTATCAGATGTTGTTGGTAACACAGGCACACTTCCACCTTCACAAATGGTGAGTGTTGTTCCAAAGCTGAACGTAGGCGTAATGTTCGGATTTACGGTAACAGTGAACGTAGTAGTGGTTGCACACAAACCAGCGGTTGGTGTAAAGGTATAAACACCACTTGCAGTAGTACTTACTGTTGCGGGACTCCAAGTACCGGTAATACCATTATCAGATGTTGTTGGTAACGCAGGTACAGTTCCGCCTGCACAAATAGTCAATGTTGTACCAAAGCTGAAAGTTGGTGTGATGTTCGGATTTACAGTAACAGTAAATGTGGTTGGCAATGCACACTGTCCGGCTGTGGGTGTAAACGTGTACGTACCGGAATTCTGATCATCCACAACAGCAGGACTCCATGTACCACTGATGCCATTGGTTGATGTATTCGGTAATGCAGGAACTGTTCCGCCTGCACAGATGGTTAAGGTTGTACCAAAACTGAAGGTTGGTGTAATATTCGGATTTACGGTAACAGTAAAAGTGGTTGGCAATGCACACTGTCCTGCAGTTGGTGTAAAGGTGTACGTACCGCTTGCAGTATTGCTTACTGTTGCAGGACTCCAGGTGCCGGTTACTCCGTTATCAGAGGTTGTTGGCAAAGTTGGAACTGTTTCGCCTGAACAAATGGTCAATGCTGTACCAAAGCTGAACGTTGGTGTAACGTTTGGTGTAACGGTAACGGTTACACTGGCAGTTGTTGCACACTGTCCGGCGGTGGGTGTAAAGGTGTACGTACCTGAATTTTGATTGTCGATCACTGCAGGGCTCCACGTACCGGTAATATTATTAGTAGATGTAGTTGGTAAAAGCGGAGCTGTTGCATTTTCACAAATAGAAATGGCAGTACCAAAGCTGAACGTTGGTGTAATGTTCGGTGCTACTGTAACAGTAAAGGTTGCAGTAGTAGCACACTGTCCGGCGGTGGGTGTAAAGGTGTACGTACCTGAATTTTGATTATCTACCACAGCAGGACTCCATGTACCGCTGTATCCGTTTAGTGAATTGTTCGGTAATGTTGGAACAGTTCCACCGGCACAAATACTCAATGCTGTTCCAAAACTAAAAGTAGGCGTAATGTTTGGATTCACTGTAATATTGATCGTTACAGGCAAACCACATTGTCCTGCATCGGGTGTAAATGTATAAGAACCGGAGGCAGTATTGCTAACTATTGCAGGACTCCATGTTCCTGTAAGACCATTGTTTGATGTAGTTGGTAATACGGGAGCTGTTGTACCCGCACAGAATGCAGGTATTGCTGTAAATGATGGAACGATAATGGGGTTCGACAGAATTACACCGGAGAACAAATTGGTTGTATTCCCGTTTTCTGTGATTGTAAACCCCGCATATACACCCGCATTTAATCCTGTAATAATCGCCTGGCCGGCGCCATTGGTAACAATCGTAATCGGACCAACAGCATTACCGTCATCTGTATAAGTAATATCATAACTGGTGGCCGGTAATAGTCCATTTATTGTTACCGAGCCATCTGTTCCGTTACAGGTAGTAGGGTTGGAACTTGAAACGGTGGGCGTAAATAAAGATTCGGAAAACCCTATTGCAGCATACTTGATTTGAATACCGTTGCTGCTGTTGAACGATGTAACTGTTCCAAATGATTGGGCGTTTGCGAAGAATGAAAGTAACAGAAACAAAATTGTTCCTGCAAAGGAAATTGGATTTTTTGGGTTCATTTTTTAGCTGTTAGTTCAGGTTAATACTGAGAATTAACGCATAAACATAACACATTCACTATAAAGTTTATAGCAATACAGTATTTTCCCGCAAAAATTGTGTGTTTCTACTTACGGTAATGTAAAGACGAAATGAAGGGATTTATCCCGTTAAATCAATTGCAGCAGCCTTGCAGAAATTACTTTAAGTGGAACTGGTTTACAAGTTCAATCTGTACTAGATACGAGAAAAGTTACGGGTCAGACAACGCTCTCCGTTAAACTAAAAATCAATTACTGTCAATTTACTTATGTATAGTAAGGGCTTACCATCAAAAACACGATCACTCCCGTTACTGCCACATAGAACCATAAAGGCCATGTAATGCGTGCCAGCTTTTTATGTTTGTGAAACTCGGCGGTTAGTCCACGGTAAGCTGTAAATAAAATAAACGGAAGAATTAAACCTGCCAAAACAATATGTGTGATCAATATAAAGAAGTAAACAACTTTTACTAAACCGGTTCCGCCAAACGGTGTTTCACCAGTAAACAAATGATGACAGATGTAAGAAACAAGAAATAAAACAGACAAGCCGATCGCCCACAACATTAGTTTTTTGTGTGTGGCGTAGCGCTTATTTCGTACGGCATACAACGCACCTAAGAGCAACAATGCAACAAACGTATTGATGAGTGCATTCAGCCGGGCAAAAATATGTTTATCAAAACCAAGATTCCACTTTACTTCAACACGACTGAGAAACGCAACTGCAACAAAAACAATAATGCTTACCGCAATGATGAGAATGTAGGCAAGCATATCATTCTTTTGAATAGAAGGAGGCAATGCTTTTCCACGTCTGTGTCCGCTGCTGCTGTACGACATAACTGATCGATCTTGGGTTTCTTTATTTACGAAATAGGTTTCTTTTCTTCTTTTTATCTTTTTCTAAAAACAACAGGCCAATATCTCTTGCCATTTTTGCCATGGCCAATGTATCTGTACCATCATACCAGCCACGTATTACACGATCTTTATCGAGCAGGTAAAATTTATTGGTATGCAGAAAAGCTGTATCCACTTCACCGCCATCGATTGTTGCAGCTTTAAATTCATTATATGCCAAATCATAAATGGCTTGTTTCTCACCGGTTAAAAACCACCAGTTGCTGTGGCGAACTTTGTATTTGTCGGCATAACGCTTCAATGCCTCCACGGTATCTCTTGCCGGATCAACTGTTAATGAAATAAAATGAACAAGCGAATCCGTTTTCAAAAACGCATCCTGCATCTTCTTCATATTACGAGTCATTGTGGGACATGGATTGGGACAGCGGGTAAAAAAATAATCAACCACCAGAATCTTGCCTTTCAGCGAATCAGCACTCACCTGTTTCCCCAGTTGATTGGTGAACGTAAAGTTCGCCACCTTATGCCAGATCGTATCTTTCACCAGCTTTCCCTTCACCGTTTTCTCTGTTACTGAATCGTAGAAATAACGACGGGGCATGTTGATCGCATCTTCACTTGCATACTTTACGATCATGTAGGCAGTAACCGGTATACCCACTGCCAGCAATAAACCAAAAATTCCTTTCTTACTCATACACTTATTCCTGCTCTGCTTAAAAAAAACGCCCCGATATTCCTTTCAAAAAAAGGAAAACCGGGACGAATGATTTACTGAAAAACGTTTTATTTCAATCCGCCTTCGTGTGTGGCCGGTTCTGCTTTTTGTTCATACTTCACAGGATCTAACGGACGGTATTCGTTACGGAGATTTTTCCATGAATTACCATCCCACAAAAACGCAATGATAAACCAGATGAATAATGCCAGTGGCACTACAATGGTCATGATCAGGTTGCGTATTTCATCTCCAAGGTGCATGAAGATAGAAACGATGTAAAATGCTTTTGCCAGCGACAGAATCACGATCACACCTTTAATGGCCATAACCAAACCTGCACTGAATTCAGTTGCATATAATAAATAACCTAATGCAAGCTCTACAATGGTGATACCGGAAAGGATCCATGTTGTTTTCCAAATCCGCTTTTTTGAATCGTCGCCCGGGGCATCGTGTGGCATTGTTACTTCACCGCCAAAAGTTTGATGTTCCATATATCAATTATTTCAATGAATGATTTTAGAAAAGAGTTAAACGAGATAGAAGAATAAGAATACGAATACCCACACCAAGTCTACAAAGTGCCAATACAATCCGATCTTCTCGATCATGAGGTAATGACCTCTGCGCTCGAATACACCACGCCATGCCATGATGGTGACAATAATATTAATGATCACACCAGAGAATACGTGGAAACCGTGGAAACCGGTAATCGTAAAAAAGAAGTTGGAGAAGTTACTGGAAGCAACCGTACCATCTGCATTGGGGAAAGGGTTGCGACCCCACCACGCACCTTCGTGATGCAAGTGTGTCCACTCCCATGCCTGACAGCTTAAGAATGCTAAACCGCCAATGATGGTCCAAATCATCCACTTGATTACACCTTTCTTATTTCCATGATGACCTTCATGCACTGCCAATACCATGGTAACAGAACTTACGATGAGGATGAACGTCATTAAACTCACAAACACCAACGGTAACCCGTTACCAAGGAATGGGAACGATTGAAACACAAAGTTTGGATCGGGCCATGAAATGCTTGATACACGAACGGTACCATACGCAATCAGGAATGCGCCGAATGTGAATGCATCGCTCATTAAAAAGTACCACATCATCAACTTGCCATACTCCACATTGAAGGGGCTTTTACCGCCGCTCCACCATTTTGTGTTTGCTGCTACTGTTTGTGCCATTTATCAGTTTTTAATTGTTCTCAATTTACAGTTATCAGGATACCAGTAAGAAAAATACAAACAGGTAGATCCATAACAAATCAACAAAGTGCCAGTACAACCCTGTTGTTTCAACAGGTGCCGTGCTGTAATATTTTGTTTTCGGGTTATATGCCCTGAAAAACAAAACCGCCAACGCAATCACACCGCCCACTACGTGAAGCGCATGTACGCCGGTAATAATATAAAAGAATGATCCCGCTATACTATCCTTCAACGTGATCTTGTTTGCCCACAATTCAGAAAATCCAATGAATTGTGTTACAATAAAAGCGATCCCCAGTAATGCTGTTGTTGTAATCAACATTCTGTATCTCGCCATTTCCCGTATTGCCATTGCTTTTTGTGCAAGAAAAATTGTTACACTGCTTGCAATGATCAATGCAGTTGATAAGTAAAAGATCGTTGGCACCTGCACCGCTTCCCAGCCGGCTTGGTTACTCTTTACAATGTATGCACTGGTAAACCCCGCAAACATCATTGTAATACTTCCAATCGCTATCCACAAAGTAAACTTATGCGGATGCATTTTTTGTGTTCGTTCGCTACTCATAACCTTCTCCATCTTTCAAACTCTTTTATAAGTAATTGCCGTTTGAGCAATTTTGCTTTTCAATTATTATTGTGCAATTTTATCGGCCAGTAAAGCAAGTAATACAACCGGCAGATAAATATAACTGCTGAACATTACCCTCCTTGCACTCTTTACATCCATGTTGATATACAACCGCACACATTGCATTACCATAAACAAGTTAGCTGCAACCAATATCCACATACTTACCATGCCACTCATGTTAAAGAAGTAAGGCAACATTCCAACCGGTACCATCAACAAAGAATAAATAATTGTCTGGATGGCTGTAAATTTAGTTGGTCCTTGTTGCGAAGGCAAAAGTTTGAAACCGGCTTTGCTGTAATCCTGGTGTGCTACCCATGCAATTGCCCAAAAATGCGGGAACTGCCACAGGAACTGAATAGCGAATAAGATCCAGCCGCCTGTCCATGAAAAACTTTCACCATCATACGCTGCCGCCCAGCCAATAAGGCAAGGCAAAGCACCGGGTATACCACCCACAAGAACCGCAATAGAGTTTACTTTTTTCAGCGGTGTATAAACAAAGCTGTAAATAAATAAACTCAGTAATGCCAAGCCCGCAGCATACCAACTAAAATACAATCCTAAAATCAAAGAACCTGTAATGGCAGCAATGAAGGCGAATGTTGTTGCTTCCTGCACACTCATTCTTCCACTGGCTACAGGCCGGTTGCCTGTGCGTTTCATTACTGCGTCTGTATCTTTCTCTGTAACCTGGTTGATGGCGTTGGCGCTACCTGTTACCAGTAAGCCACCAAGAAACAACAACAGGATACTTCCAAAATCATATTCCACTACATTGGGTGCAAGCATGTAAGCGATTACACTGCTGAACACCACTGTAAAACTGAGCGTAAACTTGATGAGCTGTTTATAATCATCTACTTTGCCCATCAAACCCGTCTTGGCCTTTTTATCTTCCTTGTTACTGCTCAATTTTTTTTATCATATAGACACGTTGTGCCTGTTCAATTAATGTTTGCTTTCATCAGCACTAACCGGTGTGGTTTGCGGGATGAATTCTTTTCCATCTTTACCATAGTCATAAGCCCAACGGTGTACTTCAGGAATTTCACCCACCCAGTTACCGTGTCCGGGATTGATCGGTGTAGTCCACTCCAATGTGTTTGCGCCCCATGGGTTCTGGGTAGTTACCTTTCTTCCTTTCCAGATGCTGTAGAAGAAATTGATGATAAACAGTATCTGTACTAAGAACACAATGATCGCAACAATACTGATAAACTTATTCAGCGTATCGTAATGTTTGAACGACTCCCAGATATCAAACTTGTAATAACGGCGTGGCACACCTGCTAAACCCTGGTAGTGCATTGGCCAGAAAATAAGATAAGCACCTACCATTGTTACCCAGAAGTGAATATATCCAAGTGTGTTGTTGAGGTAACGACCATACATTTTTGGATACCAGTGATAAATACCGGCGAACATACCAAACATACTCGCCACACCCATTACGATATGGAAGTGAGCAATTACGAAATATGTATCATGCAAATGAATATCCAACGCTGAGTTACCAAGGAAGATACCTGTTAAACCACCGGAGATGAACAAGCTCACAAAGCCCAATGCAAACAGCATCGCAGGTGTAAAGCGGATATTTCCTTTCCAGATGGTAGTTAACCAGTTAAATACTTTGATGGCACTCGGTACTGCAATCAACAATGTAAGTAATACGAAGAATGCACCGAGGAACGGATTCAAACCGGTAACAAACATGTGGTGCGCCCATACCAGGAAGGCCAGGATAGTAATGGCAAACAATGATCCGATCATGGCCATGTAACCGAAGATCGGTTTGCGGCTGTTCACTGATAATATCTCTGAAGCCATACCCATCGCCGGTAAGAGGATGATGTACACTTCGGGGTGACCCAGGAACCAGAACAAGTGTTGGTAGAGAATAGCACTGCCGCCTTCGTTTGGTAACGCTTGTCCGTTGATATAAATATCACTCAGGTAAAAACTTGTTCCAAAGTGACGATCGAAGATCAATAAGATAAAACCAGAGAACAATACAGGGAATGATAACACACCTAATACCGCAGTAAAGAAGAAGGCCCAAATAGTGAGCGGCATTCTTGTCATGCTCATACCCTTTGTACGCATGTTCAATACAGTTGCGATATAGTTCAAACCACCCAATAAAGATGATACCACGAACAATGCCATTGATACAAGCCATAGATCCATCCCCACTTTCGAACCAGGCGATGCTTCACCCAATGCACTCAATGGAGGATAAGCAGTCCAGCCACCACTGAAAGGTCCTGTTTGTACAAACAAAGAAGACAACATTACAATACTGGCTGTAAAGAAGAACCAGTAAGAAAGCATATTCATAAATGGTGACGCCATATCACGGGCACCCACCTGTAAAGGAATCAGGAAGTTGGAGAATGTACCACTTAAGCCGGCAGTTAATACAAAGAACACCAACACTGTACCATGCATCGTTACCAATGCATAATATGCTTCAGCCTGCAGTTGACCGCCTTTGGCCCACTCGCCGAGTAATGTTTCCATCCAGGGGAAACGTGCATCCGGATAGCCCAGTTGCAAACGGAAAATCACCGAGAACAAACCTCCCAGTAATGCCCAGAACATACCCGTGATCAGGAACT
This sequence comes from Bacteroidota bacterium, assembly GCA_023428755.1. Taxonomy (GTDB): domain Bacteria; phylum Bacteroidota; class Bacteroidia; order Chitinophagales; family Chitinophagaceae; genus Lacibacter. The sequence continues at coordinate 472,890 of JAEYWX010000001.1, forward strand.
GTTTGGCAATCGTTTTATGATCCTGGCTGAATACATACTTCGTCAAAAACGTTTCATGGTGGTGACCATGATGCACTTCATCATGCGTTTCATGCGGAACGCTTACTACTGAAGTGTGTACGTGTGATGTCTCGTTACTCATAATCTCTTTTTTATTCAGTTCTTTTGACTATACAATTATTTATTCATGGCTACAACCGGAGTTGTAGTTGCCGGTACTGCTACAGTTGAATCAGCAGCTGGTTTTACAGCAGCCGGATCTTTATCAGGAAATGCTGCATAGTAGTTGGGCTTTTGCTTAGCCATCCACACATCAAACTCTTCCTGTGTAACTACTTCAATAATTCCTTTCATTGAGTAGTGACCGTTACCGCACATTTGATCGCAGGAAATTTCAAACGCAAAATTTGGATTACCGGTGCGCTCTCTCATTTCTTTGGTTGTGTACTTCGGTGTAAACCAAAGTGTGGTTGGAATACCGGGTACTGCGTCCATTTTTAAACGGAAATGAACCAATCCCACATCATGAATTACATCACGGCTTCCGATGATCAATTTCACCGGACGGTCTTTTACGATGTACATGGTTTGTGTGGTTACCACATCATCAAAGTTGGTAGGGTCAGCTTTCAGCTTCAGATCAGCATTGTCTTCCCAGATCTGTCCGAAGGGATTGCTGTTTTCATCACTGATCACTTTAAAATATGTTTTACCAAATGCTTTATCTTTTCCGGGATAACGCATCATCCAACCAAATTGCTTTCCAACGATCTCCACTTCCAATGCACCTTTTGGAGCATCGGATGTAATACGGAACCAGAAACGCAAACCAAATACTACGAGTACAGTTAAAAAGATCGCAGGAACAACTGTCCAGATCAACTCCAGCTTATTGTTGTGTGGGAAGAAGAATGCTTTACGGCCTTCTTTCTCCTGGTATTTCCATGCGAAGTAAAACAGTAAAAATTGTGTAATAATGAATACCAACCCGGTAACTGCCGTAGTGATCATAAACATCTCATCGATCTTTTCACCCTCTACCGATGCAGACCCTTGTGGAAATAATGTTGTTTTATACAACAGTTTGTTGCAGTAATACACACCAATAAACCCAACGATCATAAAACCCAACAGCAAAAATCCGTTGATGCGGTTGTTTTGCTTACGGGCATTTTCTTCACCTTTTAACACACTCACATACTCGCTGGCTTTTGCAATTTGAAAAATCACAATAAACACCAGAACGGCTGCTGCTATTACCAGATATGTTGTAGTACTCATAGCTTGCGCAAATTATTTATAGTTCGTCAATTCTTTTTTCTTTGTTCAATCATCAGGTATGGTGAATAATACTTTCTTTCACCAACGGATGGTTCTTTGGTAACATCGATGCTTTGGTGAGATAGCGTGCTGTAAGGAAGATCACCAATCCCAAAAATCCGGCACCAATTCCAAGACTGTACACAAAATGACTGATGGGGTTTGAATCTTTACCTAACTCTTTCAACGGACCGGGAGTAATCATTTGATAGAAATCCAACCAATGACCGAAGATGATCAATACCGCCATCAAGGTTACAACTGTATAGCTGCGTTTTGATCCACGGCGCATTAAGATTAACAATGGCGCCAGGAAGTTAATGATGAGGTTGAGCAGGAACATGGCACGGAACGGACCATCACCTTTACCACCATACCCCAAACGATCAATAAAGTAAGCTGTTTCTTCCGGTTGGTTACTGTACCAGATCAACATGAACTGGGAGAACCAGAGATAAGTCCAGAAAATTGAAAACGCAAACATGAACTTACCAATATCGTGGATATGCTCTTCGTTCACAAATTCGAGGTAACCGTGATTTTTCAAATACACTACAAACAACATGATGAGTGAAATACCTGCCACCCATGAGCTGGCGAAAGTATACCAACTGTACATGGTACTGAACCAATGCGCATCAATACTCATCAACCACATCCAGGGTAATGTACTTAACACAGTTAAACCATAAGTAACAAGGAAGGCAGCAGAAACCGCCAATGTTTTCCAGTAGTTTGCTGTTTCACGCTGTACCGACATGTCTTCTGTTACAGATAATTTACGGAACCAGTTACGGAACCACATCCATAATCCAACGGCAACAATTGATAATACTGTATAAAATGTAGGATTCAGGAATCCACTTTTGTGTAATAATTTTTCATCGTGCTTTACGTGCTCCACATCTTTCCAATGATAGATGTGATGATCATCAGAGATCCACACATACGCCAATAAAATCACCAATGTAACGGGACCTAACACATTTATGCCACCAGAGATCGCTTCAGGCACACGACGGAACACCAATGGCCAGCCAGCCTGCGCCAGTGTAGTGGCAGCAATAAAGAAAAAGCTGGCAGCTACAACCAGTAACCAGTAAATGCTGTTGTGCATCAGTGCCATCCAGAATTTGGTTGCACCATAAGCCGCTTCCCCATGCTCTTCACCATGACCGCCGGAAAAAGGATGCAGAAAAATTACTCCGAGAATGAGTGTTAACACACCCACGCCCATCAATGCATAGCTCCATTTTTTTAATCCGCCCGGTATTTCAAATTGTTCTTTCAGTGCCATTGAACTTCGTTTATAGTTGAATGTTAGTTTGGTCTCTTATTACTTCGTTGTTGTTGAATCAGCAGCAGGTGCAGTTGCGGCAGCCGCTGTTGTTGCGCCGCCCGGTTGCAGTTGCTTGATGTAGCGAACAATCATCCAGCGTTGCTTGGTGCTCAACTGTGATGCATAGCTACCCATCAGGTTTTTACCATAAGTAACAGAATACATCATCTGGCCTTCCGGCATTTTTGATACAACCGGATCTGCGATCAGGTTCTTTGGTGCAATAGGATAAGGACCATTACCACCGTTATAGATCGGTCCGTTACCATCTAATTTTTCACCATGGCAAATACCACAGTTGATCTTATACAAGCGTGCTGCTTCAATAATGTCTTTATCGTTCAAAGCAGGCAATGGGTTTTGCACTTGCTTTGAAGCCACATAATTTGTTGTGTCGCCAACTTTATCCTGGGCTAACGGAAAGTATGCAACATCACCACGCTTTACTGTACCTGCAACAGGCGTAGCATCGTAGTTAATCCCTGCATCTTTCAGGTGGCTGTGGTCGGCATAGGTTTCTATTGCACGGCTGTATGCCATGTCGGGCATATAGATCTTACCCGGCTCACGACGTGGGCCGTTGTTGCAGGATGCTGCTGCCAATACTACCGTAACCAATCCAATTGTAACAATCTGTGTTGAACGCATTTCAATATGTTTATGCTGTAACGATTTCTTATTTCTCAAATGCTTTTCTTGTTTTGTCGTAACGACCAAGCCACCAACCGGTTTCGGCATCTTTTTCAAACACCTCAACTGCTCCTGCATTTTTGAAAAATGCTTTTACTTCTTCAATGTTTGTTTTTTCGGTGATCTCGATGGGCATTACAAACAGATCGTCTGTTGCACGCAGGTGGAAATGATCTTTCCGTACAAACGGTGCCAGTTGGCACAGGTAACAGAAGGTCAACACCATGCCTACCGCCGCACACAATACCGTTAATTCAAACACGATCGGAATGAATGCAGGCAATGGCAAGTTGGGTTTACCACCAATGTTCAACGGCCAGTCTTTGGTAAATACCCAGCTCATAAACGTTAAGGCAGTGGTTGTTCCCGTCATACCATAAATAAAACCGGCTGTGTGTAAGCTGGTATCACGCAAACCCATTGCATGGTCTAAGCCATGGATCGGGAAGGGCGTGTACACATCATGAATCTTGTAACCTGCCTTGCGAGTATTTTTTACCGCAGGGAACAGTGTTTTTTCATCATCAAAACAGCCGACTACGAATTTTTTTACAGACATATTTTTTTAGCTTTTAGCTTTTAGCTGTGAGCCGTGAGCTTGTGAACTTATTTACTATTGTCAACTTTTTTACTTGGTGCCTTTCACTCCTTTAGGGGATGGGGCTGCTTAATGTGCATGCACATGTTCTTTCGCAAATTCTTCAACCGACTGCGCTTCAATTCCATCCATTTGCTCTTTGTAGCTTTCACCATTTTTCTTGAGAACGTGTTTGATCTCCGCAATGGCAATTACCGGGAAGTATTTCGAGAACAGGAAGTAACAGGTAAAGAACAACCCGAACGATCCCATATAGAAACCAATTTCCCAAATGGTTGGACGATAGTACACCGACCAGGAAGAAGGCAGGTAATCACGATACAAAGAAGAAACGATGATCACGAAACGCTCAAACCACATACCGATGTTTACCACCACACTCATTAAGAATGTGAAAGCAATATTGCGGCGCAATTTCTTCACCCAGAACAACTGAGGCGTAATTACGTTACAAGTCATCATCAACCAGTAGCTCCATCCGTAAGGACCAGCGATACGGTATTTAAAGAAGATGTCTTGCTCATATTTCACAGCACTGTACCATGCCATAAACAACTCAGTTAAATAAGCACAGCCTACAATCGAACCGGTCAATACAATCACCTTGTTCATATTTTCAATATGGCTGATGGTAATATAATCTTCCAGTTGCATCACTTTCCGTGTAACCAGCATCAGGGTTTGCACCATGGCGAAACCGGAGAAGATGGCACCCGCAACGAAGTAAGGAGGGAAGATGGTGGTATGCCAACCGGGAATTACGGATGTGGCGAAGTCGAACGATACGATGGTGTGTACAGACAATACAAGTGGTGTACTCAAACCAGCTAACACCAACGATAAACTTTCATGACGTTGCCAGTGCTTGGTTGAACCTGACCAACCGAATGAAGCAACACCATAAAATGCTTTTGCCCATTTCTTTTTGGCACGGTCACGCAAGGTGGCCATATCAGGTAACAAACCACTATACCAGAATAATAATGATACTGTGAAATAAGTAGAGATCGCAAATACGTCCCACAAAAGCGGAGAGTTGAAGTTCACCCACAACGGACCACGTGTGTTTGGATAAGGCATTACGAAGAAGGCCATCCACACACGACCCATGTGCCAGATCGGGAACTGGCCCGCACAAATCACCGCAAAGATGGTCATGGCTTCAGCCGCACGGTTTACACCCGTTCTCCATCCCTGGCGGAAGAGCAACAAGATCGCAGAGATCAGCGTACCGGCGTGACCAATACCAACCCACCATACGAAGTTGGTGATATCCCAACCCCAGCCGATGGTTTTGTTCAGGTTCCACATACCCGTACCGTACACTACTTCTTTGTAAAGACTCACCACACCAAACAACAGGAGTGCAACCGAAATAATGAAACCGATCCACCACAAACGTGATGGTGCAGCTTCCACCGGCTTACAAATATCCTCTGTAACATCGTGGTAGGTTTTATGGCCATCAACCAATGGTTCCCTAGTCTGTGATTCATACCTTAGTAATGACATACTTGTTTTCGCTTTTGGCTTTCAGCTCATCGCTGTCAGCTTTGGTTTTATGTTTTGTCTTTCTACTTGCTGCCTGTCGCATGCCGAAGTTTCATTCGGCATCGAAACCGCAAGCGTCTCGACACTTCAACTTTTTAATTCCTATCAACAAACCCACCTTTCTTAAACGATCCTCTGCTTTATCTTACAACATACAAAAGGCTACCTTACTCCCCTTCAGGGGTTGGGGGCTTAATGTGCTGCTTCTTTTGCTTCTGAATGCGCTTCACCGTGTCCTTCTTCTTCGTGGTTACCAACCGTACGGTCAGTATTACGCAGCTTCGCCATATAACTTACGTTTGGCAACACGTGCAATTGCTCCAGTACATAGTACGTGCGGTTTGCACCTTCTGTTGTACGTACTTTACGGATCGCACTTTCTTTATCATTCACATTACCAAATACAATTGCATTGGTAGGACAAGCCTGCTGACATGCAGTTTTAATATCGCTGTCAACCATCGGACGGCTGTCTTTCTTCGCAGTCAATTTCGCCTCTTGTAAACGCTGTACGCAGAACGAACATTTTTCAATTACACCACGGCTACGAACAGTTACATCCGGATTCAACACCATGCGTGTTAAGTCTTCGTTCATATCCAGTGTTACTTCGTTGAGGCGGCCATAATCAACCAACGGTTGCTGGTTGTCTTTAAAGCTGTCGGAACCATTCCAGTCGTGCCAGTTAAAGCGACGAACTTTATACGGACAGTTGTTGGCACAATATCTTGTACCGATACAACGGTTATACGTCATCTGGTTCAAACCTTCACTGCTGTGGTTGGTTGCTGCTACCGGACAAACGTTCTCACATGGAGCGTTATCACAGTGCTGGCAAAGCATTGGCTGGAACACAACATCCGGATTCTCTCTATCGCCACTGAAGTAACGGTCGATACGTAACCAATGCATATCATGATACTTCGCTACCTGGTTTTTACCTACCACCGAAACGTTGTTTTCAGCAGTACATGCTACCACGCAGGCGCCACAACCATTACAGAGGTTTAAGTCTAAACTCATTCCCCATTTAATGCCGGGCTTATCGAATACAGGGTACATGGTACCTTCTGCTTCCAGATTATCAATACCGCCGTAATCCTTGATCTCCGCCATGCGTTCGTTGATAAAATGCTTGGGGTCTTTTTTGAAAACAGCGAGGCTTGTTTCTTTTACTACCTCCACACGATTACCGTAAGTGTTATGTGTTTGCATTTGTGCAATGTCATACATCTTATCAGTTTTCTCGATGGTTACATTGGCAGTCGTGTAATCATATGTTTGACCATTAAAGCTTGCAAACGGATAAATATTTTTACCAACTCCTTTTGCTGCACGTCCCACTTTTTCGCTGCGGCCATAACCGGTTGCAATGGCAATGGTGCTGCTGTTCATACCGGGGATGATGAGCAATGGAATTTCAATAGGCTCTCTTCCGGCAACAGTTATTTTCAATACAGGCTTGGGAGGATTTACTTCGTAATCATCATCTGCTTCGTAGCCAAAGTCTGCTGCAGTTTTTTCAGAAATGATCGCATAGTTATCCCAGCAGGCACGTGTAATAGGATCAGGCATTTCCTGCAACCAGGGGTTGTTGGCCATTTTACCATCACCAATACTTACTTTTTGATAGATCACCAGTTCGTGCTTATCAGATTTTGGAGCTGCACTCAATTTGGCAACGGCATCGGCAACAGCGCCTGTACTAAAGGAAGCACCAGCCACTACCGGTGTTGCTGGCTCCATTACACCATCCTGCAATACTTTATCGAATGCAGTTTGACCACCTAGTTTGCTGATCCAGTAATTCTTGAAATATGTTTCGTAATCCGCTACAGTGCTGCCACTCCACTTCAACAATGAAGTAGCGAATGCTCTTGTTTTAAATAACGGATGAATGGTAGGTTGAATGAAAGAGAGGTGACCAGTTTTTGCTTCTGCATCGCCCCAGCTTTCGAGGTAGTGATGAGCCGGTAATACATACTGGCATTGCTCAGTTGTTTCATCTTCAATTTCGTTGAACGAAACTGTGAGACCTACTTTTTTCCAGCCATCAACAAATTTCTTTTTATCGTAGTAAGTATAAACAGGGTTTGCGCCATATACTAATACTGCACCTACTGCACCTGCGTTCATGTCGCTTACGAATTGCTCCATATCCGCATCGATTCCTTTACGGTAGTTAACAGTAGTACCGAAGTTGATGGTTTTACCAACGGCACCAACTTGTGCATTGATGGCATTCACCAAAATCTGTGCATTTACATTGTTGCTGCGGCTTACTACCAATGCATTTCCACCGGCAGCCAGTAATTCTTTGGCAGCAGCATCAATACCGGCAGCCAAACGCTTATCAGTAATAGCAGGAGCTGTAACAGCACCGCCCACTTTTGCATATAAGTTTAATAATACCGCACCGAGTTCACTTGGTTTGTGCGTGTAACGCTCATCGGCACTTGCACCCGTCATGCTGTACATCGCTTCAAACTGGAAGTGACGGCTCATGGTTGGGTTCTTCTCATCGATCTTACGGCCGGTAGCATATTGCTTGGCAAATTCAACCGGGCTCAACCAGGTTCCGAGGAAATCGGCACCAAAGCTTACAATTACTTTTGCCTGATCGAAATGATAAGAAGGAATGGCACGCTGACCAAACGTTGCTTCATTGGCCTGCAACATACCGCTGTAAGAAACAGCATCGTAAGTTACATGCTTGAACGTTGGATATTTTGCTTTGAACTCTTCAATTACTGCAGCAACAGATGGTGAATTGAGTGTTGAACTTAACAACACGATCTGCTTGCTTCCTACATTGGCCAAAGCCGCTGCAATTTTTTTATCAACTGCTTCGTAAGTGGGAGCTTCTTTAAAACCGTCAGCCGTTTTTTCCATTGGGTAACGCAAACGGGCCGTATCGTACAGGCTCAGTACAGATGCCTGTACACGCTGTGAAGTACCACCTTTGGTGAAACCCATTTCGTTTCCTTCCAGTTTAATGGGGCGGCCATCTCTTACTTTCGCCAGTACCGGAACTACGTCACCATCTAACACATAGGTAGTGGCATAGTAATTGGCAACACCGGGAACAATATCAGCAGGCTTGTTAAGAAAAGGGATCGCCTTTTTTACAGGCATTTCGCAACTGGCCGCTAAGGTAGCAGCAGCTGTGCTGAAGCCGAGATACTTTAAGAAATCACGGCGTGGCGTTTTGGCTCCGTTATCATCCATTTCAAAAGGCAACTCCTCTTTAAATTCATTTTCCGCATCTTGCACGTATGCCTTTGTATTATTCAGCTCTCCGAAACTTTGCCAATATTTTTTCTTACTCATATGCTTGGTTGATAGCTAATTGATAATTTGAGAATTTGAGAATTTGAAAATGATTTCATTAACACATCAGCACATTTTCAAATTTTCAAATTATTAGTAGTGACATTTTTGACATTCAGTACCGCCGATCTTCTCAACAGTTACACTGTCCATTTTGCCATTCTTGATATCGTTGTGAAACTTCTCGTACATGCTGTAAAATCCATTTTCCTGGAACTTCACGTTTGTTTCACGATGACAGTTGATACACCATCCCATGCTTAAATTGCTGAACTGGTACACTTCACCCATGTTTTGAATTTCACCATGACAAGTTTGGCAGGCAACCCCGCCAGCTTTGGTGTGTTGGGAGTGATTGAAGTAAACATGATCAGGCAGGTTGTGAATTTTGATCCACTCAATGGGCTTGCCTTTTCCTGTATATTTATTAGCAGCAGGATCCCAACCTGCGTATTCGTATAACTTTTGAATTTCAGCAGTACCATTCACCTCTGTACCATCCTCACGGAACATTTTTTCACCGTTGTATTCATTAATGGCCATGTGACAGTTCATACAAACATTCACGCTTGGAATATTCGCATGCTTGCCTTCCATTGCACCACCGTGACAATACAAACAGTTTACCTGATTTACACCGGCGTGTACTTTATGTGAATAGTAGATTGGTTGTTCCGGTTGATAATTTGTTTGACGACCCAAACCAATGGCACCTTGAATGGTAAAGTAACCACCCACTAAAAACAACAGAATAATACCGGTAGCGATGTAGGCTTTGTTTCTCCAGAAAGCAACCGGCTCACCACGTACCACACCATCTTTTTCGTCGGTCAATTTCTTCAGGTTGCTGTTGATCTGTAATAAGATCAAGGCAACAATGGCTAGTACCAATGCGAGGATGCCAAAGAGCAGTGAATTGTCTTCGGAAGCTGGTTCACCAACCGGTGTTACAGTAACTTCAGGCTTTTTAGTAGCCTCTGTATTAATATAGGTAACGATGGCATCAATATCAGCTTCTGCCAAACCGGGGAAACCCATCATCAATACACCATTGTATTCTTTGATGAGGTTAGCGGCATAGGCATCTGTTTTAGCGAAAGCTGCCGGATTCTTGATCCACGCATAAAGCTTTTTCCGATCACTCCAGGGGCCACGACCCTCCAGGCCAGCCAATGCCGGACCTGTCAATTTCTTTCCAACTGCATGGCAGCTGGCACAGTTTGTTTGAAACAGTGCTTTACCATCTTGTGCAAATGATTTATTACCAATCAATAAGGAAATGAAAACCAGGCAGAGCGTGAACGACTTGCGGAGTAGTAATTTTGGTTGATTCATAACGTTCTGGAACCGTATTGTGATTAGGAAGAATATCCTGCTATACAGGCTGCAAAAATAGGGGAGGATACTGACATAATATCCACAGTTTCAAAAAAAATTTTACTTAGTTGTGACTTGACAATGAACATCTTGCCGAACAATTTGCTTTCAATTCATCCTGAAAATTATGGAAGACTTTGTTCCATAAAGTTTTTTCGTTGCCCGTGTGTTATTAAACAAAGTTTTCCCCCGATTTTTGTTTGATGTTTGAAAAGCTGCGCAAAAAATGGAAGGTTGGTCCGCTGCAACTGGCACTCATCCTGTGCACCTTTGCCATTGGTGGCAGTTTAACCGGTTATCTCGGCAAACGCATCATGCCACTCCTTGGCATTGAAGCGCCCTGGCTGTATATTCCTGTTTACATTTTATTGGTTACCCTCATTTGGCCCATGATGGTGCTGCTGGTGAGCATCCCGTTCGGGCAGTTCAGGTTTTTTACCGGCTATTTGAAGAAAATGGGACAGCGGATGGGGTTAAGACCCAAAAGACCAGCCCCCTAAATCCCCCAAGGGGGAGTTCCGGAGCACGAGGCCAGCTTATTTGGAGAGGTTTACATTAAGTAACACAGTGCAGGTTTCTATCAAAGATACTTACTTTTCCAGCACCTGTTCTGTTGCCATAAATGCAAAGCTGCCCCATTGCTTACCGTCGATTACCTTTTGCAGCAAATCATTCCCTTCCGCTATTTTCCCAATACTCAGGTAATAATTCCCCAGCCCAAACCCGATAGTGGCATTTGAAACCGTGCCTTTTGCATCCTGATCCAGGAATTTGCTGCGGATGGCCGCTGCATCCTGCACGCCTTTATAGAGCAGCAGAATGGTAAGGTAATCGGTATTTTCAATGAGGTTCATGTTTGGTTGTATGGTTTTGAGCAAAGCTTCGGCTGCTTTTTGATCACCCAGTTTTCGTAGTGTTATATAATACCAGTTTGCGGTGGCCACATACATATCGGGGTTATTGGATACACGCAGACAGTTGTTGTAAGCCGCTTCTGCTTTTCGAAAATTGTTTGTGAGATAGTAAGCCAGTCCCAAATGATACCAAATGTTGGAATGCAAACTGCTAGTGGGAATATTTTTTGCGTTGGGCATGCCATCGGGCTCCATTTCATCTTTTGTTCCTTTGATGAGCGATGCTGCTTTTTCAAAATCAACAATGGCATTGGTATAACAGCGGGTGGTGAGATAGCGATGCCCCCGGTGCCGGTACATTCGTGCATCGGTTGGATGCAGGCTGATCCCTCTGCTGAAAACAGCGATGGCTTCATCGTACTGGCCAAGGTAAGCAAGTCGCCGGCCATACCATATTATATAATCAGCATTGGACGAGTCGGTTTCATAATTTGTTTTGGCCTGCAGCAACGCTGCTTCCATTTTTTGTACTGCTTCGGTTGAAAACACCATTGCCGGATATGCTTTACCGTTACAAATCGTAAACTGTGCATGCGTGAGCTGAAACATCACCAACATCACAGAAAAAAGAAGCAAGTTTTTCATCGTAGAAAAGATTATGAAGTTTTACAAACCTACCATTATATATACAGTTGAAAACCATGATGGAAACATTTCCTGCCCGTTCTTTTACGAAACCATTATTTCTCAACAGAAAGTTTCATTTTTGCGAAGCAGAGCGATGGCTTATCCATCGTCTGTCCGCCGGAAGCGGCTTCTCTCAATCAACCACACATGAAACAGATCGCCATTTTTGCATCGGGTGCCGGAAGTAATGCACGAAAAATCATTGAACATAGCCTCCTCCCAACCTCCTCCAAAGGAGGAGGAGCAACCCCTGCCTTTAAAGTGGCACTGATCGTTTGCAACAAACCACATGCTGGTGTTTTATTGATTGCAGAAGAATACGAAATTCCAACGCTGTTTATTGAAAAAGAACAATTCTTTCGTGGCAATGCATATGTAGATGAATTGAAAGCCATCGGCATCGACTTTATTGTACTGGCCGGTTTTTTATGGAAAGTTCCGGCAGTATTGATCCAGGCGTATCCGCAACAGATCGTCAATATTCACCCGGCTTTGTTACCCAAGTATGGGGGCAAAGGCATGTACGGGCATTTTGTACACGAAGCCGTGATTCAAAACAAAGAAACCGAAAGCGGTATCAGCATTCATCTGGTAGATGAACTGTACGATCATGGGAAGGTTGTATTCCAGGCAAGTTGCAAGGTGCTGCCCGAAGACACAGCCGATACATTGGCTGCACGCATCCATGAACTGGAGCACCGCCATTATGCCACTGTAATTGAACAACTGGTTTCGTAACTTGTTAAAGTAAAAACTGAACTGCAGATAATTCCTTCCCTACTTGCTGAACAGCTTCTAAAATACGTTTGGTTTGGGATGAAGAAGGCTTCTTTGTTCCCGTAATATATTGCGAAAGCAAGCTTTGATTCATGCCAATTCGTTCAGCAAGTGCTTTGGCATTAATCACTTTATAAAAAGAAAAAAACTGGGGCAGATCAAGTAACACTTTTATATGGTCGGCATCTATTTTTTTCCCCGACTTGTAATAATACAGGTTTAACGCTTCTACCATATTTTGTTTCAATTCTTCCAGGCTTTTACCTGTTGTTATCACCGGAAGTTTAGCGGCATAAGCTGAATAGCCGGTTTTTGTCCGCTCCACTGTTATTTCAATTTGTTTCATAGTTTTTATTTTAGTCCAGCATCTTTTTTTATTTTCTTTTCCAGTCCTTTACCCACCTCCTGACTACCATGATTTGGTACAACGATCTGCCCACGTTTAACAGGGTGTTGCATCATCATATGACTTCCGGATTGTCGAACAACAAACCATCCGTCTTTCTTCAACAGTCTGATAAGTTCGTTACTTTTCATCGACTGCAAGGTAATATATTTATTACCTGCATCCTCTTTTTTTGTAATCTTTTCCCAAAAAGAAAAAATCTTACCGTTTTTATTATCAAGCTGATTATCATTGCAACAGTTTTGAAAAAACTTACCCTCTATATCATTGTATTGCTCCTGGCCAACAGCAGTGTTGCACAAATTCAATTAAGCGGTACCGTGTACGACAGTACCAAACGCAACCTGGTAATGGATGTGCAGGTGATTTGTACTTGTGGTACCATGAGCTTTACCGACAGTGCAGGGAACTATTCCATTTATGTGGGCGCAAAAGATTCTGTTTTCTTTTTCTTCAACAACCGTCCTACACAAAAATTTTCGGTGGCTTCCATCCGGGATTTTTCTGCCTTTGATATTTCCATACAGATGCATGTGCCGGGCCGTTACAAACAGTTGAAAGAAATTATTGTGTATGGAAAAAACCGCCGGCAGGATTCAATCGACAACCGTGTGCAATACGATAAAATATTCAACTTCGATAAAGGTGGTGTTCGTTTGTCGGGTGGCGCTCCCGAAGCAGGCATTGGTGCGGGGATTGAACTGGATGCATTGATCAATATGTTTCGTTTCCGGCGCAACCGAAGTATGGCCCGTTTCCAGGAACGGTTGATCCGGGAAGAACAAAGTAAATATGTGGACTACCGCTTTAATAAAACCATCATTCAACGATTGACCACTTTAAAAGACGGACCCTTGCTGGACGAGTTTATCCGGCGTTACAAACCTGACTATGATATTCTCACACAGGTGATCGATATTGAATTGTTCCAGTACATTCAAACAGCCGCAAAAGAATTTCAACATGAGAAGGGATTGTAGAAGGCAAGTTGTGAGTGGTTAGTTGTGAGTTACAAGCACGTTGAAAACAATTGCACGGAGAACACAAAGTGATTACACAAAGAACACAAACAAGGTTTCCTGCATTTCTCTGCATTCTCCTTTTCACTGCGTGCAACTTTATCTCTCCAAGGGAAACGCTACAAAATAATAATTCAACCGCTGGTAATACTGTTCTTCAAACGCTGCTTGCGTTAGTGGTGCTTCCTGTTTCAGATAATTTTTCAATAATGACACTGCATAGCCCCGTTCTGTAAAAAAAACAAACAGTTCATCCGGTGTAGTAGCATACACATCGGTGCCGCCGATGCCACATTCAAAAATGATGACAGGTTTGTCACGTTCGATCAATTGAACGGCTCCTTTCAGTACACCCAATTCCGCACCTTCCACATCGATCTTGATAAAAGCAATGGGTTTGTTTTGCGGTAACAGTACATCATCCAGTCGGGCTGTTTTTACTTCAATGGTTTCATCTGTTTCATTGCTTCGATCGTAGCTGCGTTTTTTTATACCGCTGTACGATGGATTGCTGGTAACATGGTTGAAACTGCTGTTCCCGTTTGCATCGCTCAATGCAAGATCGTACAGCACAATATTTTTCTGCTGCTGGTATTTTAACTGAAGCGACTGATAAAAAGCAGGCAAAGGTTCAAAGCCAAAATGTGTACCACTGGGTGATTGTTGCAATAACACATCCAGTATATCACCGGTGTGTGTGCCTACATCAACTGTGTTGCTATGTGCAGTACAAACTTTGCGGATGATCTGTTTGGTTTGCTGATCGTACTGTTGATTTCTGGTAAGTGCAACAGGCAGCTTTTTCACCAAACGTTTCAAGCGAAGTAAAATTCCGGTATTGAAAAGCAGAGTTCGCAAACGAAAAAGGTTTTTTTCAATGAGTAAACGAAGCAGCAAGATAACTTCTTTTGCAGAGAAAGAATTACTTTGCTGTAAATTGAAGCATGCAGCAGTTGAAAAAAATATACAATGCAATTGTTCATCCGGCAAAACTGGCGCTGCTCGATTATGGTATTCAGTTAGCACCTGTGTACAGCCGTTCACAACCACATGCATTGTTACTGCAACAGATCGCTGCCAACAAACCAGCTTACCAACAATTGCTGGAAGAAACATTACAATACCAAACCAATTTGAAACAGATCCCTTTCAACGAAACAACAGCATCAACCACACCTGTATGGAAGAACCATTTTTTTCCGGGGCTGGATATGGTGCTGCTGTACACATTGCTTGCACAGCTGCAACCAAACCGTTATGTAGAAATTGGGAGTGGCACCAGTACCAAGCTGGCCGCCAAAGCAAAAGCTGAACAACAATTATCATTTTCGATTACCTGCATTGATCCCTCACCACGCAACGAAATAAAAGCCGTTGCAGATGAATGGTTCGCTGTTCCCTTGCAACAGGCACCATTATCCTTGTTTGAAAATTTAGAAGCCAATGATGTATTGTTCTTCGATGGCTCACACCTGCTGCATGCCAACAGTGATGTGCAATGGTTTTTTCTGGAAGTACTTCCCCGATTGAAAAAAGGAGTTGTGGTACAGGTGCATGATATTTATTTACCGTACGATTATCCGCCAAACATGTGCAACCGTTTTTATGCTGAACAATACATGCTGGCTGCAATGCTGTTGAGCAATCCCACCCGTTACGAAATTATTGCTCCGAATTTTTACATAAGTGAAGAGGATGAACTGAAACCAATTTTACAACCGTTGTGGAAGGAGTTGCCAGATGTAGAACAGCATGGAGGTTCGTTTTGGTGGAGGGTGAGATAAGGAAAAATTGAATGTGAACTGTATTTTACATCAGTATTTGAAACAAAAATGAACGAAGAAAAATTAATCCCTGAATTAGCAGATTGGAGAAAATTAAACGGCGATCAGTTTTCAATTGAAGATTGGGTGGTAGGTAACGGAGATATAAAATTCGCTATTGGTTATTCAATTCTTTTCTGGCCAGAATTTATTGAATATGATGAATGTGTAATCTTAAAAAGTCATTTTGACTCCAATAACTTTGAAAGCTGGAAGGATACAGAATATGTTATAAGCTATGCTCAAATTGAAACCGTGTTAAATCATATTCATATTCTAGACTTGTTTGGAAGTTATAAAAAGAGAGAAGAAGTGAATTATGAGCAAATTCTATTTTTAGGCAACCAAATTTGTAATATTTATACAGCAAAGCTAAAGCTTGAATATCCCGAAAAGAATTTCATTTTTAGTTTTAATGGAAATGAGACATTAAATGATCTCTATGACTATGAATTTACATTTTACCAAGAAAAAAACCTAAATAGAAAAATCAAATCTTAGGCTTTACTGGTCAATTAACCAATCAACATAACTACAATCGATCTAATCACAATCGATCAACAATAAAATGATAATTCATAAACAACATAAACCTGTAAACATGAAACCATACGTTATTTGCCACATGCTTGGTTCGGTAGACGGACGCATTAAACAAAACATCTGGGGTTTTAAAGATCATCACAAATATTTTGAAGAACCTGCTTCAAAAATAAAAGCAGATGCCTGGCTGGTGGGCCGCAAAACCATGCAGGAGTTTTGCAGCAAAAAGAAATACAAACTCGAAAAGCCCAAAGAAAAAATTGCCAAAGAAGATTTTATTGCACCGAAAGTGGCAAAACAGTTTGCAGTGGTGATTGATCCTTCAGGTAAATGTTTTTGGGATACCAATATGGTTTCAACCGAACAGGTGATTGAAGTGCTGAGCGAAGATGTAAGCAGCAGCTACCTTGCACACCTGCGCAGCAAAAACGTATCGTACATATTTGCCGGTAAGAAAGAACTGGATCTTGCATTGGCATTGAAAAAACTCAACAAACATTTTGGTATTAAGCGTGTGCGCATTGATGGTGGCGGACATGTAAACGGTTCCTTCCTCAAAGCCGGTTTGATCGATGAATTCAGTTTGGTATTGGCACCATTAGCCGATGGAACCGTGGGTGCACCCACCGTATTTGAAGCAGAAGAAGGTTACGGCAAACGAAAGGCAACACACTTTACCTTAAAATCAGTGAAGCGTATTTACAAAAATTTTTTGTGGCTGCGTTACATCACCGTAAAAGATAAAAAGACCAAACGTTGATCCATTAACTGCATGTTACAACCACGTATACTTGAACTGCAACCCAAAACACTTGCAGGCAAACAACAACGCATGAGTCTTGTACACAACGAAACAGGATTGTTGTGGCAACGCTTTATGCAGCAACGTTCACAACTCGCTGCAGTAAATAATTTACTCTATTCATTGCAGCTGTATCCCGCAGATTATTTTCGGGCATTCAATCCTGCCAATGAATTTACCAAGTGGGCATTGGCCGAAGTAAATGATGCAACCCATTTACCGGAAGGTTTTGAAGTATTTTATTTACCCGGTGGTTTGTATGCCGTGTTCGATCATAAAGGAAGTGGCACTGAAATTTTTCAACGCATTTTTACAGAATGGTTACCACAGTCGGGATATGTGTTAGACGATCGTCCGCATTTTGAACTGCTCGGTGAGAAATACAAGAACAACAGCGCTGATTCGGAAGAAGAAATATGGATACCGGTGAAAAGGAAATGAACCAAGGCAGTAACAATCAAACACATCCGGAATTTGGATTTATGCGGAGTGGCGTATAATTTAGAGTCAGTCGCAATTTATTCTGCCAATAGAACAAGAAGAAGAGAATACTAATAAACAATTGCTCCCTCACTGAAAGATGAACAACCACATGCCAGATATCCGCACAGCACAATGCAACATACATCCTGCATTGCGTTCGCTTATACGGCATATTGTGCTCATTGAAGCAGACTATGGCAATACGCCTGTGCATATCGAGGGGAATTATATGCCTTCGCCCGAGCAGGCCATGTTCATCAATCTTCATACACGGTTGAAATCAAAAAAATCAGGCGAAACCAATTTCAATACTGTTACATCCTGTACATTGATCGGCGCACAAATCACTCCTTTCAAACTGGTGGTGGAAGAAAGCCACAAAACGGTATCGATCATTTTTCAACCGGGAGGGCTTAACCGGTTTTTGAATATACCGATGACGGAATTGTTCGATAATGGTTACAGTGGTCGTGAAGTGATTGGCAGAGAGATTGAAGAATTGCTGGATCAATCACACGAAACGATCTCGTTCGGGGAATTGAATGAGCTTGTACAATCTTATTTTCTCAAAAAATTATCGCAGGTAAAAGAAGCCTTGCCCATTGATCTTGCGCTGCAACATTTACTCAGCAACTACAATAGCAACATCGACACCATTGCAGGCATGGCTTGTATGAGTCTCCGCACTTTTGAACGGAAATGTAAAGAGCGATTGGGTATGTCGGCCAAAATGTATGCACGGATCGCCCGGTTTCACAAAGCGTATAAAATGCTGGAAGCAAAACCAAATATCGCCTGGACAGAGCTGGCCTATAAAGCCGGCTACTACGACCACATGCACTTTATCAGAGACTTTAAGGAATTTGCCAAACGCACGCCCACACTTGTTCACCAGGAACTAACAGGAGAACATATACAGTTTCACTTGGATTGGGACAGAGTCTGATTTTGTCGTTTTCATACTATCGCCATTTCTGTTTCAAAAATAGTTTTACAGCAATAAAATGGCGAATATGAAAAAGTCAATCTTACTTCTTAGCACGCTGCTGTGTGTGTCGATGACAGGCTTACATGCACAATACAAACTGTTTACACTGTATACTGATTCTGCTGCACTGGTTGATGATGCCAAACCGATGGTTGCCGATTTCAACAAACGGGTAAATGCCATCCGGCCTCAATTAAATTTCAAGTTGGGTGTTGTGGTTTACACCACGCCTGCTATGGTGTATTATGCTCCCAAAGCAAAAAATATTGTAACCTCACTCTACCACCAATTGCCCGCAGAACACAAGACATTCTTTGCTACGTATTCAGACAATGAAACTGAAGCCAAAAAGTTTTTTGCCGGTTTCTTCAATGGGTTTTATATAGCACATGAGCTGGGGCATGGACTGATAGCGGCTTACGGGCTTCATGATCCGAAAGCGATGTACCAGGAAGAGTTGGATGTGAATATACTTGCCATGAACTACTGGCATAGCGTGGGTAAAACTGCCGAACTGGAACAATGCTATCGTTTTGCCAAAGCATTTTTAGCGAAAGTGCCCGACCCTGTTCCTGCAGGTGAAGAAGACCGCATTAAATGGTTCAATGAACATTATTGGGAGCTGGGCCCGCAACCCGAAAAATATGGGTATTTCCAATTCAGCCAATTTGTAAACATCTATGAAAACTATAACAGAATTCCGATTGACGAGTATTTGGAAACGTATATCAAACAACTCGAGGAACGGAAGAAGTAATGCTTTCTCCACCAATTTATTTTACAAAAATCAAAATACTGTAGTATGAAAAAGTTTGTTCTCTATATAGCTGTTGCCTTATCAAGTGGATTGTTCTTTGCGAACATTTATAACTCCATGGTGAATGCAGCCAACTGGGAAAGCAACGTGCCCCGATCGATCACCGCTGCCCGGGATTTTTTTGTGGTTGCCAATCCGGGTACATTTTTTCAACTCATCGATCCTGCAACTGAAATTGTGATTTTACTTGCATTGATTGTGTGCTGGAAACAATCAACTTCCATTCGGGTGTATCTGGCAATAGCGTTGCTATTTTTTATCTCCTCCACTGTTTTAACCTTTACCTATTTCTATCCCCGGAATGAGATCATGTTTCTTTCACAACAACTCGCCGATACAGAAACACTTCAACGTGTTGCAGCAGAATGGGGAAGAATGAACTGGGTGAGGTCGTTACTAATGCTGGCAGGTGTTGTTTGTACTTTTCTGGCGTTAGATAAAGTTAACGCCGAGGTTCGTTTGAATTGTTCTAAACAGTAGTTGTTATCTTTCACTCCGTGATTTAAATTTGAATGCAGTTTCAGGCAACAAGTTGTTCAACTCTCCAACTGATAAAATTTCTACTGTTGCTGTTATGAAAATTTAAACAGGATCAACATTATGAATGAAAAAACAAAAAACTATTTAGATTACGTTCCGTTTTTGATACTGGTTATTTCTGCTATCATTCTTCTCATTATAGTTAACAACTCAGATGTATTGCTTGTTTGGCAACATTATACAGGACTAATTTTTCTATTGGTTACTGGAGTTTTATTTTATATCCGACATCTTTTCGGAGTATTATTTCTTGGCTTAACCCTTCTTCTTGGACTTACAGGGTTGTTATCATTTAGTCCAGCCATTACAACCACCTCATTGGGTTTTGGAAGTGGTGAAGAAGGATCGATCACATTGTTGAGATTTCAACCGCTTTTCCTTTTATGGTTAATCATTTACTTTATTCTTTCCGGAAGGCATTTTATTGGAATTGCAAGTAGTAAATACTGGCAAGAAGTAAAGAGTAAAGAAAGATGACTTAGTACACCGTTGTAGGTCGCCTGACCAATCAAGAAAGCAGCGCAAATAGTGTCTGACATCTCAGCTACGTCCTTACATCAACCTCCTACATGCAGTGGGTTGCCGGTATCAGGACCTTGCAAAGGTCTTACACCTGCTGCTGAATCCATCCTCCTTCATTTCCCATTTCAGTTGTACTTTGCCATTCCAAAATATTTCGAATATGGAACAAACAACACTCGGCATTGGTACACGGCTGCAACATACACAACATGGTCCCGGTGTGATCGTAGGCATCCGTTACGCAACGTATTTGATCTCGTTCATCCACAGCGGTGTAAAAGAAATTGACAAAACCGATACAGCACTCGATGAGATCATTCCCGAAAACATCAGCGAAGAAATTGAAACGCATAGCGAAGTAGAAAAATCGCTGTTGAAAATTTTGCGTTTGTGGAACGGCGTTAGTGAAGTGGTGCCTCTTGGCGAAAAATGGGAAGGCGGTACCCTGCTCCTGCAACCCAAAGACAAATCACTCAAGCCCAAAGAAATTCCGATTGAAGATTTCTTTCACAAAATAGTGATGCTGCGTGACCGTCTCCGGGTGTTGGAACAAAACATTAACAGCAACAAAACACTCAGCGATGAAGAGAAAGTAAATATCCAGCAATACATTACCCGTTGCTACGGTTCGCTCACCACGTTCAATGTGTTGTTCAAAAACAAAGAACAGTGGTTTGTGGGCGAAAAGAGCAGCAAGGATGAATAGTGCTTAGGCCATCACTTCCAGCTCTAACGCTTTCGCCTTAGGGAACAGAATATTATTCTCGAGGTGAATATGGGTGTGCAGATCATCTTCAAACTCTTTCAGCTTGGCATATAATACACGATAAGTATTGCATGCTTCCGGTGGTGCTGTGTACTGATCGCTGAGTGTGGCAATTTCATGAAAATGATCGCCTGCAAATTCATGCTCTGCTTCCATCATAGTGATTGGATTCTTTACCGTACCGAAATGCGGCCCCTGCATTTTTACGTTGTTTCGTTTAGCTGCTGCCAGTTGGTTTACATAGGGAAATAAGATAATTTCTTCTTTTTCGAGATGATGTGCGAGTTCATCGGCCACTTCGTTGTACAGGCGTGCAATCGCTTTTGTTTCAGGTCGGTGACCACCATGCACAAGAGCCACTTTGTTGGCATACTGCCGAATGAGTTCGAGGTTATTGCTTACATAACTATGGTGTTTCTCCACAATATAGTTGGCCAGTTTATCCAATGGCCATTCGTTGAAATTAGTATCGGTAGTGGAAGTTGACTGGCCAATGCGGTTCAGTTCTTCCGTCAACTCTTGGTAAGAGATATTCTTTTTTGTGCAGATCTCTTCAACGGTTACTTTTCCGCCGCAGCAAAAATCAATTCCAAATTTTTTAAACACATCGGCTGTGCGGTAATCTTCGGTTACCAGTTCTGCTACTGTTTTTTCGTTTGTTGCATTCATGATTTTGATAGAATTTGTTGCAACGAAACTACTGCCAGCTGCAGTGGTGCTTTATGAGGCAAATCATAAAGTGCAGGTTTTACAAAACCATTACAAACGAAAAGGGAAATTAAACGAGGCTTTTCTCCATGTACACCACACCATCCAGCGGGTTTTCATAATAAGCCGTTGTTTCGAGGAAGCCGATCTGCTGGTACAGCCGTATGGCGGGTTGCAGTTTTTCCAATGTGTCGAGTTTCATTTTGGTATACCCTAACTGCACTGCATCTTTCAGCAATTGTTCTACCAGCACCTTACCAATCTTGTGTTTGCGGTAATAAGGACGCACATAGAGGCGTTTCATTTCACAAGCGCCCCGCTCAGCCAGTGGTGCCAGGGCAATACAACCTGCCACTTCACTGTTCCATTTGGCAATGTAAAGCACACCTCTTGGCGGACCATATTTGCGTAAGGGAAATTTTATTTCATCATCAATATTTTGAAAACAAAGATCCTCATCCAGCTCCTGCTCGTACTCTTTAAACAGCTTCCGCACTTCATCCAATAACCATCCTTCCTGCTGTATATAAATTAACTCCGTCATTTTTTTATACCTTAACTGCAAACTTACAACCTTCACTGCTCATGTTTGTACGAATTCTCATTTTATTATGCATTCCATCTCTTTTGTTTGCACAGAAATACCAAAAGCTTCATCAAAAACTTGTACTGGCAGATACACACAATGATATTCCCTCATCTGCCATTGAAAAACGAGTGCAGTTTGATACAGATCTGCGTGGTAAAACACATTCCGATCTCAACCGCATGTTCACCGGCGGCGTGGATGTACAACTCTTTTCAATTTTTTGCGATGGTGAACAAAAAGATCCTTATGCGTATGCCAACCAGGAAATGGACAGCGTGTATGCTTGGGCCAACCGCAATCCAACAAAGATGATGCTGGTAAATACGCCTGCAGATCTTCAAAAAGCCATCCGGGAAAAAAAACTGGCAACGATGTTTGGTGTGGAAGGCGGACACATGATTGAAAATGATCTCAGCAAACTGGAAGCATTGCACCAACGTGGCATGCGTTACATGACTATTACCTGGAACAATAGTACAAGCTGGGCAACAAGTGCAGCCGATGAAACAACAGCAGGTGGTGCATTGAACAGTGAAGGCAAAAAGGGACTCACAGCATTTGGAAGAACTGTTATTCATCGAATGAATGAATTAGGTGTAATGGTGGATGTGAGTCATGCAGGTGAACAAACATTCTGGGATATTGTAAGTGTTTCAACCAAACCGATCATTGCGTCGCATAGCTGTGTGTGGAATATTTGTAAGCACCGGCGCAATTTAAAAGATGAGCAGATCAAAGCCATTGCCAAAAGTGGTGGTGTAATTTTTCTCAATTTCTTTGCAGGCTTTCTCGACAGCAGCTACGAAAAAAAGATGGGGATATTTCTGCAGCAATACAAAGCCGAAGTTGATTCGCTGGTGAAAAACAATGTGCAGCGTGATTATGCACAAATGATGGTAAGCGAAAAATACAAAGCAACAACAGATGCCATGCGTCCAGCATTGGCTGTACTCATGGATCATCTCGACTACATTGTAAAGCTGGTAGGTGTAAACCACGTAGGTATGGGCAGCGATTTTGATGGAATTACAGCAGCTCCATTGGGACTGAACGGAGTTGAAAATTTTCCACTCATCACCAAAGCCTTGCTGGAAAGAGGTTACAGCAAAAAAGAGATCAAGAAAATAATGGGAGGCAATTTTATGCGGGTGTTTGAAGCGCAGTTTTAAGAGTAACGCTGGTTGGGGTTGCAACACTCATAAATTCTGACCGGTTTGCGTTGTTGATCTTTATTGGTCAGCTCATGTTCTGTACCATCTGGCCAGCGTATTTCAACTACAGTCCTGTTGAATCGCTATGGCTGAGTGCAGCGAAAGAAAATCGTTATTCAATTGAATGGCATCACATACATTTATTCCATGAAGAAAAAACTACTGTTCCTTTTACTTGCGTTGCATGCATTTATTCTTCCTGCTCAGCAAGTTTATTTCCCTGATGCAGACTGGCAAACAAAAAAGCCCGAAGAGTTGAAGATGAACAAAGCCTGGCTTGACAGTGCTGTAAACTTTGCGTTGAAACATGAAAACAAAGTGGAACGGGACTTGCGGATTGCCAATATGAAATCGTATGTGCGGGAACCCGGTTATAAGATCATTGGCCCCATGAAAGAACGTGGCGGACCCGCAGGGCTTGTTGTAAAGAACGGATACATTGTGGCACAGTGGGGCGATGTGAACCGTGTTGATATGACCTTTAGTGTAACCAAAAGTTATCTCTCCACCGTTGCCGGATTAGCAGTTGACCAGAGACTCATCAAAAATGTAAACGACAAAGTGAATCAATATGTGTGGGACGAAACATTTGAAGGGCCACACAATGCAAAAGTAACCTGGCATCATTTGCTGACACAATCAAGCGACTGGAGCGGAACATTGTTTGGCCTGCACGATTGGGCCGATCGTCCGCCAAGAGAAGGAACAATCGATGATTGGAAAAACCGCAAGCTGCTGGAACCGGGCACAAGTTATAAATACAACGACGTACGTGTAAACCTGTTGGCGTATTCGTTATTACAGGTGTGGCGCAAACCATTGCCTGTTGTGCTCAAAGAAAAAATTATGGATCCCATTGGTGCATCCACAACGTGGCGTTGGTTTGGTTATGAAAATTCATATGTAACAATGGATGGATTAACCGTTCAGTCAGTTAGTGGTGGCGGACATCATGGTGGTGGTATTTTTATTAATACGCTTGATCATGCACGGTTTGGTTTGCTGTTTTTGCGAAACGGCAAATGGAAAAACCAACAACTGCTTTCAGAAAAATGGATCAACGCTGCCATACAACCATCAACAGCCAATAAAAATTACGGATACCTGTGGTGGATCAATACTGAACAGGGATGGAAAGGCATTTCACCTAATGTATATTATGCGGCAGGTTACGGTGGCAATTATATTATTGTTGATAAAGAACATGATCTGGTTGTGGTTACACGCTGGATGGACGACAGTAAAATAGCAGAACTGTTGCAGCTTGTTCTCAAATCACTTGAAACAAACTAAATTCATCTTTAACCCAACTCAACTGCATGAACCCGGTTTCAACAAAAGAAAATCTAAAGCGTGAAATCGGCGTTCGGTCGTTAACGTTAGCTATTCTCAACATTACAGCAGGTTCGGGCATATTTATTATACCAGCTATCATTGCAGAAGATCTTGGTGCAGCTGCAATTCTTGCTTATCTCGTTTGCGGGGGACTCATTTTTCTGATTGGACTTTGTTTTGCCGAAGTAGGTGCAAAAACATCAGTAAGTGGTGGTGTGTACAGTTATATTGAAAATGCATTTGGACGCTATGCAGGATTTTTAGCAAACAATATCTATTGGCTGGGTGGATGTATTGTATCCGATGCAGCCATTGCCAACGCCTTGGTAGATACACTGGGCTACTTTTTTCCTTTTTTAAGTGATCAACTGTACCGGGCTGCATTATTGGTATTTGTGTTTGGCAGTATTGCGTTGATCAATATACGGAGTGTAAAAAACGGCGTACGGTTGATCGAGTTTGCAACATTAGGAAAACT
This sequence comes from Bacteroidota bacterium, assembly GCA_023428755.1. GTDB lineage: Bacteria > Bacteroidota > Bacteroidia > Chitinophagales > Chitinophagaceae > Lacibacter. Next base: position 498,443 of record JAEYWX010000001.1, read on the forward strand.
AATTCCCTTGATTGCAGTGGTTGCAGGCGGTATCTTTTTTCTATTGCCTGATAATTTACAATGGACTATTCAGCCAACCATCAGTAATGTAGGTGCAGCATCTTTACTTTTATTTTTTGCGTTCATTGGGTTAGATGGCCCGTTGAGTAATGGTGGTGAAATAAAAAATCCAAAACGCACCGTACCACTTGGAATATTTTTTGGCATTTCAGCTGTATTGATTTTGTACATCTCCATTCAGTTGGTAACACAAGCTGTGCTTGGCGCAACCATCTCAGAACACAAAGATGCACCCTTAGCTGCGGTAGCCGGTATTGCATTTGGCAAGTGGGGAGCCATCATCATTATTGCCGCCAGTGCATTGTCAATGCTTGGTGCATTGGGTGGCGAAATACTATCCATTCCACGTATTCTGTTTGCAGGCGCAAGAGATGGATTAATGCCAAAGCCATTGGCGAAAGTACACCACCGTTACTTTACACCACATGTTGCTATTGGGTTTTATGCATCGCTGGGTTTAATACTCGCCATCTCAGGTGGCTTTCAACAACTAGCTACCATTGCCAGTGCAGCGTTACTTATTATTTATCTCGGTGTGGTACTCGCTTCTGTAAAACTCAGAAAAACAACTACAGCCACAACTGAAAAAACATTTCGTGTGCCAGGTGGTGTAGTTGTTCCCTTAGTGGCCAGTGCCGGTATTGTTTGGTTATTATCGAATTTATCAAGAGCCGAATTGACGGGTATTGCCGGGTTTATCTTGGTGTTTTCGGTTATTTACGTTGTGATGAAACAAGTAGTAAAGAAAAAGTCATCCTTATAAAATAAAAATGTCAGAACAAAATCATTTCGCATCATGCAAAAAATAAATCTGCTGCTGCTCACATTGCTTTTTACAGCAAATGTAACAGCACAACTTCTGCAAGAGCAGAAAACCATACAGCAAACAGTTGAAAAAATGTTTGCCACGTTAACAAAAAGCGATACTGCTGCTTTAAAAACTCTTGTTACTGCTGATGTGCGTTTCTATGAATATGGTCAGCAATGGACAATTGATTCATTAATTCATATAATATCGCCGAATGCATCCATTCCTGATTTTAAACGTGTCAATCATTTTACGTTTGTAAATACAACGATCAAAAAAAACACAGCCTGGGTTACATATTATCTTCAATCGGATATTACGGCTAACGGGAAAGAACAAACAGCTTATTGGATAGAAACGGTTATCTTAATGAAAGAAAAAAAGAAATGGAAGATCGATGTACTGCATTCAACAAGGTTGATGAAAAAATAAACCATCATAAATTAGAATTTGAAGAAGAACAGGTGAGCAAAATTGTTGAAGAACAGTTTCCCGGAAGAAAGATGATATTCATTGACGCTACTATGCAAAACTGGAGTGGTGGTGGTATTCATTGCAGTACTCAACAGCAACCAAAACGGAAATCATAAAAGAAAAACGGATATTGCATTGCTGCAATAAGCCAGATACAGATGAAACAGGAACCTACTTCTTCAACCCCGCAACAACCAACACTCAAGCGTGCCTTAGGTGTAGGCACCGGCATTTTATTAGTGGCCGGTATGATGATTGGCTCCGGTGTGTTCAAGAAGATCGTTCCCATGGCACAAACCGGTTTAAGTGAAACATGGATCATTGTTGCCTGGATCGGTGCAGGGGTCATTACTATGTTTGGCGCATTTACCATTGCGGGTCTGGCTAACTTAACCGAAGAATCAGGCGGCGTGTATGAATACCTGCGTCTTTCATTCGGCAATTTCTTTTCGTTCCTCTTTGGCTGGACCGATTTTACCAGCATCGGCTGCGCATCCATTGCAGCACTCGGTTTTATTTTTGCGCAAACAGTGAATGTATTTGTTCCGCTGGGTGATCCCTTTCAATCACTGGAACATGTATCCATTGCAGGATTTATTTTTCCGTTTGCTGACAGCGGCATTAAGTTGCTGGCGATTGCTGTGATCGTATTGCTTACATGGGTAAACTATCGTGGTGTGCAGAATGGCGGATGGATCAACAACATCATTACATCTGCCAAAATACTTGGTATTCTCTTACTCATCATCCTCGGTTTATTTTATTCCGGTGCAACTACAACACAAGAGGTTCTTCTCAACGAACCAATCCCGGAGTTAAAAGGCATGGCCTTGTTTAGTGCAGTACTCGCTGCCATGCTCAGTGCATTCTGGGCCTATGATGGCTGGAGTAATATTTCGTTCATTGCCGGTGAACTGAAAAATCCAAAACGCAACATACCCATTGCTATTATGAGCGGTGTTGCCATTGCCATGCTCTTATATGTATTGGTGAATGTGGCGTATATGCATGTACTTCCGTTACAGGCATTAAAAGCAGTGAATCAAAATGAGATCGGTGCTGCTGTAGTAGCAGAAACGTTGTTGGGCAAAGTAGGACAAACACTCATTGTACTGCTGATCATGATCTCTGTGTTTGGAGCTATCAACGGAATTATCCTGGCACATGCAAGAATTTATTTCCGTATGGCACAGGAACAATTCTTTTTCAAAAAAGCTGCTACTGTACACCCGGTGTATCGCACCCCATCGGTTGCGTTGCTTTATACAATGTTGTGGAGTTGCATCCTGGTTATATCAGGCACCTTCGATATGCTCACCAATATGGTGATCTTTGCCGGTTTTCTGTTTTACAGCCTGGTAGCCATTGCGCTTTTTAAAATGAAACGCAACGGCACCATCAAAGCAAAAGTGATCGGCTACCCCGTTATACCGGCTTTCATCACTCTGTTTTCCATCGCCTTACTTGTAAACACAGTTGTTACGCAACCGGTACAATCGTTTATCGGTTCGGGGCTTGTGTTGAGTGGTGTGTTCTTTTATTTTTATTTCCGTAATCACCTGAAGGTCTCCTGATTTTTCTGATCAACTTTGAAGTCAACATAAGTAGTAACCTCAATCTGCAATCAATGTGATGAACGTCACAGTTCTTCTTGCCACTGTCGGGTAGCTTTGCATTTCTATCAATTGATCGTTTACATTGAAACAGGCTGTTTTATTTTTATTTTTTGCTTCCCTTTCCGTTACCGGTACTGCTCAACAGGAACGTGATGTACAAACACAAAATCATGTGTGGGCAAGTATCAACAACCAGCTCCGCATCAGTGATAAATGGAGTACAGTAACGGATGTACACATGCGTCGCACCGACTTTCTGAAGAACAATAGTTTCTACTTTCTGCGGCTGGGCGCTGTGTATCATATTAATCCACGCTTCAACATTGGTGCAGGCGCAGGTCATTTGTGGCTGGCCAACCGCTCGGGCGCAACAGAGCTTTTCACCAACGAAAACCGGATGTATCAACATGCGCAGCTATCGCATGTGTTTGGAAATATCCGCTTGCAGCAGCGGCTGCGGATCGAAGAACGCTGGCAACAAAGGGTGGTGAATTTTCGTCCCACAAACGAATACAGGTACAGTACACGCTACCGTTATCAGCTTTACCTCACGATACCTGTCAGTAAAAACGAATACGTTCCTTCTATTGCCATTGCTGATGAATTGTTGCTTCAATCGGGTAAAGACATAGCGTATAATACTTTTGATCAAAACCGATTGTTTACAGGTATACGCCAACAAATAACGCCGTCGCTTTCGTTTGATGCCGGTTACATGCTTGTGTACCAGCAACGGCTCAACGGTTTTCAATACAACCGCAACCATACGTTTCGCCTGTTCTTCTACTGGCAGCCCGATCTTCGAAAGAAGAAAAGTACAAGCACCGCTCATCCCATTTTACCCGAAGAATAAGAACTGATTTTGTTCACACAGGAACGAATACTTAGCTTAGTGCAATCGACAAATCAAGCATGAGTTATGAAGTATTTATTATTATTCGTTTTGCTGCCCTTACAAATTTTTGCACAATCCTTTTCACAGTCGGAAATCAAACGCTGGCAACAACAGGCGCAACGTGTAACAATCATCAGAGATAACTGGGGCATACCGCATGTGTATGGAAAAACAGATGCAGATGCCGTGTTTGGTTTGCTGTATGCACAATGCGAAGATGATTTTAAACGTGTGGAAGCAAACTATATTGAAAAGCTGGGCCGCAAAGCAGAAGTGTTTGGCGAAACAGAACTATACAATGATCTGTATTTAAAATTGGTGATCGACAGTGCAGAGGCTGTTGCCGATTACAACAAAGCGCCCAGGTGGTTAAAAGAATTATTGAATGCTTATGCTGATGGGATCAATTATTATCTCTACACACATCCCAACGTAAAGCCGGCATTGCTTACACGCTTTAAACCCTGGTATCAATTGTTGTGGACCGATGGAAGCATTGGTGCCATCAGCACCGGTGATGTAACGGCAACGGATGTACGAAATTTATATGGCAACGAAAATGCAACAGTGGCATATCGCCCCAAAGAATTTGTAGAGAACAGCAGTGGCTCTAATGGATTTGCCATCGCTCCTTCCAAAACAGAAAGTGGAAAAGCTATTTTGTACATCAACCCGCACGTAACATTTTATTTCCGGCCCGAAGTACACATGGTGAGTGAACAGGGATTGAATGCCTATGGTGCAGTAACCTGGGGTCAGTTTTTCGTGTACCAGGGGTTTAACGAATACTGCGGCTGGATGCACACCAGCGCCAATGTAGATGTAGCTGATATGTATGCAGAAAAAATTTCCGGCACCGGCAATAAGATGACGTATGAATACGATAATAAGCAACGTCCTGTAAAACAAAAAAAGATCACCATTAAGTATAAAAAAGGAAATGAACTGTTGTCAAAAACATTTACAACCTACGCAACACATCATGGCCCGGTCATGGCGAAACGGAATGGCCAATACATCAGCGTACGTTCCAGCAACCGTATGATGAACGGGATACTGCAAAGCTGGCAACGTACCAAAGCAAAAGGATTAGAAGATTATAAAAAAGTAATGGCGCTGCGTGGCAACACCAGCAATAGTACCGTGTTTGCAGATAACAGTGGCAACATCGCTTACTGGCATGGCAACTATGTACCCAAACGTGATGCAACATTTAACTGGGGGAAAGTAGTGGACGGAACAACACCAGCAACGGAATGGCAGGGTTTGCATGATGCAACTGAAACTGTGCAGGTGATTAACCCATCAACAGGCTGGATTCAAAACTGCAACTCTACTCCCTACACGGTAAGTGGTGAAGCTAGTCCGAAGAAAAAAGATTACCCGGTGTACATGGCACCCGATGGTGAAAACTTTCGTGGTATCAATGCTGCAAGAGTGTTGAGCAAGGAAAATAAATTCAACATTGATAAAACCATTGCTGCCGGTTACGATACCTATCTTTCTGCATTTGAAGTATTGGTTCCTGCGTTGGTGAAAGCATTTGAAACAAAGATTCAACCAAGCGATTCATTGTACCGTTCACTGGCAGCACCTGTTGCCGTATTAAAAAACTGGGATTACTATTCATCCAATCATTCCATTGCCACCACACTGGCGGTTGAATGGGCGCAGCGTTTAAATGCTGCCATCCGCCGGATTTATATTGAAGATGGTGATGACGATCAGGTAACCGTAACGCATCGTTTTGCAGCAACGGCCACTGCCGATCAATTGCTGAAACCATTACTGGAAACCGTGCATCAACTCAAACAACAATTTGGTACTTGGGAAATACAATGGGGTGATATCAACCGTTACCAGCGTATCAGCAATGATCTTGTGCAGCAACATGATGATAACAAGATCAGCTATCCCGTTCCATTTGCTTCTGCCTTGTGGGGCATGCTGCCTTCGTATAACAGCCGCACATTTCCGGGAACAAAAAAACGCTACGGCATCAGCGGAAACAGTTTTGTTTGTGCGGTAGAGTTTGGTGAAAAGATCAAAGCAAAATCATTACTGGCCGGTGGTAACAGCGGCGATGTAAACAGCAAACATTTTACCGATCAACTGGAGATGTACACCAAAGGTCAGTTCAAAGATGTACTGTTTTATAAAGAAGATGTATTGAACCATGCCGAACGAACTTATCACCCGGGAGAATAATGCAGAAGGGTTGGCAACCTTTTGAAGATTGGCAACCCTGGCATCCCGATGAATAAGTTTTAACTTGTACGATCTCTTTGTGTTCTTCGTGTTTCCTCTGTGAACTTTGTGTAACAAATTTAGTAGCACGATATACACGAAGGTTTTCACAAAGAACGCAACGCTCAAATTGTAATCACATGCGAATACTATTGCTCATTACCAGTTCCCTTTTTTGCAGTTACACATTTGCACAGCAACGCAAACCTGCTGAAGCTTACGGCATCAAAATAGGTGTAATGCAGAAAGGACCTACCAATTCAATTGTGGATGTGGCAGGTGTAAAAGTTGGGCAGGTTACATTGATTGTGGGCGACAGTATCCGCACAGGTGTTACAGCAATTCTTCCGCACGGTAATAATCTTTTTCAGCAAAAAGTACCGGCTGCTGTGTTTACCGGAAATGGTTTTGGAAAACTGGCTGGTGTTACACAAATCAAAGAATTAGGCAACATTGAATCGCCGATCATCTTAACCAATACGCTGAGTGTTGCAGAAGGAATCAACGGCGTTATTCAATATACATTATCACAAAAAGGAAATGAACAGGTACAATCAGTCAATGCAGTGGTAGGTGAAACCAATGACGGTGCGTTGAATGATATACGTGGCAAGCATGTAAAAGTTGAGCATGTGTTGCAAGCCATCAATAGTGCATCCACGCAAGTGCCACAACAAGGCAATGTGGGTGCTGGTATAGGTACGGTTTGTTTTGGTTTTAAAGGAGGGATCGGTACAGCATCGAGAAAACTACCAACATCGCTCGGTGGTTATACCGTTGGTGTATTGGTGCAAACAAATTTTGGCGGTGTGTTGCAGATCGATGGTGTACCTGTGGGTGAAGCGCTGGGTCGTTATTCGTTCAGCAATCAATTACAAAATCCGGTTGATGGTTCCTGCATGATCGTAGTAGCAACGGATGCTCCGCTCGACAGCCGAAATTTAGAACGCCTGGCCAAACGTGCTTTTATGGGCTTGGCAAAAACAGGCGGCATTGCATCGAACGGCAGCGGCGACTATGTGATCGCTTTCTCCAATAATGCAGCGGTGCTGATTGCACACAACAGCAAAACATCCACCATCACCACAACAGTGTTGATCAACGATGTTATGAGTCCGCTGTTTATGGCAGCGATTGAAGCAACAGAAGAAGCCATCATCAATTCCTTGTTTATGGCAACCGATATGAAAGGCAAAGGCGGACGAACCATTGAAGCACTGCCGTTGGACAAAGTACTTCCGATTTTAAAACAATACAATCGCATCAACTGATCATGTGGGCATTTATCAATCATCAATTTGTTGAAGCTGAGAAAGCTGTATTACCAATAAGTGATCTATCGATCCAGCGGGGTTATGGCGTATTTGATTTTTTTCGCACAGTAAATGATAAACCGCTGTTCATCGATCATCATTTGGATCGGTTACAACATTCAGCATCTGTATTACGGTTGCAGCTTCCGTACAGCAAGGATGAGTTGAAGAAAATCGTACAGGAACTCATCCGCAAAAACGATCTTTCAACTTCCGGCATACGCATTACAGTAACCGGTGGTAATGCAACTGATACCTATACACCCACCACTCCCAATCTCATCATCACACAAAATCCATTAACGATGGATGCGGCGTTTGATGAGTCGAAAGGATTACATCTTATCACTGAAGAATATGTACGGGAGTTACCAACGGTGAAATCCATCAATTATCTCATGGGTGTTTATTTACAACAGAAAGTAAAAGAGGCCGGTGCGGGTGATGTGTTGTATGTAAAAGATGGATTCATCAGTGAATTACCACGTTCCAATGTGTTTGTTGTTTCAGCGAATCATGAATTGCTGACAGCTGATACAAACGTATTGTATGGCATTACCCGCAAACAGATCCTTCAGCTTGCAAAAGAAACAATGACAGTAAAAGAACAACCAGTTACACTTAACGATGTGCTTACAGCAAAAGAAGTATTTGTAAGCAGCACCACGAAACGATTGCTACCTGTGTTTTCCGTAGATGGCAAATTGATTGGTGAGGGAAACGCCGGAACGGTAACTTCGCAACTCTATCATCAGTTTCTTCAATTGGAAAACAACGCATTGGTTTAAGCATTACATCTGCAACAAATTCTCTGCTGAATTGTAATTACCTTGCTTCAGCATTATGAAAATACTCTGGAAATATTTGCATCCCTACCGTTCATTGGTTTTTGCTGCACTGCTGCTGGCCGGTATTGCACAAATTCTTTCGTTGTACGATCCCATTATTCTGGGCCGCATTATTGATGAATATACACTCAACCCCGCTAACCGGAGCGAACAGGAACTCATTAACGGCGTATTAGTATTGTTAGGTATTGCTGTTGCCATTGCATTAGCGGCACGACTCTTCTTATCATTAAAAGATTATGTGATTCGGCTGGTAGTGCAAAAATTCGGGATGCAGATCTTTAATGATGGCCTTAAACAAATGCTGCGCCTGCCCTACCAGGATTTTGAAGATCAGAGCAGTGGTGAAATTTTATCGATCCTGCAAAAAGTTCGCAACGATACAGAACGTTTCATCACTTCGTTCATCAATATTCTTTTTTCTTCCATCGTTGGTATCGGCTTTTTGATCTGGTATGCATTTACCAAACACTGGGCATTGATTCCTGTTTTTTTAGTAGGTGTGGTATTGCTGGGTGGATTAACCAGCATTCTCAGTCGTTCCATTAAAGTATTGCAGCGTTCACTCATCCGGCAAAACCGCCAAATGAGCGGCACCATCACCGAAAGTTTACGCAATATTGAATTGGTAAAAAGTTTAGGTCTTACCTATCCTGAAATTAAACGCCTGCGTGCACACACACAGGAAATTTTTGACCTGGAAATGCAGAAGGTAAAAAAGATCCGTTCGCTTTCGTTTTACCAGGGCAGCATTCTTATTCTGCTGAAACAAAGTATTCTCTTTATTTTATTATGGCTTATTTTCCGCAATGTATTATCACCCGGCGAATTGATTTCGATGCAGTTTATTTCCACCGGCATCATTGGTCCGTTGCAGGATCTGGGCAGCATTATACTTTCGTATCGGGAAGCAGAAGCATCGCTGCATATTTTTAATGAACTGATGCTGAAAGAAACAGAATACCGGCCCGAAGAACCGGTTGATGTAGGGGAGATCGAACATTTGCGTTTCGATCAGGTAACGTTTCGTCACCGGCAGGCATCTGCAAATGCACTCGATGGTATTTCGTTTGAAGCAAAGCTGGGCGATACCATTGCGTTTGTTGGGCCATCGGGTTCGGGTAAATCAACACTTGTAAAATTATTGGTGGGTTTGTATACGCCTGTAAGTGGTGATATTTTGTATGATGATGTTTCCTCGAAAGACATTCGTTACAACCGCATGCGCAAGCAGTTAGGTTTTGTAACGCAGGAAACACAATTGTTCTCCGGCAGTGTGAGGGAAAACATGCAGTTTGTAAAGCCTGATGCGACCGATGAAGAAATATATGATGCGTTGCAGAAAGCATCGGCGCTGGGCATCATTAACAGCAAAGACAAAGGTTTGGATACTTTGCTTGGTGAAGGCGGTAAAAAATTATCGGGTGGTGAAAAGCAACGCCTCTCCATTGCTCGTGCTTTGTTGCGCAAACCACGTTTGCTCATTTTTGACGAAGCTACTTCTGCATTGGATTCATTAACCGAAGAACAGATCACACAAACCATTCGTGAAATATCGAGCCTGCAACAACAGATCACCATTCTGATTGCACACCGGCTTTCCACCATCCTCCATGCCGATACAATCTTTGTATTGGAGAAAGGAAGAATTGTGGAGCAGGGTAGCCATGAAGCATTGGTTGCCAACAAAGGATTGTACTATGCTATGTGGCGGCAACAGATCGGTGAACGGAAAACAATGACAACAGCTACCGGTACTGCAGCAGAGGAAATGGAAGAGGAGGAATAATTATATCTTTAGTTTTTTCCGACATGCTTCACACAACTCTTTTTCCTGATCCAATTTCATCTGTCCCTCTGCATCTACCATAAAACATGTTTCATTACTGCAATGAGGCAATCCGAAGTTGTGACCCATTTCATGCAACACCAGTTTCACCATACGTTGTTGTAAATGTCTTTTACTTGTTGCTGTTTTTGAAGGACGAAAGGTTGAAACAATACATACATGTCCCGGACTGTAACCTAAACCCATCACACCATAGTCTTTGTGTTCGGCTTTACTAACAGAAATATCTTCGTTTGTAATTCCCACAATTGTTCGTACCGAATCGGGCTTTAGTTGCTTCAACCATTTGATCGTAGAATCGGCACGGTAGCGGTTACGGGGTTTGTAATATGCATGAGCAGGAAAAAGCTTATCAGCTGCAATAACTACGCTTACATTATAAAAATGAGCAACCGAATCTTTCAGCAATTGTAAGGTTGTTGTATCTGCAAATTGAAGCGGTTGTAAAAGAACAGTCGGCTTATTTACTTTGGCTTTAATATTCTCATTGCATCCTAAAGAGGTTAGACACAGTATCAGCAGCATTGTAGTAATATGACTAATTCCTCTTAACATCTTCATCTGAAAATTCAAGAAGTTGTTTCGCTTTTAAAAATTGATATTGCTCATTTGTTAGAAAAACAACACATAACCCATCGCAAGGATGAACTTCATAAAATCTTCCGGAAGGTTGCTGATCTTTTATAGCGTTTTCAATTAATTCATAAAATTTCAAATCAAGCCAATCATCTTCCTGGACTAGTTGTGTTTTATAAACCTTGTTATTCAAAACAAATCCATATTCAAATGGTTTTTTATTGTTCTTTTTCCAGATATACTTATCTAAGATATCTGTTGGTACAAAGTATCCCTTTGAGTGTGCTGAAAGTTGCTCAGTTATTTTTTTGTACATTCCTTTATCTATTCCATATTCAAGATCAATTGCAAAAACAATATTTTTAAACGATACTAGTATATCAGAATAGTTATTAATTTCCGAAAACTCAACTTTCAATAATCCTTTTTGTATTTCTGTTTTACTTAAATGCCTAAATAAACCAATAGAATCATATGCTGCGATAGTTTCTTTAATTTTTGTTTGGGTGAATCCTGACGAAAAATTTTCATAGCTCAACTCAATGTAACCACTACCCATACCACTATAGCTCCACATTAAACCTTCAAATTGTGATTTTTTAAGTGGTAACAATGCAAACTGATTTTTGGATATACTTACAATGTGTAGCCTGTATTCAGAATGTTGATCTGCCAGTATTTTATTAAATATTTGATGATACTGATCTGGAAGAAACTGGACGTACTCTTTGCTTTTATTTGAAAAGTCGGCGTCAAAAAAACTTTTATACCGATATATGTTGCCTTCTTTATATATCGAAACAAGTGCGTCATATACAATAAAGCCCGTGTCGCTTTCTGCATTGTCTTTTTCGATTGAATAGCTTAAACTGTCGTACTTGAGTATATCTAGAACTGAAGCTGATTTTTTATATACTTTTTCAAAAACTTCTTTTTGGTTTAGCCCTAAATATTCATGTTTATTTATAAAGACAATACCCTTAATTTCTTTTAATATATCAGTATAATCAACTAGGTCTTTTCGATTACTTCTTTCAACAATTGATTTATAAGATTCTGTATTTAGTAAATCTCTCTCTAATAAATCATTTAAAAATTTTGTAAGTTTTTCGGGTAGAAGAAAATATTCAATTTCTGTTAACTCACAGGCTCTCTCCACCAGTTCATACTCTGTTTTGACAGTTAGGTTTGTAACAAGGGGCTTTAGTTTCGTTTCTGTTTTTTGAGAAATTAAATTATTGGCTGTCATTTTGTGCAAAAAAACAGCAAGACTATCCTTCCAATGCTGTTCTTTTTCTTTTGGGATAGTAATTGGAGCAGGTGTAAAATGCATTAACGATCTCGTACCCGAAGTTGAAAACATTTTTAATTGCAAAAGCACTGCTAAAGGATAGTGGTTTTGAAACTCTATTTCACCCTCATAATAAATATCATCTTTAGTTTTCTTTTTCCACTTTTCCCTTTGTCGTTCTTCCTTTATAAAGTTTGATTTTTCCCACGGATAAATTAACCCTGCTGAATCAAATTGATATGTTAGTTGGAGATTTCTTGTTTGAGATTTTAAAGTTGTCAAACAACAAATACTAAATAAAATAAACAGTGTTTTCATTTTAAAAATTAATAGCTAATTAATTTCTCTATCGTTTCTCCCAACCTCGCCTTCGCCATAAAATTTTGCTCCAGTTCAATGTTGAAAGGAATCGGCGTATCCAAACTTGCACAACGCATCACGGGTGCATCGAGTAGTTCAAAACAATGCTCAGCGATCCATGCTGCAATTTCACCACCAATACCACCGATCAATGTGTCTTCGTGTAACAGCAATACCCGACCGGTGCGTTGTACCGCTGCACGGATCGCAGCATAATCCAACGGTGCGAGTGAACGCAAGTCAAGAATGTCAATGGATATCTCCGGATGTTCGGCTGCATAATCTTCGGCCCAATGCACCGCAGCACCATACGTAATGATTGCGACTTCATCGCCACTCCGTATATGCCTTGCTTTGCCGATTTCAATTTCATAATATTCTTCGGGAACGTGGCCACTCACTGCACGATACAATGCTTTGTGTTCAAAATACAAAACAGGATTGGGATCATTGATGGCAGCAATCAACAAACCTTTTGCATCCATAGGTGTGGAGGGATACACAATTTTCAAGCCCGGCGTTTTGGTAAACCAAGCTTCGTTACTCTGGCTGTGAAACGGACCGGCACCAACGCCGCCACCTGTGGGCATGCGTATTACAACATCTGCGTTTTGTCCCCAGCGGTAATGAATTTTTGCCAGGTTGTTGACGATCTGGTTAAAACCAACCGTTACAAAATCAGCAAACTGCATTTCCATCATGGCTTTGTAGCCTTGCAGACTTAAACCCAATGCAGCACCAACAATGGCACTTTCGCAAATAGGTGTGTTGCGCACACGCTCTTTGCCAAACTCCTGCACAAATCCTTCGGTGATTTTAAATGCACCGCCGTACTCCGCAATATCCTGTCCCATCAAGACAAGATTGGGATGTTGCGTCATGCTTTGATGAAGGGCTTCTTTGATGGCATCGATGAAACGGGCCCCCTCCCGACCTCCCCCGTTAGGTGAGGCCATCTGCGCACCAACCTCGCTTTTCGAAAAGTCATTGTTTATAGCTGAGTTGTCGAGAAGTAAGGGCTGTGCTTGGGTAAGTCCCCCTTCGGGGGATTTAGGGGGCTTGGGCGCAAAGAGATCATCCATCTCTTCTTCCGTATCAATTTCCATCGGTTTTGCTTTGTAAGCAATCTGCAGTTCCTGTTCAATCTGTTCTTTCAATTCAGCACGAATAGTTTCAACATCTGTTGTTGCAAGTACAGCTTCCTGCAGCAAATACGATTCGTAATTTTTGATGGGATCTTTTTCTTCCCATATCTCAAACAAATGTTTGGGAACGTATTTGGTACCGCTGGCTTCTTCATGTCCACGCATGCGAAAGGTCATGCATTCGATAAGGTAGGGTTTCTGATGTTCGATACAGTATTGACGCACACCTTTGATGGTATCGATCACCGACAGAATATTATTGCCATCGATCTTTACGCCCTCCATGCCATAACCTCTTGCCCGTTCCACCAAACTTTCGCATCGGTATTGTTCGTTAGTGGGTGTACTTAACCCATATCCATTGTTTTCAATAAGAAAGATCACCGGCAGATCCCACACGGCAGCCACGTTCAATGCTTCATGAAAATCGCCTTCGCTGGTGCCGCCTTCGCCGGTAAAAGCCAGTGAAATCTTGTCGGCCTTTCGCAGTTTATTCGCCAACGCCACACCATCAGCTATTGCTAATTGTGGACCGAGATGTGAAATCATTCCACATACATGATGTTCTTTGCTGCCAAAGTGAAAGCTACGTTCACGTCCCTTGCTGTAACCTTCTTTGTTGCCCTGCCATTGCATAAAGAGTTTATGCAGCGGCATATTGCGGGTGGTGAACACGCCCAGGTTGCGGTGCAGCGGCATGATCCATTCGTCGGAATCAAGCGCCAGCGTGGCTCCTACTGCAATGGCTTCCTGGCCAATTCCACTAAACCATTTGCTAATTTTTCCCTGCCTGAGCAATAAAAGCATCTTTTCTTCGATTAATCTGGGGTACAGCAAGCTTTTATAAATAGTGACCAGCTCAGTATTGGTAAGATATTTGCGATCGAACTGCATTTTAAAATTCAATATCTGATGAGAAACAAAGTTCAGGTTTCATCTCCTTTTAAAAAGGAATTTCTTTTGTTGGCGTTAACCGTTACGCTTCTACTGCCATTTACAATACAGGCACAGGGTAAACCTGCCGACAGCAGCAAAACCAGAACTGTTATTAAAACAGCCGAACTGAAAGTTCGTCAACAGGGCAGCAACTGGCAGTTTCGTTTTGAGCGAATCCAGTTCAGAGCTGCGTTGAAGATCGTGAACAGTAACGGTGCCGTGGTAAAAGCAGTGATGGTAGATGAAGGGCTCGATGCCATCCAGGTTTCTGTCGGTGGATTGCCAAAAGGGATTTATAACTGTGTACTGGAAAACCGTACACAACGGTTTGCTGCAAGAGTATGGGTACAATAATTTACCGGTTCCCTTTTTCTTCTTCTTTCAATACCATTTTGTGGACAATGGAATTAATGATAGACAAACAAATGCTGAACAGCAAGGCATACCAAAAGCCATCCACAATAAAGCCTTTTACAAAATACGCATCGAGTAAAATAATACAGGCGTTGATCACAAATAAGAATAGTCCCAACGTAAAGATGGTGGCCGGCAATGTAAACAGCACAAGGATCGGTTTTACCACTGCATCCAGAATGGCCAGTACAAACGCTACCGCTATAGCTGTAAAGAAATGATTGATGCTGATGCCGGGTAAGATATACGCCAGCAAAAAAGCATTGACTGCGGTGATAAGGACTTTCAAAACAAATTTCATGATCGAATATGTTTACTAATGTTGAATCACAAAGTTTACCAGAAAAACTAACAGCAATAAAAAACTCACTAATAACTCCTGCATCCTCTGTGCGCTCTGTGTGAACTCTTGTTACACCACCACCAATTCATAAAACTTCTCGGGCTGCAAATATTTATTCGCCAACTCCTGTAACTCCTCTGCCGATATATTTTTGATGATGCTGACTGATTTATAAAAATACTGTTCATCCAGTCCATTGAGAATTAAATTTTTCCAGCGGCCAATGATATGAAACGGACCATCGAGATCGCCCAGGATCGTACCAATGAGATAATTCTTCACCAGTTGCAATTCCTCTTCATCCACCAATTCTTCACGCAGCTCTTTCATTTCATTGTACACTTCAGCAATGGTTGCTTCGCATACATCTCTGCCCGCTTCGGTGCTGATCATCCACGCAGTGGTTGAAATATGATTGAGAATATAACTGTGAATACCGTAGGTATAACCTTTGTCTTCCCGGATATTACTCATCAACCGGGAGCCAAAGAATCCACCAAACAACGTATTCAACACCTGCACCGGTTGGAAATCCGGGTGATGACGGTTGGGGAAGGGTTGTGCCAAACGAATAGCACCCTGCACACCGTTGGGATCATTCATGATGCGGTATTTCATTTGCTCAGCCGGCGTTAACGGATGTACAACAGCAGGTATTGTTTTTTTATTGAGCGGTAACTGACCAATGGTTTTGTTAAGCTCCTGCTCAAAATTGGCCGGCAGTAAACCGGCTGCAAAAATTACACAGTGACCTTCGGTATAATATTGTTTGTAATACTCCTGCAGTTGCTGTTGCTGCAGTGCGTCGTAATGTTCTTTGTTACTGTACACACCGTATGGATGATCTTTTCCAAACACATATTCATCGATCAAACGACCCGCCACAAAATCACATTTCTTCAGGTTTACCGTGAGGCGTTGCTGCATATTCTGTTTGTAGATATCCAGCTCATGTTGCGGATACACTGCATCGGTGATCATTTCAGCAATTACCGGTAAGTGTGTTGCAAAATGCCGGTCGATGCAATGCAGTACAATATTGGCTGTTTCGTTGTAACAACCACGGCTCAGGTGCGAACCGTAGTAATCAAAATGTTCATTGAGTTGAAACGCCGTTTTATTTTTTGTACCGTTCTTGATAAGGAAGTTGGTAGCTGCTGCAATATTGTTCTGCTGCTCGTACCAGTTGCCGGCTTTGAATACCAGTTCCAGGCTCAGCACTTCCTGTGTGCCTGCATTTACAGCGTATACTTCCACCCCGTTATCCAGCACATATTTTTCATACGGTTTTAACTTCAGTTCAAACTCAGTGGCATCTTTTATTGTGGGAGCGATGGTTCTGTTCAATTGTTCTGCTACTATACTCATACTCTGATTATTCAAAAAAATTATTAGTCGTTAAAGTTCAAATTGTGCCAACACAGGAATATTTCCGGGTAAGCGATGTTGATGACAGATTGTGATGATGTAAACTACATTCTGTTCAAAGAGATATATAATTCTGTAAGACTTAAAAAGTACCTGCCGTAAATTTTTATATCTGTCGGGGTATAAAGGAAATCCAAATTCAGGATGTTTTTTTAAAACCGTAATATGTTGTCGTAAATCTGAAATGAAACGCTTCGCATTTGCAACAGAATCGTTGGCAATGAAATCGTGGATCGCTTTCAGATCCATCAATGAAGTATGCGAATAGCGTAAGGCTACCATTTATCCATTTCTTTATTTGCCTCATCTTCCGACAACGTGTTGTCTTCCTTCACTTCCTTCAACCCTTTTTCAATCTTGTCGAGAAGAATAATTTCTTCAATCACATTTTCGATGTTTCGGAATTTATCTTCCGGCAACGCATCTATGGTTTCAAGAACCTGCTTTTTGGTAAGCATACTGTTTCTTTTTCCTGAATTTACTAATTAATTCTTACTCAAATAATACAATGTATTACTGTTACTTTCTGCAAAGATCTTTTTACTTTCTTCCAACAACTCCTGTGCAGTAATGTTTTGGTAGCGTTGCAGTTCATCGTTCATCAGTTCTGCATCGCCCAGCAATTCATAATAAGCCAGACTGTTGGCACGGCTCATCACACTCATATCTTCAAACAAAATGGTGCTTTCGGTTTTGTTGATCACTTTCTGCAATTCTTTTTCATCCACCAGTTCGTTCTTCATCTTTTCCACTTCTTCATTCACGGCTTTGTGTGCGTCCTCAATGTTCACGCCTTTCACCAGTTTGCCTTCAATAGTAAGCAAACCGTTATCAATACTGCCGAAATGATAGCATTCAATACTGCTGAACAATTTCTTTTCTTTAATCAATGCCTGGTACAAACGGCTGCTGGCGCCACCACCTAAAATATCAGTAATAAGATCGGTTACGTAATATCCACGCTCTAAACGGGAAGCCATATGCCATGTTTTTACAAAGGCATCCAACGGCACATCGGCTGTAACTTCTAATCGACGTGCTTCTGTTTGCACCGGTTCTTTCGGTAACTGACGAACATATTTTTCACCCGAAGGAATCGGGCCAAACCATTTCTCTGCCAACTGCATTACATTTTCTGTTTCTACATTTCCTGCCACCACGAGAATGGCGTTGGCCGGAGTGTAATGTTTAAAGAAAAAGGTTTTTACATCCTGTAATTGTGCTTCTTCAATATGCTTCAGCTCTTTACCGATCGTCATCCATTTATACGGATGCTGTTTGTAGGCCATTTCCCGCATTTTATTCCACACATCGCCGTATGGTTTGTTGAGATAATGTTCTTTAAACTCTTCACTCACCACTTTGCGTTGCACATCCAGGCTTTTTTCGCTGAACGCAAGACTTAACATACGATCACTCTCCAGCCAAAACGCTGTTTCCAGATTTTCGGCAGGAAGCTGGCAATAATAATTGGTAAGATCGTTGGTGGTGTACGCATTGTTTTCACCACCTGCCAATTGCAAGGGTTCATCGTAATCGGGAATGTTGATGGAGCCGCCAAACATCAAATGCTCAAATAAATGTGCAAACCCGGTTCGGTTTTCGTCTTCATCCCTGGCACCCACATCGTACAACACGTTGACTACTGCCATCGGTGTGGCCATATCTTTATGTATCAACACACGCAAACCATTCGAAAGTGTATATCGTTCAAAATTGATCATTGTTCTGTTTTATAGCATCACCAAAAAATAATTTTCTTCCCGCTTTACGGAAAGCGGAACAGGCTTTTCAAAAAAGGGAACTGTAAAATTCGGTAAAAAACGGATGAGGAACGTAGTTACTTTAAAATACTGCCAACTTTTAACTCAAACATTTGCGGCACACTGTTTCTGAAAATGAGGATCCGTACTTTTTGTCCCTGGTTTTGCAGCAGATTTTTGTATTGGTTGATGTTGTTGCTGAAATTGTTCTCAATTCCAAAAATAATATCGCCGGGCATTAAACCGGCTTTTTCAGCTGGTGATCCTTGTTGTATTTCGGTAATAATGATCTTTCCATCAATAAAGTAATAACTCATTCCCGTGTAAGAATAATCGAACGGATCACGCATATGCGTATTGGGCGACAAATGAATCGTACGTTCCGGATAATTTAATACAATGTTGAACCGGCGCAGCAAATCACTTCCCAGCAAACCTTTTATGCTTGGATAGTTTAACACATTCACCGAATCGGTGTACACATGCACAGGCACTTTTGAAAATTTATACGGACCAATTTTCATCCGCTTCATCGTGGTAAGCCGCATGTTGATCTTACCGATCAATCCTTCCACCTGCGTGTTCACCGATTTTTTTCGTTTGCTGATAAATACACTGTCTTTCATAAACTGTTCCGACATCAACACACACAAACCGGCACCGGTATCAAAATAAAAATTGAGCAGGTAACTCCGCTCGTCCTGTACATAATGGTTGGTGATGGGGATCGATGCAAAGCTGGGTTTTAAAACAGTGCCCCGTTTTGGATATTCGTACTTGCCGGGCATGTACACACTCATCAGTTGTTTATCGTAATCAATGGCTACAATGTATCTCCGTAAAAACGAAAAACCGATGATGCCATCTACCCGCAAACCATACACTTCAGTGAGTATTTCATAATCGTTGATATGAAAGTCGAGCTGCGCTACGTCGAGGCCGGGAAAATGCAGTGTACCGTTTTTGTAATAATTGATGTTTTTAATACCGCCAATTCCACGCACTGTGCGGTCGCTGGGTTCCAGCGGCAGTTTGTAATAGAGGGCCGTTAAGGTATCGAGTGAAATACCACCGCTTCCCGTATCGAGTATAAAGTTGAGTGTGTCGGGAAAATCATTGAGCGTGGCATGCAGGATAATGATGCCGCCGGTCAACTGCTCAAACTTAAAACTGGTAAGCAGTTTGGCAGGTGGTGGCTGATCGTCTTGCGCCGTAAGTCGCAGGCAAATCAACAGCAGGCATATCGTTTTTGCAAATTTCACTCTTCAATATAACTGAAACTACTGGTTAAGACAACGGAAATAGGACGAACGCTTCGTTGCTGGTAAAATATCCAGACGTAACTTTGCAACTGAACAAGCAAGTACCAAACAATTGGCAATCGGCAATAAGCAACAAGCAAAGCTGTAAGATTGTTGTAGATTTTGCACATTGTCAATTGCACATTGCAAATCGCTTATTGCTCATTGTCCTTTGTTTATTAAATTTTGAAACTCCCGCATATGAACCTGAACGATCTCTATCAAAAGGCTTCTAATTTTGAATTTTTAACCGTTGAAGAAGGCATGTATCTTTTTCAACACGCACCGCTTACCGAGCTGATGTTTGTAGCCGATGAGTTACGCAAGCAACAGGTGCCGCATGGAAAAGTTACCTGGCAGATCGACCGGAACGTGAACACCACCAATGTGTGTATTGCCAATTGCAAGTTCTGTAACTTCTTTCGCATACCCGGCCATCCCGAGGCATATATTACCGATATTGAAACGTATAAAAAGAAGATCGATGAGACCATCCGTTGGGGTGGCGATCAGTTGTTGCTGCAGGGCGGTCACCATCCTGAACTTGGGTTGGATTTTTATGTGAACCTCTTCAAGCAACTCAAAGCTTTATATCCCAACATTAAACTGCACACACTCGGGCCACCCGAAGTGGCACATATTACCAAGCTGGAGAAAAGTACACATCATGAAGTGTTGAAAGCGTTGAAAGAAGCAGGCATGGATTCATTACCCGGTGCCGGTGCAGAAATTTTGATCGATCGTGTACGTAGGTTGATCAGCAAAGGAAAATGCGGTGCACAGGAATGGCTCGATATTATGCACGAAGCACACAAGCTCAACATTACCACCAGCGGCACCATGATGTTTGGTCATGTGGAAACTTTACAGGAACGTTTTGAACATTTGGTAAAGATCCGTGAGGTGCAGAGCCGCAAACCGGAAGAAGCAAAAGGATTTTTAGCGTTTATTCCCTGGACATTCCAGGATGTAGATACGCTGCTGGCAAAAATCCGTGGTGTTCATAATTTAACCACGGCTGAAGAATATGTACGCATGATTGCCATGAGCCGCATTATGTTACCCAATGTAAAAAACATACAAGCCAGTTGGTTAACGGTGGGCAAACAAACTGCACAACTTTGTTTGCAGGCAGGTGCCAATGATTTTGGAAGCATTATGCTCGAAGAAAATGTAGTGAGTGCTGCCGGTGCGCCGCATCGCTTTACCTATAAATCCATCCAAGAAGCCATTCGTGAAGCAGGTTTTGAACCACAACTCCGCAACCAGCAGTACGAGTGGAGAGAATTACCGAACGTGATTGAAGAACAGGTGGTGGATTATTAAGACAACAGAAACACTGATGACGCAGATTTCTGCGGATAAGAACAGCCGATGCGATTGCATTGGCTGTTTTGTTTTTCAGAAAGGAAGATTGTCCTGTATAATTATTTGTTTTTTAACCAGTCCTTTTTTTAACTGCCGGTAGCTGATACGCTTCGATTCACCTCTGTTTCGGTAATACAATTTGTTTTGATGTATTTCTACCAGCATTTTTTCCTGTTGTGGAAACTGGTACACCGTTCGCCAATCTTGCATAGCAATTTGTAGTTGTGCATTCCAGTATTTCAGTATAATCATTTGTATAAATATAACTTGAAAATCAATTGAAATTTATACAAGAAGGTACGTATATTTATGAGTTAGCGGTAATTTTACCAAACAGAATGTTGAACATAAAAAAATATAATCCGATGAAGCTATAAGTAACTGTCCAAAATATATAAACTTAAACCTTTTCATTGCTTTCAAAAAGTAATGGAATTTTCTATTATTAACTTTTAAAAATTAGAAAAAATGACACAGTTACAAATGATTAACAAAACAAAATCTATAGCTCAACAAGACGAAAATATTTCCGCTGTTTTTATGTATGGTTCATTTACCAAAAACGAAGGAGACAAATATTCTGACATCGAATTTTACATATTTGTAAAAAATAAAGAAAATTTCTCAGCAGAAAAATGGGTAAATCAAATTCATCCTGTGGCTTTATATTTTATAAATGAATATGGAACCGAAGTTGCTATTTTTGAGAATTTGGTCAGAGGAGAATTTCATTTTTTAAAAACAGAGGAAATTGAAATTATCAAATCTTGGGACGGAATAGTTACATTTAGCGATTTTGACCAAATGAACCTAATCGACAAAGACGGACATTTAACGAAAACGCTTAATCAAATCAAAACGAAATCGCCCGAAAGAATAACAAATGAAAACATCTTGTGGTTAAGTCAATCATTACTGAATGTTGTACTGACAACAAGTAACTTAATTAAGCGAGAGGAATTTGCTCACGCTCATCATAGTTTATCAAACGTTCAGAAATATTTGCTCTGGCTTATTAGAGCAAGAATAAACAAAACCCAACATTGGGAAAGTCCGACTAAAAGTCTTGAAAAGGATATTGATATGACTTGGTATTCTGCGTATAAAACAATAACATCGGATTTAAATCCTAAAAACATAATTTTAGCTTTTGAAAACTCATTAAATTTATCGGAGAAACTATTTGACGAACTAAATATTGAAACAAAACTGAACGAAATCCTACACGAAATAAGAAAAAACTACCGCTAACAAGGTATTGCCAAAAGCGGGGTTAATGTGCTAAATTCAAAGTTTGTGCTTCTACAAAAGTTTCTGCTTGGTTGACAGTGAATCGCTTCGATTTCCCCGCCTTCGGCAATACCCAAAACGTAAGCTGCTACTTTATTCAGCACCCTAACTATCAATGAGATTTTTATTTTTGACACTTTCTATTTCGTTTGCCGTTTACGGACTCTTACCTTATCACAAGGCGACAAACATTGACACGACAAAACCAAACCAACTTGTAATTCATCAACAAGAGTGCGGTTGCCCATGCCCTGACGCAGGAGTTATTGAAGGACAATTACAAATTCCGCAAGACATTGCTTCAAAGTATCAGACACTTAATACGACACAACTAAATCTGGACATAAAGAATTTCAACGACCCTTACAATTATGAGTTAGGACAAGCAAAACTTTTTATTAAAGGTAAAGTCGTTGGGGCGGACACAATTTTATGTGAGCCGAATAACTGTGAGTTAGCTCCACGTTTTCAAGTTGACAGTTGGGCATTGGTCGACACAGTTGCAAGAGCATGGACATTTCCAAATTGGGCTGGACTTTTATTTCTTGTAAATCTTTTTTTATTTGTACCGACTTTGACAATAACTGAAATTGTAAAACGAGTTAGACACAGTAAACGAACACAAAGCAGCAGCTTACAGTAGGTTTTGCGGCAGTGGGGCTGGACGCAAAGCGTCCGTCATCAGCAGTAATTCTGTTCAGCTTTTGTCCCAGCCGACATTTATCTATTGGGCTTTAGTTCTTAACTTCAACTTTATATTTTCAATTGGGCTGTCGTCGCCAGGGGCGACGTTTTTCAAATCCCCCACCGACCGCAAAGCCTTGAACGTTGTAGGCAATTGTATGAAGACCCTAATTACAATATCACTTCTCATTTCATTTAAACTTACTTGTGGACAGGCCCTGACAATTATTAGTGGGACACTTGTTGACGAGAAAGGAAACCCTGTTGAAGCAGCTATGTTTCATTATGGCTTAAACAATGCGACAGAAGATACCTCGTACTCTGACAAGAAAGGACAATTTAAAATTGCGTACCCTACTAACCCACAAAAGAATTGGTATTACTTCTATATTGAAAAAGATGGGTTTCTACCAAAAACACTTTTTATTGACCTTTCACCAAATGAGATTCACCTTGACACACCAATAGTACTAAGAACCCGAAAAGGGTTTTGGTATGATTCTAAACAAATTGACAGCACACATTTGGGAATAACCGTCAGACAGGCAATACAAAAATATAAGTTAGATATAAACTCTTGTCAAGTAATAAATGAACCACCTGGAGTATCCAGAGGTTTTAGAACAGAGTTGGGTGACAGTTCATATATATGTTTTATGATAAACATGTATTTTCACAACACAATACAAAAAATGACAAACGTTTTGGATTCAACAATCATAGGCATAGGTGTCGCAGACACTAATGGTAATGAAAAATATTATGGGCGTGGCTTTGTATGGCGTGGAATTTCAAATCCATATTACGTAGAACGGGAAATGAAAAAGGAAGAAGAAGAAAAATTGAAACAATAACAGCTGCCTACAACAAGCAGCTTTGCGGCAGCGGGGGGCGACGCAAAGCGTTTGTCATCACCTGTAATTCTATTTAGCTTTTGTACCGGCTGACATTTATCTATTAAACTTTTGAATAAACTTTTATCTTTAGTAACAATGTTCAGCACTCGTCGCCAAGGGCGACGTAAAACAATTGCCCCGCCGACCGCAAAGCTGTGAACGTAAGGCAAAAGCCTTCACTCCACTCCGTTACGTGAACCGGTAGCTACGCACTCGTTCCTCGTGCTATCACTACCTGGCATTTGCCTTACGATCCGGTTTCACCGCAGCCGTCCTATGCACTCT
>JAEYWX010000009.1 GCA_023428755.1 Bacteroidota bacterium
AGCAACCCTAATTTGCTTTTGATTAATTTAGATTCTGATTTCATTATCTGACTTTTTGGGGTTAACTAATAAAGTGTCGTTACTTAAAGTTAATCCCAACTGTCAGATTAAGTCTTGACTAATTCAGCTCAGCTATCCTCTTCGTTCTGTTGTTGATTGGTTATGTGGTTTTTCCCGCAAACAGGAAAAAAATAAGCTAAGAATTGA
Organism: Bacteroidota bacterium; assembly: GCA_023428755.1. GTDB lineage: Bacteria > Bacteroidota > Bacteroidia > Chitinophagales > Chitinophagaceae > Lacibacter. The sequence goes on from JAEYWX010000009.1 coordinate 208, forward strand.
TACATAGCAAAAATCGAACGACACTTTCCTATAACAAGAATAGGGTGGTTTTTTAGATTAAAACAATATTTTAATTGCAAAAAATAAAACAAAAAAAGCGAAAATATATAATGCAACCACTACAAAAAAACCGAAATAGTTAAGCACTTTACTTTCGTCCTCATATCTCTTAATAATATTTTTTACTTTTTCCTTTTTTTCAAAATATCTTTTGTTTAAATAATATAAAGCTGCTCCATATCCTATTGAAAAAAGTAAAAACAATGTGGAATTTAACAGGAAATCATGAAATAAAAATACAAACAGGGGTAGGCTTGACACAAACAATAGAATTGTCAAGTATAAAATTGCCCCCTCCCTTGCATTTACTTTTCGTATTAAAGAAAAAAGCAAAAAACTATGATAATATAAATAATCGTAAAGCATGGACATTGTTCAAAATTTTCACACTGGTAAGCAATTGATCAGTATAGATAAATAGATGAGCGCTGTCCTGAGTTTGCAACTCAGGATTTGTTCATATCAGTACAAAAAGTCGATTTCAAGCAAGCCACACTGTTTCCCGTAATAGTAATCTCTTGCACTGCTGTATAGATACTCCTCTGCTTTATCAACAATCCCTGCGTCAACAGGATTATTATGAATGTAATTTAATTTTTGCTCGGTAAACTTATCACTAAATAATTCTTTTGGATGATTGTCTTGGCGCCAAAATTGGAAGCCGCTGTTTCGGCTATTAGACGTACCGGCAGAAGAGAAAATTGGCAACATCCATTCCCGCCTGCTTTCTGTTTCATTCTCAGCTATTGCCCGGATAAGTTGTTTACTTGTAAACTTTTTAAAATCTCTGAGTATATCACTGGTATCATTATTCCGGGCACTGATAACTAAATGAACATGATTACTCATAATGCACCATGCATGAACGAGCAATCCTTTTTCTTGTTGGCAATGCCTTATACTGTCTACTAAAATATCCCTGTATTGCTTTCTTGTAAATACATCAACCCATTCTACAACAGCAAATGTTATAAAATGAATGCCTTCTTTATTCTTTATTTTATAACCTCCATCACTCATGTGTTTGATAAATATAAGAATGATTTTTAGCTTTTGGATTACGATGTATCTTGTCTGTAGTTGCAAACTACAGGCAGCATTCGGCTTTTTGCGGTTACTCAACTTTTGCTACTACCAGTCTTATTGGTTTGGAACTCTATGAATAGAAGCGATGGGTAAAAGAAGAATTAATGATGCAACTGTTCTGATCAAGAACCAACATGTAAGCTTGTAGTTTTTTAATGCCTGTTTATTTGAGATTTGCCCATTAGTTTTTGCAGAAATGTAAGTAAGAGTACACCGTTCAGTTGTTTGCTCATGGGCAAATGTGGCCGCTCTGCATTAAATCGGTGCAGCATTCTGTTTTGTAGTTCTTCTTTCTGATTTTGAATGCCAAAAAGCAAATCGGGATTCCATTCGTTGTGCAAACGATCAAAGAACGATTGGGGGATCGGGGTATCGTAGTGTGGGAAGGAAAATAGTTTCATCGGTTGCTGAAAGATGGTGCGTACATATTCTCCCGATTGAATGGTTTGCTGTATTTGCTCATCTTCCGATAGCAAATGATAATAGGGGTGATCCCAGCTATGACCACCGAGGGCGAATCCTTGCGCTGCAAGTTCATGCAATTGCTGCTGCGTAAGAAATGGTTTTTTTGTTGCCAGGTAATCTGTAAATGAAAACGAAAGAACAGCTGCTATCTCATTCAGCAATTGTTTGTTTTGTTGTGTGATTTTTTTTAAAAACGGGATGATGTCCTGTACTGATTGCAGGTCTGTTAATCGTACGATTGCTTCTTGCTGTGTATTGGTTATTTGCACTGTTTTCAGATGATCGATCAGCAGGCTGATCTTACACCGATAGAACAGTTCTTTGTTATCAATGAATGCAGGGTTGATGAAAAAAACAGCAGGTACACCCTTTTTCAAAAGAATGGGCGCTACAACTTCATATAGTTCCCTGAACCCGTCATCGAACGTAAGCAGAAAGCTGTGTTTTGGAAGCCGGCTTCCCCTGTTTACCGCATCAGAAATTTCCATCGCAGATACAGGATGCAGGTGTTTTAGTAAATAGTCAAGATCATCGGTAAACTGGCGTACGTTTTTATACGGGTAAAGCTGCTGCACATGGCTTACATTCTCGTTTGTTACAAGATGATGATAAGGTAATAATGGGTAAGTAGCCGAAAATTTTTTTACAACACCGGTAGGTAAAAACGAAGTGGATTGGTAGTATATGTTTTTAAGCAGGCTCATTTTTTAACACATCATCAATATAAATAACTTTTGTGTGCTCTGTCTTCAAAAAATCCTTGCCGGCTGCTTTTATTTTCATTAATGCTTTTATTTGCCGGAAAACAATAACGGGGATATACAATAAAGCCTGTCCCATTCCTTTCTGCCTGCTTTGGGTCAACACAATCAAAATAAACCCAACTACAAAAGCTAAAAGTGTTGCTACCCAAAACCAACCAAGCGCCGGATGAATAAAGAAATCGAATGCCATAAAAAGGAGCGCAAGTAAAATTGTAATAAACAGTGGTGGGCGAAGAGCGGTGAAGGCAAAAAACATTTTATTAAAGCTTCCCAGATTAAAGCCTGTTATAAACAGCTTCCTGTAAATTGAAAAATATTTAAAATAGGTGTAAATCCATCTTGTACGCTGGCGCTCCATTGTAGCACCATCATCTACTTTTTCATCATACACCAAGGCATCTTCAGCAAAAGCCAGTTGTGGCAACAGGCGTATCAAATCGGCCTGCAGCTTTTTATCAAATCCCCCTAATGCATCTTTATACATTACCTGTTTGTAAAGATCAACTTTAATGGCAATGCCAAGCCCCAGTATACTTGACGATAACCCCAGTTCCATTTTCGCCTGCCTTTCTACAAAGCTGTTGTAAATATGACCGATCGAATCAAGTTTTGCATAGATGGTTTCTGTATTCTTTGACAGCATATGTGTTTGTACTGCATCGAAGCCACAGCAGAAATAGGCGTTTAAATTTTGCAGGTAAAGTGGATGAATAAGATTGTCGGAATCAAACACAATCATCACTTCATGATTTCTTACAAAGTGATCAACTGCATATTTAATCGATTTGATTTTTGCATTCAGTGCTGGTTCGGGTTTTAACAGCACAATATTCGCATCGGCGACATGCAAATCGCTGATATCGCAATCATCGGCTACTACATATAAAACAAAATTCCCGTATTGCTGTTTCCTGAATGAATCGATAAGCGGAAGAATAAAACGGGTGTCTTTATGCGCTGTAACAATCGCTGCAAAATCGTATTTTTTTTCTTCGAGTACCGGATATTTTTTGCCGATCAGTTTCCTGTTGCGTGTAAAGCCATAGTGAATGGCGAGCAGTGTGATGGGCAGCAGCATATATACTGCCAGCACAAACTGTATACACAGAAAAACAACTAAAAGTATAGTAAGTGTCAGCTTCATACTATTTCTTTTGCCAAACTGTAACAAACCCGCCGGTAAAACTGTATGGCAAAAGTTCAGCTATTGCACAGTCCCATTTTTGTAAAAACTTCAGCCGTTTTGTGAAGAATGAAAACGGGAATACATCCTCTACAAAATTTGTTTTACCAAAAGTTACTATTTTAAATGCTGTATCATTTGCAAGCGATGAAAGTGTTTTCTTCGTAAAAAACTGGATATGTGTAAGATCATCCGCATCCGATTGCACAGTGGTTCCTTTGTAACCCAATCCTGATTTGATCTTTTGTACCAGTTTCCACAACCAGTTGTTCTGTTTGCTGAGGTGAATAATGGGGCGTGTAACAAACAGCTCACGTGGCCCTTTGCCGTTGGGCACTGTTACAATTAATACTCCTTCATTATGCAGAATCTCATGCAGGGTATTTAGTAATTTATCCGGTTCGTTCAGGTGTTCCAATACTTCGCTGCAAATAACAGCATGGTATTGCTGTCCATCAGCCACCACCTGCTCGGCACTTCTTACTTCAAAACTTACGTTTGGGTATTTGTTCAGGCTTTTTGCTTTTTCAATTGTTTTTGAACTGATGTCAATTCCTTTCACATTGAAACCGGCTGCACCAAGGCTGCGGGAAATAACACCGTTACCACAGCCTACATCCAGCACCTGTGCTTGCGAAGGCAAATGTTTTTTTAAGGTTTCAATAATAAACTTCAGCCGCTTTATATCGGCAATACGTTCAAATTCCATTGTGCATTAGTTTTGAGAACGTTTTCTTAAAACGTCTGAATATAAATCTTCGATATGTCTCGTCATAGTGGCTGCGTTAAAGCGCTTTGCAACGGTTGATTTTGCATTCTGCTGAAAGGTGGAACGCATGTCAGCATTCTTACTTAATTCAAGTATCGCATTCGAAGTATTGTCAATAAGGTTATCTGTTTGAACCAACCATCCGTTTACACCATGTTCTATAATTTCTCTTGTTCCATCAACATTTGATGCAATAATTGCTTTTCCCATCGACATTGCTTCAAGTAAACCAATCGGCAAACCTTCCCAAAGCGAAGGCAATATAAACACATCGGCACTTGCCAGAACATCAGGCACATCTTGTCTGAATGTTTCAAGCGTTATGTGCTTACCAATACCGGCCTGCTCTATGAGTTGTTTGGCTTCTTCTTTCTGATCGCCATCGCCTACCATTAACAGATGCATATTTGCATTTTCCTTGATTGCTTTTGCGAATGCCTGAATCAGTGTAAGCGGTTGTTTATGCAGTGTAAAACGGGCAATAAACAATAACAGTAATTTATCTTCAGGAATATTTAGTTCCTGCCTTATATTTTTGTATTGATTCGCAGGATTGAATTTTTGCTGATCAATTCCATTATTCACAACCACCGATTCAAAAGCGGGAATTACATTTTTGCCGCTTTGCTGATTGGATGCTGAAACAGAAATATTTAATGCAGTGCGGGTTACAAGGTACTGCTCGCCTTTGATTCGCATATTGCGTACAAATGATTTTTGATCGGGATGAAACGACCAGCCATGAACTGTATAGATTACGGGGATGCCCAGCGATTTGGATGCCCAAAGAACATTTGAGTTTGCACGTGTTCCATGCGCATGCACAAGATCAACCTGTTTTTCCCGGATAAACTTTTTTACTTGCTTCCACTTAAAAATGTTGAATGGCTTGGTTGTGTAAATCACATGCGTTTCTATTCCCATTTTTTGCAACCGATCAACCATTGGTCCCGGTGTAAAGGAAAGAACAATCGGTTCAAAACGACTTTTGTCTAAGTTTTCAACCAGACTTAGTAAATGTGATTCACCACCTCCAATTTGTCCCTGGCGGATACATTCCAGCACACGTATTTTTCCGTTTTTCTGCATTCCATCTTTTATTGCAGTACAGGTTTGGGTTGTATTCCCCAACCTTCGGGAAGTTTTTCTGCAATTTCAATATTGTGGAACTCCTTGCTTTGTCTTGCTCCAACCACCTTTGCCCATTCTGCCATTCTGTGAATTCCCTCTGCAAGGTCAATGCCGGTTGGGTCACCAAATACTTGGTGTGCTTTTGTATGATCGGAGTAAGCATGCAGCACTTCGTTTCTTGCTGCCAGGTAGTTAATGTTCGGTTTCGTATCAAACTCTTTTGCCACAACTTCAGCCAACTCATTTACTGTGTAGGGCTTGTCGGCTCCAATATTAAAGATCTGATTGTAGGAGGCAGGTACATTTACACATTTGGCAATTGGGATTGCTACATCATCAATATAGCTGAAGGCCCTTGTTTGCGTGCCGTCGCCAAAAACAGTGAGTGGTTTATTTTGCATGATCTGATTCATGAATATACCGATCACATTTCGATACTTATCACCAATGTTTTGATTTTCACCGTATACATTGTGTGGCCGGAAAACAACATAATCTAAACCAAACATTTCATGTGCAGCTTTTAAGTCAAGCTCAACAGCATATTTTGATACGCCATATGGATCTTCCGGTTCGGGTTTCATTTCCTCAGTCATCGGTAATTGTCCTTTGCCATAAACAGCGATGGATGAGGTGAAAACAAAACATTTTACTTTATGCTTAACCGATTCATTAATGAGGTTGATACTTGCAACCAGATTTGTATTGTAGTTATAGCGACGGATGAAGTGTGACAAGCCTTCAGCTGCATATGCAGCAAGGTGATACACATATTCAAACTTGTATTTGTTGAACAGGTCGGTGATCAATTCATGATCTGTAACACTGCCGTTAATAAATTCTGCACCGGCTGGGATGTGATCTTCAAATCCTCCGCTGAGATCGTCTAATACAATTACTTCAAATCCCATGTCAAGGCAATGTTTGGCAACGTGTGAGCCGATAAAACCGGCGCCTCCGGTTACAAGTACAGTCTTTTTCATTATTTCGTTTTTAATGTGTTTGATAGTATGATGTAATAAACTGTCTTTCGTTTATAATTTTTCGATCCAGCGGTTGTACCAAAGTTGGAAAATAAGTACATGCCAGAGTTTTTGATAATTTACTTTTTTGCCGGCAAGGTATTCATCTCTTAATTGAATGATTGGCGGCGGATTAAATATACCACTTTTACGCAGGCACTCATCGCTAAGGTAATAACGTAATTGTTCTTTCAATTCGTCTTTGAACCAAACCATAAGCGGAGCAATGAATGGGCGTTTAGGCCTTTCCATTAATTCTTTTGGAATGTATTTATGTACCACCTGTTTCAATAACCACTTGTTTACTCCATCTCTTATTTTAAATGACGAGGGCAAGGAAGCAGTAAACTCAACAATATGCTGATCAAGCATGGGCTCCCGGCCTTCCAGACTAACCGACATTGTTGCACGATCTACTTTTACTAAGTTGTTATCCACAAGAAACGTTTTGTAATCAACGGCCAGCAGGCGATTGATTACGCCATCGTTATCTGCTAATTTATTCCCTTCATCAAATACTACAGGATACTGTTCAAACGACTGGTTGAGAAATGAAGCCGTTTCTGTTTCAGTAATATACTGGCTAATGTATTTTACAGCCTGTATAGGGTCTTTACTTTTCCAGATGAGCTTCATCTTTTCGTATCGTGTAGTGAAATTATATTTGCTGTTGAAGTAAGGGATATGCCCGGGGTTTATGAGCGACATACCTCCACTGAGTATTGATTGAAATACTTTCGGAATGTTCTGTGTAAACTTCTCCGCCTGGTTAAATTTATTATATCCTCCAAATATTTCATCGCCACCATCTGCACTCAATGCAACTGTTACTTGCTGTCGTGCAAGTTTGCTGACCAGTACTGTTGGTACTGTAGAATTATCGGCAAATGGTTCATCATAAATTTCCGGCAGGAGTGGAAGAACTTCACCGGCTTCTTTTGCAGTGAGGTACCATTCGGTATGATCAGTTCCTAAATAGGCAGCTATTTTTTTTGCTTCAGGAGCTTCATTAAATTCATTTTCATGAAACCCGATAGTAAATGTTTTCAATTTTTCGGTTCGGCCGGTTTGCAGTAAGGCTGCAACGCTGGAACTGTCGTAGCCACCGCTTAAAAAAATACCAACAGGAACATCGGCCACCATTCTGTACTCGTATGCTTTCTTTAGAATACGATCGGTTTCATCAATCGCTTCCTGGTCAGTACATTTTATTTTGGGTTTGTTGTAAACATCAAATGCATCCCAGTATTTTGAAAGCCGTTGATCTTTTGATTTCAGATCAATTGTAAGTATATGGCCTGGAAGTAGTTTATATGTGTTTTTAAAAATGCTGTGTTTTCCGGGAACATAACTGTACTGTAAAAAAAGTGCTACACTGTTGATGTCAATATCTTTTTTAAACTCGGGGTGCTTATACAGTGCTTTTAATTCGGAGCCAAACAACAACAGGTTGTCCTGCCATGAATAGTACAACGGCTTTACACCTGCTCTGTCTCTGATAAGAATCAATTGTTCTTTGGCTTTATCATACAAAGCAATTGCAAACATGCCAATAAACCTGTTCACCACATCAATACCCCAGCACTCATATCCTTTCAATATTACTTCTGTGTCGGACCATGAAGTAAATGTGTATCCCTTTGCTTCAAGCTCTGATCGTATTTCTTTAAAATTGTAAATTTCTCCGTTAAAGTTTACAACATAGTTGCTGTAGTGCATCGGCTGGTGACCCAATGGCGAGAGATCTAGAATGGAAAGGCGGCGTTGTCCAAATCCAACGGTACAATACCTGTTTTCATAAACTTCGTGACCGGCATCATCAGGTCCGCGGTGTTCCATTGCATCTGTCATTTCTTTTAAAACAGAAGCCGGAGTTTTTTTTCTAAAGTCTGCAAAACCGGTGATACCACACATGATGATCTTTAGTTAAAGGTGATGCGTTTGTTGAAATGCCAGAAAATACCTTTCCAAAAAGAACGTAAATGTTCTTTTTGGCCCTTCAACAAAAAGCTAAGGGTGTTTTTGGGAACAGTAAGAAATGTGAAATAGGTTAAAAAAATCAGGTAATTGGTGAGCGGCATATTCCGCTTCATAAACAGTATCCGGTTTTTTGTATGGTAGAATGTTTTGAAAGGACTTGATTTGCCGGTTGTCATTGATTCTTTGTGGTAGATCAAAGAGGCTGGTTGATAGTACACTTTGTATCCGGCTCTTTTAATCTGCTCGCACCAGTCAAATTCTTCATAATAAATAAAGAATTCCTCCGGAAGCCCGCCAACCTTCTCAATTACTTCACGTGATACCATCATACCTCCGCCGTGGGCATAATTAGTGGTTTTAATTTCGTTGTACTGGCCTTTATCTTCTTCTTTGCAACCAACCATTCCGTTTCTCCCAGTAAAAATATTTACCGTATTGTATCCGGCGTACTCAATTGTTCCTTTATGAAAGAAGTAATGAAACTTAGGACTAACGATCCCGGCATCAGGGTATTGTTTAAAAATAGCAAGCAGACCTTCCAGCAAGCCGGGTGTGAACTCAGTATCATTATTAACAATGAATAGATAATCTCCTGTTGCTGCTTTAATGCCTACGTTGTTACCCCCGGTAAAACCGAGGTTTTTTTCATTAACGAGTACAATTGCTGATGGATAAACTGCCTTTAGAGCAGCAGTTGGGTTTTCCTTTGAACCATTGTCTACAATAATAACTTCAAGGTTATTGTAAGTACAATGCTCATTGATCGATTTTAGAAAATCGAGTGTAATTTCTGTTGTGTTCCAGGTTAAGGTAACAATTGAAACCTTAGGGAGGTTGTTGTTCTCCATGTTTATGTTTTTAGGGTAGGACAGGTGTGATACAATAAATCAAAAATACTAAAAACTGGTTATACGTTCGCTTTTTGAAAGAGCGCACCTGGTGTTTGGGCTATAATCCAGATATCGTACATGAAATTATTGTTACGAGCGTATGAAATATCAAGGTTGATTCTTTCTTCAGCCGACATGTCAAGGTTACTTCTTTTTTTAACCTGCCAAAGACCTGTAATTCCTGCTGGAGCCATAAAACGTTCAACACTTTCGTCTGTTGTTAAAGTACTTGCCTCGTAAATGGGAAGAGGTCTGTTACCTACCAACGACATATCTCCTTTTAACACATTCAGCAACTGAGGCAACTCATCCATACTTGTATTACGCAAAAATTTGCCAACTTTCGTAACACGGGGATCATTATAAATCTTTAAAAATTTTGCTCCATTTTCATTCTCGGCATACTGATTAAGGTGTGAGAGGGCTTCTACTTTTTTGTCAGCACCAACTTCCATTGTTCTGAATTTGTAAAAATTAAACAGTTTAAACCCCTTGCCGGCACGGAGTGCAGTATAAAAAATAGGCCCTTTTGACTCAAGCCTTATAGCCAAAGCAATTAATAAACATAATGGGAGGCTCATAATAATCAGAAATGAGGAAATAATTACATCGAACAATCTTTTCAGAAAGAATGAAGATCCATTTTGCAATGCTTCAACATTCTGATTTCTGCTCACATAAAGTTGTGGTGTTCTGGACTTGGTTTTTATACTTTTCAGAAATTTTATTTTATTGGGGAAGTCCACTTCTGTAGAAGTAACGCCTGTTACATCATCAATCAAATCAAACTGTCTCAAATAATTTATGTCATCAACAGACAACTTGGTGTCATTGTAAATTAAAATATTATTGGATAAAACGCCTGATTGTTTAATTGTGTTACAAAACTCATACAAGTGATCTTTATTCAAAGGCAGGTCAATCACGATTACGTCTGGCGTGTCTGCTTTGAAAACATTCTTTGCTTTAAAACCAGCGATTGCTTCGCTGAGGTTGGAAGATATATTGCCATTCTTAAAAACAGCAGAAAGAAAATTAGCTGTTTTGTCGTCAGAGCCAATGTAAAAATAGGTCATTTCATTTTTTTCGAGAGGTGAGCAAACTAATGACCTGCTGCGGGAGTACGCAGATGGGGCAGTAGTTGATAATGGTTGCAACAACATAGATACATTTTTAGGGTAAACAAATGGTTAACTTGCTATCACGGATAAGCGATTTCTTAGGGTGGTTTCAACAAGACTCGCTTTTTCAATTGATTTCAAAATGTCAACAGGGTTAAACGGCTTGTAAAAGAATTCATGTACACATAAATCTACTTCAAGTGATTTTCGTAGTGCAGATGATTTGTTACCACTCAGTGTAATTATTGAAACATTGAACAAACTACTTGTTTGCAGGTGATGAATGAAATCAAGGCTTTCATCAATATTCGTATCAATGTCTAGTAAAACAACAGAAATCGAACTATTTTTCTTTAACTCTTTCATTGCTGAAAAAATATCAGAAACAGGGATAAACTGATGTTGATGGGTAATGATTGTGTTCAGAAGGTAATTCATTGACTTATTACCATTCACACTTAAAATTGTCTTACTCATAATTACTGTAGCTTAATTATTATTGCTTTAAGCAATAATTGAATTATACAAATAATCATGGAATTGGAGTAGCGCTTGGGTAAATGTCTTCCGGCACTTGCTTTAATTAGGAAATTGAATACACTGTTTGGGATTGGAAACTAAAGTACGGTTTATCAAAAAGATATGAGAGAGTAATGATTTCTTTAATATGGTAAGCGAACCAATTAAGGCACTAAACTATAAAAAAATATAGAAAGCACAAATATTATATCAAAAAAAAGTAAAAATACCCTCAAAAGGGTATAAAACAACATTTCTGATGTATTACCTGCATGTTAACTAAGATTCAAAGTGTTCTTTTTAGTTTATTGAATTACGAAATCTGAAAATATTGGATAGTGATCTGAATATGGAACAATTAGTCTTGTATAGCGGTCAACTTCAAATGATTTATCTAAAAAAATGTAATCCGTCCGCAGGGTAGGGGAAATAAACCTGATAGTTCGGCCAAGTCCACTACCTTTTATTAAAAAGGCATCCTTCATGTTGCCCCTGGTTTCGAAATAGGCAAATGAGTTTGGAACAGTGCCGAGGTTTGCACATAATATTGACGGGTAGGGGCTTTTCAACATTTCCTTTTTTACGATAGTTGCCTGGTTGTTTCGCAAAGCCTGGCTGTTTTTTAGTTTAGAAAAAAGAGACCGTGATGGCTTGATTATTGTTTGCTGGCTAAAGTCGTCTTCTCTGATTCCGGGAGATTCAAGATGGGTGTTATAAACACGTACTTTTTTTTGATTAATATCCAAGTCTGTATATATTAACCCCTCAGAGTGAGTGCCAGGCAGGTCATTTATTGCACCCTTTCCTACAATCGGAAATCTTGAAAAAATAGCAATCCCATATTGGAATTTATCATCAAATACAAGCGACGATGGATAAAAGTAATGATACCTGAATCCCATCTTTTCCAGTACAGGAATGTTCTCTTCAAAATACTCAGGGGCATAACATTCAAAAAATTCCTGAAGGCAAAGAATATCTATGTTCTGAAATTCAATCAAATCAAACATTAATTGACGATAACTGGCACCCCCTCTTTTTTCTTTATTTCTTTCATCCCACCTGGATACATTCCACGACATGATGCGAATGCCTTTTTTAGGGCTTGTTATTGCATTTTTGGACGAAAAGTGAAATGAAAAAACCACCGAAATCTGCTGCCAGCCAATGAACAGGCAAAACAAAGGAAGAAATGCCCATTTGCTTTTTTGAAAAGCCCAGAAAAATAAGCAGCATAATTGAAATATTATAAGAAACGGAAAGCCAAAGCCTAACATGCCGATAGGCCAGCTGTGGGCTGACGAAACATATGGTATTAGACATACACTAAAAAAAGCAACGCTAATAAGTAATGTGACGGGTAGTAGTATTTTTTTAAAAGTCATTAATAAGGAATGAGTTATATGTAATTGTAAGCCAGGCTAGTGAAATCTTTGCGATTTCAAAATTAAAAACAAGCCTAATTTATGTTAACAAGTATGGGTAAAAATTCAAACTTAGCATAAAAATTATTTACAGGATATTCCAAAAAATGAGTAGTATTGCAGTTAGTTCCCCAAAGCGGGACTCTAGAATGCTAATTCTCCTATACTAACCTGACCCAAAATTCCTGCAATCCTCTTGAATTTCCGATTTTAAAATCTTCTGTTTGTTGTAGACAACTACATCATTACTTTTCCTTTGCAAGAACTGCTATTTTCTGATTACGATTATTTAATTGCAAGTTGTTTTTCAAATTATTAATGTTTCAGTTTATGAAAACTCTCTACAGTATTGTTTGCGTTGCTTTCCTGTTTAGTGCAACAATATTCGCTATGCCGGCAACGGCTCAAAGCGTGTTAAATCCTGCCGACCCAATAGTAGTTTACAACTCATCTGCACCTCCGGCAACACCTGCCTGGGGTACAATTGCAAAATGGGTAAAAACAAACAGATTGGGTTGGAATACCAGTTTGTTTAAAGCATACTATTATAATGGTTATGCATTTCGTTTAAAGTTCCCCAAAACGTATAATCCTACTGCAGTAGATGGGAAAAAGTATCCGATGATTGCTTTTTTTCATGGTTTAGGTGAGAGAGGAACAATATATGATAACGAGTATTCTCTTCTCCATGGTGGCCAACAATTCAATAATAAAGTGGAAGATGGCACATTTGATGGGTATGTACTTGTAATGCAATCACAAAATGGATATTGGGATGTAGGCCATTACAATGCATTAAAAGAATTGATCAACTATATGGTGATCAATAATAAATTGGATGGGTTCAGGGTTACTACTAATGGATTGTCAGCAGGTGGTGCAGGTTCATGGGATATGATGATTAATAACCCTACTTTTGTTGCAGGTGCAATGCCCATGTCCTCAACTTGTGCATGTTACATTAATTCAACAACGATCAATAAAATTAAGTACACCCCAATTTGGAATTTTCAGGGTGGCTTAGATCCTTCTCCTACACCATATACAGCCGAATCAGTAAGAGATGCGATTCTTGCTGCTGGCGGAAATTTTAAATATACGCTGTATCCAAATCTTGCCCATAGCACATGGAACACAGTATGGGCTGAACCTGGATTTTATCCCTTTGCATCGCAAGTACACTCTGCGAACCCATGGCCTTTAACCGGCAGAAGTGAGTTTTGTCCGGGCGATCCTATCAACTTAACAATTGGGCTTGCACCTGGGTTTGATCAGTATGAGTGGAGAAAAAATGGTGTACTGATTACCGGTGCAACTTCAAATACGATTTCTGTAACGGGTACTGCTGTTCCGGGTAATCCTGCATTAGCAACCTATTCTGCTAGAGTAAGAAGAGGAACTTTATGGTCTGATTGGTCGCCAACACCACTGGAACTGAAAATAAAGGGAGGTACCGTTCCACCACCGATTACTGTATCTGGATTGATGAGCAAGGTGCTGCCAACTTTAAGTGGCCAAAATACGGTTACTCTCGAAGTGCCAAATACATATCAAACTTATTTGTGGCAAAAAGAAGGTAGTACTACAACTATAGGCACTGCCAATACCATTGTTGCGAATGGTCCCGGCGGGTATAAAGTTAGAGTGACCGAACAATTTGGATGCTCTTCAGAATTCTCCGCACCATTTACTGTAGTAGATGCCAATGGTCCAAACAAACCGGATGCTGCAATTAACGTTGTTGTTACCACTGTTTCTAAATCAGCCTTACAAGTAAATTGGAGTGATAACCCCTCTCCTCAATACAATGAAACGAATTTTGAGGTTTATCGATCAATTAATGCTGGCGGACCTTATACTTTGATTGCCATTACAGGAGCAGATGTACTCTCTTACACAGATAATAATCTTTTGCCAAAAACAAAATACTATTATAGAGTACGTGCTGTTAATAATACAGGCGCAGCTCCGGGATCTGCAGAAGCTGACGGAACAACTGATTCAGATAATGTTCCTCCAACAGCCCCAACAAATCTTTTGGTAACGGGTACTACCGGATCATCTGTATCATTAAGCTGGACTGCAGCAACTGATGATGTAGAAGTAACCAAATATGATGTGTATGTGAATGGCGTGAAGTCCTATGTCACAAATGGCACTTCATATTCCGTTTATAACCTAACAAACGGAGAGACATATTATTTTACGGTAAGGGCGAGAGATGCTGCGAATAATGAGTCACCCCATAGTAATCAAGTTACAGCTCAGGCAATTCTTTCCGGCCTTTCATACAAGTATTATACATTCACAGGAACCTGGAGCAGTTTGCCAAATTTTGCAACGCTTACTCCTGTTTCTGTTGGACAAATGCCAAACGTTGCAATTACTCAAAGAACACAAAATGATCGATTTGCATTTCTATGGGAAGGTTATATCAACATACCAGTAAGCGGTACCTACTATTTCAGAACCCGTTCTGATGATGGAAGTCGTTTATGGCTGGGTTCTCTAAATGGAACGACTTCTCCCTATGTGTTCGGAACAAACAATTCTTTAGTTAATAATGATGGATCTCATGGTCAACAAGACAGAACTTCTGTTGCTATGAATCTGACGGCTGGTGTTTATCCTATTGCGATCGCATATTTTGATCAAACAAGCGGTGAATTCATGAGCGTTTCATGGCGCACACCGGAAACAGGTACAAATTTCGTAGCCATTCCAAACAGTGCATTTGGAGATGCTCCAATTCCTGCGGGTCCTCCTCCTGCAGATCCATCTGATTTAGCTGCAACTGCTGTTTCGTTCAAGCAAATTAACCTGAGTTGGACCGATAACAGCAATAACGAAACTGGCTTTGAAATCTGGAGATCAACAAATGCGTCAAATGGATTTGTAACAATTGGTACCGCTCCTGCCAATGCAACCAGTTATGCAGACAGCACATTAAATGCAAATACAACCTACTACTACCAGATCAGAGCTATCAGTACTTCTGGGGCTTCAGCTTTAGTATCAAATGTTAAACCGTTAGAAGCAAGCTGGTTGTTTAATAATAATCTGACTGACGCAAGTGGTAATGGAAGAACGCTTACACAAAGTAACAACCCAACTTACAGTACTACTGATAAACAAGAGGGCACACATTCTATTGGGTTTAATGGTACCAACCAAAGTGTAACTATTCCAGTCAACAGTTCCTTCCTTCAGAATGTTTATTCTGAAAAAACGGTTGCATTCTGGATGAAATCAAACAACAACACAGGTAACAGAATTATTCTGGATATCGGAGGAAGTGACGATGGACTTTCATTAAGGCTCGATCAAAACCGCTTATATGCGGGTGTTGCCAGCAATAATACAAGGCGTAATTTCTTTGTATCGTATACCAGTACAGGATGGAATCATATCGCATTGGTGTATAGCACAAACACCTTACGTCTGTATGTGAACGGAGTTGAAGTCGGGGCCAATACAGACCTCGGATTTACAGCTACTACTACTACTACTAATGGGTCAAGAATTGCAGCGAATAATGGCTCGAATGCATTCAATACAGGATCCGGCTTATTCAACGGAAGAATTGATCAGTTTACAATTTATGGTTCTGCTCTATCAGCATCGGCAATTACCGATTTGATGAACAACACGCCTTTGTCGCAATCGTATGCAACTACAGAGCCGTTGCCAGCAGTTCCTGCTCCGCCAACCGAATTAGTAGCAACAGGAACATCCAGCTCCCGAATTTCAGTTAACTGGAATGATGTTGCAACAAATGAAGCAGGGTATGAGCTTTGGAGATCTTCCACGAATAATTCAAATTATTTACTGGTAGGAACTTTGCCCGCAAATACTTCATCTTATATAGACTCGGGTTTATTTGCTAACTCTATTAACTATTATAGAGTAAGAGCTATAAATGCCGGTGGAAATTCAGCTTACAGTAACGAGGATAGTGCTAAAACAGGCAATAATGTTCCGGTATTAGCACCAATTGCTACGCAGTATATGCGTTTCGGAACAACCCTTACTGTGAACGTAGCAGCAACAGATGCTGATCCTGAAACATTAACGGTTATTACGCAAAACCTCCCGGCTTTTGCAAGTTATACTTCAACCGGAAACGGAACGGGAACGATCAGCTTTACAAATCCGCCGGCGGCAGGTGACTTCACAGGAATTGTTGTGAATGTTACAGATCAAAATGGAGGAAGCAGTTCAGTTACATTTGACCTGTTTGTAAATGATAATTACCTCCCTGTTATTGCAGCAGTTAATAATGTAACGCTGAACGAACAACAAACGGCTCAAGTAAACCTATCTGCTACAGATGAAAACAGTACGGATGTATTGACCTGGAGCTTTACAGGTTTGCCTGCATTTGCAGTGCCCACAATTAATGGCGGCAATGTGCAGATTAGTCTGGCGCCTGGTTTAGCAGATCATGGTACTTATAATGTAGTAGCCACAGTAGACGATGGCAGAAGTGGCGTAGCTACAAGATCATTTGTAATTACTGTAAACAATGTGAATCCTGATAGAAAGATTTACATCAACTTTACAGATGGCACATTGGCATCTGCTCCTGCTCCTTGGAACAATACCAATAAACCCAACCCATCTTTAAATGACAACTTCCCGAACTTACTTGATAATACAGGAAGTAATTCAGGCATTGGTTTACAAATTACAAGTCCATGGCAAAATCTTGGCAATGCTGTAAACACATTTGGTGCAACTTCACCAACAAACACCGGAGTATATCCGAATACCGTAATGCAATCATGTTACTTTACAACAGATGCAACTCAAACAATACGGATTTATGGATTGAACCCAGCATATAAATACAACTTCACGTTCTTTGGAAGTCGTGGATCAGTTACAGACGATCGTACAAGTGTTTACACGATCAATGGACAAAGTGTAAGCCTGAATGCTGCCGGAAATACACAAAATACAGTTACGATCAGCAATGCAGAACCAGCTGCAGATGGTACGCTAGTGCTTACCCTTACAAAAGGGGCTGCGTCTTTCTATAGTTATTTGAATGCGATGGTAATTGAAAGCCTTTATAACGACGGAACAGCTCCAGCAAAACCAAGAAACCTTGCGGCTACTGTTCTGCAAGGCAACACAATCAGGTTAAATTGGGTTGATGCGGCATACAATGAGAATGCGTACGAAGTGTACAGATCTTCAACCAATTTACCAGGATCATTCACGCTGCTGAATCCAGGTGGAAATAATGCAAACATTGAACTTTACAATGATGCATCGGCGGTAGGAAATTCTACTTATTACTATTATGTACGTGCAATCAATGTAGTAGGAAGTTCACCAAGCAGTGATACTGTAACTGTAAGCATTCCCAATGGCAGTCCAGTGATTACAGCTATTGCAAATGTTGCAATGAAAACCCAGCAGGTTGTTAATGTGAACATCACAGCTACAGATGCTCCGGGAGATATTATAACACTAGCTGTAACGGGTTTACCATCGTTCGCAACCTTTACAAATACAGGTAATGGAACAGGTGTTATCACATTAGCGCCTGGTAATACAATTGGTTCATTCCCCGGTATAACAGTTACCGCTACAGACAATTTCAATGCCAGCTCAAGTGTTCAGTTTACTGTAGCTGTTACCGACAAAGACATCAGTACATATTATGTAAACTTCAATCAGGTATCACCAGTTGGAAGTCCATGGAATAGCTTTAACAGTGCTCCTGCTGCAGGAACAGCAGTATCGAATATTGTAGATGAAGCAGGTACAGCTTCCGGTATTTCTGTTACATTGGTTGATGCATGGGATAATTCGAATGATGTAGGTGCTGTTACCGGTTCTAACACAGGTGTTTTCCCCGATGATGTAATGAAAACAGCTTATTTCACTAGCACAACAACTGCAAAACGAATCAGAATATCCGGATTGTCAACTGCAGCAAATGTGAAATATAATCTGGTATTGTTCGCAAGCCGTGGTGGTATCACTGATAACCGTACAACAGTTTACAGTTATGGTGGTCAATCTGTTGGCTTGAATGCGGCCGGTAATACAACAAACACAGCTCAGTTACAAGGGTTAGTGCCAAATGCAAGTGGTGTAATTGAATTTACAGCTCAAAAAGAAACAGCTTCACCATTTGGTTACATCAATGCCCTGGTTATACAGTCGTATGTTGACAACGGTTCGCCGCTGGCACCATCGAACTTAACAGCAGTTGCAAAAACAACTTCATCGATCCAGTTAAACTGGACAGATAAGTCGAATAATGAAGATGGTTTTGAGATTTACAGGTCTTCTTCTGCAAATGGTACATATACGCTTGTAACAACAACTGCAGCCAATGTAACATCGTACATTAATACCGGACTTGCAGCAGGAGCTGTATATTACTTCAAGGTGAGAGCCAAGCGGAATCCTAATCTCTTCTCAACATACACGAATATTGCAGGTGCATCTACATTGCAATATGCAGTTTATGTAAACTTCAACCAGGATAATCCCGAAGGAGCCCCCTGGAATAATACCAACGAAGGACCTATTCCTGATGATGTTTATTCAAATCTGAAAAACTCATCCAATAATCCTACCGGTATTAATATGACTGTAGTAGGGACGGCTTTCAGTGGTGTGAATATTTATGGCGCAAATACAGGAAATAACAGTGGCGTATATCCAGACAAAGTGATTTCGCAGACATGGTGGTTAGATGCCAATGCAACAGCTATGCTACGAATTGACGGATTGAGTATTGCAAATAAATACAATTTTACATTCTTCGCAAGTCGCATGTGTACTTATTGTGATCGTACAACTATTTATACAATCGGATCAAAAAGCGCTTCATTAAATGCTGCGGATAATGTAAATAGCACTGCTACTATTACAAACGTGACACCAGATGAAAACGGATCTGTTTTAATTGAGATTAAAGCAGGAGGTGCATCGTCCTTTGCTTACATCGGCGCAATGGTTATTGATGCATTCATCGGAGTAGACGGCGATGGACAGGGTGGAGGATCAGCCAATAGTGTGAATCCGGGTATAGTTTCCTTAGGAGGCCGTATTACACAGCAGCAGGGCATTACTCCAATTACTCAAACCAATAACAGAGTAGCGGGAAATATTCAGCAAAACAAAGTCGCTGTTTATCCAAATCCGTTCAATGAGGATGTTGTTATTAACCTGTCACTAACTCAATCAACAGAGCGTGTAAGTGTAATAGTAACAGATATGATTGGAAGAGTTATTCATACAAAAGAACTGCGGAATGTGCAGCAGGGAGTTAGTCAGCAAAAAATTGGATTGGATGGCAATAGCCTAAAGCCCGGTGTGTATATAGTCAAAGTGTCAGGACTTCCTGGAAATGATTTTAAAACACTTCGAATTGTAAAAGTCAAGTAGAATAATTCGAAACCTTACATGACTTATTAATTAAATGGGCTGTCTGCTGAGCAGACAGCCCATTTAATTAATAAATTCTTTTCTAGCCTAGTAATTCCTTTTTTAATTCATCAGAAGAATATCAAACGAGTATGATCGCCGCTACCGCATTAAAAATTGAGAATCAGCAAAAAATTTTTTTTCCAAATCTAGATGCTTTTCGTTTTATAAGTTTTTTGCTTGTGTTTTGGTTTCATGTAAACAAAGTTGTTTTTGTAAACCTAAAAGACCAGCCTATTTACAGTTTTTTAGATAGAGTTTTCGGAAATGGAGAATTAGGGGTGAATTTCTTTTTTGTACTAAGCGGATTTCTAATTACGTATCTGCTATTACAGGAAAAGAAAATCAATGGAAGGATTCATATATTAAACTTTTATGCCAGGAGGATATTGAGAATTTGGCCGCTTTTTTATCTATCTGTATTCATAGGGTTCATAGTTTTTCCTCTAATCAAAAATTTTGCTGGTCTTGTTCCATCTGAGAATGCAAATCCAATTTATTATCTTTTCTTTCTTAATAATTTCGACTATATCAATAACTGGCCACTATTTCCAGATGCATTGTCATTAATTGTACTCTGGTCTGTAGCTGTAGAAGAACAGTTTTATTTGGTTTGGCCGATAGCACTTGCTTTTTTAAAGCAAAGATTATACCCCGTTCTGTTTTTTGCTGTAATAGCAGGATCTTTAATTTTCCGTTCTTTTTATATTTCTGAAAGCTCACATAATAATGCGGTTCTTTATTTTCACACCTTTTCTGTTATTGGTGATCTTGCTGTTGGAGCGTTGATCGCCTATTATTCGTTTTCTGAAGGTCGATTTTATAAGTGGATAAGACAACTTGGGCGTGGCAGCATTATATTGCTATATCTAATAGCAATTATTATAATCTTGTTTAAGAATGAAATTTTTCATAATCAATATTTATTGCTTCTGGAAAGACTTATAATTGCAACTGTTTTTGGCTTATTGATACTAGAACAGAATTATTCAAAAAATTCTTTTTTTAAATTGGGAAAATGGAAGACGGTATCCCAATTAGGTAAGTATACTTACGGGCTATACTGTTATCATTTTATGGTTATTTCAATTTCGGCTAATGTTGTATTAAAATTTGGTACTGGTAAAGACAGTTTATTTTCAAGTATATTGGCGGCTTTAATTTCTTTAATAGTAACAGTAATTATATCATACTTTTCGTTTAAATATTTCGAACGTCCTTTTTTGAAATTGAAAAACAGATTTTCATTTATTGTTAAAGAGTAAGTTTTGATTTGAAATGAGAGTAGAATAAGTAATAACCTTAACCTGGACAACTTGTCAATTATTTTATGAACAATGTAGAACGGATCAATGGTTTTGATGCATTACGCACAATAGCCATGTGGTTGGGAGTATTGCTCCATTCTTTGATTGTATATAAAGCAGAGGCAGAGCCTAACTGGCCGCACGATACAACTAATTACTATTTTCTGGATTGGCTGTATGATTATATACATATATTCCGGATGCCCCTTTTTTATATGGTGGCAGGCTTTTTTTCACGTATGGTGGTTATAAAAAAGGGCAATGCTTATTTTATTAACCAGCGGGCCAGGCGAATTTTACTTCCCTTTATCATTGGACTTATTATAATTGTCCCAATCAGTCTTCTGCCATTTCATTTCAACAGGTTTTATTATATCGACGGGTTGGATTTTAGTACATCCATCAGCAGAAGTTTACAGCAAATGGTTTCATGGAATGGGATGGCCCACTTATGGTTTTTGTATTACCTGTTGTTTTTTTATACACTCGTGGTTGTATATGTGTCTTTTTTGCAGCGAAGGATAGGTCCTTTAAACGATCAACTAAGTAATTGGTTTCGGAAGATCAGTATACTGCATATTGCCGGACTAATTTGCGTGCTTTTTTGTTTGCTCTATTATTATCAAGTGTACACTCCGCCGGTATATACCGGAATTAAACCTAATCTGCTTTACGTTCTTTATTACGGACTGTTTTTTTGTTGCGGCTGGTTATTGCAGATCCATCCAAAGAGCATTGAAACAACGGGGTCATACGCATGGGGTTTATTCGTAGCCGGTACTGTATGTTCTGTTGTTCGTTTTTTTCAGCCGGCAATTGCATCTCCGTTCAACTACCTGTTGGTTTCATTTGAAACAATTGCGCTGGTAATAGGAATTACAGGGTTATTTATAAAACATCTCCGGAATGCGAATGCGGTGTGGCGTTACTTTTCAGATGCATCTTATTGGGTATACCTTGTACATGTGTTTGCTGTTTCATTGTTACAGGTAGCCTTACTGCAATCAAGTGTGCCGGGTATACTTCGTTTACCCATCGTTTTAATGGGCACGTTTTTGTTTACAATGGTAACCTACAGGTACTTTGTAAGGTTTACGATCATTGGAGAATATTTGCATGGAAAACGGGAGAAGTAAAGCATTGCATTACTTCTGGATTAATTTCCTGCCGCAATTACCCGATGCGAAATAAACACTACAGTTCTGACTCTTTCAGTTGAACAAAAAGAAATCGAACAATTGAAACAATGATTAGATTATACCTTTTGTTTTTCTATGTATTTATATTGGTTTTCAATAAGCCAAAGCATCATTGGGAGAAATACAAGAACAGTTGGCACAAGGAATAACCTGGTTTGGTAAATAACGACTGAATAGATGTGAACAGCAAACCAAACCGGAACAAGTGCAATAAACCATGTTCGTAACATGATCGGAAAGCGCCTGAAACAATACAGGATAATGAATGGAATTACACTAAAAGTGCCAATCATCTCAAAATACGCCTTTACTCCAACAGCACTAAACAGATTCAGTTTTACCATTGGAAGCCCCGACGGAACTTTCCATGTTTGTGAAGGAACATAGCCATAATACATCCGTAGTCCTGTAAATACCGATGCAAAAATAATATACAATGCCGCTGTTAACAGCCATACATTTATTGCAGGGAATTTGATGGATTTGATATTAAATTGGAGAAAACGAAAGTTTGTAAAATCTGTATTTGAAATAAAATAGAGACCAGGTATAAGCATTGCAGTTTCTCTGTTAAATGCAGCAAAAAGCGTAAGTGGAATTAGCCAGTATGGGTTTTTCCGGTAGAGAATAATGATGGCCGTTAACAGATAGAATACATTGTCCAGATAGGTGTTGAACGTGAGGTCACTGGCTATCACAGCATTTCCCATAGCCAACGAAAGAAATAGTAGCCCGAAAAAAAGAAGCCAGTCGTTTTTTATAAAAAAGCTCCATACCCTGTATGAAAGAAAAAAAACAAGCATGTTCAGGACAAACCGAAAGAACAGGAAAACAACCATGTACTTTACAGCGCCATTTGTTTGAAGTAGTTCAAAAAATTGTTTTGTTTCCGGGTTGGGCTCCGAAGTTTGCTGAAATTGAAAATTAAATTTTTCTTCAATTGGGTAGATGCGGTCAATTGTATGATTGTAGCCCCACATCAATCCCTCAATTATAACCGGACATAACATCCTGTATTGCCAGGGATTAAAATATTCTGACTTCCCCTGAAGGAGGGCCTGGTGGCGCTCGTAAGTAGTTACAGCAGCTCCATTATAAAAATTCTTGTAAATTGGGTATAACGAAAGGAGTGAAAAACAAAATGCAACAAAAAATAATTTACCCCTTGATTTTTTTTGCAACAATTGTGTAATGCGGATAGACATACATTCTTTTTTTAGTTGAACTTACAATTGACATTCCGTTTGTTTGGATCAGTTGTTCAGCTTTTTTATGAGGCAGTTCATTTCCAATTTCACCGGCAAAAACCAGATCATGCAGTTTATTGCAATATACCAACAGGCTACTGCCATTAATATCTTTTAGTACAAGCCGGGCTCCGGGTTTCATCCCTTTAATGAGATTTGCGAGAAATGATTCTTGTGCTGGTTTTGGTACATGATGCAGCACATCGTTTAAAAATACAATATCCAAATCACCTATCACTTTCGGAAAAACAATTCCATCGAACGTTTCAAAGATAGAAGGCACAGTACTATACTTTTGAAATAATTGTCTTGCATTTTCAACGAGACGCTGATCAATTTCAATACCAAATACCGATGCTGGTTTTGCAAACTGTGACAACAAAAGGCAAAACTGGCCTGATCCACAACCAATATCTCCCACTTTTTCCCCTTCATTAACTAAACCAATTAAATCAACAAATGGGCAAACGAGTGGCCGGTAATACACTTTTAATTTATCAATAAAGCCGGAACTGAAATCCAGCGATTTGAGATACTTCAATAAATCACTGTTTGAGAGGGGTTGCTGATTATCTGGTGCTTTGTTGCTCATACGCTTTCTGATTAGTGGTGATAGATTGTTTTTTTCGAAACGAAAACAAGAACCAAAGAATGTTCTCTTTAATTAACAGATTATAAATCATTATACAAACCGGAATGCTGATTGTAATACCTGATAATAAAAGCACAAAAGGGTTGGCTATATGCAAAAATTTCATAAGTATAATTCTTATAAAACTAAATACGAACACGTGCATTACATATATGTAAAGCGAGTGTAGTCCGATGATACGTAGAAATCTGATTTGCTTGAAATTTTCAATGAATAACGAAAAAACGATCATCATAAAACAACCTGCCAATGCTATAAAAATATATTCGGTACGGCCGGTTGCAATTGATGTAAAATAACTCTCAGGCTTACTTAAATAATAGAGCTGAATAAAAATAAAAACCGGAAACGAAAGAACAAGAAGAAGGGGTGATTTTAATTTTTGTTGATTCGAAGTGTTCAAAAGAAAGTGTGAAACCGCATCTCCTACTGCAAAAAATACGTAAAACTCCATCCAGTCCGATATAATACTAATATCTCTAAGGTAAGGCGATGTGAAGTAAAGTGCCAAGCCGAAAACAATCTGAAAAAAAACAGGCGGGTTAAGTTTACTTTTTATAAATGCGTAAACTAATGTTACATTAAACAAAGCAGGTAAATACCAAAACTGGTCAAGTTCCCTTGGCAAATAAAATATGTAAGTGTAATCAATAAGCCCCCTGCTTGAATTCGTAAAATCCGTGAAAATAATTTGAGTGGTAACTTGTAAAAAAACCCAGATAAAATAGGGGTAGATTAACGTTTCCAGTTTGATCGAAAACAGCTCTTTAAATGTTTTTTTTTGAAGGCTGGCATTTATAAATAACCCGGATAGTATAAAGAATAAAGGCATGCGGAAACTATAGAAAATCATATTTGCAGTTACCATATAGGATGGGATGTTTATTCCCGATCGTTCTATTCCTATCAGAACATGTCTGTAAACAACAAGTACAATGGCAATTCCTTTTACGTAATCAACCCACTTAAGCCTTGTTTGGTTCAAATAGGGCAGATTAAATGCTTTTGAAAAAAAACCGCTTGATTTTTGTTTTGATAAACTCATGCGGTATATGATTTATGGCAATGGACTTTTCGATATTTCTCAAAATGGTTACCAGTAAACGATACAAAATAATATGAAGGGTAGGGATAAACCATAAACAAGCTTTATTGAAGAATTATTTAACAATGTTGTCAAGACTTACACCAATCATTCGTTCAATATCCAGTTTTATTAAATCTTGCTCAAGTTGTAACGACAATTTTTTAGACAGTTCGAGGTTGTATAATTTTTGAGCAACGTTATATACATCAATTGTAATTTGATCATTCCTGAATTTGTCTTTTGCCTGCAGAAATGCGGTTTCTTCATTGTCAAGAATATCTGTTTGCAACTTAATAAGTTCGGCAAGGTTTTGATATCGTTGGTATTTTGATAAAATCTCTGCTTTAATACTTCGTGCAAGCTGCTCCTGGTTGTTTTTACTTATTTTGACCTGCTCCCTGGCAGATTTAACACTGGTGCGAGATAAAATTGTTCCCAGCGGTATATTTACTCCAAAAAAGTACCGGGGGAACACAACGTTATTTGCCACATTTGGATTTTGTATAAATGTATTTTGATCATTTAAATTCGCTGAAAGTGTTAGCAGGTTAATCCACTGATTTTTTGCGGCTTTTAACAGGTATTCATTGATTTTATTCTGACTTTCGGAGCTTTTAAAAAGCGGACCGTTAATGGCTAAAGCCACAAGTTTATCTTCAATTGAGAGTGAGTCGTTATGAATAATTGCCGAATCTGCGCTGGATATCGTGGGATGCAGAAATGATTCATTTGATTGTGCTTTTGAACTTGTGCAAGTAACTACAACGAGCGAAACTAACAAAAGGAAACGAATGGTTACAACAGTTGCTGTTTTTTGCGGATTTGTAGTAATACGATTCATATTGTGCAGTTAAGGGTTTAGAAGTAATGGTTCGTTTCGTAAGCGTAGAACAATGGCTATTAACGGAAAATATACAACAATATCTGTAATTTGCCCAATAGCCTCTTGGGTATAATCGCCCATATAAGAAGCAAAAAAAGAGGCTGCGCAGGCTGCAAATATTACTTTGGTCTTTTTATCCGTAGTGCTAAAATATCCTCGTACAGCCGTTTTCAATATTGTAAAATATAGAAACAATAATAACCCAAAACCAATCCAACCAGTCTCAAGAGCTTTTTTCAAATAGCCACTGTCTGGTGGAAAACCTGCTAATGGATGGGAGGGGTTGTTTTTTAACCCTTCTGTTCCTGTAGTATTTAAACCGCCGCCAATTGGATGCGAATAAAGGTAGGGCTGTATCCTTGCCCTGTTAACTTCTCTTACAATATAGGAAGGGTCTTTTGTACCGCCCTTGAATGTATTCCGGAACTGGTACACATGTCTGTTATGTGTTGGCGCATAAAGTAAAACAAGAAATATAAAAAGCCCTGCACCTGCAACAATTTTTGAAGTGGTAGTATCAATTGTGGTGAGCAGGAACAAAACAATACCTGCAATTACCATCACGTTTGCAGTTCTGGTTAACGAAAACGTCATAGCAAGTAAAAGCAGTGAAATTCCAATTACCAAAACCACTTTATAAATGGTTTTTTTTACTCCGGTTAGAAGGCCAATAAAAAAAACGCTGGTTGTAGCCATTACGATAGAAAGGGATAAGGCATCCGGAAAGGTTGACATTCTTCTTGCACCACCATTTACAAACGTCATTCGGTATCTTTTTTCATCTTCCTGTAACCAGCGTATCTCAAAATCAAAAAAGCCATGAAATTCCTGGATGATTGCATAAATGGCCACAATAGTACTAAAGAGAAATATCACCTTAATAAATCGATAAATGATTTCCTTAGAAACAAG
Organism: Bacteroidota bacterium; assembly: GCA_023428755.1. GTDB lineage: Bacteria > Bacteroidota > Bacteroidia > Chitinophagales > Chitinophagaceae > Lacibacter. Next base: position 27,361 of record JAEYWX010000009.1, read on the forward strand.
GGTATTATATGCAATAAAAAGCAGTAAAAAAGTGGCAACTACTTTTCTAACTGCAGGAAACCAACCTGTCAATAGATTTCCATACGGATTAAATAGCTGAATTGCAGTATAACCGTATAAAAACATCAGCACAATTACAACCCGATGTTTTGAAAACTGCATAATGCTGGTTTTCAAATCAGTTCCTCTCACGAGGAAACCTAGAAATGTAAGTCCAATGAGGATATCAGAGGGTACCCCGACAAGCAGGGCATTGTTGAGAAACGCTCTGTTTACAAAACTGATGAAAAAGGAATAAGCAATGATAATGTACAAGGCCGCCTCGGCATTTACGATACAAATACACGCAACAACCAGTGACAGGAGAATTACGGGTGTTACTAACGTAAGCGTTGGAGATATAGCAGCGGATAATCCTATGCCTACAGTAAGCAGAAATAGAAATGCATAACCCAGCCACATGCGGGACTTGAGTTCATTTCCGCTACCCGTAATAACATCACGCAAGAGAAGATGCTTTTTTAGATTTTTTATAGTGGTACCCGGAGCTTGCATGGCGGTAACTAAAAAAACATTATTTTGATAAACAATGCGCCCATTGCCGATCCGGCAAAAAGAAGGACCAGCTTCTCATGAAGCGAAATAGGCTCTTTTATTTTTGCTTCTTCCTGTTTGTACATCGAATATTTATTTAAGTGAAGGGATTATTTGTATATGTTCGTTTGGCTTACACTGAGTTAACGTTTTTAAGATCCACCATATTCAAAACTGAGCCAACGTATTTATCACCCAACTCTTTAAAAAAGCTAATGGACTCCTTGTCGATTTGTTTAATCATGTCATTTGCCGAAAAAATTCCAATCACTGCTTCTACGTAGGCAGATAGTTCACGGGCATCAGAAAAATCATTCAGTGGCGGGCCCTCCAGAAAAATATAATCAAACTCAGCTGTCAGTTGTCCCAGATGTGCCAGAATATTTTCTCTTGGCAATATCTCGGATGGAGTATAGTCTCCACCCTTGGAGCCGATAATGAAAATATTTTTATTGGGAAGTTCTTTTGCCGTTTCTTTTACCTGGCGAATCATTGATGAAGGATCAGAGAGATTAAAGTTTACTTTTTCCAATGTTGGTAAAGCATCCATCTCAACTGTTAAATCGTTATTTGAAAAATTAGTATCAATGATCAGAATTTTCTTGTTGCTCATGCTCAAACTATGGGACAGGCCCATTATTAATGTGGTTTTACCTTGTCCTTTTTTGGTACTTGCAAAAAGGAATGTTTTTTTACCACTCTTTTCAATTTCGTAACGAAGTTTTCGTAACGATTCTCTGAATACTCCGATGTTACTCCTATATCTGAAACTACTGCTTTCTGTATCTTTTTTTGCAACGATCTCTTCAACTGTTTTGTTTTTAAGGTTCATATAGTTTACAAAACTGATCAACCGGAGATTAACAGTTTTACCAAATATGGCCGGTGTTTTAACAGAAGAATCAAGATAAACAAGTAGCACAATTACTAATATGGCTGCAAGAGAAGCAGAAATACCTGCCATGCCAACTAATATTATTCGTTTCGACGGGTCAGCATTAATAGCCGGCTGTCCCATTAGCACCTGGCGAAAGTTATTTACAGACGAAGAGCTTCCGTCTACTGCATCATTATATTTTTGCTTCGCAGCTAAATAATCGAGATTTGCCTGGTCGGCTTCTTTCGAAAGTGTTTCTGCTGAAGCGCCTCTGGCAGCTTCACTGTAAACATTATTTCTCAGATTATTAATTTTAGTTTGTAGCGCTCCAATGTTTGCGTTTGTAGTTTGTATGTCGATTTCAATATCACTTTTCTTTTGGAGTAATTCACCTTTACTTTCTGTTGGCTTTTCAGTTAATTTTGGTTTTACAGGGTCTAAGGCAGCTACTTTAGTCTGATATTCCGATTTTAACTGATTGTATCTTGCTAAAAGTTCTTTGTCTTTTGAGCCACTGTTCAAATAGGCGGCGTATGCATCACTAACTGCTTTTCGTAAAATGAGGAGCTCATCGTTGTTATTTGGAGAAGTTGTATTTGAAGGTTGTACGCCAAAAGCTTCAAGCCGCTGATCAATTTTACGCAGTGAAGCATAAAGTGTGGCGAGTGTATTTTTTTCACTGGCAATTTCTCTTTCAAAGTTGGAAATTAAATCAAATGTACTTGCACTTTGCACTTCGCCTACAATAGCGCCACCGCCTAGCAAGGCTTTTTTATAATCCAGCTCAAGCTTCTTTTTTTCCATAATCCCCCGGAGTGTATCAATTGATTCCTGCGATATGCTACTTCTGATATTTTTGTAATAGCGGATAAACTCCTGAAACAGGCCGTTCACAACAAACGCAGATAGTTCAGGGTTTTCAGACGAGTATTCGATCTGTATGTAATCTGTACGTTGCAGACGATAGATACTTAGATTTTTTATAATACTGTTGTAGTCGTAACCGTAAAGAGTAAGAAATTCAATGAGCTTTTTTTCCTCCGCGTTATACGAGGTCAATAAGCTCATTTTTTCAAGTTTAGATTCAAATGTCTGTATTGCTGTTGCTGTATTGATTTGCTTGAACTGTGGGGAAAGCTTGTCCTTTTCAGATAATATTCTGTAAGGCTTTTTTTCTTTTAAATCATGTAAAATCAACTTGTATGACAGGAAACTGATTACAGCAGGCGATGTCATTGTAACAATCGCATTACTGAATTTTGTTTCAGCTTCAAACATGTCAAAGTTTTCACTGCCAATATAAATCTTGTCACTAATAGTAAAGCCGGTGGAAACCTGAGAAGTTGATGTATATTTCTTAGGGGTGTTAAGTGTTAGAATATAACCAATAGTAGCGGCCAAAAGTCCAGCAGCGACAATGATCCACTTTTTCTTTAATAGGGTGCGAAACAGGTAAATGATGTCCATCTAAGTTATTTTCAAGTTTAAAGTGGTTTTTTGTACAGGATACTTACTGTTGGTTAACCCGGGTAGTTTAGTTGGACAACAGGCAGGAGGAATTTATTGTTTTCAAAGGATTTCGCCTGTAAATGTAAGAAACCTTACTAATTGTAGCAAGTTTAAGCTTCCGGTTTTCCTTTTATTTGGAGTGTAAAAAAGTTCCAGAACCTACTTCCCTGAATGGCTTTGGGTTCTTTTAGCTTTTTCCCATGTGGCTGATTGCCCTCCTCGTAAGAATCGGAAAAATCCAAGAACAACAGACCAATTCATAAAAACAAAATAATAACATATAGTTGGCAGTTTGCCTATTCCTGAACCCGGGGGCGCAATACTTCCAATAAATGCGAACGTGTAAAAAAGGATTTGCAGGTAAAAAGCGGCGGTGTAAAAAGGGTGATAGCCTTTACTAAATAATAACAGGTTTGAAATGAATGCCAGAAAAAGACACAAAGGGCTAAGTGTCCACCTCATAACCCGATGAGAGATGTATAAAAAAGAAAGTTTGGGGGTTTTCCAAAATTGAAACAGGGATGATAACAAAAACATGGCCTGATATCCACCAGCAGCAATTCTGATTTTTCTCTTTTTCTCGTCTTTTATTGAAAATGAGGGTAACTCTGACGCAAATGCATCTGGTTCATAAATGATTCTGTAACCTTTTTGGGCCACTTTCATACTTGAAACAAAATCGTCCAATATAACAGAATCGGGAATCGGTTCGTAAAGTTCCTTTCTTAAAGAAAATAACTCACCCGCTGCGCCCACAACCGAGTAAAAATTGGAATCGACCCGTTTTAAGATGGATTCATATTTCCAGTAAATACCTTCACTATTCGATTTTGATTGCCCTGGGCCCTTCAAGTGAATTACTTTCTTTTCACCTGCAACTCCTCCAACTAATGGGTTTGAATAATGCCGGGCAATTTTTTTTGTTGCTTCATTATTTAGAATTGCATTCGCATCACTGAAAATTAAAATGTCGTTACCTGCTTGTTTTGTAGCTCTGTTTAATGCTGCCGATTTCCCTTTTCGCTCTGGCTCAAAGAGGAGTTTGATATCCGGGTAACGTTGAATAATACTGTTTGTTTGATCAGTTGAGCCGTCAGTAATAAAAATAAACTCTATTAATTCTTTTGGGTAATCCTGCGCAAGGGAGTTCTGAATCTTTTCTTCAATACAATCTTCTTCATTATATCCTGCTACTATAAAAGAAACAGAGGGGTAAAATGATTTTTCTAATAAACGTTTGTTTTTTTTTCGAACCAGCAGAACTGGCATAAGAAAAAGTGCATAACCGATATAATTATAAAAAATCAGCAGACAGCTGGTTATAAAAAGAAATTCCCAGAAATACATATGGGTTGATAGTAATTAGTTGAACTCAAAGTAAAACTTTAATTTGCTACTTTCCAGCGAATATTTTCGTGTAACAGGTTTGTGTAAACAACAGAGGAGTATTTTTAAAAACCGATCCAATTGAAAATACAGGTTACTTTAATAAAAGTAACAGCGGGATTTAAATAATGAAGGAAAATGTATTTTTACTTTATTTGATTTAACGAACGGTTAATTGCTGCCGAGGCCAGTGCATGTAGTATGAGAAAATTATGGCAGAAAGTTCGTTTTAAAAAAATTGGTTTGTGTGTATTGAAGCAGAGTATTTAATCAGTTTTCCGGAAAATGTATAGTTGAGTGAACTTTAATATTTGATTAGCATGCACTTGTTTTTTTCTTATTTAATACGCATAAGAAACTTTTTTTCGATAGAAATATTTACGGAGAATAAATACTGGCGTACGCTTTCATTTATTTTATTTATTGGTTTTATTGTTCGGGTGGCAGTCTGTTTTTTTGCCAGCCTTCCCCATATGCATACCGATTCGTTTGGATACTTTGAACAGGCTGAAGCAATTTTGCAATCGGGATATGTCAACTATTTTCCCAACGGCTACCCATTCATTATCGCATTTTTCAAATTGTTGAGCAATGACCATATTGTATCCATGTTGTTATGGCTCAACATTTTGTTGTCGGTTTGCACAATCTTTTTTATCAGCGAAATTGCCCGAATCTTATTTAAAAGCACAGCTATTGCAATTCTCGCATCTTTTATTTTGGCTGTTTTCCCAACGCAGATTAATTATGTACGATGGCTGTTAACCGAAGTCCCTACAACGTTCTTCCTGTTAGGATTTTATTTTTTTTATTTGAAAAACAAGAATTGGTATGCTGGAATATTTTTTGGGATTGCTACAGTTATACGAACAGAAGTAATCCCAATTTTACTGCTCATATTGTTTCTGGAGTTGATTTTCAGGAAACGGTTCAGATTAGCAATGTTGGTTGGTTTTTTGATACCTGTAATTACAATCAGTACTTACTGCTATGTTAAAACCGGGGAGTTTTCTATGGCCGGACACAGCAGAGTTAACATTCTGTATTCCATTACTTCTTCAGGCGGCTATGTTGACTGGTATTACCAAGACAAGCATCCGGAGGTAAAGACATCCAAACAGGCAATGGAGATGTATTTTGAATACATGATGGAAGATCCTCTGCGGTACTTCAAAAACAGAATGGCGAACTTGTGGGAGTTATGGGGGTTTTTCCCTTCTTCGTCTGACGGGAGCAGGAGTTTTTTAGCGAGGATTTCAATTGGCCTTATCAATTTCTTTTTAGTTTTTCTGGGGTTTTATGGATGGTGGTTAAATCGGAGAAAGCTTTTTGCCAATCTTTTGATGATTCCCTTTCTCGTGGTAACAGCCGTACATACAGTTTTACTGACCCTACCTCGTTACACATACACCGTTGAGCCATTTTTGATCGTTTTTGTTGCTTTCACTATCAATCAGTTTCTTTTTCCGAAAAGAAAAATAATGCAGTAGTACAGCTTATTTAACCAGTAATTATGCTTCCGAATATATCTGAATAATGTTGAACTGTACTTAATTTTTCAACCCATTTGATACCGATTGGGTAATGGAGTCATTTTAAAGATCGATTTTAATACTTATTTATAACAGCAAAAACTACTCTGCAGTAGAAGCTTTTGCCCTGCCGGTAACTGCCTTGCGCAAAAACCGATAAGCATTCAAATAATACTCACGCATATACAGTGGTATGTTTGATAGTGTAAGCCCAATTTCTCTTTTTAAAGGGAAATACCAAATTACAATAATAAGAAATGATGTAATCAACGCCCCAACAGCAGCACCATAAAAGCCAAAAAACAAAAGGCATAAATAGGTAACACCGGATTTTATGACAAGTGATAATATGTTCAGGTAGAAACAAAGTTTTGTTTTACCGATGGAATAAAGTGATGTAGCTGCCTGATGCTGTGGTGTACCGATAATACTTATCAGCATATACAGTTGCAATATTGGGGCTGCAGTTATATAAGCTTCCCCGGCAATAATTCGAATGATAAACTTTGGAAAGATAATTGCAAAAATAGCTGCCGGAATAATTACGGATAGTAAAGCCGCAACCATTTTTTCGTAAATGTATTTGACTTTGTCAACGCCTTCTATGGCTGACGCCTGTGCCATCTTAGGAAATGCAATATCTGCAGCAGCATAAGTAGGAATGTCAATGAATCCGTTGATCCGTTTTGCTGAATTGTAATATGCAACCGATCCTGCCGACAAATATGACGCCGTAAGAAACTGTTCGATATTTGCGAAAATACTTGAAACAACATTCGACCCGAAGATGTAGCCACCATAACCCAGCATCTTTTTTATCCACTCCTTTGTAGGGGTGAAACGGTGTGCCAGATATTTTTTGCTATACAGGTACAATACAACAGTTCCGATAATAACACATGTGGATTGATATAAACCAAGCAACAACATTGTTACAGGTATATCAAGCAGAAAATGTATCACAAGGCAAAGGAAAAAGCACATTTGCCTTGCCAAACCGCCTGCAAATACCCCCTTAAAATCAAAATGTGATTGTTGAACAGCTTCAAAATGCGAAAAGAAAACCATTGCAACCAAGCCCGGTATAAACCAGATCAGCAGTGTAACCATATCGTTCCCCGCATTTAATAGGCCTGCCAAACCCTTTCCAAACGTGAGTATAAGCAAAATAAAAAATAGGCTTATTCCTAGATTTACTAACAACGAGGACGACGCAATTTCATATTTGGCTTTAGCCGCAACACTTCCGCTGGCAAATTTGATATGAGCGTTTTTTAATAAACCTGTTTTCGTATTTTCAAAAAGCGTTGTAATAGTTAGAAAGAGGGCCCATGCCCCCATTTCATTTATAGACAACAGCCGCACAAGTAGCATAAAATTTGCCAGACCGAAAAGAGTTAGAGAAAATCGTTGTAAAAAAGAATAGTAAGCCGACCTGAACCAATAGGAATTAAAATACTTCTTCAATAGTAATGTTTTAGAATGTCTGGAATTGTAAACCTACAAAAATAATTCTGCCATGGAAAATGAAAGCAGTTTAAGGCTTTTGGAAACAGACACATCATCATCAGACTTATGGAAGCTAACCAATAAAACAACTTTTTCAGGTGTTGTAAGAAAGCCAGGTTTTTGTTGAACCTTCAAGGGCATAGTTGAGCCTTCAGCAGGAGTTTATTTTATCAACATACTCTCCACAAAAACAGTTGTTTTGAGGCATCCTTACGCTTGTATGTATTTTTGAATTAGCGATTATTTCTAGAAAACGTAGTAAACCCAAGGTGCTATTCGGTAAAGTAATCGTAGAATCCCCAATCGTTTACAGTAATCACTTGATTGAAAACAGGGGAGTTATGCGGGTTAAAGAGAAATAAAAAACAGATAAATTTGTCAATAAACCTTTCGGGTTTATTAGTAAAAAAGTAATATCAAAAAAATAAGTCAGTGTATAAGAGGTATTGCAGGGCAGGTGGCATAAAATTTGGTATTTGAAGTACTAATTTTTATTTATTTTTTTAACATATTTTGCAATTCCAACAGATTTATAAAAACTTATTACTTTTTTTACAGATTCTATGATCAACGTAGGCGAAGTTTACAATATCCAATATAAATTTTCTTTACAATCCAATATCCGTCAACTATGAAATTTTTTATTTCGCTTTTTTTAAGCATTTCCTTACTGTCCCAACTCAAAGGGCAAACGGTGATGGGACGCCAAAATGTAGATCAATTTCCCATTAACAATTCAGGTGGTCAGGTTTATGGATTAACATGGTTGCCGCAGACTTATAACAGTACTGCAAGGCGTTATCCTCTTATTATTTTTCTTCACGGAAGCGGAGAAACCGGAACTACGGTGTCTTCCCTGTCAAAATTATACACGGCATCTCCACGTTCAGTATCCGGAAGAATTGCTGATGGATGGAATGCAGTTGCAACAAATCCGTTAACTGGCGTTCAGGATAGTTTTATTGTGGTATCGCCACAGGCTGCTACGTGGAGCCTGAATTATACTGAATTGAAACATGTATTACCTTCTATCCTGAGCCGTTATAGGGTTGACACGACAAGGATATACCTGACAGGGCTTTCAGCAGGTGGAGGCGGTGTGTTTTCAACATTTGGAAGCAGAGATAGTAACTTTATCAAGCAGTTCGCTGCCATGGCTACAGCTAGCAGTGCCGGTACAAACGCTTCAAACGGATATACTGCAGAGCAAGTAGAAGCCGGACTAAGATTTGGTTCCAGGTATGGAGTATCAATGTGGACCATTGCCGGTGATCAGGATTATCTTTTGTCAACAGATGTCCGTTATCACGATAGCACAAACATGCTTCTTCCTACCCTCCCTAATAAATTAACGGTAATTACTGGTGTTGGTCATTCCGCTTGGGGCAGAGCTTTTGACCCTGCTTTCAGGCCAACAACAAGCTACTATGGAAGAAGTGGAAACTGTACCAATGGATGTAATAATGGAGGGATACCAGTGGTTCCAAATGCAAATGGATCGGCGGTTAGAGGGACAGGAAAAACGCAGGATAGTTTAAATTTATATGAGTGGCTGCTGCTTTCAAAGCGAACAACCGCACCGGTTGCAAATCAGTTTCTTACTGTAGTGGCAGGCTCACCTGTTCAAATTACTTTGCCAATAAGTTTTGTAACACTTAGCGGAACTGCAACTCCTTCTGCAGGGTATGCGATTAACTCCTACTCCTGGAGCAAAGTAGCTGGTCCTTCTCAGTTTACAATTACCACCCCTTTATCGGCCACAACTACAGTTACCAACCTTGTGCAAGGCACATATCAATTTGTTTTAAGAGTTACAGATAACAGCGGAGCTTCAGCAACAGATACTATAACCGTTACAGTAAGTGTAGCTGCCAATCAAGCACCGGTTGCAAATGCAGGGACAAATCAAACAATAACTTTGCCAGCAAACAGTGTTACATTAAACGGTACGGGTACAGATGCGGATGGTACAATTGCTGCTTATCAATGGACAAAAATTTCAGGTCCATCACAGTTTACCATTACCGCTCCAACACAGGCCGCCACAACTGTTACCAATCTTGCACAGGGAACTTATAGCTTTGAATTGCGGGTTACTGACAATTCGGGAGCAATTGGAAGAGATACTGTACAGGTTTCAGTAAACGCAGTTACCACCCAATCAACTTCATCTTGTGGAGGGAAGTCTTACACAGTTCTTCCTGTAGGAGATGGAGGGTATTACAATTCATTGAATTTACAACCAGGCGATACTCTTTTTCTTGACTCCCGTTACACGTATTACTATGTTTATTTGGCTAACAGACACGGTACTCCATCATGTCCGATTGTTGTAATGAATAAAGGCGGACAAGTTAAAATTCAGGGTGGGCATCTAAGTCAGATATCACTCTATAATTGCTCTTATGTAAAAGTTATTGGAACAGGGTCTCCAACAGATACTTACGGATTTCGGATTCAACCTTATCCATCGGACTCACTTATCAACGGATCTTTTGCATTTTCTGTAACCGGCCGCTCAAAAAATATTGAAGTAAGCAATCTTCACATTAGCAATGCAGGCACCGGTATGAATATTAAAGAAGACGGAGGATGTGATCCTCAATATAATTTCCCGAATTGGGTGATGGATAGCATTTCTATTCACGACAATAAGATCGTTAAAACTTGGAATCAAGGTATGTATATCGGCAATACATCTCCGGATAACGGGCCATCCAGTTACTCGCCAAGGCCAGTGGTATGTAATGGTGTAACAACTTACCCACGTCCGCCCAGAATGGGGAATATTAAAGTTTACAATAATATTGTTGACAGCACCGGGCGGGCAGGTATTCAATTGGCAAGTGCAAGTACCGGCATCAGTGAAATCTACAACAACACAGTAAGGCATAGTGGAATGAGTGGAGATGATGCACAAGGTGCTGGGATCACAATTGGTAGTTATACAAAAGCGTATGTTCATCACAATACGATCATTAATACATATACATGTGGCATTGCATCAATGGGAGGAAGTGGAACCAATGTTCCACTTCGAATAGAAAACAATGTAATTGACAGCAGTGGGTTCTTAAACTCCTGGATTTTATGGACATCTGGGAAAAGCAGTATTCGTATATCTTCAGAGCCTGTAATATCCAATTCAATAACATGGCCTTATTCCATTTTCCTTGCAACAAAACCAACTCTTAATACAGATAGTACCCAATTTTGGATTAAATCAAATTCATTGGGAATAAGAAAACACCCTACGGGAGGCATCGGACTAGCAGATTATGTAGCTACATTTCAGAAGACAGGAAACTTCATTTGTAACAATGTTAACTCATTTGGAGGGGTGCCTAATGTGATTAGAGAAGAAGTTACTCCGGTTATATACAATACAAACTGCACCGACAATCAAAACTGGTTGCCTGTTGCGAATGCAGGAAATGATCAATCGATCGTTTTGCCAGTTAATACAGTTACAGTAACTGGTAATGGTGCTGACGCTGATGGAACGATAACGTCCTATCAATGGTCAAAGGTGTCAGGTCCAACACAGTTTACAGTAGTTTCACCTTCACAGCCTCAAACGGTCATCAATAACCTTGTGCAGGGAACTTACCTATTCGAGCTCCGTGTAACAGATAACAGTGGTGCAACGGGCAGAGATACGATGCAGGTAACAGTTAATGCGGCTCCTGCTGTAAATCAGGCACCTGTTGCGAATGCCGGCGCTAATCAAACGATTACATTACCTGCCAACAGTGTTACATTAAATGGCTCTGGTACAGATGCAGATGGTACAATTGCAGGGTATCAGTGGACAAAAATAGGAGGCCCCTCCAGCGGCAGTATCACAAATCCTGCACTGGCACAAACAACAGTTACATCATTGGCACAAGGTGTTTATTTATTTGAACTCCGTATAACAGATAATAACGGAGCAGTTGGCAGAGATACCATGCAGGTAACAGTTAATCCTGCTCCTGTGGCAAATCAGGCACCTGTTGCGAATGCCGGCGCTAATCAAACGATTACATTACCTGCAACCAGTGTTACATTAAATGGTTCTGGTACAGATACGGATGGCACAATTGCAGGGTACCAGTGGACAAAAATCGGTGGTCCATCCAGCGGCAGTATACTTAATCCATCATTGGCTCAAACAAATGTATCGGCGCTTATACAAGGTGTATATTTGTTTGAACTCCGTGTAACAGACAATAATGGAGCAGTTGGCAGAGATACGATACAGGTAACAGTTAATGCGGCCAATCTGGTTCCTGTTGCTTTGGCAGGTGAAGACCAGGTGGTTATTTTACCTGCGAGTAGCAGCATCTTATCTGGAACTGGTATTGATACCGATGGCAGTATTGCAGCTTATCAGTGGACCAAAGTAAGTGGACCTGATACTTTTGAAATTGTATCTCCTTCACAACCCACAACAGTAATTTTGAATTTAGTAAAAGGTACTTACCAATTTGTACTTACAGTTACTGATAACAAAGGGGCGACAGCAACAGATACGGTATTGGTAACCGTTAAGCCCAGCGATAATACTGCTGAAATAAATGTCTCTATCTATCCTAACCCAGCTGTAAGTAATACCATCCTATTGATTGAGGCGCCAACAAAAGGAACACAAACTCTAATCAGAATATATACAAGAGCCGGGGCATTGGTATATCAAAACCAAGTACAACGAGATGTTAATCAGTTTACATTGCCTATTGACGTAAGCACGTTTCAGGCAGGAATGTATCTTGTGTATGTAAACATCGATCCAAACACAACAAGAGTTGTGAAATTGATAAAACAGTAGTTAATGCATTTCAAATAAAAAGAAGCTGTTCCAAATTGGAACAGCTTCTTTTTATTTGACGAAACCGGTTATTTGATTATACCAACTATAACTTAATGATACGCTGATTTTCCACTTCTTTATTTTCCCTGTAAACGGTTAAATAATAAACACCTGAAGGCAACTCACTGGTGTTTATCGTATGTACACCTTGCTGTAACCGAACTGATTTGTGCACCCTTCCGTTAATATCAACAATGTTGATGTGGGCATTGTTTTCAAGCACTTGTATTTGGAGTGAGTTAACAAAGGGGTTTGGTGTTGCTGTTACCACAACAACATTTCCTCTGTTAAAACGTAAGGAACGTGCCATTGAATAGCCAATCTTACCATCTTTATCAACCAATTTTATACGATATGTATTATTTGTTGACTGATTTGGATTGGTATGCCTGAAATTATAAGAAAGAACAGCAGAACTATTGCCGGCAGCTGGAATAGTGCCGATTGCCTTGAAATCGCTTCCATTATAAGCATGTTCAATGATGTAGTGCGATGTGTTGATTTCTTGTAATGTAGTCCAGGTTAACTCTACTGCTTTGTTTTTTGTTGTTGCAGTAAAATCTCCCCATACAGCAGGTAATGGGAAAGCAATTTTAGTAACAACTACACTTGAGGCATTGTACGTTATGGTGTAGCCAGATTGGATGTTTTCAGTAGCAAATGTTCCAGAAAAAGTACCATTTGTAGTTAAGATTGTGTAAGACTGAAAAGGGGCTAACCCGCCTACTTCAGTCACCGTTAATGTTGCGTTTGATAAATTTGTTACACCGGCACCTCCTATGTTCAGGTTTATTTGATCATGACCTGTGCCAGCCCCCGAACCGTTTACAACCTCAATAAATAATGTAGTGGACTGTCCGGATATCAGGCTTTCTGTAGAATTTAGAATTCCAGGTGAACTGCCTGGGCTAACGGTTCCGGAATTTGTAACTGAAGCAAAATTCAGGTTCATTCCTCCAAGACCTGTGATCGTTCCGGTGTTCACAAATGGGATATTGCTGTTGGCAAATTGATTAGTAGTGGTTTTGTGAAATGTGCCATTGTTTACAAAACTTAAAGTACCTCCACCATTAAAGAATCCGCTGTTACCTTGAAACTGTTCATTCAAAGTTCCATTATTCGTAAAAACGCAATTAGTAACAGTAATGTTTACCGGACTTACGCCCGTAGCCCAGTTTACTGTTCCTCCATTTGTAAAATTAGCCAAGAGAGTTTTTGCAAAATCAAGGTCGAAATTTGTGGTTGAACCAGCCGTAGTATTCGTAACTGCACCTAATGTGCCACTAAACCAATTAAAAGTGCCATTCACTTCAATAGTTCCGGGGCCATTTATTACATTAAATGACCGCAGAATCAATAATCCGTTAACTGTTAAATCAGTTCCCGGGCCGTTGTTTAATGTTAAATCGTTACCACCGGATACGGATGAAAATACATTAATGGATAAGGTGCCGCCTGCTTCAATCACAAGCTGATCTGCAGTTACAGGGACATTTAATAGAATATTATCGCCTGATCTGATTGTAATTGTTTCATCAGCAGAGGAGGGGGGGGTAGCTGCGGCAACCCATGAAGTTCCGTTAAAACGCTCCCATTTAGTAATGTCGTTCCAGTTACCACCGGCAGGATTAGGTGCGTTCACAGAACGATAATCCCCATTAACCTGCGCAAAAGAAAACTGAACAAATGCTAACAATAAGAATAAGCATACGAAAAAAGTAGAGTTGTGTCTCATAATGTTTTGTTTGATTGTAAACCTTTGTTGAATTGATTAGTTTGTTAAGCCGCGTTGAAAATATCGATTCGTGTCGTAGTTTTTCGAGGAGTATTGTTAGGGCGGCTAGTTCGATAGGATAATAGAAAGAATATAAAAATACATTAAATGAGCTGAAATTGAAATATTTCGATTTATTTAATTTTCAGTCATTTTGTACGTCCTATTTTCGCTTTTTTTCAAAAGCGGAAAGGGCTTTATAGAGTTCAGAAATACTGTTTTCCCATGTATGGCTTTTTGCAAATTGCTCCCCAGCATCAGCTTTGCTTTTCGTATGTTCCTTCAACGCTTTTTGTATGAGGGCCGGGTAATCTTCGGGATTCTGTGCCAGGTACACATAATCCTGAAATAACTTCATAGCTGCTGTTGCAGTGGCAACAACCGGTTTCCCCATTGCAAGATATTCATCAATTTTTAATGGGTAGTTGCCATGAGTAATTAAGTTTACGAATTGAGGGTTCATACAAACATTAAACCCCAGCATATATGCCGGCAATGTTTCTATTGGTTTACGTCCCCAGAAATGCACATTCGCCAATGTTTTTAATGAACTTTGTTTAAAAGTATCATCTTCCGGACCAACCAATACAATTTGCCATTCAGGGTTTGATTCTGCAATTGTGCGAATAATTGTTTGGTCTAACCGGGTTGAATCTAATGCACCCACATAGCCAATAACCGGTTTTTTTATTTCCATTAACTCTGCAGGTATTTTGTTTATACTTTTCGGATTAAAAAGATCAAGTTTACAGCCTTGTCCAATATACGTAGTACACATATTGAATTGCAAACAATAATCTCTGTAGTACAGGGAGTTGGTGACAACGATATCTGCTTTTCGGATTAACTTCGGTTCCAATACTTTGCTATGTTTTTTCCAGTAGGGGTATCCTTGCAAAAAATCACGCATGTAATACACGTATATATCTGGCTGCAGGTATTCTTTCAGGTAAAATCCATTATATATGTCGTTGTCATTAAAAAGAATAAAATTTTCAAATTTCATTCTTTTTAATGCTTTTTTTATGTCTTTCGCAAACCGTTGGTTGTTGAATGAATTAATGATCTGAAAGAGGGAAGTGAATGGCAGGCTATTTATTGATTCAATCAGCGAAGTAGGATAAAATTCCCATAAATTATCTTGGATTTTATGAATGGTTTCTGATTTTGACCGAATGACCGTGCAATGCTTTTCGATTCCATGCGATTTGCTGGTAGACAGATATGTTTTTCGGGTTATTGGGATATTTACATACAGTACTCTGTTGTTTTTGCTAAGCTCGAGAGCAATGTTTTTACAATTGCTCCCCAACTCATAGTACCATGGTTGTATACTAATAATCAGAATATTTCTATTTGTGATAAGTAAGGGATTCTGCAACATATCTTCCTGCGATCTTGTTAGGTTTATTTTATCAAAAGCTTTATTAATATGAATATTACCGGAAAGGCTTCATAAAGCCTTTGTGAGCAAGGGCGAGCATTTCTTTGTCTCCGGCCGAATCTCCATATGCAAAAATTTCAGTATAATTCTCGAGCGTATATTTTTCAACGATTCTTCTTGCTTTTTCGTTCCCATAACAGTTCAAACCATCGATTTCCCCAGTAATTTTTCCGTTAACATAAAGCAACTTTGTAGCAATAATATCTGCCTGGATATGATTTGCCCAATCTTTAATCCAGTTTTCAGGTGAAGCAGTTACAATTACAATTGTTACATTTTCCTTTTTTAAACGATTTATTTCTAAAACAGCCGAAGGCCTGATCAATTCTGGGATTTTTTCTGTAGCAAATGCTTGACAGTAACGGGTAAACTCATCAATATTCATTCCCCCAAAAAAGTGAGCAAGTATTTTCTCTTTTGCTTTCTGATTCGAAATAAGCTTCAACTTATATGCAATAAGATAGTGTAAATGCAAACTAAAGCCAATGTATAATGCCAGAACCCCTTTGCTGTACTTAATAAATTCAAGGAGCGAATCTTTTGTTGTTATGGTGCCATCAAAATCGAAAAATGCAATTCGCTTATTCATTGCTGAAAATTGTAATGTCTTTCACGTATATAATTGCTACATAGCTAATGATCCATAGTAACAGTGTTAGCTGTATAAACCGGTCTTTATACAAAATTTTTGTAGGTGAGCCTGAGTCAGCCGAAACATAGATTATTTGTAGATATCGCATGATGCCAGCCATAACAAAGAGACAAGTATAATAAAGCCTGTGAGTCCCCATTCGTAAAATTACTTCTGTGCTCATTGTATACATAAAGTAGGCAACAATAATAACTGCAGACACAAGTGCAAGTAATACATTCATAAATTCAAGATTATACCCTTTTGCAGCCTTCCGCATGTCAACACCAGAATTTAGTTTTAACAGTACATCATCCCTTCTTTTCCCAATTGCCATAAATGTTGATAAAAGAAATACCATAATTACAATCCATTCTGATAAAGGAATAAATGCTATTACTGATCCTGCTTTAATCCTTAGCACAAAACCGATTGCAAGAATAATGATATCAAGGATCGGTATTTTTTTTAGTCCAAAAGAATAGCCAAGATTGATGAGGAAATAAATGGCCAGCACAAAAGCAAATTTATCACGTAGCCAAAACGACAACCCAAATCCGGCAATTAACAAGCAAATACAAATTACAATGGCTATCGATTTTGTTACAGCGCCTGATGCAAGCGGACGACTTGATTTAACAGGGTGTTTTTTGTCGTCCTCAATATCACGATAGTCATTTATTATGTAGATGCAGCTGGCTACAAAACTAAAAGCAACAAAACCGAGAAGTAGTGATTTAATCTTCTCTGTATCCAGAAATTCACCTGAAAAGAAAAGCGGTATAAACAGGAACAGATTTTTAGCCCAATCTTTCGGACGAAGTAGTTTTATGTATTCCACAGATCTTTTTGCGGGTCAATATACAATCCTTTTTTGTTTTATAGAAGTCCACACCGTATTTATTGTATTCGATCTAAATCAGCGGTTGTTATGAAATGTAGTAACCAAGATGTGGATATTGGTTAAAAATGAAAAACTCTCGTAAAAAAAATGCCCGCACAATATTTTTGTGCGGGCATAAAAATATAGGAAGATGTTTATTTCTTCTCCAATATATCGGTAATACGATCACTCAGATCCTGCAGGTGCAGTTTCGTCATGGGATCAGTAATTAATGGTAACGATACTTTAATATCATTGCGTAGTGTACGCAACGTTCCTTTCAGGATCGAAAACGCATCTGTGTTTTTGATATTGAGCGATGGTGATACCTGGAACGAAATTCCAACACCGCCAAGTGTAAGCGGTGAGGCTCCACCAGGCAATAATGAAATGATACGTTCAACAAACATCTTCTGCAAATTACGACGATACACATCGGTTGCTTTACGAGAATATACTTCGCTAAAGATCGAACGACGCAGATCGTCCATTACTTCTGTTGCTTTGTAAGCACTGTTGCCCAATGCTGCTTCTGCTGCAAACAGTTTGGTCATCGTTGATCCGCTGATGATGCGGTTCAATACAGCTTCCTGTCTGTTAGCGATCACCGTTTGCGGATTAATACCCGTACGGCTGAAGATATCGTTGTTGATGAGCCAGGTAGGAGTTGTAAACAACTGCTGGCTTAGGAAACTCATCGCTTCTTTCTGCGTAGCTTTTGGTGTGTACTCATACACAGGTCCTTGTTGTTCGGTCATTTTTGGCGTTTCATAAATACCGCCAATGTTTTTTGCAACATGTCCCATGTAACGTCCAAATTGTGCTTGCACCTGGTTGTACATTTCTTCCAGGCCATCGTAACCTTCGTTCGGTTGCTTGGTCCAGTTGATCAGGTTGGGAACAATGCGTTGCAGGTTTTTAATACCATAACCACTTGCTTTCATCGCATCGTTACCGAGGTCTTCGTTTTGTGAACGGGGATCGTCAGGATTTGTTTCGGTACCAAACCAAAGACGTTTGTTTTTCAAACGCTCAGTGGTCATTTGTTGCAACACCGGAACTTCTGCTTCAGCCGTTTTGTAATCAGGCATCCAGCGGTAACCCCATTCGATTGCCCATTTGTCGTAATCACCAATGCGTGGGAACAAGCCCAGACGTGAAATATTATCTTCCGGTTGTGCTACGTAGTTAAAACGTGCATAATCCATAATAGAAGGAGTGTGTCCGTTTGCTTCTACCCATGCTTTGTTGCGGAGACTGTCAACAGGAACAGTTGAAGAAGAACCATAGTTATGACGAAGACCTAATGTATGACCAACTTCGTGTGATGATACGAAACGGATCAACTGACCCATTAACTCATCATCAAATACCATTGTACGTGAGCCAGGATCAACAGCAGCTGTTTGAATGAAATACCAGTTACGCAACAGGCTCATTACATTGTGATACCAGTTGATATGGCTTTCCAGAATTTGTCCGCTGCGGGGATCGTGAACGTTTGGTCCACTTGCATTGGCTACTTCGCTTGGCTTGTACACAATGGCACTAAAGCGTGCATCTTCCAAACTCCAGGTACTGTCTTCCTGTTTTGTGGGAGCCATTTTACCCATGATGGCATTTTTAAAACCTGCTTTTTCAAACGCAGCCTGCCAATCGTTTACACCATCGATCAAATACTTCACCCATTTTTTTGGTGTTGCCGGATCGATGTAATAAATGATGGGGTTCTTTGGTTCAACCAATTCACCACGCTTGTATTTCTCAATGTCTTCCTCTTTTGGTTCAAGCTTCCAGCGAACCGCCATTTGAATTTCTTTTACACCCTGTGGGTTTGCATCGAAATCAGTATAGCGTCTTGTAAAGTAGCCAACACGGGGATCGTAGTAACGAGGCTTGGCCGGTGTTTTTGGTAACAGCAACATGGAACTGTTTAATTCTAATGTATAGTTAGCGCTACGGGCAGCTGCAGCAAACGGGTTTGCCTGCGCACCCGGAGTGGCAGCTCCACGTCCGTATGTCTTTACGGTTTTGATTTCAATGTTCATTGGGTACGACTTGATGCCCGTTGTGTAAGATTTGTCGGATTGGATAGCACCCAATTGAAGACTTGCTTTTGAACCGGTATTGAAAAACAATACATCATTATCTCCAGCAATATAATCGGTCATATCAATTACTGTAGAGCGTGTGTTGGTAACGGAATCTCTGCCAAACGCACTCACAGCAAATGACTGCATAATTGGCTGTATGTTTGAATTGACAACAGCATTGTACATGCCATTGGCATCGGTACCACGTTGATCAAAGGAAACACGGCGCAGGAACACTTTGTTAGCAGGTCCTTTTTCGAAACGAATTACATTATTATTAATAATATCGCCGGCATAACCAGAAAAGCCATTGCTGAGGCCACTTGCTGATTTTGAAATGCGTGTAACGATGAGGATGTCTCTGTTGAGCAAGGAATCCGGAAGTTCAAAATACCATTTGTCATCAACCATGTGCACCTTAAACAAACCATCGTCGGTTTTGGCTTTGTCGGTAATCACTTCTTTGTAAGGCTTCGGTCCTGCTGTTGGACGTTGAGCCGTTGGAGGCATCATGCCGGTTGGCGGTTGTGTGCCGGTTGGCGGGTTACCGGGCCTGTTTTGCGCCACAGTAGTTAAGGCACCGCTCAGGAAAAGGAGCAGGCATGCCGATTTTACATTTTTCATCATACTTTTTATGGGGTTTAAAAAAATCGCTTGAAGATAATCGGAATAACCGAATCCCAAGCTATACAAGCAACGAATGGAAAAAGTTAAGGACAGACGGCGATTTGTGATAAATGGCGCAAACGATTGATAGAGAAAAGAAAAAATTAAAATGGCAGGAAGTTGGTGAAAATAAATATTTCCCTAACTTGTGCCACCCGGAATGAGGGAAATGGTTTGATTTTTTGAAAAGGAAAATTTCATAGAATTGTACCACTATTAAAGATTTAAAACTTACTTAATTAAAAACCAAAAAATCAATTGTCATGGCTGAAACTAAACCAACGGCAGCAAAGGCTGCAACTTCAGGTCAAGCAAAGCAAAGCAGCAACATTATTTCATGGATTGCACCTATCGTGTGTATTATTGCAGGTTACATCATCTGGCGTTTTATTTTAGGTAACCCGAGTGGTTTTGAGCAGCCGGCAACAGAAGGTTGGTTCTGGCCAAAACATAAGCATCCAAAAGGAGCATTAAATGCCATTTACGAAGGTGGTATCATTGTACCTTTCCTTATCGGATTATTCCTGATGGTATTTGTATTCTCAATTGAGCGTTACCTCACAATCAGAAAAGCAATGGGCGTAGGTAATGCAACTGATTTCATTCGTAAAGTGCAATATCACCTTGCAAACAAAAACGTAGATGCAGCATTAGCTGAGTGCGATAAGCAAAAAGGTTCTATTGCAAACGTAATGAAGGCAGGTTTGAAAAAATACCGTGAAATGTCAACGGCTACAGATGTTGATCACGATCAGAAAGTAGCGGCTATTCAGAAAGAAGTAGAAGAAGCTACAGCGCTTGAACTTCCGATGTTGTCCAAGAATCTGGTATTCTTATCTACTCTTACTTCACTTGGTACTCTTATTGCCCTTTTAGGTACGGTAATGGGTATGATCCGTTCATTTGCGGCCTTGGGTACTGAAGGCGGTGGTGGTGATGCCGGTGCGTTGGCGTTAGGTATCTCTGAAGCCCTTTATAACACGGCACTTGGTATCGCTACTTCATCTTTTGCCCTTGTGATGTATAACATCTTTACTACAAAGATCGATTCAATCACGTATGGTATTGACGAAACCAGCTTTACCTTAACTCAAAGTTTTGCCACTCAGTATAAATAAGAACAGCGGCTCGGAAAAAAAATCCGTGGCCCGTTGTGGAATTTAGCTGAATCTGAATCATTGTATTTCAAAAAGAGCAAGTAATGTCAAAACTTAATAAAATATCCAGAAAAAGTACGTGGGTGGATATGACGGCCTTTGTGGACGTTGCCTTCCTCATCCTCTCGTTCTTTATTATGGCAACAAAATTTAAACCACCCGAAGTGGTTGAAATTGATAATCCTAAATCTGTATCATCCGAAAATGTGGCTGATAAAGATGTCTTTAAAGTAACATTTGATAAAGACGGACGGGTATTCATCAGTTTCAGCTCTGATAAGGATGGTCAGGAAAAAGCACAGCTCACAGCAGAAGTGCTTAGTCGCCAGAAAGGTTTGGGTTTAACACCAGCGGAAATTGCCAATTTTAAAAAGTTTGCACTTGGTGGAATCGGCGTTCCTGTTGAGGGGCTTAAAAGTTTCCTTGGCTTTAGCGATGAGGAATATAAATCGTTTAAGCAACCTGGAATTCCTGTACAGGATACGCTGAATAACCAATTAGATACATACCTGAATGCGTTGCTTACCGGTACTGGTGGTCGCCGCCCTGCCAACGTAATGCTGAATGGTGATAATGCAACGAAGTATCCTTATTTCAAAAATGTATTAGCAGCATTTAAGAAAAACGGGGTATTCTCTTTCAAATTGGTTACTGCAATGGAAGGTGTTCCTCCAGGTACGCCACTATTTAAAACAAGAAATCCACAGTAACGAATCATTTTTCAAACAAATAAAATCACTGTACTATGGGAGCAGATGTATCAGCACCGGATAGTGGGGGCCATAAGAAAGGCCCGGGGGTCAAAAAGCAAGCCCGTAAGGACACGAAGGTGGACATGACACCAATGGTGGATCTTGGTTTTTTGCTGATTACCTTTTTCGTATTCACCTCAACCATGAGTACTCCAAAAGCGTTTAAGCTGAATGTGCCCGATGATAGTGCCAAAGATGAAGAGTTAACACAGGCAAAGGCTTCCGGAGCGTTTACTGTTTTACTCAGCAAAAATAACTTTGTGTATTATTACGAAGGTCAGCTGGAGGCAGACGGATCAAACTTTAAGTCATCCAACTTCAAAGAAATCCGCAACCAATTGCTGCAAAAAAAGGCCAATACGCCTGAAAAGGATTTTGTGGTGATCATAAAACCCAGCGAGGAGGCCAATTATAAAAACGTGGTGGATATGCTGGATGAAATGCAGATTCTTGAAATTAAAAAATATGCAATTGTGGACATAGCTGACGGTGAAAAAGCGCTCATTGGCGTTACGGAAGCCGGAACCCCAGCTGCGGGCGGACAATAAGCGTATGGAAAATAAAGCGGTTTGCATCTAATTCAAAACACAATCATTCATTATGGAAGTAAATAAAATATTAAGTGCCGATCTTCTTGATATCCTGTTTGATGGCAGGAACAAGGATTACGGTGCTTATGAACTCCGCAAAAATTATCGTCGCCGTTTAACAACAGCGTTGTTGATAACAGCAGGGTTAGCCTTGTTGATCTTCATCAGCGTTATTATTGGACGCAGTGTTGGTAACGATAGTAAAACAAAAGTGAAGGTGACCGATGTTACCCTCGCAGAAATTAAACAGGAGGAGCCTCAAAAAATTGAGCCACCTCCCCCGCCACCTCCCAAGCAGGAGCCACCAAAAATTGAAATCACGAAGTTTACTCCTCCAAAAATCGTAGAAGACGAAAAGTTTGAAGAGAAAAACGAAGTGAAGGAACAGGAAGAAATTACCAACGTTGGTAAAATTGACCAGGAAGGTATCAAGGATCCAGAAATTGTAAATCCTCCCAAAGTGGAAGAAGAAACAAAAGTAGTGGAAGCTCCGAAAGAAGATCCCAACCAGGTATTTACCAAAGTGGAAGTGGAAGCTCAGTTCCCTGGTGGGGAAGGCAAATGGAACCAATATGTACAACGTGCCGTTGAGAAAAACATTGATGATCTCGTTGATGATGGTCAGGCAGGTACATGTGAGGTGCAGTTCATCGTGGACAGAGAAGGTAACGTAAGTAATGTAGAAGCATTAACTATGAAAGGTTCAGTTCTTGCACGTATTGCAACAGATGCAATACGCAAAGGACCTAAATGGATTCCTGCTATTCAAAACGGCCGTCAGGTAAAAGCATGGCGTCGTCAAAAGATTACGTTCCGTCTGCCAGACGAACAACCCTAAGACCTTTTCAAGAAGGAATATACAAGCAAGTTCCCCATCGGTTTTTCCGATGGGGATTTTTGTTTTCACTACTTACGGAGGCAGGGGTGGGTTTATCGAAGCTTTATTAAAACTGCTGTTATGGATTTTGTTGTTGTTCTCATCTCAATAGAAAATAACGCTTATGTCTTCAATTGAAAATGCATCCGCAAAGCATAATCTCCGGATAGATTTTGCACCAATGGTTGATCTTGGGTTTCTGCTGATCACATTTTTTGTATTTACCTCTTCGTTGTTGGAACCCAAAGCATTTGGGTTACATGTACCCGATGAAGGTGAAGGTACACACGCACCATTGTCTGCAACCATTACACTTACGATGCTGGAAAATGGTCGCATTGATTATCTTGAAGGGAACGAAACACATGTATTGGCTAAGGGAAGTACACACCTGTATCAACAGCAATCGCTGCGCAGGCATTTGCTGGATAAACGGGGACGCATCATTGCTCAATTAGGTACTGATGAGCAATACACCGTGCTCATACAACCTACGGCTCAAACCAACTACCGGGAAATTGTTGATGTGTTGGACGAAATGACCATCACCGGAATAAAGAAATATGTGCTGCTCGAAGACAAAACCAACCACTGATGCTGCGAATCACCGGCCGGAGGTTATTTTTGCAGCATGCTGGGAAAATTAGTTGGCTGGGACGATACCATTGTTGCATTGGCGACACCACACGGAGTAGGGGCAATTGGAGTGATCCGTTTAAGCGGTCCAAAAACAATTGAGATTGTAAACAAACTATTTCCATCGAAAGATTTATCAGCACAGGCTTCACATACCATTCACGTTGGATTGTTGAAAGATGGAGAGAAGGTGTTGGATGAAGTAGTGCTTTCGTTATTTAAAAATCCAAAAAGTTATACGGGAGAAGATGTGATTGAAATTTCCTGCCACGGTTCCCCATATATACAGGAACAGGTAATCAATACCGTTGTAAAACATGGTGCACGTTTAGCAAAGCCCGGTGAATTTACACAACGTGCTTTCCTAAAAGGAAAACTTGATCTTACACAAGCAGAAGCGGTTGCTGATCTTATTGCCAGTAATACAGAAGCATCGCAAAAAACGGCCTTGCATAATATACGTGGAGGTTTTTCGGTTGTATTAAAAGAGTTGAGGGATCAATTAATCAGCTTTTCTGCATTAATTGAACTGGAACTTGATTTCAGCCAGGAAGATGTAGAGTTTGCCGACCGTACAAAGTTTTACGAACTCATCCATCGGTCGCAAAAAGTTACTACAGATCTGTTACGGTCATTTCAATTAGGTAATGTGATCAGGAATGGAGTAAGTGTTGCCATTGTTGGAAAACCCAATGCCGGTAAATCTACACTGCTGAACACATTGCTGAATGAGAACCGGGCTATTGTAAGTGAAATTGCCGGGACTACACGAGATACGATTGAAGAAGTGATCAACATCAATGGAATTTTATTTCGGTTAATTGATACAGCAGGCATCCGCAAGAGTACAGATGCCATTGAAGTGATTGGTGTTGAGAAAAGCATGGAGAAGATGCAACAGGCCGATCTTGTCCTTTATTTGTTTGATGTAAACACCGAATCAAAAACAGAACTCGAAACTGCATTACTGCAGGTACAGGAACAGAATAAAAATTACCTGATGGTAGGTAATAAAGTGGATATATTAGGAGAAGAGGCAGCACAACAAAAGTTTTCAGGTGATGGCGTATTTTTTATCGCTGCCAAATCGAACAAACAAATCGATGTGTTGAAAGAACGCCTTGTTGACAAAGTGGTTCAGGGAACTATTCATACCGAAAATACAATTGTTACCAATGCACGGCATTATGCTGCATTGCAGGAAGTAGAAAAATCATTGCATGATATAAAAGGCGGACTTGACAATCAATTGCCCGGCGACTTGCTCGCATTGGACATTCGCCGCTGTTTACATTTTTTAGGAGAGATCACCGGAGAAATTACAAATGAAGATCGCCTGGATTATATCTTTAGTAAGTTCTGTATCGGAAAGTAACTATCTTTCCTTTGTCTCAACGAATACCAGATTTTAAAAGATGCAGGTAAAGTGAGCCATGAAGTAGCCATGAAACTGGCAGAGAAAGAATATGAAAAATTCAGAGTCATTCAGGATAGAAATTTTGTAAGTGACTTTGAGAAAGAAGTAAAGAAGATAACCGATAAATCCAAAAAGAAAAAGAATTAAATGCAACAGATTCAACTCAATATTATCCCATTCAAACCATTACTTGATAAGCAAACCTTTGCTTTCTATGGCGAAAAGCAGAAGGGCTTTGCCCCTATCTATTGGGATAGGTTGTTTGAATCATTCCCCGAGGGCAGAGAAGCCAAGCACAAAAACTACTACAGCGATTTTCAACCCCACGGGAAGGAGCAATTGTAAAGAACATTGTTTTCACAGAAGCCATTGGCTTTTCCATTCACTATTTCCGGCACATCATTCTCAGCCATTTCAAAACCATAGAAGCAGCCATTGTATTTCCCAATTTCACCGAAGATGTGGAAGTGTGGCTGGAAGACACCGATGTACAGCACGAACAATACAGGCAGTACAATAAATTCACCGTCAAGGTACAGTACAAGCAGGTTTCTGAAGGCTTTGAAATCGTATTGGCCTACGATGGCACTTCCAAAGTACTGAAACATAGCATTGCCGATATTCCAGACTTTGACACCTCCAAATACAACCTCATCAACTGCAACGGCACCATTTACCGCTACGATAAAATGCCGGATGCGGTGAAACAGCAGATAGAAACCCTGTTTCCGGTATTGAGCAATCCGCTGAAAAAGGAGTTTAATATTGAACCCGATGAGATTGTGATTGAAAACCGCTACAAACCCTACCTGAAACAATTAGAGTGGTTTTACAAAAACTACATCAATACCCCTGCCTTCAAAAAGCTCATCCACATATCAGAAGACGGGTTCTATAAAGTGCCCGCCAACAAAGTATATCGTACCTCCGAAGATTCCAACGAATTGCAGTTCCTGGAAAACACCCATATCAATCCGGGCTCAGGCATCATCCTGCACAAGCCACTGAAAGCATTTACCAAGAACCATGTAAAGCTGTTCTTCATTTACCATAAAGATGATGGGGAGTTTATCAAAGACACGTTTTACGAGTACATTACCAACGGCTGGCACAAAGAGGTGAATAATGAAATGAAGCACACCAAGAACCTGCAAAAGTTCATCAACCAGCCCCTGAGCATTGCCAGAGACAAGCGGATTGTATTTGAAAACACCGATACCATTTTTGAAGAAGTATCGGCACAGCTAAAAAACTTTGTTGCAGCACCCAATACCACCTATGTAGCCATCTACATTACCCCCATTCCAAAATCCGATAAAGATCATCCGCAGCACAATGCCTATTACAAAATCAAAGAGCAGTTGCTCCACAAAGGCATTTCATCGCAGGTGGTGTACCGGGAGCATTTGGGCCGGGAAGATTTCTACTACTTCATGCCCAATATCTATGTGGCTTTGCTGGCCAAAATTGGCGGCATCCCCTGGCGTTTGGCAAGGGTAAGAGAAGAAGAAATCATCATTGGCATTGGTGCATTTAAGCCACAGGGAGCAACACACCGCTTTCTGGGCAGTGCATTCTGCTTCAGCAACGAAGGCACATTTGAAGGCTTCGATTGTTTCCGGGATGATGAACCCATCATGTTGGCAGGTTCCATACAAAATGCCGTAGAACGCTTCATTG
Organism: Bacteroidota bacterium; assembly: GCA_023428755.1. GTDB lineage: Bacteria > Bacteroidota > Bacteroidia > Chitinophagales > Chitinophagaceae > Lacibacter. The sequence continues at coordinate 54,220 of JAEYWX010000009.1, forward strand.
AAAAGAATCAGGAGGCCAAACGGGTCATTATTCACTTTTATAAGGAAATATCCAACAGATACGAATTGCAGCCCATCCTTGATATGCTCGAAAGCATCGGGGCAAGAGACATACCCGTAATAGTAGTCACCATCAACAAAACCGACAGCAAGGAACTCATCGGCTTCGACATAAAAAGTGCTTGCAAAATGCCCGTAAGCGGCACTTATGTAAAAGTGGGCTACAACAAATATTTGCTCTTCAACAACACTCGTTACGATGAACGGGCAACCCTAAAACCCAGAGACTACCATTTCCCGATAAAAGTATCCATCAAAGCCACCAAAGAAGAATTGGTGCAGGATGTAGAAGTGGTACGGGAGCTGATAGACCAGGTATATCAGTTCAGCCGTATGTATTGGAAAAGCACCAATCAGCAGAGTTTGCCAGTTACAATCAAATACCCTGAAATGGTTGCAGAAATTTACCCCCATTTTCAACATGATAAGTTACCGGACTTTGGCAGGGAAAGTCTTTGGTTTCTGTAAGAGGTTAATTCAAATGTCTGTACTCATTAGGTGTAACTCCAACCTTTTGTTTAAACAACCTTGTAAAATGTTGTTGGTATTTAAAGCCTAATTCATTAGCAACATCATTTATTGTTTTGCTTCTGTCAAATATCCGATTTTTTGCCTCATCAATTAATCGTGTTTGTATATAGTCCAAAGCAGTGCTGCCTGTTTCCTTTTTTATTAGGTCTCCAAAATAATTTGGTGATAGATGTAGTGCATCTGCACAATAGGCAACAGTTGGTAATCCCAAAGTACTTGACCTGTCTGTTTTGAAATAATCGTTCAATAGGTTTTCAAATCGGGTCAGTATATCCTTATTGGCAGTGCTTCGTGTTATAAATTGTCGGTCATAAAAACGCTGACAGTAGTTTAAAAGAAGTTCAATTGTTGATACTATAAGTGTCTTGCTATGCTTATCAATATTTTGGTCTATTTCATCATTAATCTTATTAAAGCAATCAATGATCGTCCTCCTTTCTTTCTTGGAGAGGTGCAGGGCTTCTTGAACCTCATAGGAAAAAAAGGTATAGTCTTTAATATTTTTCCCTAATGAGGTTCCGGCAATCAAATCCGGATGAAAAACCAAAGCATATCCTGATGGTCTTACTGTAGTCCCTTTGCTATCCACACCATATAACTGACCTGGAGCAATAAAAATCAATGTGCCATCTGCATAGTCATAATGACTGTTGCCGTAACGTAAATCACCGCATTTGATATTTTTGAGTAATACAGCGTAAATACTCATATTAAGTCTATGAGTCTGTACCTCAGGTAAATCGTCAAAATTCACAATACTTACAAGCGGGTGCAGGGTGTCTACGCCAAGGCACTTGTTATAGTCCTTTACATTTCCAATTTTCCTTATCTCTTCCATATCTTAAATTTTCTCTCTGCAATTTAGTAATTCTAAATGCTGTTTTGGCTCAGTTTAGTAATAATCAGTAAAAATGGTAAAAAGAACAGTATTCTGTATAAACCGGGTGCATTAGATAGTTGCGAGCTTTGCAGTATGAAATTCAAGTTAATTCAATTGCTGATTATAGCTGTTACAGTAACAGCTTGCAACAGTACTAAAAACACTTCCAAAATGACAACAAATAACAATACCTCAATTTTCCCTAAAGGGCAACAGTTGCCAAATCAATGGTTTACAGGCACTGCATTTTTGTATCCAATGATTTCAAAGGATAAGAATAATAATTTCTCTGCTGGTGCAGTAACATTTGAACCCGGCGCAAGAACCAATTGGCATACACACCCCAAAGGACAGGTACTGATTGTAACCGAAGGTGAAGGCATATATCAGGAGAGAGGAAAGCCGGCACAGGTCATTAAGAAAGGTGATGTAGTGAATATTCCGGAGAACATTGAACATTGGCATGGAGCAACAGCTCAAAGCAAAATGATTCACATTGCTATTACTAATTACGCAGGAGAGGAAAACGCTGTATGGCTAAATCCTGTTACAGACGAGGAATATAAAGCAGCAAACAAAAAATAAAGTTTGTTAGTGATGATGAAAAACAAAACCCTTCGTTGGCTAATTCTTTTTGTTCTCACAGTAAGCATTACTAAAATGTACGCACAGCAAAATATTATTACAAATCCAACCTTGAGTCCAATGCAGCAAAGCCTTGTAAATATTTCTGCATTAACGGCAACAGGGAATTTGCAGCAATTAAAAATGCAGCTAAATATAGGATTGGATTCTGGTCTAACTATTAACGAGATTAAGGAAACATTGGTACAGCTCTATGCCTATTGTGGTTTTCCAAGAAGTCTCAATGCTCTTAATACTTTTAAAGTCGTATTGGATGAAAGAAAGGCAAAAGGAATAACAGACAGCATAGGAAAACAAATTATTATTGAAGACACATCATCAGACAAATATGAACAAGGCAGAAAGGTTTTAGAAGTTCTTACCAAAGTTTCGCAGTCCAAACCGGCTCTGGGTTTTGGCGAGTTTGCACCTCGTATTGATGCTTTTCTGAAGGAACATTTGTTTGCCGATATTTTTAATAGCGATGTTTTGAGTTATCAGCAAAGGGAGTTGGTTACAATTTCGGCTTTGGCTTCAATGCCCGGTGTTGAGCCGCAGTTGCAAGCCCACATTTCAATGGGAATAAATACAGGTATTACAAAAATGCAATTGATGGAAGTATTTAGCCTGATTGAAGAAAGTATTAATAAAACTCAGGCAGATACTGCAAGAAGCGTCTTGTCAAAATTTTAAAAAAACAAATAATAAAAATGGATTCAGTAAATACAAAATTCTCATTGGAAGAATTACAAAATATAAACAAAGCAGATGACTTAAAAATATCGCCTTTCCGTTCCGATGGTGTTACTTATGGCACACCTACATGGATATGGGCAGTAGTAGTGAATGATGATTTATATGTACGGGCTTATAATGGCATTAAATCCCGCTGGTATCAATCAGCTATTGCACAAAAGGCAGGTCGTGTTCATGCAGCGGGTATGGTTAAGGATGTGAATTTTGAAAAAGTTAACGGCAGTATCAATGAACAAATTGATGAAGCTTACAAAAAAAAGTATGCTAAAAACCCATACCTGTCCTCAATGATTAGTACCCGTGCCAAAGAAGCTACTGTAAAAGTTATACCGATTAAATAAATGAATGTATAAATACAACTAATTGATAAGGCTATGGCAAATAAAAACAATCAATCATCAAGAAGAAAATTTATAGAGCAAACAGCATTGGCTGGTGCAGCTTTAATAGTTACAAACCCTTTACAACTTCTTTCACAAACAAATAATTTTAAAAATATGAGCAACAACATTAAATCAAGAGCCTATGCCGCAAAAGACAGTTCCGGTAAATTAAGCCTTTGGGAGTTTGAACGCAGACCATTGGGAGATAATGACATTCTGATTGATATTAAATATTCAAGCATCTGTCATTCAGATATTCACCAAATGAAAGGGCATTGGGGTCCGCAACAATACCCACAGGTTCCGGGTCATGAAATTGCTGGTATTGTAGCAGCAGTAGGAAAAAATGTAACCAAATTCAAAGTAGGTGATAAAGCAGGTGTAGGTTGTATGGTTGATAGTTGCATGGAATGTGAAAGCTGTAAAAAAGGAGAAGAACATCATTGCGAAACAACTGGTTTTACTGGCACTTATGGTTCACCGGATAAATCATCACCTACAGGAATTTCACAAGGAGGTTATTCTAATAACCTTGTGGTAAGAGACCATTTCGCAATTAAAATTCCTGACAATTTAGACTTGCAACATGCAGCTCCTTTGCTTTGTGCAGGTATCACCACTTATTCTCCTTTAATGCATGCTAAAATCAAAAAAGGTGATAAGGTGGGCGTAGCTGGTATTGGCGGCTTGGGTCACATGGCTATTCAATTGGCTGTATCAAAAGGTGCAGAAGTTTATGTCTTCACTACTACGGCATCAAAAGTGGAGGACAGTAAAAAGTTTGGAGCGAAAGAAGTAATTGTAGTGAGCGGTGCAGATAGCTTTAAACCATGGAAGGGGAAATTGGATTACATGATTTCCACTATCCCATATGCTTATGAAATGTCCTCATACATTGATTGCGTAAAGCCTTACGGTTACTTTACACAAGTAGGGCAACCTGTCAATGGTGAGCTTACTATTAACAACTTCAACATGATTTTCAACCGTGTCAATTTCAATGGTTCGTTAATTGGGGGTATTCCCGAAACACAGGAAGTAGTGGATTACTGTGCTCAAATGAAAATCTATCCGCAAATCCAGTTAATAAAGGCAGAAGATATTAATGATGCCTGGGAAAAAATTGTAAACAAAGAAGCACGGTATCGCTATGTAATCGATGCTTCAACGATTTAAAACAATAAAAGAAATAGAAACATAATGAAAAAAGTAACATTAAATAACAATATAGAAATGCCCATTTTGGGGCTTGGTGTATATCAGGTAACCAGTACCGAAGAATGCGAACGAAGTGTGTTAACTGCAATAGAAACCGGCTATCGCCTTATTGATACTGCCGCAGCATATCTCAACGAAGAAGCCGTTGGTAATGCTATCAGAAAAAGTAGTATCAACAGAGAAGAATTGTTTATCACAACAAAGCTTTGGATACAGGACGCAGGTTATGAAAAAACCAAAAGAGCATTTGAGAAATCCTTGAACAAATTGCAACTGGATTATTTGGATTTATATCTTATTCATCAGCCTTTCGGGGATTATTATGGTGCCTGGCGGGCAATGGAAGAACTATACAAAGCTGGCAAAATCAGGGCTATTGGGGTAAGCAATTTTTATCCCGACAGAGTAATAGATTTAATTTCTCACAATGAAATTGTGCCTGCCGTTAATCAGATAGAAATAAATCCTTTTTTTCAGCAAATAGAAACACAGAAGAATTTACAGGAAAACGGTATACAGCCTCAATCCTGGGCTTCGTTTGCAGAAGGGCGGAACAACTTATTTACAAACGAAGTATTAGCTTCCATTGGAAAAAAATACAACAAATCCATTGCACAGGTTGTGCTGCGTTGGCTTATTCAAAGAAATGTTGCTGTCATTCCTAAATCTGTGAATAAAGAAAGGATTGTAGAGAATTTCAATGTCTTTGATTTTGAATTGAGCATTGACGATATGCACAAAATACAAACCTTAGATGTTAACCAAAGCGCCTTTTTTAGTCATCAGGACTATCAAACTGCAAAATGGTTAAGCAATGTTAAATATGACCTTTAAAAAAGAGGTTATGCAAATAAGAAAGTTGGGAAGTAGTGGATTAGAAGTATACCGGCAGCCACTGCGTATGCAAATCTTTCATATAAACAATTACTTCAGTCACTGTTAGCTATTACTAAAAAGTATGCAGTATTGCGAAGAGGAGCAATCACAGGCGCAATGATGTTTGGTTCTTTTAGTGTCTTTTGGACTTCATTGACATTTTTACTTGAAAGCCCGTCATTTAACATGAACTCTAATCAAATCGGGTTATTTGGTCTTGTGGGTGCAGTAGGTGCATTAGGTGCTCGGGTAATTGGAGGGCTGAACGATAAAAAAGATAGTCGCAGCATCATCGTTGTATGTATCATTTCATGTCTCATTGCTTATGCAGTGTTAGGGTTTGCAGGCACATATATTATCGGAATTATTCTTGGAATTATTGTTTTGGATTTTGGTATCCAGGGGAACCAGGGACGAAAAGCGGAGATACTGCTGGCAAATGATCTTACGGAATTATTACAAACGCAGCAATCATTACAGGAAGCGTATAAAAATATCGTTGATATTGAAGAACAGGAACGGCAACGGTTGGCAGGCGAAATACATGATGGAATTGCACAAAATCTTGTAGCCATGCAGTTGATGTTTACAGGAATTTCTATGAGTGTGCCGGCGATTCAACAACATCCGCATGCCGGTATTTTTTCTGAAACACTGGATGCAACCATCAATGAGTGTAAAGAAATTGTTGGAAATGTGCGGCCGAAGGAATTAATTGATAACGGACTTGATGCAATGTTGGAAAACCTTCTGCAAAAAATCAACAGTATTGGAAAGCTAAACATTACGTTACAGTTGAATACATCACTTGATTCCTGTTTTGAATACAATGAGCGTTTTCATTTGTATCGCATTATCCAGGAGAACATCAGCAATACGTTAAAGTATGCAGCAGCTACTACTGCAACAGTTGCTGCATCTCGTACGGATCATTCTGTTGAAATATCCTTTACTGATAACGGGAAAGGGATACCTGAAAAAGCAATGCTGGCTGAAAGCAGTTTCATTGGAATTAAGCGGCGCCTGGCTGTATTGAATGCTTCTTTTGAAGTACTCAACCTGGCTGAAGGGGGAGCTCGTTTTAAATACAGCATACCTGTTAGCAGCAGCACCGGTACCACTGTTAATTAAAAAGGCGCTGCAGTAAAGCAACGCCCAAACCAAAACAACTGCATGAAAAGATCAGGGAATGTCGATACTTCGGATCGACCACTCATTCACAATTTTTCCATCGCCGTATTTATCCCAAAAGACCACTTGTAATTGATAGTTCTTTTCCCATTCCATCGGTTTGCCAGTATTGATGGTGCATTTTAATCGTGTTGCTTCTTCTTTTACAAATACATCATCGCCCGCAAACAAATCTTTTTCATCCAACAAGACTTTCCCGTTTTCATCGCTGATGCGGAGTGAACAGCCTACTGAAACCTTTCCATCTTGTTCCTGCAAACCGGTAACGTTTTCATTGATCAGTAAAAAACGTTCGCCTAAAGGTATGTCTGTGTGGTTGAGCACTTCATCGTTCATCATCAGTATGGCCGATTCAAGTGCCATTGTATGATAGGTGGAAGTAAGGCCGGTGCTCAAATTCTTTTTCACACCTGCTATTTTCTTTCCTGAGCAGGCTGAGAAAATTAGTACAAGCAACAGCGAAGAAAGCACCGGCAAGAATGTTGCCGGCACCTGCAACAACTGTTTCAAATTTGAATAGGAGTTTTTCAGCAGCATAGGCCATTCAATATGGCTGTTTTTGAAATGTGTGAACGGTGTATAAACAATAGGTAGCATTTGTATTTCTGTTTAACGCTGTAAAAATGCAAACACAAACAGCCATCGCAAAATAGTATTGAACGGGTTGCGGTATAACTAAACTAAAATGTAGTAAAATGTAATTAAACCGTTTTGCAGCAAGAGTTGATATTACCTGTTGATTGGTGTAAAGCGAAAAATGCAACGAATTAATTGCTGATTTCAGCAATCGCTTCGGCTGAAAGTGGTTTGGTAAACAGTTTTTTTACTACCGAAAAACTTTCAGCTTTCAGTTTGTCTTCATGGTAAACAGAGGAGGTGTATAAATAAACAGTGGTGGTAAAATGTTGCCGTTGTTCAAGTTTATCAATTTCTTTTAAAAATTCCCATCCGTCCATCAACGGCATATTAATATCCAGCAGAATAATATCTGGAAGCGGCTGATGTGAATTTAATTTTTCACGGATATATTCCAACGCCTCTTCGGGATTGGTAAAGGAGTCAATTCTTGCTTCGGGCAGGTGCATGCCAATGATTTCCCTGCTGAGGAAATTATTGATCTCATCATCATCAATCAAAAGGATGTGTTTTGTTGCTTCGCTCATATACTTACAGGTGTTTTGGGCAATGTGATTGTAAAAATTGTGCCACGATTTTTTTCACTTTCAACTTTTATGCTTCCATTTTGCGATTCAAGTTGTGTTTTAACAATGTATAGCCCCATCCCTTTTCCATCAATACCTGTATGGAAACGTTGGAATAATTGAAATACTTTGTCACCATAGCGTTCCATATCAATACCAGATCCGTTATCGCTGAAAACAATTGTGTAATTGCCGGGTGTTTCATTTGATGTAATATGCAGTTGTGCTGCTTCGCCCGGTTTACGATATTTGATGGCATTGGTGATCAGATTTTGAAACACACTATGAAGTATCCGTTTCGGAAAGCGGATATCGGTGACATTAAATTGATGTGTGATGTTGGTTTCTGTTTGCTGCACCCATTCTCCAATGGACGCAATTACATTTTTGAGTAATTGTTCAAGGTTTACTGTTTCTGCCTGCTCCTGTGCAACAGTTCTGAACGATAAAATTTCATTTACATCATCAAGTGTTTCGTGGAGGATGGCCACACACTCATTGATTTTTGAAAAATACGATGCGTTGATTTGATTCAACTCTTCTTTTTTAAACAGCCGTACCAGGCTTAGCAGATTTGCAACGGGCGAGCGCAGGTTGTGTGATGTGATGTAGGCAAACTGCTGGAGCTCACTGTTCCGTTTTAATAAGGTTGATGACAATTCGCTGAGTTCAATTTCTTTTTTCTTTAATTCATCTACATTCAGATAAATACCGGTGAAATGGGTGGATCTGTTATTGTGATCCCGTTTCATTACCCGGCTGATCATGAGGCACCATTTCCAGTCGCCTGCTTTTGTTTTAAAACGAACAATGATTGGCGGACTGTCAACCGATTTCTCCATTTGGCTGCGAAACGACTCTGCTAAAGCAGGCAGATCCTCGGGGTGTACCTGCGAGCGTAAAAAATTCCGGTCGTTTGGTAATTCATCCAGCTCATAACCAAGATTTGTAGTAAATGAATCGCCTAATGAAACAGTATCATTTTCAAAATCAAAATCCCATGTACCGATCCCTGCGGCTTCTATCGCCATTTTCAAACGCTCTTTATTAACTAAGAGTTGTTCCTGTGCACGTGTGCGTTCTTTCACTTCCAATTCCAGTTCCCGTGTGCGTTTACGAACAGCCTTACGGAGTGTTATATTGTAAATCAGAAATACGAGAATTACCAATGCCGTTACAATACCACTGTATAAGAGAATCTGTAACAGGCGACCCGATTCAGATTTACCGGGATTGTAAATAAATCCTTTCAGTGTTACAGATGAATCAATTAATCCCAATGATTTATGTACGTTGAGTATATGTTGCCACCGGCCTTCGTTTTGGTGCCCGATCTCTACAAACATCGGAAGAATCAGTTTTTGCATTTCTGCCGCTTCATACAAGAGTGCTTCTTTTGTAACATTGCGTTCTTTTACACCCGGTAACGTTAAAATATAGTCCGCTATTTCTTCAGGATGCGCCATGGCATATTCCCAACCTTTGAAACTGGCTCTTCTGATCCGTTCCGTAAGCAAGGGTTTTTCTGTTGCGGTTTCCTGCGTGGTAAAAAGCAGGTCGCCATAAAAATCAATTCCGTAATTCACGGGAAGAAGCATGTTTACTTTAATTCCGTTTCGTTCCAGCTGTTGTGGTTCAACGGAAGTATACCCTGTCATTGCATCTGCATATCCATTCAATAGATCATTATTGTTCCAGGTATGTGGAATCACATGCAGCGAGTCTAACGGTATCCCTTCTTTTAAAAACAAAGCCTGTAACTGTACCCAGCCCTGGTCTTGCGATGCCATGATCTTTTTACCAATGAGATCGGTTGGAAAATTGATGTTGGCTGTTGCTGGTGAAATAACAGTATAAGGTGAGTGTTGAAAAACGGTACCAAGTACGATCAGTTTTTTTCCTTTTGCATGATCGAGAATCAGATCAGAGCCGGTTACGCCAAATTCTGCATCGCCATTCATTACAGCCGCAACAGGAGCATGGTTTTTATCGGCAGGAATAATTTTTACAGTAAGTCCTTCTGCTTTATAAAAGCCTTTTAATTGTGCGGCATAGTATCCTGCAAACTGAAACTGATGCCACCATTTTAAATGTATACGAATGCTGTCGGCCGCCGCAACAGATTTTGTTCCGATGCAGATCAATGCAGCACACAACAATAGGCTTGCAAAGGATGATATTGGCTTTTTTTGTAACAGTAGTTTGGGGTATTTAATCGATTCTTCTGATTTTACCCTAAGTTACGGATATAAAAATTATCTAAACTGTTACTTCTCACTATTTATTTTGTTTCAAAAGGCAGAAGAATGCCTGTAAAATCTTTTTTTGATTTTTATCAAGCAGGCAATATGTTGGGTGTTAATAAAAAGAGGCACGTTTTTGCGTGCCTCTGTGTGTTATTGAATGATGATTTTTTGATAAAGTTCTTTTTGCGAACCGAGCTTGATAATATAACTGCCCGGTGCAAGGCCCGTAAGCTGTACCGGCATTTGTGCGGTAATGGGCAACTGTTTTATCAGTCGTCCGTTATTATCAAACACGAGCAACACATCTTTTTCAACACCTTCGGTACTGATGTTTACTGGTCCTGCCGACGGAATGGGCCATGCTTTCATTGCAATAGTTTTTCCATCGCTGCCATTCACCAGCCGAACAGTTGAATACATAAACTTGCCATCCGTATCTTCCTGTTTCAAACGGTAATAGGTTTTGCCGGTAAAACGGTTGGTATCGATATGTGAATAGCTGAGTGGTAACGATGCATTGCCATTGGGTGCTGCGGATTTTACAAAGTGGAGTTGGGTAAAATTGATATCGGTTTCTTTTTTGCGCTCCACGTAAAACCCTTTGTTGTCGATTTCCTGTACCGTTTTCCAATTGAGCTGCACGCTGCTGTTGCTGATGCGTTTGGCATTGAACTCAAGACCGAGAACGGGAAGAGGGCCTTGCGTAAGTGGGATGGGTTGTAACAAACCTTGTGTAATTAAATCTCCACTGGCAATGGTTGTTGTAAAGCTTTCACCCAAATTGAATTCAAAGTGAATATTGTTGGCTGTGCCGGATGAACCGCTGCTGTTTAGCACAGTTGGTTGAATTGTTTGGGCCTTTGAAAAACTACTCACAACCAATATTGTTATAGATAAAAAAATTGATTTCATTTTTTTTGATTTATTGGTCGTAATTAATCTGCAAATACAATGTGCCCCGAAAACTGCGTTACATTCGCATATACTGCGCCTCCCTGTGATGCTGATACACCCGTTAGTTCAGGATCACTTTCGTATCCATTTAGCCATCTAAATCGTACATAAACTTTGTCTCCTGCGCTTAGTTTTGCGTCAGTACTAACGGAGTAATTTTGTCGCTGGCCAATGTTCGCCGGGTTGTCCATAATTGTTTCGGCGTATGTTGCTACTTTTAAACTGCTCATTTGCCCGTTACTATTTACCCGAACCAATTCAGCCCAACCAACAATACCATCGGATCTAACACCCACAGATGCATCAAAATGATACACACCGCTATGAGGTGCTGTGAATACAGAATTTGCTGTTGTGCCGCCAATACTAATCGTACTTCCATAATCATAATCAACAGTATTAAAGTAAACTTTGAACCAGTTTGATTCACTGTAGTTATTAAGACCACCTGGAAATACGCCTGAAACTTTAAAAGCAACTTTGGGTGGAGCCGCAGGTGCAGGCGGTAAATTTTGCCAAGAGGCATTTCCTAATGCATCACTTGTCAATACTTTGCCAGCTCCCGGATTTGTATTGCCTCCGCTGATCTTTATATTCCCTACAACATCTAATGCTTTACCTCCTGAGTTTGTTTGAAAGAATTTTCCAGCGGTGCCTGAATTGCCGGTAGCGATAGCATACACAGCAATACCATTTCCAACGGAAGAATGTAATCCAAATCCTTCATCCGTTACCATTGCCCGTATAGCAGTACCGCTGTTGGCAGTAGCAATACCAAGTAATCCATTGCCAAAAGCTGTTTCGCCTCTTACGCCAGACCCATTCAGTGCCTGCCCTAAAACACCTGCTCCAGTTGTGTTTGTGGCAGCAGTGTAACCATGTACTCCAAAACCACCAGTAGTCCCGTTGACACCGGTCACACCTCCGATACCTGTAGTATAACTGTACCCTGCAACACCGCTCTTTGTTTGTGATACACCCACAATACCAACACCATTAATGCTTTCTCCATTAATTGCCGGTAATTGACCAACCGCATTATTTCTAATTGTAAAAACCGGCGATGAATTACTATTTACAGTTGTATCGAACGGAAAGATCAATTGTCGTGACTGTAAACTGTGAATCGCAAACGGAACGCTCATCATTTGTGTAGTTCCAAGATTTACATAAGGTTGACCATTGACACTGATCTCTGTTTGCAGAAATTTATTACCTCCATTCCAGTTAATACCTGTAAAACTTCCCTGGATATTAGATGCACCTGTACTGCCAATTTGTATGTTGAACAAGCCGAATTGATTGGTAGTAACATTCCGTGTTTCACTGTATTCAACTGTGCCATCAGGTGTGCCGGTGTGAATGCTTACACGTACATTGATCTGCTGACCGGCATAAGCAATACCACTTGTATTACGTGCCACCCCCTGGTAGTTGATGGCTTGTGGTGCCTGTGCCCATAACACTGCCGTAAAAAGTATGAAAATGAACGAAAGGAAAAGATGTTTCATAATAGATGTTTTGATGATGATGATTTTTTGTTTTTGACAGATCAAAATTGAAAAACCAAAGAGCATTTGCGAAACTTATCTGCTGTTGATGTATGTGTTTACTGTTGAATGGTAGAAAATAAAAGTTGAAATGTATATTGGTAACAAAGTGCCGGATGTTGCAGTAACAACAATTACAACAACTAAAGTTGTAAAACATACGGTTTAAGATGCGATGGATACGGTTTTAAAAGATATCTTTTACGAAACACATATTGCAGCTGATGTTTGCATCTCATTAAAAACATCTAATACATAAGTTTATGAAACAGTTTATTTTATTACTTGCTATTGCAGGAGCAGTTTTTTCATCATGTAAAAAAGCGAAAATTAAAGAAGGGGAAACACCAGTTTTCAAAAAAAATCTCGTGGCTTTAAAACCTGAAGGTGAATCCAAATGGTTGTTTTATTATAACGATAATCAACACTTGCTCTCGTTTACAAGTATTAGCCGTACTGTCAGCTACAAGCCTGGTGTACCCTTCTCTGCCAAGAAGATTGAGCTGGGGTTTCCAAATGAGGATTTTAAAAATGCAGTACAGGATGCTGCCGGTAGATTAGTAAAACTTGATGCATACAGTGGAGCAGTTTTAAAAGGTAAGTTTGAGTTTACATACAATGCTCAGGGTTATCTTACAACTGCCGTTAAAACAGTTGCAAATCCTTACAAGGTTTCGAGTTACAGTTATGAATACAGTAACGGCAACCTTATATCCGTTACAGCCAGTTCAAATGGTATAAAAGAAGGATCGTATGAGTTTTCTTATTTTACGGACCGATACAACCCACTAAATATCGATTTGTTTGATTTTAAAACAGTAGGCATGATCACTGATGGCCATTTTGGAAAACAATCAATCAATCTTGTAAAACAAGCCAGAATGTTATCGAAGAACGGCCAGGCAGCTTTTGAACTTAATTTCAGTTATCAAACCAATGCCGAAGGTTATCTTACAACGATTACTGTTTCTCCACTTGGTTCTGCACCGCAACAATTTCTCTGCACATTCGAATAACTACAAATTACAGCCCCACCTTATCTGTGGGGCTGTTCGGTTCAATTCCATTTTCCTACACTTCAACTCCTGTTCTGCAGTTTTTCTGGTTTAAATTTCTATATAAACACAGGAATAATAAATTTGAGGACGCATGAAACGATTCCTCACCATCCTGATCTGTTTTTGCTTTATCAAGCAGTTGCCTGCACAGCAAAGCCGTTTCTTTTTCAGAAAACTCACAGTTGCGGATGGATTAAATGGTGGAGAAATTCTTACCATTGCACAGGATAACCAAGGTTTCATGTGGTTTTCTACACGTGTAGGATTAAACCGGTTTGATGGGTACGAGGTAAAATCATACAGTCATATTGCAGGCGACAGTACTTCCATACCTACTTCACTTGCACGGGCTATGTCGGCCGACAGCAGTGGTGGTTTTTTAGTGGGGCTTGAAGATGGGTTGCTGGAATACGATACAAAAGCTGATCGGTTTCACGCTGTGAAAGCACTGGAGAATACATGGGTTACACAAATTGTTCCGGTCAATAAAACAACAGTATTTCTTTGCACACGCAAAGGACTGGTAAAATATAACCCCGTTACGAAAGCTGCTTTTTTTTACAGCAATAAAGCCGACAGCAGTTATAAAATTTCTGTCCGAAACATTGAACGGAAAGATAATGTACTATTCATTGCTTCCAATAAAGGCTTGTTTCGTTTTGATGTAACAACTGATAAATTCAGCAAAATAAATATTCCTTTTCTGGAAGCTGCAAGTATCAACATTATAGCAATTGATGCAAAGGGAAATTTCTGGATAGCCGGTGGTGAAAATCGTTTGCTAACAAAGATTTCCCCCGACTTTACCCGATACGAATCGTACGATCAGCAATTTGAAAATGAACAGAACACCTTGGTGAATTTTAATTCGCTGATAACCGACCGCAAGGGCAGGGTATGGATTACTACTCAACTGGAAGGTTTGTTGTTATACAATGAAACAACAAATCGTTTTGAACGATTCCTGCACGATCCTTTACAGAGCTGGACACCTTCTACCAATTTGCATGGGGCAATTACTTATGATAAAGACGGACGGATATGGGTAGGCGGTAACAATGGTGTAAACTATTTTAATCCTGATAAAAACATCTTTCGAATCCTTCCTGCTTTTAGCAAGGAAACAGATGTCCGAAACCGTCGTGTTGCACGGATTTCGCTTGAAGATAAAAATGGAAAACTTTGGTTTGGTACCATGGATGGTGTGGTACAACACGATCCCGTAACCGGTATGTATAAAGAATGGAATAACCGGGAAGGAACACCAGCGATGTTGCATTACAACTCTATTCGTGGCTTGTTGTGTGATGATGAAAATAATATCTGGATCGCTACGGGCAGAGGTATCAACCAATATGTGCAACGGGAAAATAAAATGGTTTTTTATACAGAAAAAGATTCGATTCCTTCGTCTTTTTATTTTTCTGCTGATAAAGACCGCAATGGAAACATCTGGTTCAGTACAAGAGATTACGATGGTTTTTATTACTACAACCAATCAACAAAAACATTTCGCAGCATCCGCTCTCTGCCCGGCATGCAAGTGTTTGCCGGCAATGGCGGTCGTAAAGTTTTTCACGACAGCAATGGAAGATACTGGTTGGGTTTTAATGGAACAGGGCTGGGTATGTACGATCCTGCGAAAGGTAAACACTATCAGTGGAAAGCATCTACAGGCAGCAACACTGGTATTTCGGGGAACAATATTGTCGACATTAAAGAAGACAAAACTGGTGTTATTTGGGTTAGCACTTTTACCGGGCTCACATCCATTGATCCGGTAAACTTTCAAATAAAAAATTATAACCACACCAATGGTCTTGTTAATAATAGCGTAAATGGTTTGCATGTTGATAAACAAAACAGGTTGTGGTTGGGTACAGGCAGTGGATTAATGATGCTCGATAGCAGCCGTTCGTATTTTACATCGTTCGGACTGCAGGATGGATTGCCATCAATTGAGTTTGGCGAATATGCATCATCACCATTGCTCGGTGCTGATGTAATGATGGGAACACAAAACGGCTATATCAGGTTTTCGCCCGACATTTTCAGGAAAGAAAATAAATTACTGGTTCCGTTTCTTACTACACTTACAGTTTCAAATCACAACGATCTGATTAGTGCTGCCACAAACATCAGGTTACATGCCGATGAGAATTTTTTTACAATTGGTTTTGCTGCGATCAATTTTGAAAATGCAGCCGGCACCTGGTATGCCTATAAACTCGAAGGCATTGATGAAGATTGGAAATACACACAAAACCGCTTTGCTGATTATACAAAACTACCGGGAGGCAATTATACATTCCGGGTAAAAGCATCTGCAGACCGTACCAAATGGAATGGTCCGGAAAAAACCATCAACATCTATATTGCAACTGTGTTTTACAAAACATGGTGGTTCCGATTGTTATTGTTTCTTTTAGTGTTGGTGCTTATTTATTTCGTGTATCGCTACCGCATTCGTCAGCAACAGAAATTACTGGAGCTGCAAAGCAAGGCTCAATTGCTGGAGAAAGAGAAAGTAATGGTGATGTATGAGAACCTGAAGCAGCAGTTAAACCCTCATTTTTTATTTAATTCATTAACATCTCTTTCGGGATTAATTCAAACCGATCAGAAAATGGCGGGCAACTTCCTGGAGCAGATGTCGAAGATCTATCGTTATATTTTAAAGAACAGGGAGAGTGAACTGGTAAGTGTAAAAGAAGAACTTGCTTTTGTGCAGGTGTACATCAATTTACAGAAAACAAGATTTAAAGATGGGCTACAGGTGAACATAAATGTAAGTGAAGATGAGCTGCATAAAAAAATTGCACCGGTTACATTACAGAATTTGGTAGAGAATGCCATGAAGCATAACATCATTGACCTTGAAACACCATTGGTCATAGAAATAACAAGTGAAGATGGATACCTGTTGGTGAAAAACAATTTGCAAAAGAAAAATATGGTGGAGACTTCGAACAAGCAGGGACTGGCCAGTTTACAATCATTGTATCAATACCTCAGCAGAAGACCTGTGCTCATTGAAGAAACAGCAAGCGAATTCATCATTCGTATTCCTTTGATCTGATCATGCTAAAACGATTTATATGAAAGCAGTTATTATTGAAGACGAAGACATCATTGCACGTGTGTTGCAGGGAAAAATAAAAAACGTTGATCCTTCCATTGATGTGGTGGAAATTATTCCTAGCCTCAAAGTGGCAAAGAAATGGTTTCTTAACAATGCAGAGCCGGATATTCTATTTATGGATATTCAGCTGAGCGATGGTGTAAGTTTTGAACTGCTGGAACATTTTAAACTCAACTGTCCCATCGTATTTACGACCGCTTACGATGAGTATGCCATCCGTGCTTTTAAAGTAAACGGTGTAGATTATTTATTGAAGCCGGTTGATGAAGAGGAATTGCTCCGTGCAATTGAAAAATGCAAAGCTGTCATTGAGCGAAAGAACCCTGTAATAACAGATTTTACGGAGTTAATGAAAGCGTTGGCGAATCCACAACATGCCATGCAAAAATATAAAGAACGTTTTCTTGTAAACATTCGTAACCAGTGGATGCCCATTGCTACAAGTGATATTGCCTGCTTTGCCAAAGAAACACTCAATTATATTTACCTTTTCAATGGAGATCGTTACCTGCTCGATTTTTCAACCTTGGATAATGTGGAAGAGTTGCTTGATCCCAATCAGTTTTACCGTGCCAACCGGCAGTACATCATTAATATCGATGCAATTCAAACAGTAAAACCCATGGAGAATTCAAAGCTCTGTATTCGTCTCAAAGAACCCAATCATAAATTTGAAATTGATATGAGCCGGGAAAAAGCACCGGTGTTTAAGAAATGGGTCGATAAGTAGTTTATCTTTTAGAGTGCAACACTTCACTTTAATTTCTATACACTTCAGCAGGATAAATTTTTAACACCCTTGTTTTTGATTGAATATTTGTAGGCAAATCAAACACATGTTGCTACAATGGTTCAATACTGTATTTACGATTAGCAGCAGGCGGAAAGTGTACGAGCAACTGCAGTGGCAACGCTTTCTGTTACGAACCGGTGTGCCGGCAACAGCGCATATACTCGATCTGGTGGAAGAAGGAAATCAAATACTCGGTTATGTACAATTGCGTATGTGGGTTGAAATAAAAATCAAAGGTGTGGTTACCTACCGTCATATGCAAACATTGCTCAGCAGCAATCAAAAACCGCAGGTAGGCGATGTGGTGCATATCCGTTATTGTCCTGATGATCTTTCACGCATCTTAATTCTCAAATCATCACTTTTAAACAAATAAAAAATGACAGCCAACGAAATTCAACTTGTAAAATATTCCTGGTCGGTTGTTGAACAGATCGATCCTGTAGTAGCAGGTGGTATTTTTTACAAACACCTGTTTGAAACAGCACCTTATTTAAAACCAATGTTCAGTGAATCAATTCCTGTACAGTCGAAAAAACTTATGGCGATGATTGGCTACGTCATCAACCGGCTTGACAAACTGGATACCATCCTTGATGATATCAGGCAATTAGCAAAACGCCATGTAAAATATGGTGTGCGTGAAGAACATTATGAAATTGTTGGCAGCGCTTTGTTATGGACATTGGAGCAGGCACTTGCTCACCTGTTTACCCATGAGATAAAACAAGCCTGGGCAACCTGTTACAATTTACTGGCTACGGCGATGTTGGAAGCAACAGCCGGTACACCGCAACGAGCATAGTTGGTTCTCTTGGTATATACAGTTAACGTGATGCCTCCCGATTTATATCGGGAGGCTTTTACACTTCAATTGATTTTTACTACCGTTCGCTCAGTTATATTTCAGTTTGTTAGGGCTTTGCTGCAATTTTACCATTGAAGAAATTGAACAGCGATGACACAGGAAGAGATCATATTGATTAAACGTACATGGAAACTTTTCAGGGAAATCAACCCAACGGTGGTGGGTGATACATTCTACTCCAAACTATTTCATGAGAACCCATCGGTTCGAAAAATGTTTCCAAAAGAAATGAATCAGCAATATCAAAAACTCATTGATATGCTCAGTACCATTGTGGCACGACTCGACAATCTTGAAGAATTAACCGAAGATATTGCTGCCATGGGCCGACGCCATGTTGCCTACGGTGTAAAACCCGCCCAGTACCAAAAAGTAGGTGAAGCTCTTTTATGGACATTGGAGCAAGGGCTTGGAAAGGATTATACGCCGCAGGTAAAGGAGGCCTGGGCCAAATGCTACACCATACTCGCCAATGCAATGATCAATGCTTCCAAAAATTAAACTGCAAATAGCACATATACAGGCCCGGTAAGTATCCGGGCTTTTTTGTGCAGCTTAACTGCCTTACAGCAACGTATTTTGTTTCGGGTTTGTAGAATCTACACTACATTTTATCAAGCTGTTACACTATACTTTCTCTAAGGGTTTCTATGGACTTTTGTAAATGCATTAGCGGATGGGCAGAATTAACCTTTAACCTGTATCTAAATAGAAGAACTACTCATTAAATTCGGTTAATGTCTGCAGCGTATCTACATTTTCTTGAAGCAGATCGTCCTGTCAATATTTGTATCCGGGATGGTTTTTGTCAAAATCGATTGTACGAAAGCGACTTGCTGTATTAGAATCCTGTACCAGAAATGAAAACAGGAATAAGGCTTGTAAGTGCAGGGGAATCGGTGAGTAACAATTGCAGCCATTGTGAAAGGATATTCGTTTTAACAGACAACAATAAGCAACGGGTATCTTTTGTTAGTTAAACGGAGAATGAATTTCAGGCATCAAAAAAGTATTTTAACAGCAGAAATAATTTAAGCAGGTAAACGTGTCATCTTCAGCACCCATATCCAACAATCCTGTAAACCAGAGTGCAAAAGGCGCTGATGGTTTGCAAACCAGCGATCAGCTTTTAAAAGCAGTGTTTAATATTACGGCTATTGGTATTGCTGTAGTTGATGAAGCGGGTGTTTTGGTTGAAGTGAACGACCGGCTCTGCAGCATATATGGCTATGAACGAAAGGAACTGATTGGAAAACATCATACAATCCTGCATATTCCTGAAGAACAAGATGCTGCAATACAGGATCATCTTGCATTGTTTAACGGACAAACTAATCAGAAAGAAAAGGACTGGAAGGGAATCACGAAAAGTAAACAGGAAATCATTGTTTCATACAGTTCCAGTTTACTTGTGCAGGAAAATGGCCAGCGTTTCAAAGTAAAGTCAATACGTGATGTTACAAACGAACGGAAAACAGAACAACTTCTTGAAATCAGCCGTATAAAGCACAAATCAATTTTTGATAATTCTGTACAGGCTTTTTTTCTCACCAAACCAGACGGAACAATTTTAGAAGCGAACCGTGCAGCTTGTGAAATGTTCGGTTATACAGAGGAAGAATTATGCAAAGTCGAACGAAGTGCAATCATTGATCATACGGATACAAGGTTGGCGGAGAAGTTGGAAGAGCGAAGTGCCAAAGGACTTGCAACAGGCGAGTTAACAGGTATACGGAAAAACGGTGAGCGTTTCCCTATTGAGTTTTCATCATACATATTTACGGATAGTAACGGAGAGCAGCATACCAGTACCGTTATTGCAGATATTACTGAACGAAAAGAGCAGGAATTGAAGCTACGGCAATCACAACACGAAATGGCCTCTATCCTTAACAACACGGAAGAAATATTTATGATCATTGACCGGGACTACCGGTTGGTGAATTATAATAAAGCTGCTGAAGATCGATCGGTTGAATTGCTGGAAATGCCATTGAACAGGGGCGAAAGTATTTTGCAATGGGCAGCGAAAGAACGTCACGACTTGTTGAAAAATATTTACAACCGTGTGTTGAATGGCGAGACGATCCGTTATAAACATACGCTTAAAAAAAATGCAGAAGTGGTCACCTTACATTTCTCTTGTTTGCCGGTTGTTAACGAAGATGGCTTGTGCGACCGTTTCATGATCAGTGTGCGTGATATAAGCGTTGAAGAAAATGCACTCAAAACAATTATCAATAAGCAGGAACTGCTGGCACAAACAGAATCGATTGCACATGTTGGCAGCTGGGAACTTGATCTTACATCCAATAAATTGTATTGGTCTGATGAAGTATTCCGTATTTGTGGTTATGAGCCCGGCGCCTTTGAAGTAAATTTCGAAACAGGGTTAAGCGTAATTCATCCGGATGATCAGGCTTCTTCTGTTGCCGAAATGCAGCAGGCGATTCTGGAGAAAAGAGATTATGCTGCAACCAAGCGGTTTGTTCGAGCCGATGGCAGTATCCGTTATATTGTTTCAAAAGCAAAAACAGTATTGAATGATGAAGGTGATGCCATTCGCCTCGTTGGTGTGTTTCATGATATAACGGAGTTGCGGGAAGTTGAACGTGAATTGGCGATCAGTCAACTGGAGTATAAAACGTTGTTTGAGCAGCATCCCGATGCAGTTGTTTCCTTTGATTTAAAAGGAAAGTTTACAAGCGTAAACGATGCAGTGCTGGATCTTGCAGAAGCAAGCCGTGAACAGTTGCTGAAAAGTGATTTTGTCCAATATATCGATATTAATCATGTCAGTGATGTGATTGCTTATTTTCAGGAAGTAAAGAAAGGGATAACACAACGCTTTGAAACAGTAATTATTTCAAGTGCAAATACAAAAAAATCGGTTAGTGTAATTCTTATGCCGATTTATTTACAGGAGGAAGTAACCGGTGTATATGGTGTATTGAAAGATATCACGATTGAAAAACTGCATGCAGAAGAATTGGAGTTTCAATCAAAACTACTTGACACAATTCAGCAATCGGTAATTGTAACCAGGCTCGATAGTACAATTATTTACTGGAATAAGTTTGCTGAAAAGCTGTATGGTTGGAACCGGGAAGATGTTGTTGGTGTTAACATTATGGAAGTAATACCATCCGACATATCAATTGAAAGAGGTACAGAAATCATGGCAAGGCTTTCAAAAGGCGAAAGTTGGTCGGGTGAGTTTTTAGTAAAGCATAAAGTAAAGGGAGAATTTACTGCTCAAATCCATAACTCGCCGTTGCTTGATGTACATGGTAATTTAATTGGCATTATAGGTGTAAGCTGGAATATTACCAAACAGAAACTGGCAGAACAGCAAAAGGAATTTGAACGACTTGATAAAGAGGCCCTCATTAATACAACCGCTGATCTGATATGGAGTGTTAGTAGTGACTTCAAACTGATTGCTGCCAACAGGGCGTTTTTCGATTCATTGAAACGAACAGATGATCTTACCTTAAAACCAGGTGATGATATTTTGTTACCATCTGTTTTTACGGAAGAAGTGGTTGCTTTTTGGCGCAATCATTATGCCCGTGCACTGGCCGGAGAATCATTTACAATCGAATTGTATTCGCCTGCAAAGGGAACCATCAAAGAACATTGGGATGAGATCATCTTTAACCCAATTCTAAAGAATAAAGAAGTAATTGGTGTTGCCTGCCGTGGAAGAGATATTACACAAAACAAAACCTATCAACAGGAACTTCTTGCCATCAACAACCAATTGGAAATGGCGCAGCAAATTGCAAAGCTTGGCTATTGGTCGCATGATTTGCAAAATGACGTTTTATTCTGGTCGAAAGAAGTATATAAAATTTTTGGAATAGAGGAGAGCAGTTTTTCATCTAAATTTTCTTCTTTCTTTCAATTTGTTCATCCCGATGATGCCGATGAGTTTCATAAGCAGAAAGAGGAAGCAATCAAAGGTGAGCGGCCGGTGTATCACGAACACCGGATCATTACTCCGTCGGGAGAGGTAAAGTATGTGATCCAGAAAGGAGCGATTATAAAAAACGATGCAGGTGAAACGATACGTGCAGAAGGTACAGTGCAAGATGTAACCGAATCAAAACTTGCACAAGAGGCATTAAAGCTCAATGAAGAGCAGTTGAACTTGATTTATAATTCAACAGCTGGTATCATCTTCCTGTTAGGTGTGGAAGATAATGGCGAGAGTTTCCGTTTTATTTCAATGAATAATGCGGGTCTTAATACTATCGGTGTTACAGAAGAACAATTGTTCAATAAGCCTGTGCAGGAAGTAATTCCTGAGCCATCGCTTTCATTGGTCTTGCAAAAATACAAAGAAGCAGTACAGTCCGGGAAGCAAGTAGTTTGGGAAGAAGAAACACCTTATCCAACAGGAACAAAAACCGGTATTGTTACTGTTACTCCTATTCATAATAGTGAAGGAATTTGTATACGTTTGGTAGGATCGGTGAATGATATTACGGAGTTGAAGCAAATTGAACGTTCATTGGCTATCAGTCAGCAGGAATACAAATCACTCTTCGATCAAAATCCGGATGCGGTGTATTCGCTCGATATGCAGGGACGCTTTACCAGCTTTAACCCTGGTCTTGAAAAATTACTGGAATGCAGTCGTGAAGAAATTGAAAAGGCTGAAACCTTTGTTCCTTTCTGTCATCCTGACGATCTGGAAAAAACCATGCAGCATTTTATCAAAGTGCAGCTGGGTGAACCACAATCTTATGAAGTACGTGCTATTACTGTAAAAGGGCATCAAAAATACCTGAGCATAAGTAATATGCCTATTGTTGTAAATGGAGAGATAACAGGTGTCTATGGCATTGCAAAAGATGTAACCAGTGAACAGTTAGCACTGGCACAACTTGAACTCAGTAATGAGCAGTATGAGTATGCTACTAAAGCAACCAATGATGCAATTTGGGATTGGGATCTTGTAACCAATAGAGTAGTGAGAGCAGGTACTGGGTTTCATAATATGTTTGGCTATAGTGAACGGGAAGCGAATGCAGACGACGCATTCTGGACAAAAAAAGTACACCCTGATGATTTGGAAAACGTTTTGCAGAAACGCCAAATGGTATTTGCCGATCGTAAGCAGGATTTTTGGGAGGATGAATATCGTTTTCTCCGACGTAATGGTGCCTATGCATATGTTTACGACAGAGGATTTATTTTCAGAGACAGGGAAGGAGTTCCTGTTCGTATGATTGGTGCCACAAAAGACATCACAGAACAAAAACTTTCAGAACAACAATTAAAAGAACTGTACGGAAAACTGGAAGTGAGGGCATCGCAACTTCAAAACTCAAATACAGAGCTTGAACGCTTTGCATACATCGCATCACACGACCTGCAGGAACCATTGCGTATGGTGAGCAGTTTCCTTCAGTTGTTACAGAAAAAATATCAGGATTCAATTGATGACAGAGGACAGGAGTATATCCGTTTTGCAGTAGATGGGTCAGTGCGTATGAAACGATTGATTAATGACCTGTTGGATTATTCACGAGTAAGTACCCGTCAGCAACAATTGGAAAAAGTAGATATGCAGGTGGTGATTAATGAAGTATTGCAAAACCTGAGTTTACAAATTGAAGAAAAAAAGGCGGCCATTGAAGTAGGCAAAATGCCCATCTTGACCAGGGCTGATAAAACCCAGATGGTGCAGTTGTTGCAAAACCTGGTAGGGAATGCTTTGAAGTACTCAGGCGAGAAACCTGCAATTGTAAAAATTGCAGCAAAGGATGAGGAAAATGAATGGTTATTTACTGTACAGGATAATGGCATTGGCTTCGAACAAAAATTTGCTGAAAAGATCTTTGTGATTTTCCAGCGTCTGCATAGTAAAACAGAATATTCCGGCACCGGTATAGGCCTTGCCATTTGCAAAAAAATCATCGATCGTCACGGTGGTTCTATACGAGTAGAATCAGAACCTGGAAAAGGAAGTGTTTTTTATTTCACCATCAGCAAGCAGTTAGCTGCTGAACAATCCAAATTGTCCTATGAAAGAAGTTGAAATTTTACTGGTAGAAGATAACAAAGGCGATATATTGCTGACACAGGAGGCATTGCAGAACTGGGATATTAAACACAACATTAATGCGCTTGGTGATGGTGAGCAGGCTATACATTTTTTAAGAGCTGCTGAACACCAACGGGCAGGAGAACTGCCTGATCTGGTAATACTTGATATCAATTTGCCCAAGCTCGATGGGAAACAGGTACTGAAATTTATTCGCTCTGAAGCCCATCTGCAACATTTGCCGGTTGTCATCTTTTCATCTTCCATCAATGATAGCGACGTGACAGAAGCAAATGAATTAAAAGCAAATCTGTACTTACAAAAACCGGCTGAACTACAACATTACTTTGATGCAGTGCAGGCAATACAGCAATTCTGGACATCACATACAAAACAAAATATACATGCTCAATAGACCATTGCATATTTTACTAGTAGATGACAATCCCGGTGATCTTTTTCTGGTAGAAGAGCTGCTGAACGACACCCAGCTTGATATCCAATCTATCAAAAAGGCAGAAACTGTTGCTGCTGCCATTGATACATTACAGCATAGCACTATAGATATTGTATTGCTTGACCTGTCGCTGCCCGATTCGTATGGAATTGAAACCTTTCTTCGTATAAATTATTACGCAAAAGCGTTACCCATTATCATCCTGTCTGGCTTGAGTGATACTGCTACTGCAACAGATGCTATATCATTGGGCGCACAGGATTTTTTGTTGAAGGGGGAGTTTAATGAACGACTGCTGGAAAAGACGATTTTATATAGTATTGAAAGGAAAAAGAATTTGCAGGAATTGCGGCTTAGCAATGAGCGTTATGAGCTGGTGAGCAAAGCAACCAATGACATGGTGTGGGATTGGGATTTTGTAAATGATAAAGTTTACCGGAACGAAGAGCAGTTTGTGAAAATGCTGAAGTGGCCAGCACAGGCAAAAGATGGTGGAAGTAAATTCTGGTCTTCAATCATACATCCCGAGGATCAATATGTCCTTGATAAATTACTGGATTTAATTAGCAGTGATACTTCTACAGATCATTTTGAAGAACAGTACCGGCTTCTTACAGGTGATGGAGAATATATTCATGTACTTGACAAGGGATATATTGTGCGTGACCAGGAAGCAAAGGTGTTGCGAATCATCGGTGCGTTGCGAAATGTCACTGAGCAAAAAAAGGCAGAAGAACAACTTCGCATTTCCGAAGAAAAGTACCGTTCTTTTTTTAACAGTATTCCGGCAAGTATTTTTATCTGGCGGCTGCACGATTTTCAGATACTTGAAATTAACGATGTGGCGGCTGCAACCTATGGTTACACAAGGGAGGAACTGCTGCAGTTAACCACACTCGACCTTCGTACACCGCAGGATTACCAGCCCATCAAAGATTTTGTAAAAGAAGCACTGGCTGATGAGTCGTTTTCTACAAATAAAGTATGGCGACATATTTCAAAAACAGGTGAAGAGTTGTTTATGCAAATCTCATCAACACGGATCAACTATAAAGGACATCCTTCCATCATGGCTATTTCCATTGATATAACTGAGAAGGTAAAACTGGAGCAGCAACTCATCAAAGAAAAAGAGTTGCGTGAGCAGGAAATTACCAGGGCGGTGATCAGTGCGCAGGAAAAAGAGCGGGAAGAAATCGGACGTGAGTTACATGATAATGTAAACCAGATATTAGCAAGCTCCCGTTTGTACCTGGGTCTTGTAAAATCAAACGGCAACGCTTACAAATCGTTTTTGGAAGAATCGGATTTGCTGATTGATAGTGCCATTCGTGAGATCAGGCAGTTGTCGCATACCCTCATTCCACCTGCAATGACGGAGGCGAGTCTGGAAAAATCGATCAACTCCCTTATAACAATTGTACAGGACGGAAGTGGAATTGTGGTGGAAAAGAATCTCGATAAGATGGACAGTTCTCTTTTATCGGAGCAATTAAAACTCACGATCTATCGAATTTTGCAGGAGCAAATGAACAATATTCTCAAGTATTCAAAAGCTACGAAGGTATGCTTACAGATTGAGCAACTGGCGGACCAACTTGTGTTACAGATAGCTGATAATGGAATTGGATTTGACATAAATCAAAAAACCGGCGGTGTGGGACTACTGAATATCCGCACAAGAGCATCTTTGGTGAACGGGGTTGTTACCATTAACAGTTCGCCCGGCAATGGCTGCCAGTTGCAGGTAGTATTTCATAGTTTATAACCCAATGCATACGTTCTTACATACAAAAATCCCGGTAGCTGATGTATAATACGTCAGTTGCCGGGTTCAATAGATTTGTTTTCATCAGGTATTGGATCAGGTGGTTTTCAAGGATAGGATCATCATCAATCATCAAACTTAAACACCATTAAATAGTTTCAGCTTTTTCACAGGGTTGGATCACTTGTGGTTTCAGAGGCGGTTGATCTTTTTTGTTGTCAACGGGCTCTGAATTTATGCTTGAGGTTTTCCAAAAATCAGGTTCAATTGCTGATACAAAGAGACAAAATAACCCCTGCGCACACAATAGAACCTTACCTTAATTAAGGGTAATACTTTCTGAAGTGGTAGTGTAGTAAAATAGCTACATAGATAAATTTTTTATCAAGTAACATTGCTTTTTTATTGCAACTCATTAATAGGTTTGAGTAGAAACCATTAGTTTTAAAACTATATTTTTCTTTCCGAAATTATTTTCAGCGAAATAGTAGAATCAAACAACAAGAAATTTACTATTTTGTATTGTCGTGATGCCTGATAAAACAATGCATATATGATGCTAAACCTGAATCTGATCCCCCGGAAAAACATGATTCTTTATCCTGCATAGAAAACTTGCTGCCTTCAATCGCTGAAAGTAGATGTATTATATGATTTTGTAAGGCTGATAAGCGTAGCAATGGCTTTGAAATATTAGCGGATTTGTTGATGCAGTAAAACAACATCCTGCGTTATGAAAGTTGAAACCATGCAAATTGTTCAATCCATATTGGTAGTAGAAGATAACGAGGGTGATTTCTTTTTGTTGAAAGATATGCTGCAGCAAAGCGATTTGCATATCAATGAAATCATCAACGTTTCAAATCTAAAACGAGTTCAGCAACAAAATGGGCAAATAAATCCTACACTCATTTTTCTTGATCTTGTATTGCCGGATAGTTATGGACTCTCGTCATTGGCCGAGATGAATCAGCTTTTTCCATCATCACCCATTATTGTATTGAGTGGTATCAACGATTTGCAACTTGCATTGGATGCCTTGCAATCGGGCGCACAGGATTATCTTGTAAAAGGTGAGTTTGATGAACGCATGCTCAGCCGCAGCATTCAATACAGTATTGAGCGAAAGAAAAATGAATTGGCATTGATTGAAAGCGAACACCGGTTACGCACCATTTTAAATACCGATCCGGAATGTATTAAACTCATGGGCCCCAACTGTGAGTTGTATGAGATCAATAAAGCCGGCATGGAAATGCTGGATATTGACGATTTTGAAGCAGTAAAAGGCCGGTCCATTTTACAGGCAGTTGCAGCACCTTACCGTGAAAAAGCTGCCACGTTGGTACGAGAAGCATTTGAAGGAAAATCGGGACAGTTGGAATTTGAAATGATCACTGCTAAAGGAACGCATCGTTGGTGTGAGATCAATATTGTTCCTTATAAAAATACGGAAGGCGTTATCAGTAATGCATTAGGAGTTACACGTGATATTACGGCTCGCAAAAAAAACGAAGAGCAACTTCGCCGTAGTGAAGACATCCGTGAGCTGATCATGGATTCAGCACTCGATGCTATTATTTGTATTGACCGTGATGAAGTGATCTTTACCTGGAATCCGCAAGCGGAAGTGATTTTTGGCTGGAAAGAAGAAGAAGTGCTTGGTAAAAAACTGTCACCACTAGTTGTGCCACCGCAATATCATTCGAAACATCATAGCGGCTTTGCGAATTACCGGCGTACTGGTCAAAGTCATGTTATCAATAAAATTCTGCATGTTCCGGCCATTCGTTCCAATGGCGAGCAATTTATGGCTGAGTTGGTGGTAAGAGAAATAAAAAACGGCAATGACTTTTTTTTATGCACTTATGTACGGGATGTAACTGAACGACTTAAGGCTGAAGCTGATCTCAAACATTCCAACGAACGCTTCCTGCGCATTACCAGTACTACAAATGATGCAGTATGGGAATGGGAATTAAAAACGGGCAAGTTGTGGAGCAATGAAATGCATCAGCAACTATACGGGCTTACCATGCAAGATCCGGTGCCCAGCTCAGAAGAATGGGCCAGCCGCCTTCACCCCGATGACAAACAGTCGATCCTGCAAATGCAGGAAGAAGCCCTGGCATCCAATACAAATACATTTATTTCAGAGTATCGCTTTCAATCCAACGGTAGCTATAAATATATTTTCGACCGTTGTTATATTGAACGGGATGAGCAGGGCAACCCGGTTCGTATGTTGGGAAGTATGATGGATGTAACGGCACAAAAGCAGGCCGACGAAGCCATTAAACATTCCAACGAACGTTTTGAACTGATTGCAAAAACAACCAATGATGCCGTATGGGAAAATGATCTTGTTACGAATGTATCCTGGGGTAATGAAATGAACTATTTGTTATACGGGCTTACAATGAAAGATCCCGTTCCAACGTACGACACTTGGGTCAATCATATTTATCCGGATGATAGAGTGAAAGTTTTGAAAAGCTTTGAAGCTACGTTGAAATCAAAACGAAATACATGGGTAACCGAATACCGCTTCGTGAAAGGCAATGGAGAAATTATAGACATCTACGACCGTACCTATATTCTACGGGATGAACAGGGTAAAGCCATTCGCATGATGGGAAGCATGATGGATATTACCGAACGTAAAAAAGCGGAGAAAGCACTACAACAAAGCGAAGAAAAATATCGTACACTTGTAGAGCAGGCAAATGATGGAATTTTTATTGCCGGTCATACAGGTAAATTCATTATTGTAAATTCAGCAGGTTCAAAACTCACGCAGTACAGTCAGGAAGAACTGATAAATATGAGCATTTACGATTTGGCCGATGCCGAAGAGCTGAAAACAAATCCGTTTCAGTTCGAGGCAATGAAAAGCGAACAGGGTGCCCGCAGCGAACGGAAACTGCGAAGGAAAGATGGAACAACGATCGACATTGAGATCAATGCAAAATTTTTATCAGATGGTCGTTTCCTTGCATTCATCCGCAACATAACTGAACGAAAAAAGGCGGAGGAAGAGATCAGTAATTCATATAAGGCTATTCGAAAACTGACATCGCATTTACAGAATGCACGGGAAGAAGAGCGTATTCATATTGCACGTGAAATACATGATGAACTGGGGCAGCAACTGACCGTATTAAAAATGGATATTTCATGGCTCAATAAAAAAATCAAAGCACTCGATCAACCGGCATTAGTTGAAAAAACAGAAGAAATTGTTCAGATGCTGAATGATACTGTTAATTCTGTTCGGCGTATATCATCAGATCTGCGTCCCGGTTTGTTAGATGATCTGGGACTGGCTGCAGCTATTGAATGGCATTTGCTTGAATTTGGAAAGCGATCCGGTATTCGAACTGATTTTATAACAACT
The DNA here is from genome assembly GCA_023428755.1 of Bacteroidota bacterium. Classification (GTDB taxonomy): domain Bacteria; phylum Bacteroidota; class Bacteroidia; order Chitinophagales; family Chitinophagaceae; genus Lacibacter. The sequence goes on from JAEYWX010000009.1 coordinate 84,228, forward strand.
GAATCAACTGTTCAAATCCCACAGCCACTTGGCACAGGGTTGTTTCGTATTTATCAGGAAAGTGTAACCAATATTGCCCGTCATGCGGAAGCAACAGAAGTAGTGGTAGAACTCTTCATTGATGAAAATACAATTTCAATGACGATTACAGATAATGGGAAAGGATTTGACGTAACATCCATTGGCCGGAAAAGAACATTGGGCGTGTTAGGTATGCAGGAACGTACTGTAATGATGGGAGGAAAATTCAGGATACGACGTAACCCCGATAAGGGGATGCAGGTAGAAGTTAATGTGCCCTTGAAGCAGGATGATACAAGTGATATTTACTAATATTTTAATTCTGTTTAAATAGTAAAACTGTTGAAAATACCAATGCCGTAAAATTTCTGTACAAACAATGATTCGATTTACCCCCGACATTCCATTACAACAAAAATTGGTTCAGCGATCTCAATATCTATTGATTGCAATAATTGGAATTGCTGTACTTGTTTTAACTGGATGGGCTTTCTCCATCGAAATACTGCAGCACCCTTCAGAAGGTTTTGTAGCAATGAATCCGCTCACAGCAACCTGTTTTTTGCTGCTTGCAATTGCTTTTATTATCAAGCAGCGATATGCGTCCAGTCCAATGGTTCAATGGGCTTCCATTCTTATTTGTATTGCCGTAATAATTATTGCTGTTTGGAAAATAGTGGCTTTACTGATCGATTCAGCTTACGTACTTGACAAGCTTCTGTTTACTCAAAAAGTAAATGCAGATACAACGGGTGGCTTTACGAACAACATGGCACCAAACACTGCTTTTTGTTTTATGATGAGTGCCGGGGCAATTATGTTTGCAGGTATTCGAAGTCGGTTCGGAATATTAGTTGCCCAATCTGCAAATGTTATATTGCTGCTTATATCGGTATTTTCAATTCTCGGTTATGTGTTTGGTGCGCAGGAGTTTTATGAGGTGCAGAATTTTATACCAATGGCCATTCATACCGCCATTTGTTTTTTAATGCTGTCGCTGGCCTTATTTTTTTCGAACCCGGATCAGGGTATCATGCATCAGTTTACAAGCGTTTATAGTGGCAGTTTTGTAGCATGGCGCTTGTTGATACCGGCTTTTTTATTACCAGTCATCATCGGGTTGTTTCGTTTATGGGGGCAACGCTCTGGCATATATAACCTTGAGTTTGGGTCTGCTTTATTTGTAACGAGTATGATCCTTGTGTTTCTGGCGTTGATCTGGATCAATACATTGTTACTTAACCGTCGTGAACATAGCCAGGAGGAAATTATAGCTGAAAAAAATTACCTCGCTAATCTCGTAGAACAAACAAGTGATGCAGTTCTTTCAACCGATGCATTTTTAAATATCATAAGCTGGAATAAGGGAGCTGAAAACATTTATGGATTTAAAAAAGAAGAGATTCTGGGCAAGCCACTGGGCTCATTTCTGAAAAGTGATCTCGACCCTGAAACATCAAAACAACTGCTGGACGATTTAAATGCAAAAGGATATTACAGTGCTGAGTATGTATTCTATAATAAATTCAATGAGCCAATTTATGTGCAGGCGTCTGTTACAGTATTGAAAGATAAATTTGGGAATACATCAGGCTATGTTGCAGTGCATCGTGATATTTCACAACGCCTGCAACTGGAGCGGCAGCTACGTGAGTTTAATCAACAACTGGAACAGCAGGTAGCAGAAAAAACAACTGAACTGCGTGATGTGTTTGAACGGATATCGGATGCTTTTTTAGGAGTAGATAACGAATTTCAGATCGTATATGCCAATAAAAAAGCAGAACTGCTGTTTGCCGGCGATGGCAAACAATTACTGGGGGACCAAGTGCATCAGCTTTTTGCAGATCAGCAGAGTGAAGCTGCTGTTGCCATTCGTCAGGCGTTCGAAACACGTGAATATGTGTACCTCGAAGCATGGTTGGAAAAATTTGAAAAATGGTTTGAACTGAATATCTATCCATCCGCTTCAGGCCTTTCTGTTTATCTGCGGGATATCAGTACAAGAAAAAATGCATTGCTCGAATTGCATGCCAGCGAAGAGAAATACAGGTTGTTTTTTGAAAACAGTTTGGATGGAATTTTACTTACCAACGGCAAGGGTGAGATTTTTGCAGCCAATCCTGCAGCCTGTGAAATTTTTGGAATGACGGAAGAGGAAATTTGTACAAGTGGCCGCAAAGGTATTCTGGATGAGAGTGATCCAAACTGGACTTCTTTTTTTGAGGAGCGCAGCCGTACCGGTAAAGCAAAAGCCGAACTTCGGCATTTTCGGAAAGATGGATCTGTATTTATTGCTGAGGTAGCATCTGTAAAATTTGTAAGTGCAAATGGCGAAACTCGCACCAATACCATTGTACGTGATATAACAGAGCGACGACGAACAGAAGCAGAAATAAAGGAGTCGTATGAACAAATACGGCAATTAACAGCTCATCTTCAAAATATACGTGAAGAAGAACGTACGCATATTGCCCGAGAAATACATGATGAATTGGGACAGCAGTTAACAGTGATGAAAATGGATATTTCATGGATGAAGAAAAAAATCAAAGCTGGGGATGTTGCTGCTGTACCTGCTAAAATAGATGAACTCGTTGAAATTTTAGATGGAACTGTTGCATCCGTTCGTCGTATTTCCACCGACTTACGTCCAAGTTTACTCGACGATATTGGACTGATAGCTACCATTGAGTGGCAAGCCGAGTTATTCAGTAAACGAACGGGTATCCCGGTAAAACTAAACATCGGAACGGATTTACAAATACCAGACGAACACGCCATTGGTTTGTTCCGCATTTTGCAGGAATCGCTCACCAATATTGCTCGGCATGCAAATGCAAGTCAAATAGTTATACATTTGGAAAATAATCAGAAAGAATTTATTTTGTACATCGAGGATAACGGAGATGGCTTTGATAAAAAGCAAACTGTTCATAACAAAACACTGGGTATATTAGGGATGAAAGAACGTACCTTGATGATGAAAGGTGAATTCATTATTGAAAGCGAGCCAAATAATGGAACAAGAGTGAAGGTGCGGGTTCCATTCAGTTAAATCATAGTCACTACTTTAAAATAGCTTATGAAACGAATTTTAATTGCAGACGATCATGCTATTGTTAGAAGGGGACTCCGTTTGCTCTTGCTGGAAGAATACCCATCGGCAGAAATTGCTGAGGCGGGTGATGCAGAAAGTTTAGTGAACAAGATCATTCAGCAGGAATGGGATGTGGTGATATGCGATATCAGTATGCCCGGCCGTAGTGGATTGGATGCACTGTCGCAAATCAAGCAAATTGCGCCGAAGTTACCGGTGCTCATCATGAGTATGTACCCGGAGGATCAGTATGCCCTGCGTGTGCTCAAAGCAGGGGCTGCCGGTTATTTGGGAAAAGAAACCATTCATGATGATATCGTAAAAGCCATTCAAACAGTTCAACTCGGAAAAAAATTTATAACCCCTACTATCGCCGAAAAATTGGCCAAGGCATTTGAAGTAGACACTACGGATCAACTTCACGAAAAACTTTCCGATCGGGAATTCGATGTGTTTAAAATGCTGGCCAGCGGAAAAGCGGTTAGCGAAATTGCCAACCAGTTTGCACTCAGCGTAACCACTGTTAGTACCTATCGCTCCCGTGTGCTCGAAAAAATGGGGATGAAATCGAACGCTGATCTTACCCGTTATGCACTTGAAAAGAAGCTGATTTAGCCACTATTCACAATTTTTGTAGTCGATTTACTACGCTGCGTAGTTAATTCCTCTACAAGCAGATGGTGAAAAGTCCTATACGCTGCCGAATTTAATCAACTTAATTTGTTGCACAATTAACTCACATTGAAACCTTTGGTACTAATAGTCGACGATAATGTTAGCTACGTTGAACGGATAGTCTCCATCCTTTCAGAGGATTTTCATGCGGCAGATTTTCATACAGCCGGCTCCTATGAGGAGGCTACAACACTTATTGATCAGCTCAACCCGCAGGTTGCAATGCTCGACATTAATTTACCCGGCAAAAGTGGTATCGATATTCTCAACTACATCAAAAAGGAAAAGAAAGACTGCAGGGTTATTATGATCACCAATCATGCATTCGACAGCTACCGTAGAAAATGCATTGATCTTGGAGCTGAACATTTCCTGGATAAAAGTGCCGATTTCGAAAAAATTTCTTCCATTCTCGGCGACATGCTGAATCATACCAACTGATACCCTTCAACATCTACCGGTTTTCTGCCTGTTCAAATGACCTGAAATAAGTACATTTATTTCATGCAAAGCAGGCTCCTCTCTTTCATTTTATTAGTTATTACATTGCACGCAACAGCACAGGAAAAGCTGCCCATTGTGAATGGTGGAACCTTGCAACGTTTTCCGGCTTTTCCTTCTGCTTATGTAAGTGCACGCAATGTGGATGTATGGCTGCCGCAAGACTATTCATCCAAAAAGAAATACAGCGTATTGTATATGCATGATGGGCAGATGTTGTTTGATGAAAACAGCACCTGGAATAAGCAGGAGTGGGGTGTTGATGAAACGATGCACTTACTGCTGCAGCAAAATAAGATTCGTGATTGCATTGTGGTGGGAGTTTGGAATACAGGTGCAAACAGACATGCCGATTATTTTCCGCAGAAACCTTTTTTGTCACTTTCTCAACAACTGCAGGATTCAATTTATAAGGCAACGAGAGGGGCCAATCATGCATTGTTTGCAGTTCCGGTTCAATCCGATGGATATTTGAAATTTTTGGTAACAGAGTTGAAGCCATTTATTGACAGTACATTCTCTGTGGCAACAGATCGGGCAAATACATTCATTGCAGGATCGAGTATGGGCGGACTTATTTCAATGTATGCCATTTGCGAATACCCGGCAGTCTTTGGTGCTGCTGCCTGCTTATCCACGCATTGGCCTGGAATATTTACTGTAGATAATAATCCAATTCCTGCTGCATTTATCAACTATTTGAATCAACATTTACCAGATCCACGTACCCACAAAATTTATTTCGATTACGGCACTGCTACGCTTGATTCGTTATACAAACCATTTCAGTTGCAGGCCAATGATGCGATTAAGAAGAAAGGGTACAAAAAACGCAACTGGATTACCAAGGAGTTTCCGGGTGAAGATCATTCTGAAAATGCATGGCGCAGGCGACTGCATATTCCGCTTACATTTTTATTGAGCCGGTAATTCTTTTTTGGGAGGTTGCAGTTGGTATAATTCCATCCAGCGTTCAAACAGATCTTTTTCCATAAGCCGCAGCATATCCGGTTGCTTACTGTATGCAAGCCGCAGTTGTTTTAACTGTTGCTCAATAATGGCAATATCAACTGCAGCAGGAATGATTGCAAGAAAAAAAGAAGGGGTTGTTTTACTGTCTGATGGTACGGCTGTCCAGCTTAACAAGGCGGCAGTACTGTCCAATGCAATACTATCGGGCAACGAAAATGTATTTTTTGCACGAAGAACTGTATCGATCGTAAGTTGCCGGTAATGAACCGTGAGTTTGTAAGGAATATTCTTTTGTTCGGGTTTCCATTGCAGTGTAATGGGAAAGGAAAGAATAAATGTACTGTCGGCCGGTAACTGCATGGCCTGTTTTCCTCGAAACACAGAAGCGCTTACTTTTTGTTTTTCATCGGCATCATCTGAGCTTAAAAACTTCTCAAATACATAACTGAAGAATGCAGTTGATACAGTTCGCTTTTGTGAGCTGTTGAATAATTGCTCAATGCGGGCAAAGCTGTACGTGCCTGGTTTGTTCAGCAACAGTGATTGGCCGTTTTGCTGAATCAGCATTACATCGGACCGTTGCGGAAGAATAATGCTGTGCGATCCCAGGAGGAAGATGCCTCTTTTTGCTTTTTCTTTTTTGCCATCATGCACCCATTGCACTTCGTTGTTGACATTGTACAGCAAAAACTTTTGCTCAGCCGCCTGCGCATATACCTGTTGTAACAGTAAGAATAAAATAAATAGTTTACTCATGTTTTGATGTTCCAAGAAATGCAGAACTAAAGCGGAGCTTTAGTTTATGCCGTAAAAAGTTAAGCAAAACTTCGTATAAATTTATGAAAGTTGGCAATAATACAAGACAGGCAAGCACCAGTCCCGGATCAATTTTTAGCCGGAAGCTGCTGTAACTGATAAGAGTTATAAAAACAATTACAACACCGCCCAGCAATTGCAGCAAGGTTCCAACAGAGTTGAACCAAAGATCACCTTTGAAAAACAAACCACAGATGAGTGGCAGTATAAGCCAGATCACTATGAATGAAATGATGGCAGTAAGCCAGGCAGGCAGTACACGGATATAATCATCTTCCAACACCATTCGCATAATATTGGCATGAATTACGGTTCCATACATATCCGGATAACTTCGCCCCGACAGACGTGGGTTGAGCGGAGTAAATAATTTGTCTTCATCCAGCTGTACTGTGTTTCTCTTAGATGGTAATCCTAAAAAACCGATCAGCACAATTTTATCTTTTAACTGATCAGCAGAAAAGGCCGGATCCATCACTTCATCAAAATCAAAGAACCGGAAATTCGAGAGGTTGCCAAAATAATGAATCTCTGTTTTTTGATTCGCTCTTTTTTTTAACCGGTCATAAAATTGCGGGTCATAATTTTTGATGATAGAAGTAGTAAAGGCTTCCTGGCTATTTGAAAACGGGTAGTAATACCGAATGGTCGAAAACTCCGGATCGTCACCCACAATATTTGCATATCCTTTTTGTGTATTGCTGAAAAACGAATCGGGATGAATACTTTGTTTGGGATTTTCAAAATCTGCAATATAGGTTACTACATAGTTGTTATGTTGCTGTAAGGTTTGTTGTAATACACTGTCATTCTCATTCGTTCGCCCGGCAAATACGGCATCAATGGCAATGGTTTTTGGTTTCCCTGTTTGGAGTTGTTGTAATAACAGGGCTATTTCTTTTCTGTTTTTATTTTCAAGGTTTACGAGTACGATCTTATCGTCATAAATGGCATTTCTGTCTTTTGCTTTTGTATAATACAGATCGGTGAGTGTAAAGTCATGAAATGCTTCTGTAAAGGGATCAAAAAAGGAAATGTTGAGGATCACCAGCGAAAGCAGGGAGATGCATCCGAAAATAAAACAATTCAGAAGCAGGTATTCACCAAAAAAACGTTTGAAACGCAGCATGCAATTGTTGAATAAAGTTGCATAAAAATAAGAAAGGGTATAAACATTTGCTTATACCCTTTCTTTAAAAAAAAGATGCGATTAACGCTTCAGGTTAAGTGTGAACACACGGCTGTCGTTGCAATAGCTGCTGTTGCTCCAGTAAAGGCTCTTGTCGGTAGTTTGTGCATACCATTTTGTCCAGTTACCGGGTACCCAGATGTCAATACGAACAGAGGTTGCATAAGGCGAAAGACGGCCTTGATAAATACCTTCTACCCAAATGTCTACATAATGTCCTGTAATATTATCGAAGTAAGCATAGCAATAGCCACGTGTTTTTTTTTCACGAGGGCCAGCTTCAGGACCAGGGAGATCTTTTTTGTCTGTTACAGGTTGTGCAACAACAGCTACTTTCTTTTTAGGAGCTGCCTGTGCAGTTGCTTTGTTGCCAAATGCAACAGATAAACCAATGATTGCGAGGGTTAGGAATACTAACTTTTTCATACTGTTTGTTTTTGTTGATTAATGAAAAAATGATGGTTAAAATGTTTATTGTTTTTTAGGAACGATTTTATAAGGGATCGAATAAATATTTACTGCATCGGGCTGGATGGTTTCTTCATCACTACCTCTTGTTTGAATACCATCGGTACGATTAATGCCCTGCATCAGCTTTTCAAATGGATTGTTCGCTTTGGGTGCTTCACCACGGCTGTTTCCTTGTGCAACAAATATCTGGCGAAGATTCAATGGGGCTTTCGCTGCTACCAGTTTTATAACATTCATTCCATCAGGAGGTCCAATGCGGAGTATTCTGGTTAAGCGAACGGTATCACCAGGGTTAATGAAACAATCGGTTGGTTGCTGATTGCTGGCAGGGAATAACACATTCACTAAATTGTCGGGCTGAATTTCAAGAATGTTGTAATACAAACGTTCCTGTCCATTATTGATCACACGGAGATTGTACCGGTCGTTATGCTGGAAAACAATGTTGCCTGAGGGATCTTTGATCGTTTTTTCAGGAAGATCAGTGATCATGGCATTGTTGTTTCCTTCGGCACGCTTGTAATCAATGGGTACAAATTCAAAAACGACATTGAGTTCTTCGTTCTTCATATTAAGGTTACGAAGATAAGCGGCACGGCCAAATCCAGCAATTTTTGAACTGATAAATGATGACAATTGATCCGGTGCAAGCAACTTGCTGCAAACGCCCAATCTGTAATCGCCGGAAGTTGAAATATAAATGGAATCGGGGCTGAAACCATCTGCACCCTGTTCGATGAACACATCGCCTTGTGCGTCTGTAAGCTTTGCCTGTTTGTTATTGCTTACAATCTCTTTAATGGTTGTAAACAATGCCGCATCTGTTGCTTTCACCGTAACCGGTACTACCAAGTCGCCAAAACTTACTTCTTCCAAAAATATCCAGGCTGTTTTCAATACGTCATCACTCAGTTCAGTATCTAATTCTACCTGGCTGCTGTAATCACCTGCTGTAACAATGGTGCCCTTTGCAATTGGTTTTGCTGCTGCCTTATTGTAGGTGTTGGATGGGTATACAGCAACTGTGGTGCCTGCAAACACACTGTAAATTTTTCCGCAGGCAATGGTTATTTTCTTTTTGTCAATGATTTGCTCGGTTACATAGTAATTGGGTTTGCCTAATGCTTTACCGCCAAAAATTTCTTTGTCGAGATCACCTTCAGCATTGGGTGTTTGGCCCGGCACCATTTTACTCATCTCCAGCCGTATATTATCAAACACGGCACGGTAACTTGTTTTGCTATCGGCCTTTGCCAATGCTTTTGAAAATGCAAGCGAAAGACTGCCGCAATGTTCATCACCACATTCCTGGTTGAGTTCTGATGCGGCTGATGCAAAAAATGCACTCATAGGAGCAAGCCCTGGTTTTGACTCACCCAAACTAAACAATCCTTCATTTACAATTTTTGTATTCGTAGCTGGCTTATAGCCTTTCGGTGCATATTTAGTAGTGGTGCCACGATAATTTCCAAGTCCTGCTCGTGTGCTGGTGCCGCTATGGCAGGCATCAACAATTACCAGCAGATTGCCATCGTTGCCTAAATGTTTCCTGATCTTTTCCAGTTCTGTTCCAAACACATCGTCCCGTAAATGCTTTTCAACGCCGGGTGTATATTCCATGGGCGAATCGTAGGTGACCAATGCTTCATCGTATCCATCGGCTTCATCACCATTATCATCCATTACCTGTTGTCCGTGTCCACTGAAATGAAATACGCAAATATCTCCCGGCTTCGCTTTGCCAACAAACTGTTGCTGCATAGCGGTGAGGATGCCGTTTTTTGTTCCTTCTTTATCACGCAATATGCGGATGTTTTCTTCTTTAAAACCCTGACGCTTCAATGATTCTTTAATGAGCGGAATATCATTTTCTGAATTCAGCTTATTCCATCCTGTACTCGGTGCATAATTCGATATGGCCACAATGAGCGCATATTTTTCGGGGACCTGTGCAGATGCCTGCTGCAGCACGAGAATAAAAACAAAAAGCAGGATTGATTTCATATTGGGGCAGGAAGTTAAGAATTCCTGTTACGGTAGCAATATTAAGACGCTGGAATAAATGTTTCTATACCCACTTGAAGGTATTTTTAATATTTGGTTGTTTTTACTTACTTATATATTGATAATTTAAATGTCAGTTGGATTTATGCTGTAATAGCTCGTAGTTGCCTTTTTATTTTGCTTTTATTATGTGAAGTGTAACAGAAACTGTCGCAAAAAATAAGCCTATGAAGGTTGTTACTCGTTTCTTCAATAATTTCATGTTTTTATCACATTGAATCATTCTTCTTCCACCATATTAAACAGCCCGGTAGAATACCTGAAAGGTGTTGGTCCTTTGCGTGCCGATCTGTTGAAAAAAGAACTCAACATTTTTACGTTTGCTGACTTGCTGGAACATTTTCCCTACCGGCATATCGATAAAACAAAAGTTACACCCATTGCCCAGGTGAACATGGGAATGGATTATGTGCAGGTAGCAGGCCGCCTCACCGATTTTGAAGTGATTGGCGAAAAAAGAGGAAAGCGTTTGGTGGCGCATATCCGTGATGCAAGCGGAACGATGGAACTAACATGGTTTCAGGGAATAAACTGGGTTGAAAAATTGTTAGCGATCGGGCAGGAGTTCCTGGTGTTTGGCAAGCTGGGGTTTTTCATGGGCAAGCCGCAAATTGTACATCCCGAACTGGAAGTACGCACCCATGAAAATGCAGAAGGGAAATCGTTGCTGGAACCTATTTATCCCACCACCGAAAAATTAAAAGCAAGAGGGTTAAACGGAAGAAGTATTGCAAAGCTTACTGCGGTATTACTGCCGCAGCTTCATCCAAAAGATTTACCGGAGAATTTACCGGAGAAAATAATTACACAATTAAATTTTCCATCCCGTTACGATGCATACCGGTTCATTCATTTCCCGGCCGATGCCGCACAATACGAGGCAGCATTGCAACGCTTGAAATTTGAAGAGTTGTTTTTTGCACAATTACGGATGGGTATGATCAAGAGTAACCGCCACCGCTTTTCAAAAGGTGTGGTGTTTGATAAAGTAGGAGATCTGTTCAATACATTTTACAGTGATCATCTTCCGTTTCAATTAACCAGTGCGCAAAAACGTGTGTTGAAAGAAATCAGGCAGGATACGGCACGTGGTCATCAAATGAATCGGTTGTTACAAGGTGATGTGGGCAGCGGTAAAACTATTGTGGCCTTATTAACCATGTTGCTGGCGGCTGATAACAATTACCAGAGTTGTTTAATGGCTCCCACCGAAATATTGGCACAACAACATTTCAACAGCATTTCTAATTTATTGAAAGAAATGAATGTGAGCATCCGCTTACTCACCGGCTCAACCAAAAAAGCTGAACGGGAAAAGATATTGAGTGGATTACAATCCGGCGACATTCAAATGATCGTAGGTACACATGCATTGATTGAGCAAGTAGTGCAATTTAAAAATCTGGGATTGGCAATTGTGGATGAACAGCATCGCTTTGGAGTGGCGCAACGTGCCGAACTGCAAACGAAGGGTACCTATCCGCCACATGTATTAGTGATGACGGCCACGCCTATTCCACGCACCATGGCCATGACGGCCTATGGCGATCTTGATTACAGTGTGATGGATGAATTACCACCCGGCCGCAAACCCATTACTACAGTGCATCGGTATGAATCGGCCCGGCCTTCGGTAATGGATTTTGTGAAACAGGAAATTGCAAAAGGCCGGCAGGCATATTTTATTTATCCATTGATTGAAGAGAGTTCAAAAATGGATTTTGAAAACCTGATGAAAGGATATGAAGAAGTGAAAGCATTTTTTCCGGAACCGAAATTCTACATCAGCATGGTGCACGGCAAACAAAAGGCCGATGTGAAAGATACCAACATGATGCGTTTTAAAAAGAACGATACACAGATCATGGTAGCCACTACTGTAATTGAAGTGGGTGTGGATGTGCCCAATGCCAGTGTAATGGTAATGGAAAGCGCAGAACGCTTTGGGTTATCGCAGCTACATCAGCTTCGTGGAAGAGTGGGAAGAGGAAGTGAGCAGAGTTTTTGCATTCTTTTAACAGGTAGTAAATTAACGAACGATGCTCGTGAACGGTTAAAGATAATGTGTGCCACCAATGATGGGTTTGTAATAGCAGAAAAAGATTTGGAACTCCGCGGCCCCGGTGATATTGAAGGTACCCGGCAGAGTGGATTACTGAACTTTAAGCTGGCCAGTATTGTTCAGGATAAAGAATTGCTTGAAACGGCGAAAATAATCAGTGATCAGTTGCTGCAGGATGATCCTGAGTTGTCTTCGGCCGAAAATTTGCTGTTAAAAAACTACCTGTTGTCAAAAAAGGGTAAAACCGTGTGGAGTAAAGTAGCATAGTGATAATAAGCGGTAGTTATTTCCGTTTTAATTGACTAAATTCAAAGTCCGTAGCATAGAATACATTTACATGAAACAACTCCGAATCTTCATCGTACCAGCAATGCTGATGACCTTTCCACTCCTAAGTTTTGGTCAACTCTATTTTGCAGAGAACAAAGGCCAGTGGGATCAGCAGGTACACTTTAAAACAGAGTCGGGCAACAGTGCCTTCTTTCTTACAAAAGATGGCTACACCATCCTGATGAATCATCCGGAAGATTACATGCGGCTGGCAGAATTTAATCATGGTCATGGGTTTGATTCAACTGCAAAATTCAATGCACGGGTGGCACCACCTGAAAAAATGCGGGCACATGCGTTTCGGGTGAAATTTTTGGGCGGCAACTTCAACTCCAAACCAGTAATGGAAAAGCCCATTGAAGGAATTGAGAATTATTTCATAGGCAACGATCCCTCCAAATGGGCCAGCAATGTGCGTTTATACCAGGCCATCACTTACAAAAATGTATATCCAAATATCGACGTACGGTATTACGTACAGGACGATCAGTTGAAGTACGATGTGATCGTTTATCCCGGTGCTGATGTTTCAAAAATTCAGATGCGGTACGAAGGAGCAGAAAAACTGAGCATCCGAAACAATGAACTGGTGGTATCAACTTCGGTTGGGGAAGCCCGTGAGTTAAAGCCATATACTTATCAGTTTGTAAATGGCAAACGTGAAACCATCGGGAATAAATACAAGATCACGGGTAATACAGTAAGTTTTGATATCAAAGCATATAACAAAGCCACAACATTGGTAATCGATCCATCATTGGTTTTTTCCTCATTCAGCCGCAGTACAGCCGATAACTGGGGTTTTACTGCAACCTATGGTGCCGATGGCAGTTTCTTTGGCGGCGGTATTGCACAACCAACCGGTTTTCCGGTAACACCCGGTGCCATTCAAAGCACAGGTGGTGGCGGTGGCGGTGGTAATGGTGCAGCGCCACCTGATATTGCGATCATCAAACTTTCACCTGATGGCCGTAACCGGATCTACGCAACCTATCTTGGCGGTAACCAGTTAGATCAACCGCATAGTCTGGTAGCAGATGCAGCCGGAAATCTTGTGATCGCCGGCCGTACAAATTCCGGATCAAGTTTTCCAGGGTCATTGGTTCCTGCGGGAAGTGCCGGAGGCGGGTATGATATTTTTGTAACAAAGATCAACGCAACAGGTACAGCTATTATTGGTTCATCCCGCATTGGCGGTTCAGGAAACGATGGCGTAAATATTACTGACACACGGGGAGGTGCAAATTCTTTACAACGTTTCTATGGAGATGATGGAAGAAGTGAAGTGATACTTGATGGTGCCGGCAACATATTAGTGGCGTCATCCACACAGTCAACCAACTTTCCGATTGTGGGCGGTTTCCAGGCAAGTTCGGGTGGTCAGCAGGATGCAGTGTTGCTGAAATTTAATGCTAATGCAACAGCTTTGATCTGGAGTACGTACATGGGCGGTGGTGCCAATGATGCAGGATTTGTATTGGCTATCAACCCAACAAGTCCTTCCAACATTTATGTGGGTGGTGGTACTGCAAGTTCAGGTTTTCCCGGAACCGGTGCAGGAGTATTACAGCCAACATTTAACGGCGGAATTGCAGACGGCTACGTAGCGCATGTGCGTGATAATGGAGGTTCTGTGTCATTGGTTCGTTCTACCTATTTAGGCACAGGAAATATTGACATGGTGTATGGTGTGCAGTTCGATGCGATGGGCTTCCCATATGTGATGGGTACTACAACTGGAAATTGGCCTGTTATTAACGCAAGCTATTCTGTTGCCAATTCACGACAGTTCATTGGAAAACTAAGACCCGATCTGAGCGGCTATGTCTATTCAACTACATTTGGTACCAGCGGCGCATTGAATCCAAACATTTCGCCCGTTGCATTTCTGGTTGATAATTGTGAAAATGTATACGTATCCGGTTGGGGAGGTGGTGCAAATAATTTCGGAGGCGGTTATCCGTCGCAAGGTACTGCGGGTTTGCCGGTAACACCTGATGCATTTCAGCGAAACACTGACGGTAGTGATTTTTACTTTTTTGTTTTGCAGAAGAATGCTGCTTCTCAATTATACGGAAGCTTTTTTGGCCAGTTAGGTGGCGGTGGTGGATTGGAACATGTGGATGGTGGCACCAGCCGGTTTGATGCAAATGGAACCATTTACCAGGCCATGTGTGCTAATTGTAAAAACGTTGCAAGTAATATACCTCTTTCAGCCCCTTTTCCCATTACTGCGGGTGTGTATGGCAATACAAATCCTGCCGGAGGCAGTGGTTGTAATTTAGGTATGGTAAAAATCAATTTCGATCTGTCGGGTATTGATGTGTCGCTTCGTGCAGTAGGGGCAAGGCAGTTGAATTTCTGTTTACCTGCAACTGTTCAGTTTACAGATACTGTACGTGAAGCAAGGCAATATATCTGGATTTGGGGCGATGGTACACCAAACGATACCACAACACAGAATCCCTTTACACACACTTATAATACCGTTGGTGTGTTTGATGTAAAGGTGATTGGAATAGACAGTAACTCCTGTAATGTAAAAGATTCTGCTTTCATGCAGATACGGGTTACTACTGATTCAGTAGATGTTGATTTTAATTTTGCACGGCAGGATTGTAACAGTCTTACATTCCAGTTTACAAATACAAGTAATATTCTAAGTGCATCAACACCCTTTGGCCCACGTTCATTTGTGTGGGTGTGGGGCGATGGAAGTCCGAACGATACAGTACCGGGATTTGCACCACCTGTTTCGCACACTTTCCCTGGTATTGGTTCATACAATGTTCGTTTGTTACTGATCGATTCTAATTACTGTAACCTCGGTGATGCAGACAGCATCATCAACTTCCAGGTAATTGATAATATACGGGCAGGTTTTCGTGTGGGAACAATTTGTGTGCCCGATACCATTCCCATTACTGATACATCTAGAGGTGCTCTTACATACTTATGGGTAAGCAGCGATGGACAAACATCTACTGATCCTGTTCCTTCGTTTGTCTATAACACAGCAGGCCCTTACAGCATTACGCAGTATGTTTATAATCCCAACAGCTGTAATCTCGTTGATTCAACAACAAGGTTTTTCCAGGCAGCAGGTCCGCCTGTTGCAGGGTTCTTCTATAACCCTAATCCATCACAGGAAAATACACCAACACGCTTTACCAATACAGCTTCAGAAGATGTGGTATCGTGGTTGTGGGATTTTGACGATGGCGACACGTCAACCCAACGTGATCCGCTTCATCAATTCAGATCACCCGGAATCAATAATGTTTGTTTAACTGTAACCAACCAGGCAGGTTGTGTTGATTCAGTATGTATTCCTGTTGAATCCATCATCAATGTGGTAAACGATCTTCCATCTGCCTTTACGCCCAATGGCGATGGTGTGAACGATGTGTTTTTTGTACGTGGATTTGGTATAACAAAAATGACCTTGCGTGTGTTTAACAGACAAGGGTTGATGGTGTTTGAAAGCCGCTCACAAAACATTGGATGGGATGGCACTTACAAGGGAATACCACAACCGATGGATGCGTATGCATGGACGCTGGAAGTTGAATATTTTACCGGAGAGAAATTTAGAAAGAAAGGTGATGTAACGTTGATACGATAAACATTACTTTTAATAGATCCTGCCCAATTGATCCTGTTTGAACGAACCAGAACCATCAGCTAGTACTAAACGCTTAAACGATGAGCTATGAAGTGTAACCGTATTATTGGGGCTGCTATAATCTTTTTGTTGTTGCAGGTTGCTGCATCAGCACAGGATCTGCATTTCTCTCAATTCATGAATTCGCCCTTAACTACCAATCCGGCGAATACGGGTTTTATTCCTGAAGCCGATTACAGAATTGGCGGCAACTTCCGTAGCCAGTGGACATCCATTCCCGTGCCGTATAAAACTGCCAGTGTGTGGGGCGATGTGCAGATACTGCGTAATAAAATCGACAATGGCTGGGTAGGCGTTGGTGCCGTGTTATTGAATGATGTGGCGGGGCGTGGGAATCTGCGTTCCAATAAAGTATATGCATCGGTGGCGTATCATCAAATGATCGGGTTGAGCAGTTTGCTCAGTGCCGGTTTCAATGCAGGTTATGCAAACAAGCGGATTGACGTAACTAAATTCACCTTCGATAATCAATGGAACGGAAAATTCTTTGATGCAGGTGCGCCCAATGGCGAAGCTTTATTAACTAATCCGAGCTCATCATATTTTGATTTGCAGGTGGGGTTGAATTATGCATACTTCCCAACCGAGAATACGTATTTCAATGCCGGTGTTTCGGTACATCATATCAATCAACCCAAAGAAACATTTTTCACCAACGGAACCAATGAAGTACCCCGCAGGTATATCGGTTTCCTCAACGGTAGTTTCAAAGTAAACGATGATTGGATCGTAAATCCCAATGCATATTTCTCATCGCAGGCAAGAGCAAATGAATTTGTTTTAGGTGGTAACCTTGCTTACAATGCAATGGGCGATGGAAGTGTGGTTGTTTTTGGCGGCGCATACTATCGCTGGGCAGATGCTGCCATTGCAATGATCGGGCTGGAGTGGAAAGACATCCGCTTTACATTTACATACGATGCTACTATGAGCAACCTCACCCGTTTCAACGGAGCCAACGGAGCATACGAATTTTCATTGATCAAGAATGGTTATTACAATGAAGCGTTTGGTGATAAGAACCAACGGAGACAGAGTTTGTGTCCGAGGTTTTAAGAACCCATTAAATTCAGGAATATTTATAGTAATTTAGAATTACAATTCATCATAGCATGAGTATTACAGAGCAAATTGTTACTGATAAAAAAGGGAAACCAATTGCAGTTCAAATTCCGGTTGATCAGTATAAGAAATTACTTGAATTGGCGGAGGAAATGGAAGACATACGTGCTTTTGACAAGGCGATGAAACGTAAGCAAAAATTTATTCCACTTAAGCAAGCTGTAGCTGAATTGAGGAAACAACGAAAGAAATAATCATGTACGAAGTACAGATTGAGCGAACGGCACAGAAGCAACTTCAAAAAATACCTGCCCCGCATTTTAACAGGATCATAAAAGCTATTTATGCACTTGGCGCTAATCCACGGCCTCATGGGTTTAAAAAGCTATCAGGACGTGATGGCTATCGAATCCGTATCGGCGATTACAGAGTTATTTATTTGATTGAAGATGCCGTCTTGAAAGTGTTTGTAATTGAAATAGGTCACCGAAAAGAAATATACGATTAAGCTGAAGCAGCGAAAGAGTAAAACGAACACTCAATCATCGAATAGATTTTGTTCCCTGCTCATCCTTTCCGAATTTCGCCCAAACTACAGCACATGATTTCTGTTGATAAGTATGCAAAAGTTGAGCTTGACATTGTTCAGCAGCTCAAGGCCATTGTTGGGGAGCAATATGTATTTGCAGATGAAGAATCGCTCAGCAGGTATGCGCATGATGAAACGGAGAATCTGCATTTTCCACCCGAAGTGGTCGTAAAGCCACGCACAACAGAAGAGATTAGTCGCATCATGAAGCTGTGCAATGACGCATTGATTCCAGTAACGCCACGTGGCGCAGGAACCGGGCTTGCCGGTGCAGCATTGGCCGATAAAGGAGGTGTGTTACTGTCAACCGAACGTTTGAATTCCATTTTAAAGATCGATGAACGCAATCACCAGGTAATTACAGAACCTGGCGTTATCACTGAAGTGTTAATGGAAGAAGTAAAGAAGGTTGGTTTGTTTTATCCGCCCGATCCCAGCAGCAGGGGCAGTTGTTTTATTGGAGGCAATATTGCTGCCAACAGCGGCGGGCCAAAAGCGGTGAAGTATGGTGTGGTGCGTGATTATGTGTTGAACCTGGAAGTGGTATTGCCCAATGGGGAAGTGATTTGGACAGGTGCGAACGTATTGAAAAATTCAACGGGTTATAATCTTACACATCTCATTGTTGGTAGCGAAGGAACATTGGGCATTGTCACGAAAATTGTATTGCGGTTAATTCCATTGCCGAAATACGATCTGTTGATGCTGGTACCGTTCCGGAATTTAGAACAGGCAGGTGAAGCAGTGAGTGAAATTTTTCGTGCAGGTTTTGTGCCCAGTGGATTGGAGTTGGTGGAGATCGATGCATTGAAGATCGTAAGCACAATGGTAGATAGTTCAGCTGTTCCGGTAACAGACGATACAGCAGCGCATCTCATTATTGAAGTAGATGGAAATGATATGGATGTGCTGATGAAAGACATGGAAGCAATTAGCGAACTGTTAACGAAATATGATATTGGTGAATTGTACTTTGCAGATGATGCACAACAGAAAGCAGAGTTATGGAAACTGCGTCGCAGGGTAGCAGAAGCGGTGAAACTGGCGGGTTATACAATTGAAGAAGATACCGTAGTGCCAAGAGCCGAGTTGCCTGCGCTGATCAAAGGAGTGAAAGCCTTAGGCAAACAATATGATTTTAAAGTAGTGTGTTACGGTCATGCAGGTGATGGCAACCTGCACATCCGCATTTTTAAAGAAGGAACACCCAACAGCTACGGCAATGCAGAAATGAACAAATGTCTGCGTGCCATGTTTGAAGTAGTACATCAGCTTGGTGGAACCATCAGCGGCGAACATGGTGTTGGCTTGATCCAAAAAAGTTACATGGACATTGTAATGAAAGAGGCCAATCTGAAATTGATGCGTGAAATAAAACGTGCTTTCGATCCAAACAATATTTTAAACCCGGGAAAAATATTTGACCTGTAATTAAACCTGTCAATCATGAAAAAAACTCTTTTACTATTAATGCTCTTTATTCATTCTGCACTTTTGTTTGCACAGTATGAGGATGAAGAAGAAAAAGGATTCAAGCGTGACCGGTTGTTTATAGGTTCGGGTATTAACGTCGGCTTTTCTCAAGGCTGGATATTGGGATTGAATCCCGAAGTGGGCTACAGTTTAACGAATTTTCTCGATGCTGGTATTGCAACCAATGTCAATTACATCACACAAAATTTAGGACAAGGGGTTCGGTATCGTTTTTTTGCACTGGGAGGTGGGCCCTATGTAAGAGGCTGGATCATGAATCAATTTTTTATCACCAGCCAATTTGAGTTTAATCGAATTACAGAAAGATTAACGGGCACATTTGAACCCGAACGAAGTATCTATACAGCGCCAAGCTTATTAGTTGGTGCAGGATGGGGCAGCAGACAAATGGGGCGGTCGCAATTTTTTACAAGTATCATGGTCGATGTGCTGCGAAATCCCAATTCGCCTTATATCGACAGGCAATCAAATACTTTGCTTCCTGTGTTCCGTACAGGATTTATGTTTTATCTGAAACCATGACGTCAACCTCAGGCAAAAATAGCAGCAGGCTCATTTACTACTACAATCCTGTCTTCTAATGTTTCATACAAAAAATCTTCGTTGTACATATGACGGATGTGTGCAATCAAATGATCGTAAAAGCCATTGCTGTTTACCAGAAATATTTTTTTGCTGTGTATCTTCAGTGTGTTCCAGGTAAGCATTTCAAACAGTTCGTCGAGTGTGCCATAACCGCCGGATAGAATAATGGCTGCATCACATAATTCGTACATCATTTTTTTACGTACATGCATATCCGTTACTACATGCAATTCAGTAATGGCTTTGTGTTGTGCTTCCCATTCCAGTAATACTTCCGGAATTACGCCCACCACCTGTCCATGGCCTTCCATCACGGCATCTGCAACAGCACCCATTATTCCTTTTCCACCACCACCATACACCAGTTTAATATTTTTTGCAGCGAGTAAATGCCCCAACTCTTTTGCATGTTGTATAAAGATGGGATCAGCGCCGGATTTTGATCCGCAAAAAACAGCCAATGAAGAAAATTGCATAACGATTAAATATGACGCAAAGTAAGGAAACTGGTTCATCGTTCGATTAATTCTTTATCTTCATTTTTAAACAATCCGGTATGTCGCCATTATTGCTTTTCTCATTTGTATTTGGCTATTTTCTGTTATTGCTTGCTGTGGCCTGGTACACATCTAAAAACTCCAACAACGATTCGTTTTTTATTGGTAACCGCAGCAGCAACTGGATGTTGGTGGCGTTTGGAATGATCGGTACATCGCTCAGCGGTGTTACGTTTGTAAGTGTACCAGGAACTGTGGGTGCTGCAGGCTTTGCCTATTTTCAAGTGGTGATTGGATATTTCCTGGGTTACCTGGTAATAGCGTATGTGTTATTGCCGCTGTATTACAAAATGAATCTTACGTCCATTTACAATTATCTGGAGCACAGGTTTGGAATGACCAGTTATAAAACCGGTGCATCGTATTTCATTTTGTCCCGCACATTGGGAGCTACCGCACGGATGTACCTGGTAGTAAATATTCTGCAGATATTTATCCTCGATGCAATGGGGGTTCCGTTTTGGGTAACTGCATTGGTGATCTTGATTTTGATTTTACTCTACACGTTTGAGGGTGGTGTAAAAACCATTGTGTACACCGATACGCTGCAAACAAGTTGTATGCTCATTGGATTGGTGGTATGCATCATTGCCATTATGAACAAAATGGATTTCAGCTTTTCACAAACCATGGGGCAACTGAGTGAGAAAGGAATGCTGAAGATATTTAATACAGATGTAAAAGCGTCCGGCTTTTTTGTAAAGCAGATATTAGGTGGCACATTTATCACTATAGCCATGACGGGCCTTGACCAGGAAATGATGCAAAAAAACATCAGCGTTCGTACATTAAAAGATTCACAAAAAAATGTAATGACGCTCAGCTTTGTGTTGTTGTTTGTAAACTTTCTTTTCCTGTTGATGGGCGGTTTATTATATCTCTATGCCGGTGCCAACGGATTGGAAGTGAAAGGTGATGATCTGTTCCCGGCCATTGCATTAGGAAATTACCTGTCAGTTGCCATTGGAATTATTTTTATTATTGGATTGATCTCTGCGTTATTTCCAAGTGCCGATGGTGCATTAACCGCACTTACGTCCTCTTTTTGTATTGATATATTAGGATTGAAACGCCGTAACGATCTGGATGAAAAAGGAAAACGGAAAACACGTTTAACCGTGCATCTCACATTTACTGTTATCTTTTTCCTGTGTGTGATGTTATTCAAGTGGATCGATGATAAATCGATCATTGATGTGATCCTGAAAGTGGCAGGTTATACCTACGGTCCTTTGCTGGGCTTATTTGCATTTGGTATTTTAACCAAGCGGCAGATCAATGATAAAAAAAGTCTGCTGGTGTGTATTGCCGCTCCATTGCTGGTAATTGGGATCGACATGATCAACAATGCAGAATGGTTTGTAAGCAAACTTCAACTGACTGGAGATACGGGAACAGCTCTTACGAATTTCTCCCAATCAATCTTCGGTGGGTTTAAGATCGGTATTGAACTGCTGATCATTAACGGGCTGTTTACCTTTATTGGCTTGTGGATGATCTCGCATAAACAAGAGAATCAACAGGCAAGTGGAAATTTGCAATAAGCAATCTTCAATAGGCAATAAGCAATGCATAATTTTCATGGGAAGCGTTAACAAAGCATAGCGGCTTTGCCAATTAGCTATTGCCTATTGCGTATTTTCCAGCTATCTCTTTTATCTTTGCCGAAACGTTAGTACGTGGAGTTGATCAACCCGCAAGCCGAAGCATATGCCAGCCTATTCTCTTCACAGGAAGATGCCGTGCTCAAAAGCATTGCTGCAGAAACGGAACAGGCACATGCACAGCCACACATGTTAAGCGGGCAACTCCAGGGACAGTTCCTTGAAATCATCAGCAAACTTGTACAGCCCACTCGTATTTTGGAAATCGGTACCATGGTAGGCTACAGCAGTATTTGTCTGGCAAAAGGATTGACTGCCGGCGGCAAGCTGCATACCATTGAGCTGCGGGAACAGGATGCCGCACTGGCAAAAAACAATTTTATCAGAGCTGGGCTGAATGAGAAGATTCAACTGCATGTGGGCAATGCGCTGGATATTATTCCCCAGTTGAACGAAACATGGGATATGGTATTTATCGATGCCGATAAAACAGGCTATGCACAATACTACGCTATGGTAAAACCCCGTTTAAGAAGCGGTGGATTACTGTTGGCCGATAATGTGCTGTTTCATGGTGATGTGCTGGAACAGCCCATCAAAGGGAAAAATGCAAAAGCTATCCATGCCTTTAATGAAATGGTGAGTGCTGATGATGAAGTAGAAAAGATGATGTTAACATTGAGAGACGGATTGTTTCTCATTCGAAAAAAATAAATAGTATATGAAGCGACTGGTTTATTTATTATTTGCTCTGTCGATGGCAACAATGCTGCATGCGCAGAACATGACCATTGAAGAGTACATCAACACCTACAAAGATCTTGCAGTGCAGGAAATGATCCGTACAGGTGTTCCGGCTTCTATTACATTGGCACAAGGGATAGTTGAAACCGAAAGCGGCAACAGTAAACTGGTAAAAAAATCAAACAATCATTTTGGCATCAAGTGTAAAGAAACATGGACCGGTCCAACGGTAAGTCATGATGATGATGCCCGTGGTGAATGTTTCCGAAAGTATGAAAGTGCTGAGCAGTCGTACATTGATCATTCCGATTTTTTACGCACACGAAAGCACTATCATTTTCTTTTCGGTCTTGATCCTGCTGATTACAAAGCATGGGCATATGGGTTGAAGAAAGCCGGTTACGCAACCAATCCGGCTTATCCGCAAATGCTCATCAAGTACATTGAGAAATACAATCTGAATGAGTATTCATTGATCGCCTTGGGTAAGAAAAAAGCAGAGGAGCCATTTATTGTAAAAACAGAGCAACCGGTTATTTCGGAGCAGCCTGTTACTACAACTGTTCAGCAAACGATCACTCCGGCAGAGGTACAGCAAACATCAGATGTTGTAAAGGAAATCATCAAAAAGCCTGTTGTCAATTATCCTTCCGGTGAATTTAAGATCAACGAAACAAAAGTTATTTATGCAACACAGGGAACAGCGTTTCTTGCCATCGCTCAAAAATACAATCTGCCATTAAAGTGGTTGTTTGATTTTAATGATCTCAAAGAAGCGGAAGTAGTAGAGCAGGATCAACTCATTTTCCTGCAACGCAAGCGTCTTGTGGGTGCTAATCCGTTTCATGTAGTGGCAAGCGGTGAAACGGTTTATGATATTGCACAGGCACAAGGTATTCGTTTGGAAGCATTGCTGAAATTGAACCAGATACCTGTAAACAAACAACCGGCAACAGGTGAGCAATTGTATTTGCAATCGCCTGCTCCCGCAGCGCCAAAGCTTTATACAGCTGCTGTAAATGCATCAAATGCAGAGACCAATGCAGTTGCAGCGAATGAGATCATTGTACATTTGGTACAACCCAAAGAAACATTGTACAGCATTTCAAAAAAGTACAATGTACCCTTGGAACAAATTCGGCAATGGAATAAGTTGGCAGGAACAGATTTGAAAGAAGGAACAGAGCTCATCATCAATAAATAAAACGAATGGCAGACATCATCAAAGTCCACGATAAGTATTTTGTTCCTTACATGACAGAAGTGACCGTTCTCGAACGGATTGCTCAACTGGCTGCACAGATCGATAACGATTATGCAGGTAAAAGACCGTTATTCATTGCTATACTCAATGGTTCGTTCATGTTTGCGTCTGATTTGTTTAAATATATCAGCATTGAAGCTGAGATATGTTTTATTAAACTGGCTTCGTACAAAGGAACAAAATCAACCGGGCAGGTGATTACAGCCATTGGACTTGATACTGATATTGTAGACAGGCATGTGATTGTGCTGGAGGATATTATTGATACCGGTAAAACCATGAATGAGTTTTTGCCACAATTGCAACATCAGCAACCGGCTTCCTTAAAGATCGCTGCATTGCTACACAAGCCGGAAGCAACAGCGTACCCTATCACAATTGATTACTTAGGGTTTTCAGTACCAGATAAATTTTTATTGGGTTATGGGTTGGATTACGATGGTCTTGGCCGTAACCTCAAAGAGATTTACCAGTTAACGGAAACTCCTTCCTGATTTACCAATTACTAACCCGGTAATGCAGGAATACAACTATGAACCTAAGGTGCATTACTTTGGCATGCTTGCTTCTGTGCGCTGCAACTGCAGATGCTCAATTTTATTTTCGTGGCGAAGTAAAAGATGCATCCAATGCAGCGCTCTCACTGGTTCGCATTCATTTGTATTCATCTAATTCATTTTATTACTCGGGCTCAACCGGTGGTTTCGGCATTCCATCGGCTGTTACTAAGGATACGGTTGGTTTTTTCCTGCATGGTTACGAAGAAAAAATAGTGGTGCTCAACAGCAATGAATTCAATACAGTAATATTAAAACCAAGTTCTGCCATCAGTAATCCCAAACGAAAATTATTATCGGTCACAAAAAATAAACAGGAAGATCGAAACAGGCTGAACACAGTGTCTGGTGAAACCTATTCGTCGCAAATTGAAAATGATTTTAACAAAACCGAAGAATACCCTTCTGTTGGTTTTGCAATGAATGTTGATAAAGCATCGTACAGTAATATCCGGCGTTTTATCAATATGCGTTCACGGGTTCCCATTGATGCAGTTCGAATTGAAGAAATGCTGAATTATTTTCCACAGAAATATAACTCACCGGAAGCCGATAAAGCATTTCATATTCAATCGCAGATCACAGATTGCCCTTGGAATCCAGTTAATAAATTATTGTTTCTGCAGTTGCAGGCAAAAAAAATCAATTATGATTTTTTACCGCCAAGCAATTTTGTATTTCTTGTTGATGTAAGTGGTTCAATGGATTTGCCCAACCGGTTACCATTATTGAAAACTGCTTTCCGAAAAATGGTAGAAAATCTTCGTCCAATTGATACAGTGTCCATGATGGTATATGGTGGAACTGTTGGAATTGTTTTGCAACCAACGTCGGGACAAGAAAAAGAAAAGATCATGGCAGTCATTGATTCATTAGGAGCAGGTGGGGATACGCCCGGTGAATCAGCACTGCGACAGGCATACCGGTTAGCCCAAAGTCAATTTATTGTTGGCGGAAACAATCGGGTTATTCTTGCAACGGATGGCGATTTTAATGTAGGTGAGGTAAGTGAAGAAGCCTTGATTCAACTCATTACTCAAAAACAACAAACCGGAATTTATCTAACCTGCCTGGGAGTTGGTATGGGTAATTATAAAGATTCCAAGCTGGAAGTATTGGCGAAGAAAGGGAATGGAAATTTTGCTTACCTGGATAATGTAATGGAAACAGAAAAAGTATTGGTGAAGGAGTTAATGCAAACTTTGTATGTAGTGGTGGACGATGCCTATCTCAACATGCATTTTGTTCCGGCGAATGTAAAACAATACCGGCTCATTGGTTTTGATAACCGTAAAGATGTATTGGCCGATAGTAACAGTATTTTGGAAGGAGGAGAAATTGGCACCGGTCATACAGTTACAGCTGTATTTGAAATTGAACTGAACACAAGTGTTGAACATTCGTTTACAGTGGCTGATGCAGAATTAAGTTATCACCCGGTTGAAACAAAGGAACGGATCACTGAAAAGTTTTCATTGCAAAACAGCTACCGGTCTATATTAGCAGTTGACAGCAGCTATCGTTTTGCAGCGGGTGTTGCGATGTTTGGATTGATGCTGAAGCAATCATCGTACATAAAAATAAATAACTGGGATGTATTGATCAATCTCCTGCAAACCTGTGTTGATCCGTCCGATTATCTGCAAAGTGAAATGTTGCGGTTGGTAAAAACAGCAAAAGAACTTTACAAGCCGGTAAAACAACGAAAACGTTGGTTCCGGAAAAATGAAAAGAAAGAAGAGATCATTCTTTTTTAATAACAGCAATCAATATGCAGGGCTAAAGCCCTGCTGTAGAGTAATTATATAACCCCAGCCTTAAGGCCGGGGTTATAAATGAAATAGCTGAATCGCTTTAGCCTTGACTCGTTGATAAAGAAAGCTAATTGATAGTTGATAGGTAAAGAAGAAGGGCAGCGATCGCTGCCCTTCTTCTTTTTTATTTTGTTCCTGTTAATTGATTAAAGAGAAACTTAAATGTTCCGTGTGTTTGTGATCGGAACGTGATCTCCGGTCCAAACACATATAAATTTCCGTTGCCCACTTTTGCAGAAAAGGCAGCAATGCCATCCAGCAAATATTCCTGTCCCCATGCCCAGCCGCTACGCAATGGTTTGGCGGTAGCATACCAGGCAATTGGAGTTACTTCGCCTTTTGCAATGGCAGCAGGTGATAATTTAAACACCGGGCTGCTCGATACAAATACATCTGCTTCGCTGTTCATTCCCCATGCTGTTTGCAAGGTTGAGTCAACACGTACACGCAACACACTACCGGGTATATAATATTTTTCACCGGGCAATGGACGCTCAACACCATCGTTGAGCTCAACTAATGCATTCTTCACCGGCAATTTAAAATGATAAGCAAGATTGGAGCTGCTGCCAATGGTTACAATGGTACCACCCGCATCAGCAAAAGCTTTCAATGCCGGAATTGATTTATCGGCTGTAATGTTGCCCATTGTTTTATGGTATTCGGCTGGTATCTCATCCGGATTGGGGCCACGTCCGCCAAAACCACGACCGCTTCCGCCAACTCCTGGAATAGCACCACCTACAAATACAATCACATCAAATTGATTGATGAGATTACCTGCATCAATGTCTTTTGCATAAATCAGTGAATACGGGAAATGATGCTGTTCAAAGATCCAACGCATCCAGCCTGATGGCATGGAACCACCATAGGTATCCCACAAGCCAATGCGTAATGATTTTATTTTGGTAGCGGTGCCGGCAGGTTGCTTATTTACGGCAATGGCCTGTGCACCATATTCTTTCGCTGCTTTTTCAAGAATGGCTTTTGCTTTTGCAGTTGCTTTTACAAAGAACGAACCCTGTGCGGCTCCATTCACACTTGCATCAGTGATACGCATTACTTCAACTCCTTCTTTCAACAGATCGTTTACTGCAATAAACGATGCGTTACCGGCTGCATTTAAAACATATCCATTGGCACTGTTGCTGAATTTGCCGGGTGTCGTTTGTTCAGCACCGTAAGCAATGCTTTCAAAGGGTCCGTCGAATCCATCCATGATGCGGTCAAACTGAAAACCCATTGTGAAAGCGGGTGTCCAGCCGGCAGCATCATACGGACGAACAGGAGGACCACCAGGATATAAAAAATCATTCGGATGATCTTGTGGTTCAAACATGTCAATTACATGCGGACGAAAAGCCTGGTTTGTTTTTACTACATATGACCCGGCAGGATATTCTTTGCCGGCAACTGTAAACTTAGCAGTTGCTTTTTCAACCCTGATACCTGAAAGGATCAATGTGTTGACAAACTTCACAGCAGAACTGAGATCGGGTTGATCGGATGGAATGATAAAACCACGGGGATCACGCTTTGCAGGATCTTTAAAAACTACATCATAGTATTTCAGTGGAACGGTGTCAACAAAATTCTGATTGTTGTTTTGTGCCGATGGACGTTGATCTTTTTTGAATGCTTCCCGAATTGCTTCTACTTTGTTGGGCGAGAGCGACCATTGGTCTTTGTTTCCTCTGTCAATGGAATTCTTACCCATCTTGTAAATATTATACAAAACATGTTCACGGTTACGTACGGCATAATCAAGCACCGCATAGTTCAGGGAAACAGAGTAATCGATCGACTGACGGAACAACCATGGTCTTGGTGTTACAGGAAATGGTGTAGCTGCATTGGGAATAAGCCGTGATGTTACCAATGGTACACGTGCAGGAGTAGGGTTGCCAATGATCTCTGTTAACAAACCAATGATGTTATGAAAATAAGCAGTGGTACGTAAACCGCCATTCCACCAGGTAGAAAATACAGAACCACCCCGTTGTGTGTAGCCGGGCTTATCTTCCGCATTCAGGCGATTGATCATTGCTGCACCCACTCCATCAATCCCTGTAACCAGTAAGGGGTCGAATACAAAGTTGAAGGGATCACGATAGGGAGGACCAGCCACAACAGAACCTGCAGGACCTGACTGATGATGGTTGTATAATATTTGCGGGATCCACTCGATGTATTGCTGGCGGCTCATGTTCCTTGTTTCACTCATATTGTTCATGAAGAAATCACGGTTGTTATCATGACCAATGTATTTCTGATACAAACGGGGAAGATTATTGAGTGAACGTTTCAATGTATCTGCATGGCGCATATACCAGTTGGATACCAGTTCCTGTCCGTCAGGATTTGCATGTACAAACAGAATGATGGCATCGTTGAGGATGCGTTGTGTTTCTTCATCGTTGCGGCTTACAAACTGCCACATGGTTTCAATCAACTGATGTGCACCTACGGTTTCCGTTGCATGCAAACCACCATCGATCCACACAACTGCTTTTCCTTCTTTCGCCAGTTGCTGTGCCTCTGCATTGGTTAAGTTTTCGGCACGTGCCAAACGTTGCGAAATGCTTTTATATTTTTCCAGTTGCTTTATATTGGCTGGCGACGATACAATCACCATGTACTGTGTGCGGCCTTCTTCTGTTTTGCCAATATCAACCAGCTTTACCCTGTCGGATGCAGCGGCCAGTTTTTTAAAGTAGGCTTCAGTTTGTGTGTACGTGGCCAGTTGATAATTGTCGCCAATGTTGAAACCAAAATGTTGTTTTGGCGAAGGAACAGTTTGTGCAGAAAGGCCAACGCCGATCAACAGCAAAAGTGTAATGAAAACGGATCTCATGCAGAAGATTTTGAAAAGTAAATAATGGAGAAGAAAGCATTCATGCCCGGCTTCTCATGCTGATGCTTTAAAGATAAGAAGCATCCCTATTTATCCCTCTGCGAATGGATGAACGGTTGGTTTTGCTTTGTTTTTGTGAAGGGTCGGTTTTTTGGCGCTGAGAAAGAAGAGCGCAAAGAAAAACGCAGAGAAAAATCTCTACGTTTAACTCCTTTTCTCCTTTCTCTGCGCCAAAAGCTCATTACTGATCATTCGCTCACCTTCACCCGTACTCCCTCACTATGACTTGTAAATTCAGGCGCATACATACATTGAATAGTTGTAATGCCACTGCTGTAATTACCTGCATGTGTTATGAACAGCGGGTATTCAAACACATAGGTTCCTTTGTTGAGATAGCTGAAAAAGAAACTGGTGCTGGCATCTTTGGTGCTTTCGTAATAACCTAAGCCACCCTGCCATTTGTATTGGCTCAACACATTTACCGGTTCCATGCAACTGGGACGCATATCTTTCATGTGTACATACTCCATGTTACGATCCACACGCAATTCAATGCGGACTTTTATTTTATCACCCACTTTCAGTTCATCACCTTCTTCTATGGGTGTAAGTACAGGTCCGTTTGCAGTGTTGCGTTCAACAAAATACTTCTTCTGCAATTTCAACGGTGTTTCGGCTGAAGTAATTTTGTCTAAGTTTTCAAAATACTGCCAGTAAGCAGCACCCCAGGCTGGTTGTCCGTTTGATTTGCTTACCGAAACATTGATATTTCCAAACGATGGCTTTACAAAATTACCATCGATGCTACGTTTGAAATAACCGCTGCCTGCTTCCGTTTTTTCTGTGGATGTACTGAAGAGCTGATCACCTGCTTTTATTTCAACCACAGGTTCTGTTGCAATCCATTCACCACCTTGCAATAACAAAGCATAACATGCTTCTGCTGTGGCAATGGTTGTTTTCCAGTTCTGCGTTTGCTTTTGTTTCAGTAACCAGGTCTTGAGATCGTTTACGGCTTTGGTATCTTTTGTAACATCGTTAAATACTTCGATCATTAAAGCCTGTGCTGCCACAGGTGCCTGGTACCAGTAATAACCTGCATTGAATTCTTTCCAGTACATTCCCATCTCTTCGCTGAAGAGCGCATTTTCTTTCAATGATTTTACAATGGCCGTTGATGTTTTTGCATCTTTACTGCGATGCAATGCCAAAGCAATCATGCCCTGCATGTAACGGCTTTGTTTTACCCAATACTGCCTGGCTTGTGCAGTGTAATAGTTGAACGCTGTTTCGGTTCCTTTTGTTTGTGCAATGGCAGGAAAAAAGCTGCGCATGTACAGGTATTGAATTTGGGTTGAACCAATGTTGTTGTTTTTCAACGGCGTTTTATACTTCAGCAAATTGTCATAATCTTCTTTCAATCGCTTGTCAAGATAGATCATTGCTTTTGCAACCATTGCATTCAATGTACTCTGCTGTTCTTTCGGAACTGCATTCAATTTCTGCAAATGACCAATGCCCGTAACAATGTATTGTGTGATATAACGATCATCGGGTCCGCCTTTGAACCAAACAAATCCGCCATTCGAAGATTGCATTTCCTGCAGCTGTGAAAGGTTCTTGCTTAATTCACTGTTCATGCGGATCATATCGAACAGCAGTGCAATGTTTTTCTTTTGCTGTTCTTCATCTTTCGCCTGCAATACCCAGGGTGTTTCAGCCAGCAGTGCTGCTTTCAGTTCTTCATTCTTCTGCAGGTTACTCATCAATGCTGCTGTGTCTTTTATTTTCCACTGTTGCATCACCTGCTGGATACGTGGTAATTTTTGAGTGATGTGTGAGGCCAATGCATTTGCATAAAATCGGTTCCATGTTTGTTCCGCACATTCGTACGGATATTCCATTAAGTAAGGAAGCGCCTGCACGGCATACCAAACAGGATTACTGGTAAACTCAATGGTAAAGCGATGATGCGTTAAACTTTCTGAAGCCCCCTCCCGGCCTCCCCCGAAGGGGGAGGAGTTAAGCAGTTTTGTAAAGTTGAATGTTTTGGTGCCATCGCCCCGCATATTCAATGGTAGCGATTCTGTTACCAGCATACGATTGGTTAATACAGGAAGAGTTGCTTCTTCGCCATCGGTTTGATTACCAGCTTTGGCGATGATGCGGTAGGTGAGTGCTTCATTAAAATTGTACGGAATTTCAGTGCGGAATTTCACCACTGTACTTTGCTTTGGCCCAACAGTGAAATGCTGCACAGGGAATGTATTCTGAAACCAGCCATCAACCGGTTGCATGGTTGCTGTGTTGAGTAATTGCAAATTGCTGATACCGGTAATTTCTTGATCCGTCATGTTGCTGATCTTGGCGGTGAATTCAAAACGATCACCTTCACGTAAGAAACGTGGAGCGAATGGTTGCACCATAAGATCTTTTTGTGTAACGATGCTTGTTTCGCTTAAACCCATCGACAGATCTTTTGTATGCGCCAGCAACTGTGCTTTCCATTTGGTTAACGATTCGGGCATGGTAAAGCTGAACGTAATATTTCCTTCTGCATCTGTCTTGAGATCGGGGAAGAAGAAAGCTGTTTCGTTAAAGTTGGTGCGGATTTGACCGGCTCCTTCATTTTTTTTCTCAATTTTCTTAATAATGGTTGCTTTGATAAACATTTCGCCTTCTTGAGTAGATACAGCACTATCGGCAACTGGAGCAGTTGCGATACTGAATGACATATTTTCTAAACCTTCGAATCTTAAATTTCCTTCAGAAACGTGTTTAGGCATTTTCATAAGTAATGGCCTGTCATCAATTAAGCTCAAAAGCTCATCATATTCTTTAAAAAAGGATTCGTCAAATTCTACTCTCGAATACATTTTCTGCGCATCAATCGACGAGAATCCACCACCATTCCAATGGTTCCGTAAATAATTCACCGGAAACAAATCAGGTTTATTCCATTGATGGGTTTTAAACTGATCCAGTGATGCATCGTACATACTTGCCAGTAATTCCGCTGCCACTTTATCGCCTTTGTAACCGCTGATCTTGATCTTCCATTGTTCTTCACTGCCGGGCAATGTTTTATCACGGAAGGTTTCATACGTAATGTTTAGGTCTTTGTTATTCCATGGTACGGCTACATAACGGGTGAAACTGTGAAAGCGGTTGTGTTTTACAAATGAATAGGCATAACCAAAACCACCACGCTGTTCTTCAATAACGGGTAGGCTCAGTTGTTTTTGTTCGTTGTTCAGTTGATGATAAACAGGACTTTTATTTTCGTTATTTGGATCAACCTGTACCAAATACACATCACTTGCGCTGGAGCCAAAACCAAGATTTGCCGTAGTGCCAGGTTCGGCTGTAACAGTTGAAGGTAATTGCCAAACATACTCTGGCGATGAAAGTTTTCCTGTTTCATCCGTCAGTTGTACATAGGTTTGGTTCTTTACTTCCTTGCCATCTTTATCAGTAGTTGTTACTTCAACCAGATACCAGCCTGGTTGTAATTGCTGATTGTCTATTGTCCATTGCCCGTTGCTGCTTGTGCTATCCTTCTTCTCATACAATTTCTTTCCTTTCTCCCAGCTTTCTTTTGCACGTTCATTGTTGTATTCGTCATGCGGAAAATCAGCACGGTACTCTTTTTCATTCATGATGAACTGATCGGGTTGTTCCCAGTAACGCTCACGGATCAATCGATCGGGCGCATTCAGTTGATAGATGCTTACGGTAACCATACTTTTTACAAACTCACCCATCAGATTTTTTGTACTGATGTTGATACTGTTGAATTGTTTGGTGGTTTGCAATTCACCTTTCGGCAAACTGATTTGTAACTGCAAGGAGGTATAGCCAACCGTTACGGTTGTTTCGCCAGTTCTTGTTTCCCCATTCAGATCCGTTACATCAGCAATGATTCTGTAATCAAACACCGGTTCCAGTTCTTTGCGCACCTGTTTATCGGGAATAGCTGCAAACGGAATGTTGAAACTGCCGTCTGCATTTGTTGTTGATTCACCATGTGTAATTTCCTGTTCCTGCATAACGGGCCAACCCCATTTCCAGCTAAGCCAGGGATACAAGAGCCGTGGCTGACGAACAACACGGTACTTCACTTTTGCGCCATCAATATTGTTGCCGGCATACGCAGTTGCATTCCCTGTAATGCGGATGGTATCGTTTACACGGAAGCTTTGTTTGATGGGTTGATATTCTACAAAAAACTTTGGGCGTTTGTATTCTTCTACTGACACGTACACCGAACCACCGGTTACGGATTCCTGTAAATAATAAGTGCCGGTCATTCGTCCAACAGGTAAAATAAATTTACCCGAGTAGGATCCGTACTCACTGCTGCTTACTTCAATCGAATCCACTTTCTGATGATTGGCATCGTACAACATGATCGTTGTTTTTAAGCCCGTCACAATTTTTGGTTTTCCGGTTGCAGCATCTTTTGCTGTAACAATTCCTTTGAAGTAAAGCGTTTGTCCGGGACGGTAAATGGAACGATCAGTAAAGAAAAATGTACGGCGTGTTTTTGTTTCATCAATGGGTTCTTTTTCGCCACGGTATACATAGGAGTACGCCCTGTCGTCGAGATGCAACTGATCGTTTTGATAGTTTACTTCAATGGTGCGGTTGTACGCATTGTTGCCGGGAGCTTTTGTAACCCGGAAATGTCCATTTGCATCTGATGTATAGGTTGCTGCTTTCACCGAAACGTTTTTCCGCTGATCATAGTTATAGGTTTGTTCCCACAACGTGATGCTTGCTTTTTGCAAGGGTTGTCCGCTTTCACGGTTCACTACAAAAAAGGCGTCAGCATTGTGCATCCATGCAATATTGCTTACATGAAAAAACTGAACAGTCATTACATTTTTTGCAAGACTGAATTGTTCATCGGCACTGGCTAATAAAAGATAAGTGCCCACCGGCAATGCGTTTACTTTTATTTCTGTACTGTGTGTTTGATGATCATCAGTTGCCGGTAAGTTATAAGCGAATGAAGTAACAGACGGAAGACCGGTTAATTTTTTCCAGTATGCATCTTCCCACCGTTGATTCTCCATATCAGCCCACTGCTTCTGATCGATCTTCACAATCCTGAACCATGCTTTTGGTGTGTTGCGATATTGCAACAATGAACGGAAGGGTTTGCCCGGCACATTTACTTTCTCCGATGTTACTGCAATTGATTTCGATTCGATTTGTTGCAGCAGGTTTGCACAGTTGGCTCTCCCTTCAGTTAACGTGTTTTGGGAAACGATCTGTTTGCAGAGAGCACTTGCTTTTTGATAATAGTAGCGTGGATTGAGTGAATCGTTTGATTTGTGTTTTTTGAAATCGTAGGTAGCTGCATAATCAGCATAGTCTTTTGCCAGCAGGTAGGCTGCTTGTGATGCAACAGGTTGATTGTTGTATTGCTGCAGCAAATGATTCAGCGACATTCGGTACAACGCTGTTTTATCTTCATGTGTTGAATAGCGATGCACAAATTGCAAACGCAGTAAGTCAACATCCATCAATGCATCTGCTTTTTTATCACTCAAGTGAAAACGAATTAATTCCTGGTACAGCAACAATGCCTTTTGTGTAAGCGATAGAGAATCGTCTGTTGGGAATTTTCGTGTTACAAAATCGGCAGCAGGATCGTAGGCAGCAGCCATATTCAGTTCAAAGGCTTCTGCTGGTTTGGTAATACTGTGTTCATCGTTTTGAAAATAGTCAATGGCACGGTGCGCCAGCAGATCGTATAACGTAGGCCGGAGATGACGGGCATTTCCTTTGTTGATCACAGGTTCGTATGCTTCCAGTCTTGTTTGCTGTAACAGTTTTTTATTTTCCAGTGAAGCAAGGTATAAGCTGCTGATCTTTTTATGCAGCTCGTCAATGGTCCATGTACTTACATCGTCTTTTTGAAAGCCAACGGTATTGGTACGGTCGTAAAATTTCCAGCGGTTGTTCTGGAAGTATTGCCAGTATGCTTCTGCTGCATAATTGCTGAGTACCGATTTCAACGGCTCTGCTGCAGTGCGGATTTCTTTTTCAATAGCAGCGATTGTTTTTATATCGGCATCTTCCTCTTTCATTTGTTGCAAACTCAAGCGAAACAATACTGCTTTCAGCAACTGTCCGTTGTTCTTTTCTTTTTTTGCTGCATTGTAGATCAACTGTACATCTTTTAAAGCCGATTGGGTGAGTCCTTTCTTCTCCATCAGATCATCTACCTTTTTCCAGGCAGCGGTATAGTTGAATTTGTTTTGCGCTTCTAACATGGTAATGAAGGAGAGAAGAAAAAGGTTAACAAGTAAAATACGTTTCAGCAACATGTGCGTTTCTTTTATGTAAGGTAAAAAATTACTGTGATGCTTTGATGCAAAGAAACAGGTTATTGCATAAACCAGTGCCAGGGCGTAGCAGATGTCAGCCACTTTTTTGTAAGGCATGAAAGGTATCTGATGTCTGCGACGTCCTGATACCCAAAATCCTTTAACGAATCTTTATCAGCCTTTTTATTGCTGTGGCATTTCGTTTGGCATCTATCAGTTAAATAAAACAAAGGAGGTTTCTATGAAACAATTTTTTACCCTCATTACTCTTCTCTTCGTAAGTGTTGCTACGTTTGCCAATTTCGATGAAGCAAGATTAAGTATTTCCAGCATGAGCAACACGCCCATTCGTGTACTTATCGACGGCCGGCAGGTGCAACAAAGCAACCGTGAGTTTCGCATCAGCAATCTCAACCCCGGTAATCATCGGATTCAGATCTACAGCATCAATCGAAACCAGCGACGTGGTTTGTTTGGCAACAACCGTGAAGAGTTGATCTACAACCGTACCATTAATATACGTAGGGGCACACATACAGATATTGTGATCAATCGCTTTGGTAAAGTGTTTACTGATGAGCAGCGTATCGACAACCGTTATGATGATAATTGGAATAACAACGACTGGAATAATGGCCGCAATAACGATGACTGGAACCGTGATAATGACAACTGGAACAGGGATAATAATAACAGTTGGGGTCAACCGATGAACTATGAACGTTTTCAGCAATTGAAACAATCCATTGAGCGTGAAAACTTCGATAAAAACAAAATGGATCTGCTCCGTTCAATTTTGCCCAACAACCGTGTTACATCCCAGCAGGTTCGTGAACTCGCTCATCTCATCAGCTTTGAACAAACCCGGCTGGAGCTGGCAAAATTTGCCTACAGATATACTTCCGACCGAGGCAACTATTTTGTAGTAAATGATGTCTTTAATTTCGGAAGCAGTAAAACAGAACTGACCAGATATATTTCTACGTACAGAGATTAACCCTGTTGAAACTGATTAAGCAGAAGCATCTATTCGTAAAGCCTCCCAAGTGGGGGCTTTTTCAATTGTAGTTGAGCGGATTTTATTTTTATCTGCTGATCATGGCTAAAGCCATTTTAAACAGGTGCCTCATAACCACGGGCTTAAGCCCGTGGTTAGTAACAAACACGCAGGGCTTCAGCCATGAACTGTATTTACTTTTTGATTTATGTATCGTATTATTTTCTCCGGAACAGGAAAGTGATTAATCGGGGAATTGTATTTCGGTCATCTTCATCGAAATATTCATGAATGGTAACCAACTCCAATCCATTTGCTGTTGCAGCGTCGGTAAAATCAGTGATATGATGATTAAAACAGGTGACGATCTGTGTGCCGTCGGCTGTATCGAATCTTGCTTTGCTGCCGTTGTATTGTTTGAAGGGATGTAATTCGCTGATGTAAAGATGCCCGCCGGGCTTCAGTACAGCTGCGGTTTTTTCAAATACCGGTTGCAATTGTTCAATGTGTTCCAGCACCAGGCTGAAACCAACAAGATCAAATTGCTTTGTTGCAAAGGTCCATGGCTGCGTAATATCGGCCTGCACGAAACTTACATGTGGCGAATCAATTTTTTCTTTTGCTTTTGCCATCATTTCTTCACTCAGGTCAACAGCGGTAACCGTTGCTGCTTTGTTCATCAGCCACACCGTGTTCTTTCCCGTACCGCAGCCAATTTCGAGGCAATGTTCAAAACTGAGTGGTGCTAATGTTTCCCGTAGTGATCTTGCTTCCAGGTCACGTGTTTTGTTTTCATTACTGTCGTATTGTTGTGCCCAGCTGTTGTAGGCTTGTTGAACATCGTTCATAAAAAATCATTATTCAATTACCAGATCGTATTTGTGCAGCAGTCCGATTAATGCAGCAGCAGAAAATTTTGCTTTCTTCAGTTTGTTGTTTTCCGGATCAATGGAAAAGTTGATGGCAGTGCGTAAATCGGCTTTTTCAAGATTGGTTTGTTCAAACATGGCACCCAGTAAATTACAATCCTGAAAAACAGCACCACTCAAATCCGCTTCTGTGAAATCAACCTCCTGTAAACTGCAGTGGCTGAATTGAAATGCTTTCAGATTCATTCTGTAAAAACTACACAGATTCAGGATGCAATGATCAAACTGAACAGTGAATAAAAACGGGTTACAGTTTTCAAAATGCAAGCCCAGCAATTTACAGTTGCTGAATGTTGTTTCCAGGAAGGATGTGCCGTTAATGTTAGCTGTACTCAGGTTACAGTTATCAAACACACAATCAATAAAGCTGATTTTTGATAAATTGGTTTCCGCAAAATTACAGTTAGTGAAGCGGCAGTTTTCGTAATCGCCTTTTTTGAAAGCGTTGCTGGTAAAATCAATGCTTTCAAATTGTTTGTCTTCGATGTATATAGCTTCCATTTTCCGAAAGTAATAAAGTTCCTTTTAACGTTTCAAACATCAGTAACATCTGTAGTATAAACAAAAACCCTGCACAAGTGCAGGGTTTCAATTTTATTTTTAAAATGAATCTTATTTGCCTAATACCGCAGCCATTGTTTTACCAATATCAGCCGGACTGGCTACTACATTGATACCACATTCGCTCATGATCTGCATTTTAGCAGCGGCTGTATCTTCAGCACCACCAATAATAGCACCCGCATGTCCCATACGACGGCCGGGAGGAGCTGTTTGTCCGGCAATAAAACCAACAACAGGTTTTTTACTTCCACTTTCTTTATACCAACGTGCGGCTTCCGCTTCCATACCACCACCAATTTCACCAATCATTACCACTGCATCGGTGTTATCATCGTTCATAAATAATTCCAACGCTTCTTTGGTAGTAGTACCAATAATAGGGTCGCCACCAATACCAACCGCTGTGCTTACACCCAATCCGGCTTTTGCTACCTGGTCAGCCGCTTCGTAGGTAAGTGTTCCGCTCTTAGAAACAATGCCGATACGACCGGGAATAAATACAAAGCCCGGCATGATGCCTACTTTACATTCACCGGCTGTAATTACACCGGGACAGTTTGGCCCGATCAATCGTGTGTTTGTTCCAACCAAATAATTTTTTGCCTTTACCATATCCTGTACAGGAATACCTTCGGTAATACATACCACCAGTTCAATACCGGCATTCGCTGCTTCCATAATTGCATCGGCTGCAAAGGCAGGCGGTACAAAAATGATACTCACATTGGCACCTGCTTTCTGCACTGCTTCTTCCACGGTATTAAACACAGGACGATCAAGATGCGTAGTGCCACCTTTACCCGGTGTAACACCGCCCACCAGGTTGGTTCCGTATTCGATCATTTGTGTTGCATGGAATGTGCCTTCAGTTCCGGTGAAACCCTGCACAATTACTTTCGAGTTTTTATTAACGAGGATGCTCATGTGGAAACTTTATTTGGCCGCAAAGATAAGGGAAGAGCAATTTAGGATGTGCGATTTTAGAGTATAGATTTGGGCCTTTCCAGATTCCTGCAAATACGAACAGTTGTTCCGGCAGAGGTTCAAGCCGTACGTTAATCGTAACATACAGCAGGCATTCGTCGAACGAGAAAATGTTTTCTGAAAATCTGAAATCGCAAATCTGCAATTTAAAATCAACAATTACCTGGCAAGCGAAGTAATCTTATTCTTCCCGGTATAGCCCCAGGTTAAACTGCCCCAGTAGCTTTGCCATTGAGCTTTGGGATCATCTGTAATGCGGGTCATCGTTACACAACTAACCATCCATTCGCCGCTGATAGTAACAGGAAAACGAATTTCACCTTTTTCATTACTGATGAACGATGTGTCAGAAACGCTGCCCGGCAGCTTGTGCCACACACGGATTTTTGTATTTGCCAGTGGTTCACCTTTGAACAACATTTTTACACTCAAAGAATCAGCATCTTTTAATTGATATGGATGGGAGAGGGGGATAATATCAACGGGTAAGCTGGTTTGTTTTTTATACACGGCCGTTTTTAAAGCGCCTACCTGCACAATGGTTTTAACCGAACGTTGATAGTATTCCCGTCCAATTGAATCTGTTTCATTTTGATGAGTTCGGTAATCAATGGCCGATTGCAATCCATCTTCCTGCAAGTATGCATTGAATTTTTCTGCCTCCAGTTCAATAAACGAATTGATGTTGTTGAAGGTAACCATGGCGGTTCCTTCTTCGTGGATGGAAAACTGTAGCGAGTCGCCTTCATTGTCTGTTACTGCTTCAGAGAGATCATCAACAATATCGGCATAGTATAATTTCAGCTCATTGATTTTTTCTCGGTTGCCACTCCAGTTTTCACCGGTAAACGCTTCGCCCACTTTAAAACGGATGTTGATCTCTTCTGTACGGGAGAAAATATATTGCTGGGGCTCCAGCCAAAATTCATGTGCCAGCGCAGGTAGCACAAACAGTAAAATAAGTAAAGAAGAAAGCTTATACCTAACTCTCATATTGTTGAATTAAAACGCAGCTGTTTTAATTTCTCCCTTTTGAGGAGATTACGAAGGTTTCATCAGTTCATCCATATTCCGGTCGCTGTCAATTTTTCCTTTTGCTTCAAGCATACGCATATCTTTTGCATCCTTCAAAAAGTCGGAAGCAAAAATGAATTGGTTGAGTTCTTCATTCTTACTGAAGATGATGTCTTTATTGGACCCTTCCCATTCTTTTTGACCCTGGTGCATAAAAATGATCTTATCGCCGATTTCCATTACACTGTTCATGTCGTGTGTGTTCACAACAGTCGTCATGCCATATTCTATAGTAATTTCTTTGATAAGCTTATCAATTACCAATGATGTTTTTGGATCAAGTCCGGAGTTGGGTTCATCGCAAAACAAAAATTTTGGATTCAACACAATGGCACGTGCAATACCCACCCGTTTTTTCATACCACCGCTGATCTCTGCAGGAAATTTATCGTTGGCACCGGTAAGGTTTACCCTTGCCAATACTTCGTTTACTTTTTCATGCTTTTGTTTCGCATTGAGTTTGGTAAACATATCCAACGGAAACATTACATTTTGCTCCACCGTCATAGAGTCAAACAAAGCCGATCCCTGAAACAGCATTCCAATTTGCTGGCGCAGCATTTTTCGTCCTTCTTCATTCATGCTGGTAATGCTTTCTCCATCGTACAATACTTCACCACTGTCTGGTTCAAACAAACCAACCAGGCATTTCATCAGTACTGTTTTACCACTTCCGCTGGCACCAATGATCAAATTGCATTTGCCGGTTTCCAACGTAGCCGATACGTCTTCAATCACTGTTCTGCCATCAAAGCCTTTGTGTATGTTATTGATCTCGATCATGTGTTACAATAATAATGCGGCCAAAGCATAGTCGGCCAATAAAATTAAAATACAACTTACGATTACTGATTTTGTACTGGCTCTTCCAATTTCAAGCGAACCACCTTGTACATGATAACCATAATATGCCGGAATACTGGAAATAATGAAGGCATATGTGTACGTTTTGCTTAATGCAAAAAATACATT
The DNA here is from genome assembly GCA_023428755.1 of Bacteroidota bacterium. Taxonomy (GTDB): domain Bacteria; phylum Bacteroidota; class Bacteroidia; order Chitinophagales; family Chitinophagaceae; genus Lacibacter. Next base: position 125,102 of record JAEYWX010000009.1, read on the forward strand.
GTACGGAATAAAATCTTCCAACAAGCCATCGTTATAAATTTCAGGGGGAAGAATGCCTGATAAAGAACCTGCCACTTTACCTCCCCAGATGCCTAACACTGCTGCAAGAATCACCAGGCAGGGAACCACCAATAATGCCGCCACAATTTTGGGCATTATGAGATAAGCTTTTGTATTGATGCCCATGATCTCCAACGCATCGATCTGTTCGCTGATACGCATATTGCCAAGCTCCGATGCAATACGTGAACCAACAACACCGGCCAGTACAACGCAGATCAATGTGGGTGCTAATTCAAGAATGATATTATCACGCACAATTACTGCAATAACTGTTTTGGGAATTAATGGGGTGATGAGCTGATACGCTGTTTGTACCGTTGTTACCGCACCCAGAAATACGGATATGATCACCACAATACCAATTGAACGCACACCAATCTCATTACATTGATGCATCAGCTCTTTCCAGTACAGGCGCATATTCTCCGGTTTGGAAAACATGCCTTTGATCATTAAAAGGTAACGGCCTAAGTGTGTGAAGAAATTCATAGTATGTTAATGGTCAATGGCCAATTAATTTTATCAATCATTGAAGATACAATTCAAAATGCAAATCTCAAGTTCAGGACTGTAAGTTAACCCAAACTTGAGATTTGACTGTTTTGTTAGTTGCCTATTGTCAATTGCTTATCGCCTGTTAAAACTCATGGCTTACTTTGCGAAACCGTTTCCACCACGGCGATTTTTTAATTGCTTCCTGTGTATTGCCTTTGCATTTCATTTGTGCATCTACAACCGAAATCAATACCATGTTGAAAATAGAACGTACCGAACTTCCTAACTGCAGAATATGTACCGGTTTTTTCAATCCCAATAAAATAGGACCGATGGCATCTGCATCGCCTACTTCCTGCAAAAGATTGTATGCAATATTACCGCTGGCGAGATTGGGGAAGATGAGTACATTGGGTTCGCCATTCACCAATTCACTGAACGGATAATTCTCTTTCAGTATTTCTTTATTGAAAGCAACAAGCGGTTGAATTTCGCCATCACAAACAAGATTTGGTTCACGCTCTTTTACAATTTCTCTTGCACGTGCTACTAATTTTGCTTCGTTACTGTCGCTGCTGCCAAAGTTGGAATAGCTGAGCATGGCCACACGTGGCGTAATGCCAAAAGCTCTTACTTCTTTCGCTACAAGTTGTGTAATATCAGCTAATTCATCGGCACGTGGATTGAAATTGACGGTTGCATCTGCCAGGAACAACGGGCCACGTTTGGTAAGCATGATGTACATGCCTGCAATTTTCCGTACGTTTTCATCTTTACCAATGATCTGCAATGCAGGACGAATGGTATCGGAATACTTGCGGCTCAATCCGCTGATCATTGCATCGGCCTCACCTGTTTCCACCATCATACAACCAAAATGCGTACGTTCTTTCATGGCTTTGGCTGCTTCGTAACGATTCAATCCTTTGCGTTGGCGTTTCTGGAAAAACTGTTCGCCAAATTTCTGACGCATGTCTTCCTGCTCTTTGCTCTTTGGATCTAACACAGGAATTCCATCCAGATCAACAGCGTTGGCTTCTGCTTTTTCACGGATTGTTTTTTCATCACCTAACAGGATAGGATAAGCGATTCCTTCTTCATAAGCAAGTTGAGCGGCTTTTAATACTTTCACATTTTCTGCATCAGCAAACACAACACGCTTGGGATCTTTCCTTGCTTTGCTGCCAATGGCACGCATCAACTGATTGTCGATACCCAACCGGTGATTGAGTACATCTTCATACTTTTCCCAATCGGTGATGGGGTGTTGTGCCACACCACTCTCCATCGCTGCTTTTGCAACGGCGGGTGCCACATAACTCAACAAACGGGGATCAAGTGGTTTGGGAATGATATACGTTGGACCAAACGAAATGTTTTTTTCGTTATAGGCCATGTTTACAATATCGGGCACGGGTGTTTTTGCTAACTCGGCCAATGCTTTTACAGCAGCCAGTTTCATGGCTTCGTTGATCTTGGTGGCACGCACATCCAAGGCACCACGGAAAATGTAAGGGAAGCCCAATACATTGTTCACCTGGTTAGGATAATCGCTGCGGCCTGTTGCCATAATTACATCTGCACGTGCTGCCGTTGCTTCTTCGTAACTGATCTCCGGATCAGGGTTGGCCATGGCAAATACAATTGGTTTTTTGGCCATGCTCTTCACCATTTCACCGGTAATAACATTGCCCACACTTAAACCAATGAACACATCCGCATTTTTAATGGCATCGGCCAAGGTCATGTCGGGATGTTTTACATGCGCTGCAAATTTTTTCTTGTTCTCGTCAAGGTCGTCACGTCCATCATGAATTACTCCCTTACGATCGAACATTAAAAAGTTTTCGTGTTTGGCACCCAGGCTTTCGTATAATAATACACAAGCCATGGCCGCAGCACCGGCACCATTTACAACAAACTTTGCTTTTTCAATTTTCTTTCCCTGTATCTCCAGTGCATTCAACAAAGCAGCTGCGCTGATGATGGCTGTACCATGCTGATCATCGTGCATCAGCGGTATTTTCATCTCTTCTTTCAGTCGCTGTTCAATGTAAAAGCATTCGGGAGATTTGATGTCTTCGAGATTGATGCCACCAAAGGTTGGCTCCAGTGCCTTTACGATCTCCACAAATTTTTCCGGATCTTTTTCGTTGATCTCAATATCAAATACATCAATGTCGGCAAATATTTTGAAGAGTACCCCCTTGCCTTCCATTACGGGTTTACCGGCTTCGGGACCAATATCGCCGAGACCAAGCACCGCTGTTCCATTGCTGATCACAGCTACCAGGTTTCCTTTGGCGGTATATTTATAAACGCTTTCGGGGTTGTTGTGAATTTCCATACAGGGAACGGCCACACCCGGTGAATATGCCAATGACAGATCACGCTGTGTTTTGGCTTCTTTTGTAGGAATTACTTCAATTTTTCCCGGTCTTCCTTTGGCATGATATTCCAATGCCTGTTGCCGGCGTAGTTCTTCTTTGTTCATACGTAATAGTTATTCAAACAATCGTTTTTTAGCCTTGCTAAGTGCGGCAAGGTACGAAAAGAATGAAAAGTGGGGTTAGTAGGCAGATTTTGATTTTACTTTTATATTTTCAGGAATCATTTTTTAATAACCTCTTGAATAAATGCGCAGAACCTTTACAGTTTTATTTTTGCTGGTCTCTATAAGCTGTTTCCCCCAACATTATGCTGGAATTACTTTTTCGTCTGGTATAACACCTAAGTCTGCTGATTATAATGGACGATTAACAGACACCCGTATCCTACGATATCCATCATTAGGTGAAGCAACATACAAAACAGCATTTCTTTATACTGCAGGATTTGTGTATCGTTATAAAATTCAAAAATGGCAGGTCGAAGCAATTATAAATTATCAGCAAAATAATGTTCGTACAGATTTTTCCAATTTTCATCGTTCTGTTTTATTGCGGGTTAATACTTTTCATCCTTCAATTGCAATTTTAAGGAACATTATTGGGAATAAACATTTTGCTCTTTCTGCGAAGATGGGTGTAAACACAGGGTTTACTGTAGCAAAGCGAACAAGTAGTTTTGAAAACTACCAGTTTCAGGTTATAAATCCAGATACGACTAGAAGCAGGGAAATAATAGACATTAATGCTAATCATCCATCAGTTCGGCTTGCGGGGATATTTTCATTGCAGGGTGTAATTCCTCTTTCAAAAAGTTTATTGATTGAATTTGGGGCTGGACTTTATAATGAGTTTAATAAGCCGAACAAAGTGTATCACTATGAGTATATCTACAAGACAAATCCACAAACAGAATGGGAGTTGGCTTTCGAAAGTGATCGATACAATGAGCGCTATTTATTTTTGCAAGTGTCGTTATTCAAAAAAATCGGGACTAAGTAGTCCCGATTTTTATTGTGGAATATTCTTTAGCAAATCTTCAAAACTTTCCCGTTTACGAATCAAAATCGCTTCTCCCTCTTTCACCAACACTTCTGCCGGGCGGTAGCGGGAATTGTAATTGCTGCTCATTTCAAAACCATACGCTCCTGCATTGTGGATGCAGAGCAAATCGCCTTCATGTATTTCGGGCAGGGTGCGGTCGCTGGCAAACGTATCTGTTTCGCAGATATAACCGGTAATCATATAATTCTTTTCTGCTCCGTTGGGGTTTGAAAGATTGCTGATGTGATGATAGGCATCATACATCATCGGTCGTATCAAATGATTGAGCCCGGTATTTACACCGGCAATGATGGTATCGCCGTTTTGCTTCAGCACATTTACTTCAGCCAGTAAATAACCACATTCACTCACTAAAAATTTACCCGGTTCAAACCACACCTGCAGTTTTCGGTTGCTGGCCAGTGGATGTGCATCAAATGCCTGTTTTAATTTTTGACCGATCAATGCAACATCGGCTGTTTTTTCACCAGGCATGTACGGAACTTTAAATCCACCGCCCAGATCAATTACTTCCAGTTCAGGAAAATGCGGAATGAGATCGAACAACACTTCAATGCCTTTTACAAATACATCGGCATCTTTAATTTCACTGCCGGTATGGATGTGTAAGGTGCGGATGAAAATATGATTGGCTTTTACAATTTCTTCCAGTTCCTGTATCTGTTCAACAGGAATCCCAAACTTGCTTTTGTTGTGGCCGGTTGATATTTTAATGTTGCCACCTGCCATGATGTTTGGACGAAGACGAACTCCGACCGGATATCTATGTCCGTACTTTTTCCCAAATTTTTCAAGGTTCGATAAGCTGTCAATGTTTACATGCACACCGGCTTCTACTGCTTCTTCAATTTCAGCAAATGAAATACCATTGCTGGTGTACAAAATATTTTCGGGAGTAACACCTGCATGCAGCGCCAGTTTTACTTCATTGATGCTGCTGCAATCAATATTGCATCCAAGACTGCTGATGTATTTGATGATATGCAGGTTGGTTAATGCTTTGGATGCATAGAAGATGCGGGTATCCAATACCGAAAATGCCTGCACCAGGGTTTCGTATTGCTGCTTTATTTTTTCTGCGTGATAAACATATACCGGAGTGCCATATTGCTCGGCAATACGGATCAATTGTTCGCTGGGAATAGTAAGGTTCATGTATCGATGTTGCTAGGCTGCGAATTTAGTTGAAAAAACGGTCGAGACGCTGCTGCCTGTAAAAAGGAAGCCCCGCAATTTGCGGGGCTTTATCGTTAATCATTTTTTTCTTCATCATCCTGTTCCTCTGCAGCATCATCCACTTCCTCATTTTCTTCGGTTGAAGTTTCCTCTTCTGTTGATTCAATTTCTTCGCTGGCTTCTTCCTCTTCTTCAGTTGTTACGTCTTCTGTTACTTCGTCAACAATTGTTTCATCGGCTCCGGATTCAGTTTCATCAACTTCATCAGCCGGTTGTTCAATTAAACTGCCATCTTCTGTTACTACAAGTGTTTCATTCGAAGCGAGTTCATGTTCTTCTTCGCCGGCAACCTGCAGTGTATCACTTTGAACCCCGGTTGGATCAATAATATCAGTTGGAATGATCTCTTTGATCTTCGGTAAATCTTCCGGTGAATTGATCCCAAAATAATCCATGAACGAACGGGACGTTCCATAGATCAATGGATGTCCCGGCATCTTTTCATTACGGCCAAGGATCACGATCAATTCTTTTTCTAATAATTTCTGCACCGCATAATCGCAGTTTACACCACGAATCGCTTCCATTTCACCTTTGGTGATGGGTTGCTTGTAAGCAATAATGGACAATGTTTCCAATGCAGCCGTGCTTAAACGCTTCAGGAATTTATCGCCATTGATCTGTGCAACGGTTTTATGGTAATCTTTTTTGGTAAGAAACTGCAAACCCCCGCCACTTTCTCTTACTTCAAACGGGTAAAATTCGGCCGCATATTTTTCTTTGATGGCTTCTACAGCTGCTTCTGTTTGGTCGAGTGTGGCTCGGTCTTCTATAAAACCAAGCGCATTGTTCACCAGGTCGCACAACTCAAGCGTTGTGAGTGGACGTTCAGCCGCAAAGATCAGCGCTTCAATATGTGGGATGATTACACTTAGTTCCATTTGTAATTTGAGAATTTGAAAATTGGAGAATTTGAAAATTAAATGAAATCCTCCAATCTATAATTGCCTTTTACCCCTTCAGGGGATCGGGGCTTATCCGTTTAATGCTGCCGCACCACTTACGATCTCTGTCAATTCGGTGGTGATGGCTGCCTGGCGTGCACGGTTGTAACTGATACGGAGCGAACGCAACAATTCGTTGGCATTATCGCTGGCCTTATCCATTGCCGTCATACGTGCACCATGCTCAGAAGCATTGGCATCGAGTACGGCTTTGAATAATTGCGTATTGAGGATTTTCGGCATTAACTCGGCAACGAGTTCTTCCTTTCCCGGTTCAAAAATGAAATCAGCCTTTTTGCTAAGCTTGGTTGGAGTAGCAGCAGCTTCACTCTTCACGGCTTTTGGGATGGGCAGGAAGCGTTCCAGTTTATATTGTTGTGTAGCTGCATTTTTAAACTGACTGTACACCAGTTCCACCACATCGTATTCTCCTTTTACAAAGGCTTCCATGGCTGCGGCTGCAGCTTTTTGCACCTGCTCAAACGAAAGTTGGAGGAAAAGGTCTTTGTATGTTTCGCTGGTTTTAAAACCAGCACGGATCATTGCTTCGGTTCCTTTTTTACCAATACCCCATACTTCAACATTGCCTTTGCTGTGTTGCTCACTATAATTTTCTGCTACTGCCTGGCGGGCAAGTTTTACAAGGTTGGCGTTGTAACCACCGCACAAACCACGATCACTGGTAACCAGAATGATCAATACTTTATTTACCGGACGTTCTGCTGCTAACTTCATGTTCACACTGCCATCACTGTTGCTCACAATATTGCTCAGCATTTCCTGTAATTTCTGAGCATAGGGGCGCATTTGAATAATGGCATCCTGCGCTCTGCGGAGTTTGGCAGCACTCACCATTTTCATTGCTTTGGTGATCTGCTGGGTACTCTGCACACTCTTGATTCTGTTACGTACCTCTTTTAATTGTCCGGGCATGTGTTTAACGTTTATTTTCCGGCCGCAAAGGTAATGGAAACGGGGTTACAACCGCAAGGCCGGTTTGAATTTGTGGAAAAGGAAAATATGCATTTATTGTCTCCGGGTGGAGAAACGAAGAAGGGGAGATGGAGGGATTTTATTATTTTCACCTCAGCTAAACCTGCGTATGCAATCAACCAACTGTTTAAACTGCGGCTCCAGCCTGCAAACCGGAATGCAGTTTTGTTCCCAATGCGGACAAAAAGCCGATACACATCGACTGAATTTTCATCATATCTGGCACGATCTGGTGCATGCCTTTACCCATGCCGATAAAGGAATTTTCCCCTTGATCGGTCAATTGGTCATTCGTCCCGGAATTGTGGCCCGGGAATATGTTGATGGGAAACGGAAAAAATATTTCAACCCATTTACGTTTGTGATCCTGATCGTGGGCTTTGCTTCGGTAATTCTCATCAGCTCAGGGTTTACCAGCTTTACAGTAAAGGGAGGTGTGCCTAAAAATCCAATTTCTCCTTTTTTAGATAAACATATCAACCTCCTGATTTTTTTGAATATCCCACTCCTGGCATTGTTCAACCGGTTGTTGTTTCGACGTACCAATACCAACTACTCAGAAAATTTAGTGCTGGCGGCGTTTACATCAGGTGAGCGTTCCATTTTTTTTAGTTTACTGATTGCGCCGATATGGGTGTTTTTTCATCCGCCGTATTATCCATTTCTTGCTGTTTATCTTTTTTGCTGGAGCTGTTATTATGGATGGGCCTGTTCGCAATTTTATACCGGCCGCAAATTCATTTCCTTTATCAAGGGATTCCTCTCAACCATTCTTACGCAAATCGTAACTGTTCTGTTGATCTCCGGCTCCTTTTTTCTGTATTTCTATTTCTTTCATGCAAAAAAATAAAGCAGCCTTTGGGGCTACTTTACGAAATAGAGTAGTGGAGTGATTAATTCTCGTTGATCATCATACTTCTGCCTCCCATTCTCCGCATATTGTTTTCCTGCTGAGGCTGCTGTGTGCCTTTAAATTTATTGAGGCGGTAGGTGAAGCTGAGCATGAAATACTGTGTAAGCCTGTTGGTTCTTGTATCAGTAATAAAGTTTGTGCTGATGTTACGGCTCACATTTGTGTTTTGTTTCAGGATATCGAAACCGGCAAGACGGAAAATTCCGTTCTTGTTTTTGAACACTTCTTTTTCCAATGATGCATTCAGCAAGGCTACGTTCTGCTGAACACCTGCTGCCAATCCCTGGTTCAACAGGTAGTCGAAATCCCAACGGAAAATGAAACCTTTGCCCAAATCAAAACGTGCATCACTACTGAGTGTCCAGGTGCTTTGGCGGGTAATGGATTGACCTGCATCTCTGAAATCAGCGTAGTTCAAATTGTAACGAACACCCGTCACTAATTCCAACCACGGAATATTGAACTCGAAATTAGCGCCCTGGCTGTACAACCAGTTGCGACCAATGGTACGCTCACTGTCAACAAGGCTGATGTTGTTATTATAATTTACCAAACTGTTGGTGCTGATCACATACTTTCTGTTCTTAAATGGTTGGGCATAGGTAACAAACAGATTGGTGTTATAATAGCCATCCACGTTTTCAGGACGGGTTAATTGTACACCTGTAAGTTTATCGTTGGCATCTTTGAACCGGATCACATTGTTTACGATCTGGTTGTCAACAAAATTGAATCCTAAATTGACAAGGAAAATGCGACCGCTGCTGAAATTGAAATTGTTGAAGTTGGTATTAAAATTATGACTGGTAGATGGACGCAACAACGGATTACCTTCAGTTAAATACTGTGGATTACTTTGATCTATTACCGGTTGCAGCTGCTCAAAATCGGGCTGCCGTGCATTACCGTTGTAGTTAAAGTTAAGTGTTTTGGTACGTGCAAAATTATAAGTGAAACGTGCCACCGGGAACCAGTTGGAATTTTTGATTGGCTTGTAGGCACTGTCTTTTGAAATGCTGTAACCATTCAGCACAACAGGTTGAAAAACTACACCCAATGTATAATTGTATTTTTTCTTCACTGTGCGTATGCTCGCTCCAAAACGGTTGAAATCAAAATTGTTTTCGTAGGCATTGCTCAACGAATCAATGAAGGCATACTCACCGTTGTTGGGCAACTGAATAAAGTTCCGGCGGTCGTTGCTGCCGAAGTTTTTATTGAAATTGTAGCTCAGATCAAGGAAACGCTCAGTAGAAAGAGGCTCTGTATAAGTAGCACGGAGATTGATATTGCGGGTTCTGTTATCCTGCAGTATATTCTGGTTAAGGGTTGAATCTTTTGTGCCGTTAACAAGATAAAAAACCGATTCGTTATTGGTAAACTGATCGCTCAGGCTTGATGAGAAATTAAGATCACTGTTGAATGAAAAGTTACGGCCACGCTTTTTGAAGCGGTGATTGTATAACAAATTACTTCTGAAATTCGGACGGTCGCTGATGGATCTGTTATTGTTATCACCATCCTGCAACAAACCGGCATCGTTTGAAATATCAAAGAGGCTGGAAGTAAAGTTGTTGCTTTCGCTCAATGTAAAGCTTGGGCTGAACTTGATATAATTAAAAGAATCGACCCACAGTTCCAGGTTGGCAAATGCACGATGGCTGCCGCTTTTATTTAATGAATTACGGTCGGTGTTGGTAAACAACGAACCGGAACCTGCCCGTCCAATATTCTGCTGGGCTGTAAACTGCTCAATGGTTGTTGCCCGGTTGGTATAGGTGTAGCTTCCGTAAAACGAGTTGCGTTTTCCAAAATCGTTCCGGTAGTTCAAACCAATTGAGTTCAATTTGGTAATACCGTTCTGGTTAGCATTGTTGTTGTTATTACCACCACCAAAGCTCATACCGCCACGGCCACCACCTCCGCCGCCGAAATTCATTCCGCCGCCACCACTGTTTCCATCTTGCTGAAAGGTTGAGGTATTAATATTATTACTGTTGGCAATAAGCGAAAGCTGTTTGCTGTTGTTGAAACGGTTTACAGTAAGAGCTCCCATGTACCGGTCGTTGGTACCGTAACCTGCCTGTGCTCTTCCAAATACACCTTTGTTTTTATCTTTTTTCAATTGAAGGTTGATCACTTTTTCCGGTTCACCATCACGAATCCCGGAAACACTTGATTGGTCGCCATAATCATCGATCACCTGAACTTTATCAATCATATCAGCGGGAATTTCTTTCGTAGCTGTTTTGGGATCGCCGGTAAAGAAATCCTTTCCGTTTACTTTGATACGTGTTACGGCTTTTCCTTGTGCAGTAACATTTCCATCCCGGTCAACCTGTACGCCCGGTAGTTTTTTCAACAGATCTTCAGTAGCTGCGTTGGGTTTTGTTTGAAATGCACTTGCACGGAATTCAACCGTATCTTCTTTCATGGTAACAGCCGGAGCTTCGATCACAATTTCCTGCAGATCCAGGTAGGAATTAACGAGGATCAGCTCCCCCAGGTCAATACTGGATACACCTTCCGATGGTTTAAAAAATTCTTTTACCATGGGTTTATAACCGCTGTAACTGATTATAATCGAATACGCAGAAGCCGGAATTTTTGCAAAGCTGAATTCACCTTTTGCATTGGTGCTTGTACGTAACGTGTCAGCAGGGGTTGCTTTTTCAACCAGTTTAACGGTTGCTTTATCTAAACCTTTGGCTCCTGTTGAATCGGTTACTTTCCCGGAAATGCCGGTTGTTTGTGCCAAGGCAGGTACGGTAGCAGTGATGATAAGGATAATGAGTAATAAATGCTTCATAAACTTGTTTGAAATGCGAAATACGAATTTTTTCGTTAATTAATTGATTTTCGAAATGTTAATTGTTCAGACGGCAAAGCTGTAAAAAGATTGCTCTCCTGCTCAGAATCTGTATAAAAGGTAAAACTATGGGTTCAGTGGAGGGAGTTTGTCCGTGTTCAAGGGTATATCCGTTATTACAGTGTTTATTGTGATTCGGTTAACAACCACTATTAATGCCTGTTGAAACGAATGTGCAGGCAGTGCGGTTATCAATGACCTGATTCGGGTGTGACTGTCCTTCAAAATTCAGCACTTCGTGTAATTACATACAGCGCTTAAAGCATTACCTTTGTCGGCCTTGTTGAAAAGCGGCGAAAGCTGTCAATTTGGCTTGAATAAAAACTTGCATTGTATTTGACACATAGATGCATCAATCAAAATAATTGACTTATTAATCTATAAATATGTTAGGATTCTTATCGAAACTGTTTGGTGGAAGTAAAAGTGAAAAAGACGTTCAGAAACTTACTCCCATCGTTGAAAAAATCAATCAATACTTTCAGCAATATCAAAGTCTTTCGAACGACGAACTGCGTAGTAAAACACAGGAATTTCGTGCACGTATTAAAGAATACCTGGCTGTAATTGATAAAGAAATTGCCGTGCTAACTGCACAAGCCGATGGATATGGTGAAGATCAGATCCAGGAAAAGGACACAACCTACCAGGAAATTGATAAACTGAAAAAAGAGCGTGACCGTAAGATCGAGGAGGTGCTGGAGCAAATTCAACCCGAAGCATTTGCAGTAGTAAAAGAAGCCGCCCGCCGTTTCACCAACAACCAGGAATTACAGGCAACAGCTACACAATTAGACAGAGATCTGGTAGTGAAGCGTCCGCATATGCGTATTGAAGGCGATCAGGTGTTTTACAAAAAATCGTGGTTGGCTGGTGGTTCGGAAGTAACATGGAACATGGTGCATTACGATGTGCAGCTGATTGGTGGTAGTGTGTTACACCAGGGAAAAATTGCAGAGATGGCGACAGGTGAAGGTAAAACGCTGGTATCAACCTTGCCTGCGTATTTAAATGCATTGCCCGGCGAAGGCGTACATCTTGTAACAGTGAACGATTACCTGGCCCGTCGTGATAGTGAATGGAACGGCACCCTGTTTGAATTTTTAGGTTTAACGGTTGATTGCATCGATAAACATCAACCCAACAGCGAAGACCGACGCAAAGCTTACATGGCCGATATCGTGTACGGAACCAACAATGAATTTGGTTTCGACTACCTGCGTGATAACATGGTGGTAAGCACAACAGAAAAAGTGCAACGCAAACTGCATTTTGCAATGGTGGATGAAGTGGATAGCATCTTAATTGATGAAGCCCGTACGCCATTGATCATTGCAGGTCCGGTAGGAACAGGCAGCAACGAGCAGCAGTTCCAGAACATGAAACCACGGATTGAAAAATTGGTGGATGCACAAAAACGTCTGGCGCAGCAATACTTAAATGAAGCAAAGAAATTAATTGCCGAAGGCGATGATGATCCAAAAACCGGTGGACTTGCATTGATGCGTGCCTGGAGAGGATTGCCCAAGTATGGTCCGTTGATCAAATATTTAAGTGAGCCAGGTATTAAAGTGAAATTGCAGAAGGCAGAAAATTATTATCTCGCCGATCAGCAAAAAGAAATGCCGAAAGTGGATGAAGGTTTGCTTTTTCACATAGATGAAAAAAGCAATTCTGTTGATTTAACGGACAAGGGCTTGAGCATGCTCACCAAAGACAATGAAGATCCAAACTTCTTTGTTTTGCCCGACATCAGTACAGCACTGGCAGGCATCGACAGAAGTGATCTGCCTGCAGAAGAAAAATTACAAAAGAAAGAAAGCTTCTTAACTGAGTATTCAGCAAAGGCAGACCGTATCCATACTGTATTGCAAATGCTGAAAGCCTATTCATTGTTTGAGAAGGACGTAGAGTATGTAGTGTTGGATGGACAGGTGAAAATTGTGGATGAACAAACCGGTCGTATTCTCGATGGCCGCCGCTACAGCGATGGTTTACACCAGGCCATTGAAGCAAAAGAAAATGTGCATATTGAAGCGGCCACGCAAACCTATGCTACCATTACACTACAGAACTATTTCCGGATGTATCACAAGCTCTCTGGTATGACGGGTACTGCCGAAACAGAAGCAGGCGAGTTCTGGGATATTTACAAATTGGATGTGGTAAAAATTCCTACCAATTTGAATATGATCCGTGACGACAGGCAGGATCTTGTATACAAAACCAAGCGTGAAAAATACAAAGCAGTTATTGAAGAAATAGAAGTGATGCGTGCAGCCGGCCGTCCGGTGCTGGTGGGTACAACATCGGTAGAGGTGAGTGAGTTGCTGAGTAAGATGTTGCAGGTGAAAAAAATTCCACACAACGTATTGAACGCAAAACAGCATGCGAAAGAAGCGCAGGTAGTTGCGGAAGCTGGTTTGCCCGGTGCTGTTACCATTGCTACCAACATGGCGGGTCGTGGTACGGATATTAAATTGGGAGCTGGTGTTAAAGAATCGGGTGGTTTGGCCATTCTTGGCACAGAGCGTCACGACAGTCGTCGTGTCGATCGTCAGTTGCGTGGTCGTGCCGGTCGCCAGGGCGATCCCGGTTCTTCGCAGTTCTACGTTTCACTGGAAGATGATCTGATGCGCATGTTCGGTAGTGATCGTATTGCCGGTATGATGGATAAACTGGGCTACAAAGAAGGGGAAGTGATTCAGCACAGCATGATCACCAAATCCATTGAACGTGCACAAAAGAAAGTAGAAGAAAACAACTTTGGTATCCGGAAACGTTTGCTGGAGTACGATGATGTAATGAACAAACAACGTTCAGCTGTGTACACACGTCGTAACCATGCGTTAAGTGGTGAGCGTTTAACATTGGATATTGATAATGCCTTTTATACTGTTGCGGATGGATTGATCGCATCGTTCAAAGAACAAAACGATCATGAAGGGTTTAAGATGGCTTGTATTATCAACTTTGGAATTGATACGGCCATTACCGCCGAGCAATTGGACAAAGCCGACAGCAACTCATTAGCACAAACACTGTACACCGAAGCGAAAACAGCTTACCTCCGGAAAGCAGAAGCGTTGAAAAAAGATGCATTGCCTGTATTCCAGAATATCAGGGCAACGCAAGGTTCGCACATTGAGAATGTATTTGTTCCGTTCAGCGATGGCAAACGTGGGTTACAGGTGTTAACAGCTTTGAATAAAACACTTGAAACAAATGGTGCTGAATTGGTGAATGCATTGGAACGCACTTCTACACTTGCGTTTATTGATGAAGCATGGAAAGAGCATTTACGTGCAATGGATGATCTGCGAACATCGGTACAGAATGCAACTTACGAGCAGAAAGATCCGTTGGTGATTTATAAAGTGGAAGCGTACACGTTGTTTGAGCAGTTGAACAACGAAATCAATAAAAATATTGTTTCCTTCCTTTCACATGCAGGCTTACCGGTGGAAGAATCATCGAATGTGCAGATACGTGAAGGACGTCAGCAAAAAACCGATATGAGCAAAATGCGCCAACGCAAAGAAGACATGGTGGCGGCAGGTGCCGGTTCTGAACTGATGGAAACTCCGGATTATTATGATCCTTCCGAAAACGTAAAACAGGAGCCGATCATCGCCGGTCCAAAAATTGGACGCAATGATCCTTGTCCTTGTGGAAGCGGAAAGAAATACAAACAGTGCCACGGAAAAGATTTATAAGACAGAACCTCCTTCGGGAGGTTTTTTTCTGCATAAATGGAAACTATAGGGAGGCAAAGTCAGGCCGCTCCTCGGCGGCCAGACTTGTGATCATGAACAGTCGTTACAAAACGTCTTTTCGTTTGCGTTCTGGTCTGGCCACTGCTGAGCAGCCTGACAAAGAAAGCAATACATTTGCCTCATGAACATCGCTTCTTATATCGATCATACCATTCTCAAACCAACAACGTTGGTAAGTGATATTGAACAACTCTGCACCGAAGCAACTCTGTACAATTTTGCAGCAGTATGTGTACCTCCCCCTTTTACAAAATTTGCAAAAGGTTTGTTGGGAGGCACGAATGTAAAAACAGCAACGGTGATCGGTTTTCCTTTTGGCTATTCGGCCATTGAAGCAAAAGTGACGGAAACATTGTTGGCCATTGTAGATGGCGTAGATGAAATTGATATGGTGGCGAATATCTCAGCCATTAAAAACGGTGATTGGAACTTTGTAAAACATGAAGCTGAGGTGCTGACACCAATGGCGCATAAAAAAGAAAAGCATATCAAAGTGATCATTGAAAGCGGCGTGTTGACCGATGAGGAGATCATTCATTGCTGTGAGATCTATGCTGAACTTGGCGCAGATTTTGTTAAAACATCAACCGGGTATGCAGAAAAAGGAGCCACATTGGAAGCGGTGCAACTAATGCGGAAACATTTGCCGTCTACCATCCAGATCAAAGCATCGGGAGGCATCCGGAATTTTGCTTTTGCCAAACAATTAATAGAAGCAGGAGCCAACAGGTTGGGATGCAGTGCCAGTGTTGCCATTGTAAAAGAAAGTTTGAATCAGTAAGAAATATGAAAAAGCTCGCCTTGTTTTTATCGATTGTAACGATGGCTGTTGTTACCAATGCCCAAACGGTAGTTGATACGGTAAGCAGTACAATATATGTTGTCAAAGACAGTCGCTTTGATCAGCTCATCAACAAGAAAGCTGAGATCAATAAAAAAGCGGCTGATTCACGAAAGCCAACAAAGGGTTTCCGCATACAGGTATTGAATACAACCGATCGGAACCAGGCGCTTGCGGTCAAATCGAAATTGCTGACGCTTTACCCCGATCAGAAAACATACCTCATGTACCAGGCTCCTTATTTCAAATTACGCATCGGTAATTTTGTAGAGCGAAGCGAAGCCGATGATCTCAAAAAAGAATTGGCCAAAATGTTTCCAACAGGCGTGTTTTTAATACCCAGTGATATTGAGTATAAAGCGCCCCCGGATAAAGAGGAAACGATTAAGTAAAATGACTTTCGTCAGACGTCCTCGTCGGACGAATTGAACAACGGCCTTCTTACACAAAAGATTGATGGCTGAGAGCTCTGGTAATGATCAGTCAATAGGAAAACCTGCCACGTTGCAGGTTTTTGTATTTTTGCGCTTCTATGTTAAAAGATCAGATCCAGGCACTCGCCAAACAATACAAAGAAGAGTTCATTGCAGTACGTCATCACTTACATGCAAATCCTGAACTCAGTTACAAAGAATTTGAAACGTCAAAATTTGTACAGGCAAAGCTCCGGGAGTACGGTATTCCGTTTACAGTAATGGCCGAAACAGGTGTAGTGGGTTTGATCGAAGGAAAGAATCCCTCAGCAAAAATTATTGCACTCCGTGCCGATATGGATGCATTGCCGATAAAGGAAGAAAATGATGTGCCGTATAAATCGAACGTAGATGGCGTAATGCATGCTTGCGGACATGATGTGCATACCACCTGTTTGCTGGGCGCTGCGAAAATTCTCAACGAATTAAAAGCAGAGTGGGAAGGAACAGTGAAGCTCATCTTTCAACCCGGCGAAGAAAAAAATCCGGGTGGTGCAAGTATTATGATCAAAGAAGGGGTGCTGGAAAACCCCAAACCCCAATGCATTTTTGGATTACATGTGCATCCGGGTTTGCAGTTGGGCCAATTAAGCTTTCGTGGCGGAAAAGTAATGGCCAGTGCCGATGAGTTGTATCTAACGGTGAAGGGTAAGGGCGGTCACGCTGCTGCTCCGCATTTAGCAGTTGATCCTATTTTAATTGCATCGCATCTGGTAGTGAGTTTACAACAGATCATCAGCCGCAACCGTAATCCGCATAATCCTTCGGTATTATCCATCACCGCATTCAATGCAGGTACAACCACCAACGTTATTCCTAACGAAGTAAAGATCATGGGCACCTTCCGTGCAATGGATGAAGCTTGGCGTTTTGAAGCGCATGAATTGATCCGCCGCAATGCCAAACTGTTGGTAGAAAGTATGGGTGGCGAACTCGATCTGCATATTGATATCGGTTATCCAACAGTGTACAACAACGAAGCGCTCAACGAAAAAGCAAAAACAAAAGCTGCCGAATTGATGGGTGCAGCACATGTAGAAGAAACAGAGTTGCGTATGGGTGCAGAAGATTTTGGTTATTACTCGCAGGTGATACCCGGTTGCTTTTTCCGCTTAGGTGTCATGAACAAAGAAAAAGGTATCAGCAGCGGTGTACACACACCCACTTTTAATATTGATGAAGATGCGATCGAAAATGGAATCGCAATGATGGCTTGGTTGGGGAGTACAGTAGAGCCGTAGTTTACTGTTTCAAATATTCCTTCGGTATCAATAAATCTTTATTCTCTGTTTGCCAAAATACAGTCAGTATCCACCATCGTTTCCCATCGTTATACAATTGTATACTGTTGATGCCACGCATAAAAGGTTCGGCATCGGTTGCTGTTCTTCTTGCTTCGTACGTGCTGAAGCAATGTGCAATATGTCCATACACTTCCTGCTTGCGGTGAATTTCTTTTTCAAAAAATCCATTCTTTTCTAACGTTGGTCCGCTTTGCTTAATATAATCTTCAACAGTTAATACACGTTTCACCACTTCGCCCGATGGTCGAACTGCAGTAGCTACTAATTTCCCTTCGGGCAAAAACAAGCTACGCATGCGGTTCCAGTTTCTTGCTTCGCCTGCAGGTCCACTGATCACATTGTACAAGGCGGCAATGATTGCATCAATACTTTCTACATCTTTTGTTGCAGCAAGAACGGTGTCAGCCTTTTGTTGTGCATTTAAGGAACAACTGATGAACAGCAACCCGGTAATAAGTATGAAAAAATTTCGCATCATTTTTTTTTGAAAGATAGGATGTATTGCCGGCTGACGTATTTTCATTCTTCAAAAATTACATTACATTTAATCAACATTAAAATACTGAACGATGCCTATACGCATGACAGACGATCCGCAGGATCAACACGAGCAACGCAGTAATGATGGTGGCGGTGGTGGAAATTTCCCCATTGGTCCCGGTGGTGGTGGAAGAGGCGGCGGCGGTGGCGGTTTGCTCAACCTTCTTCCGTTGTTATTAAGTTTATTCGGCCGTGGTGGAGGTAAAGGCGGCGGAAAAGGAATTTTATTATTACTTGCACTAGCTATCGGTGCTTATTTTTTATTGGGTCGTGGTGGCTGTAACCTCAGTGATATTGCCGGTTTAACAACCGGTGGTTTTTTAGATCCGCAACAATTTGAAAAAGCAGAGATCTATGAACCTTTGGCTAATGATGATATCCGTAATCCGTTGCCGGAAGCTGCCAATCTGCAACGCTTTTGTCCTACACCACAAAACCAGGGATCGCAGGGAAGTTGTGTGGCATGGAGCAGTGCGTTTGCAGCACATACTATTTTAGAAGCAGCACGTACAGGCAAACAACCAAATGAAGTTGCATTTTCGCCATCGTTCATGTACAATCAAATTGGATTGGAAGGGTGCCAGGGGTCGTACATCATTCGTGCAATGGAATTTATGACCAAGCGGGGTGATGTACCCTACGATCAGTTTCCGTATACTGATCAGGATTGCGAACGTCAACCCGATAACAGTTTACAGCAACAGGCAGCACAATACCGCATGCGTGGTTTTAACCGTTTGAGTTTAGGCGACAGGAACGATGCTGTTGATCTTCGTGCCATCAAAGAAAATTTAGCGCAAGGTGCACCTGTAGTGATTGGGATGATGGTGGGACAAAGTTTTATGCAACCCATGATGGGACAAGACCTGTGGGTGCCTGCCAGCGGCGACAGAAGTATGATGGGCTTTGGTGGTCATGCCATGTGTGTAGTAGGGTATGATGATAAAAAATATGGCGGTTCTTTTTTGATCATGAACAGTTGGGGGCAGGAGTGGGGCACCAATGGTTTTGCCTGGGTACGTTATGGCGATTTTCAAACTTATGTACGTGAAGCGTACGGCGTAAACCCTATGCATGCAGGCAATGAAAATGCACAACAGTTTGCATGCGAAGTGGGGTTGGTAAGTGTGCAGTACGATGGAAAGAAAACAGTGGCCGGCGATTATATCCGGTTGCGTTCCATTGGCGGTAACCGTTTTGAAACAACAGCACCTGTTCGTCCCGGTGATAAATTTAAAATGGAGTTGAAGAACACAACCGAGTGTTATGTGTATGTGTTCGGTAAAGAAGTGGATGGTACCAGTTATACTTTGTTTCCATATCCACGTACCGATGATCCGTCGAAAACAAAATATTCGCCCTTCTGTGGTATTACCGGTGTGCGTTTGTTTCCGAAAGATAAAAGTATGACGCCTGATAGCATTGGTATGGGTGGCGGACGTGATGTAATTGCTGTGGTGGTAAGTAAAAAAGAATTGGATTGGTACCAGTTGAATCAACAGATCAGCAGCGATCCTTCTTCTGATTTTGGAAGCAGGCTCAACCGTGCACTTGGTTCTGCATTAATTCGGAATGTACGCTATTCATCAACTGCCAATGGCACAATGCGTTTTGATGTAACCGGCGATGCGAATAATGTAGTAGCTTGTATTGTGGAAATAACAAAGTAAGTTGCGATGCGTCACTGGTAAAATACGTTCATGAAAGAATCTGCTGCTCAATTCATCAATCAAATCACCCATCCGTTGAAAGGAAGATTGTTTCTCTTGCTGAAACTGCCTTCTGCTTTTTTCTGTGGCGTACGCATTCGATCCATTAACGGGGAACAATGTGTAGTAACGGTGCCGTATAAGTGGTTTTCACAGAATCCTTTTCGTTCCACCTATTTTGCCTGTCTGGCAATGGCGGCAGAAATGACAACCGGCGTATTGGGTTTGATGCAGATCAGCGGACGAAAGCCATCGGTATCGATGCTGGTAGTAAATATTGAAGGCAACTTTTTCAAGAAGGCAACCGATGTAACAAGTTTTTTGTGTGAAGATGGTAAGGAGTTTGAACGCCTGGTGGATGAAGCTATTGCGACAGGCGAAGCAAAAACCATTAAGGCAAAATCGGTTGGCCGCAACAAAGCCGGAGAGGTTGTTGCAGAGTTTTATATCACATGGTCATTCAAAGTAAAAAATTAACAAACGAGGCTTTTGAAAGTGCAGAAGCATTTTCAAATTTTCAAATTGAGTCATTTTCAAATTGTCTTTATGAAACTTTCATTTCACGGAGCTGCACGTTGTGTTACAGGCAGCAAACACATTCTTACAGTAAACGGTAAAAAATTATTGCTCGATTGCGGATTGTTCCAAGGCATGGGAAAAGATACTGATGCCATGAACCGGCATTGGGGTTTTGATCCGGCCGAAATTGATTACATGATCCTGAGCCATTCACATATCGATCACAGCGGTTTAATACCAAAGCTGTGTAAGGACGGATACAAAGGCGATATTCATTGCACCGATGCCACTGCAACCTTAACAGCGGTGTTGCTGGAAGACAGTGCTGAGATACAGGAAGATGAAGTGAAGTATGAAAACAAACGCCGTGCAGCAACCAATATGCCCTACCTGCTGCCGTTGTACACCATTGAAGATGCAAAAGCCTCGCTCAGCCGTTTTGTACAACATCAGTATGGGAACTGGTTCAAAGTGGCGGATGGAATTGAAGCGATGTTTACAGATGCCGGTCATATTATCGGTAGCGCCTGTGTTCATTTGAAGCTCACAGAAAACGGAAAAACCAAGCATGTTACTTTTTCGGGTGATGTTGGCCGTTATCGTGATGTAATTCTCAAATCGCCACAGGAGTTCCCACAAGCCGATGTGATCATCATGGAATCAACCTACGGAAACAGTTTGCATGATAATGCCATTTCAACACCTGATCAGTTATTAAAGTGGATTGAAAAAGCATGTTTACAAAAGAAGGGCAAGCTTATTGTTCCCGCTTTCAGTGTTGGGCGCACACAGGAATTGTTGTACGATCTCAATCAATTGGAACTGGAGCGTCGCTTACCTGATCTGGATTATTTTGTAGATAGTCCCTTGAGTATGGAAGCAACACATATCGTAAAAAGCTATCCTGAATATTTTAATAAACGAATTCAAAAAGTATTACAGACTGATAATGATCCGTTTGGTTTTAAAGGGTTGAAGTTTATAAAAACAGTAGATGAGTCAAAACTCCTGAATTTCAGAAGCGGTCCTTATGTTGTGATCAGTGCAAGTGGTATGGGCGATGCAGGAAGGGTGAAACATCATATCAACAATGCAATTGAAAACAGCCGCAACACAATACTTTTTACCGGCTATTGCGAACCTCGTTCATTGGGAGGTAAGTTGTTAGATGGTCGGAAAGAAGTGAGAATATTTGGCGTAGAAAAAGAAGTACATGCAGAGATCGGTCAAATACGCAGCATGAGTGCACATGGTGATTATGAAGACATGAGCCAGTGGCTCGCCTGCCAGGATCCAAAACTGGTTGATAAATTATTTCTGGTACATGGAGAGTACGATGTACAGCATGCTTTTCAGCAACGGCTCATGCACAAAGGTTTTACAGATGTAATCATTCCTGAAATGCATTTCGAGATCGGTATTTAAAAAATAGCCCCCGGTAAACCGGGGGCGCCCATCAGAAAAATCCAATCTGGATTTTGGGTAAACTTGTAAAAGGTTAGCAAGAGGCGGCAGGTTAGCAACTGTCATAGTTAAAGCAGAACCAGAAGCCATCATTATTCAAACAGGTGTGGGTGGTTAGCAACATTCACTTCTATGCAAAAAGGTTAGCCGTTTCATGTTGAACAATGTGGAAGTTGGGTAAACATGTTACAATGTTTGGGTAAAGGTGTAGGCGGTTAGCAACGTTCTTTGTCCGTACCAAGAGACCAATGCATATTTTCATGAGCGAATTTGTTGTGTTGTTCTTACATAAACCGGTTGCAGGTTCGAAGCATTGTATTGGTTTGATAGCTTCCTGTTAATAGTTGTAAGAAGATTGCTTAGTTTATTTTTAATTGTTTTCATTTCATGCAGAGTTTGGGTAAACAAGTTGTGGTTTGATTAAAAGGTGTAGGTGGTTAGCAACACATAAGGTTAGCTTATCAAAAAATTAATATTTAATAAATTTCGAAGTAGTAGAATTCGTTGTATTGCTCACTTTCAAAATATATGTTCCGCTGTTGAGTTGTTGAACCTGCAACTGTTGAACCTGGGCTGAATTTTTTGCTTGTAAACGCAGCATCAATAAGCCATTACTGTTAAATACTTCGTAAGTAACAGTTTTATCTTGCCATTCCGTTGGGATCATTACCCGCACTTCGTTTGTAACCGGGTTGGGGAACGTACTGATCAGCACTTTTGTTTCTTCATTTGCTAAACGTACCATTCTTATTTCGGAGTAGGTAAATTTGCCATCAACATCAACCATTTTTAAACGGTAATACACAATTTTTGCTGCAGTGTTTTGTAAGTTGTCTTTATACTTATAGCTGTTTTCTGTTGTTGATGTAGGTGTTTCAGTGAACAGAACGGCAGCTTCAGTAAATGTTTTTGCATCCGTACTTTTTTCGATTACAAAGTGACTGAAGTTGTAATGATTTGTTGTGGTCCAGCCCAATGTTGCATTTTTATCACGTAAAGTTGCCTGGAAACTCAGGAGATCAACTGGCAAAGTTGTGGCATTTGCAATTTGGAACTCCCGCATATACAAACTGAATTGTCTTGCAGATGAGCTAAGACCTGTGGACAATGTGCCAAATCGTACCTGGAATGAACTCACATTAGTTCTTTGTACTTTAAACATCACCTCATAAGCAGTAGTGTCAATTCCATTATAATCAAATCCCAACAAATTTAACCCACGGAACTTGCCTGAAAGGAGGTTCATTGAAATTTGGGGATTGTTACTCATAAATGTTGCTGTACCACCGTTCATGTCAATCTCACACATTTCTTTTACGATGGCCGATCCATCGAGATCAAGGTTTGTAGCGGTAACAGAGGCAAGAAAAACCGAAGTAGTTGTAGCCGAGCGAACAAACGAAATAGTAAACAACGCATAGGAAAGTCCCAAATTTCCCGGGCGCACTGTTGGTTGAAATGCATCATTGTAACCAACATTTGGCAGGTCAATATTTGTAACCGTAGCTCCATTAACCAAACTGTCAATGCGTACCAAGGCATCTACATCCGCAGCAACGTTCGAGAAACGGTACACAGAGCCAACCTGTAAATTGCTGCCCGAAATACGTGAAGGGTTTCTGAAAGCTAATTGGGAAAAAAGACTCTCAGCAGAAAAAAGAAAAATTGCTGAAAGGATAATAGCCCGGCTAAGGCTTTTTACTGTTGTAAGGTACGTCATACTGTTCGTTTTAATAGGGACTGATACGGGTTCTTTTGGTACGGTTCTAGTGATTCTTACTAACTCGCTGTCGAAAAACTATAAAATGATCTAAGGGTATCTTCTTATCTGAGACAAAAGTGCACCGAGTTTTTAACATGTGCAATAGTAGAACTACGATTCCGAAATCGTTAAACTACGATACCGTAAATTTATCAATTCAAATACATTGATAATCAGAGAGTAGTAATGCGGAGATTCGTGAATTTTTTTTTATAATAGTTTGAAAAAAACTAAAAAATGAATTGCGAAAGGGTTAAACTAAGCCATTTTCTTGCAAATTCCACCACGTATAAAAGCAATCGATCAGGTATTTACGCTATTGATTTTACAGTAAAATTGGTAGTATTTTCTATCATGGGCGATAATGGTAATTTGTGCTAAGCAAATCGTTTTGTTGGCGAAGGCGGTTGGTATTTGAATCGATCAATTAGTGGTAAATGTTTGGGGCGGAATGAAGACTTTCGCAATAATGAGAGAGTAGAGAATAAAAAAAACCCTGCAAATTACAGGGCTTTGTACCACGTACGGGATTCGAACCCGTGATTCCTCCGTGAAAGGGAGGCGTCTTAACCCCTTGACCAACGCGGCGTTGTTTTTTGGGAGTGCAAAGATAGGATTGGGCATGTTACCTCCCAAACAATTTTCAAGATTTTATTCCGATACTTTATAAACACCCGAAATAGATGCTTCACCATTCCTGTATGGAAACGTTTGTGTGAACATGTTTCTCTGATTCAAGGCAAAAACTAACGGCGTTTAATCAGTAAACTCTTTACCTTCGCAGCGCATTTTTATAACTACTAAATTTAATTTCTCATGAGCACAGTTAAAGTTGCGATTAATGGATTTGGACGTATTGGAAGGCTGGTGTACCGCCAGATCTATAAAATGGAAGGCATTGATGTAGTGGCGATCAACGATCTTACTTCTCCCAAGGTATTAGGACATTTATTAAAATATGATACTGCACAAGGCCGCTTTGATGCAGAAGTAAAAAGCACTGATAACTCTATTATCGTAAATGGCGATGAGATTAAAATCTATGCACAAAAAGATCCGGCACAAATTCCATGGGGTTCACACCAAGTAGATGTGGTGCTGGAGTGTACCGGTTTCTTTGCAGATAAAGCAAAAGCAGAAGGACATATTGCTGCCGGTGCAAAAAAAGTAGTAATCAGCGCACCTGCTACAGGCGATCTCAAAACAATTGTATTTAATGTAAACCATAATATTCTCGACGGAAGTGAAACAGTGATCAGCTGTGCAAGCTGTACAACCAACTGTCTGGCTCCAATGGCACAGGTACTGGAAGAAAAGTTTGGACTGGTGAATGGGTTAATGACAACTGTACATGCGTACACCAACGACCAGAATACACAGGATGCACCACATCCAAAAGGTGATCTTCGTCGTGCACGTGCAGCCGCACAAAACATTGTACCAAACAGCACTGGTGCTGCCAAAGCAATTGGCCTGGTATTACCAAGCTTAAAAGGTAAACTGGATGGAAGTGCACAGCGTGTTCCAACTTTAACCGGTTCATTAACTGAAGTAACTGCGTTGCTGAGCAAGAAAGTAACAGTAGAAGAAGTAAATGCAGCGATGAAAGCGGCATCCAACGAAAGTTTTGGTTATACTGAAGATGAAATTGTAAGCAGCGATATTATTGGTATCAGCTACGGTTCTTTGTTTGATGCAACACAAACAAGAGTGCAAAATGTAGGCGATACACAATTGGTACGTGTAGTAAGCTGGTACGATAACGAAATGAGTTATGTAAGCCAGTTGGTGCGCACACTTCACTATTTTGCAAAACTGATCAAGTAAGTATGATCGTGAATACAAAACTGTTCAAGGGATATTTCTTATGGAGTATCCCTTTTTTATTCCTGGCTTGTAACGATGGGCCGGGAACGGCTGCCTATTTACCGCCCGATCCGAATAACTGTGAGTGGTATGTAAAGCAAGAGAAAGAAGGAGCGGCTACCGGAAATAAACTGGGATTGTATGCACTTCGTTTTTATCCCGACGGTAACTATACACTTTGTGCCGATCTGTTGTTTGAACAAGGCAAGTGGTCGTTCGATGCAGCTAAGAAACTGTTGGTGCTTGTTCCGGCAATCAAAACAGAGGAGCTCACTCAGCGTTACCTGCTGGATCAAAAACCAGCTGCCGGTAAAACCCAGTTCAGTTTTTTTCAAACCTATCCACCCGATAAAGCCAACCCCGATGAACTGGTGAATGTGTTTGCGGTCGGTAACCGTTCCAAAGCCGATCCGTATAAAAAAGAAATGCACACCTGGCGACTAAGACCGGAACAGGAAGAAACAGAAGTTCAGATCAAACAACGGGTGATTGCTTACCTGCAGTTTATGCAGGCACTTTACCAGCACGCAGCTGATAACGATCTGGAAAACCCGGGTGGTAACTGGTATCCGCAACCGATCAAATTTTACAGCAACAAAGTAAGCATGGCCTACGAAAATGAATTGAGCGATTGGTACAGTTGTTTCTTCAGTAAAGAAGAGGCAGTGAAAGGATACCAGCTCATCAGCGGTGCATTAATGAGGGTAAAGATCGAAGGAGAAGATGATGTGAAACGGAATATCAACTGCCTGGAACAGTTATTGAAAACAATACAATCATAAATTAACACTGAATTTTCAAGAGCCAAATAATAACTTCGCCCCACACTTATTCAAACAAAAAACTATTGCATATGAGTACTTTTTCAAACTATAATTTCAACAATCAAAAAGCATTGATCCGTGTTGACTTTAATGTTCCGCTTGATAAGCAAACCCAGGCCATTACGGATGATACAAGAATGACCGCCGCTATTCCCACCATCAAGAAAATTCTGGCAGATGGCGGCAGCGTAATTCTAATGAGCCATCTCGGTCGTCCGAAAGAAGGACCCGAAGAAAGATATTCGTTGAAACATCTCATCAGTCATTTAGCTGCATTGCTTGGCGGCAACACGCCTGTACTGTTTGCCAACGATTGTATTGGCGAGCAGGCATATCTTACTGCCAGTATGATGAAACCAGGTGAAGTGCTGCTGTTAGAGAACCTTCGCTTTTACAAAGAAGAAGAAAAAGGCGACAAAGCATTTGCTGAAAAACTCAGCAAGCTGGGCGATGTATATGTAAACGATGCGTTTGGTACGGCCCACCGAGCACATGCATCTACGGCAGTAATTGCAGACTATTTTCCGGCTGGTAAAAAAATGTTTGGCTTGTTGATGGAAGGCGAAGTGGCAGCCGGTGAAAAAGTATTGTTGCAGGCAGAAAAGCCATTTACAGCCATCATCGGCGGTGCAAAAGTGAGCGACAAAATTCTCATCATTGAAAACTTACTGCAACGGGCAACCGATATTATCATTGGCGGTGGTATGGCCTATACGTTTATGAAAGCGATGGGTGGTACCATCGGCAATTCGTTGTGCGAAGAAGATCGCCTGGACACAGCAAAAGATATTCTTGAAAAAGCAGCAGCCAAAGGTGTACGCATCCATTTGCCCAGCGATTCGGTAATTGCCGACAAGTTTGCGGCCGACGCCAATACCTCAACCGCTCCCAGCAATCATATTCCCGACGGATGGATGGGGCTTGATATTGGTGCCAATGCCTGCGAGCAGTTTAAAAATGTACTCGTTCATTCCAAAACCATTTTGTGGAATGGTCCCATGGGTGTGTTTGAAATGGAAAAATTCCAACACGGTACAAAAACGATTGCCGAAGCAGTAGCCGAAGCAACTGGTAAAGGCGCATACTCCTTAGTGGGCGGTGGCGACAGTGTAGCAGCCGTAAACGATTTTGGTTTTGCTGATAAGGTGAGTTATATCTCAACCGGCGGCGGCGCCATGCTGGAGTTTTTTGAAGGCAAACAATTGCCGGGTATTGCGGCTATAAAAGCATAACTATCAATTTTTGAAATAACGACAGGGTGTCAGCTTTTCAAAGTCGGCACCCTTTGTGTTTCATAAATTCATTGCATCAAATGAAATGTTTCAATTAAATTTAAAGTGAAAAGCATCATTGCTTCGCAATACATTTTATCTTATCTGTAACTAAGAAGGGAAATAAACAACATATCATTATTCAATTAAAATAAACAAACAAAACATGAAAACCGGAAGTATCATCACCATCGTTGTATTAGTTCTCGTTGCCTTTATCGGCTTCAGAGGCTGCAGTGGTTATAACGGATTGGTAAAGCAAGACGAAGTAGTAAAAGAAAAATGGAACAATGTGCAGAGCGATTATCAGCGAAGGGCCGATCTCATTCCAAATCTTGTAAACACCGTGAAAGGCGAAGCCAATTTTGAACAGCAAACATTGATTAATGTCATTGAAGCCCGTTCAAAAGCAACCAGCGTAAAAGTGGATCCATCCAATATAACTCCTGAAAAGTTAGCCGAGTTTCAACAGGCACAAAGTGGTGTAAGCAGTGCCTTGAGCCGTTTATTAGCGGTGGTGGAGAATTATCCCAACCTCAAAGCCAATGAAGGTTTCCGCAATCTGCAAACACAACTGGAAGGAACAGAAAACCGGATTAAGGTGGCACGCAATGATTTCAACGCTGCTGTGAAAGATTATAATACACAGGTTCGTTCATTCCCGATGAATTTATTTGCAGGTATGTTTGGCTTCAAAACAAAAGAAGGTTTTGCAGCAGAAGCCGGCAGCGACAAAGCACCTGAAGTAAAATTCTGATAACAACCACATGGGCATTTTTTCGTTCTTCACAAAAAAGCAAGACTGGTTTACACCGGAGGAGCATGCATCCATTGTAAATGCGATCCGTGCTGCCGAAAAGCGTACATCGGGAGAGATTCGTGTGTTTGTGGAAAGCCGTTGCAGTTATGTAGATCCGGTTGACCGTGCGGTGGAAGTATTCTTTGGATTAAAGATGGAGAAAACGGAAGACCGTAACGGTGTGCTGCTGTACATTGCCATGAAAGATCATCAGCTGGCGGTGTTTGGCGATCAGGGTATCCACGAAAAAGTGGGCACTGCTTTCTGGAACAAGGAAATACAGCTAATGCTTTCATCGTTCAGCAAACACAATTATGCAGAAGGCATTGTAAAGATCGTGACCGATATTGGCGAGGCCCTGGTTACAAATTTTCCTTACGAAAACGAAGACAGGAACGAATTACCCGACGACATTGTTTTCGGACGATAGAAACACATGAAGATTTTTAAATTCACCATACTTTCTTTTTTATTCCTTGTGCTGGGCGTTATGCTCCATGCACAGGGAATTGAAAAGTATATACCGGCCGTTCCCAACCCTCCAAAGCTGGTAAACGATTACATTGATGTACTCACTCCTGAACAGGAACAGGCGCTGGAACGGAAACTGGTGGCGTACGACGACAGCACCAGTAACCAGTTTACCATTATTACCATTGCTGATATCGGCGATTATGACATTGCTGACTTTTCGGTTGCACTTGGCCGTAAGTGGGGTGTGGGCGGAAAAGAATTCAACAACGGGTTGGTGCTGGTCGTTCTCATCCCGAAAGATGGCGGCAAACGCCGGGTATGGATCGCTACCGGTTACGGACTGGAAGGTGCCATTCCTGATATTACCGCCAAGAAAATTATTGAAGCCGATATTATTCCCAACTTCAAAGCCAATGATATTTATCGTGGATTGGATGAAGGCACCAGCGATCTCATGCGTGCAGCAGCAGGCGAATACAAAGCACCGGCCGGTTACAGCAACCGTAGAAAAAGTAAAGGTGGCGGAAGCATACTGGGGGCCATGATCATATTCATTATTATCATGATCGTTATTTCCAACATCAACAAACGTGGCGGTGGCGGCATGATGAGTCGACGTGGTTACAGGCGTTGGGATAACAATGTGCCCCCCATCTGGTGGTTCCCGTCCGGCGGTGGAGGAGGAGGCAGCAGCGGCTGGGGCGGTGGCGGCAGCAGCGGTGGTTTCGGAGGCTTCGGCGGTGGAGGTTTTGGTGGCGGCGGAGCAGGAGGAAGCTGGTAAGAAATAAAACAACGGGTTTGCATGTGCAAACCCGTTGTTGTTTCATGAATTATTTGGATAGGTTATAAGGTCGTTCTTTTCCCACATCCAATTTAATTCCTTTTTTAAATGATTGCATACCCTCTCTCTTTGCGTCTCTTCTTGCCCTTGTTGATTTGCAACAGAAAAAAGCACGCCGTGGTTGGGTCTCCCGACCAACCACATGAAGCACTATATTTGAATGATTGCATGCCCTTTCATCCTTTGCAGCTCAATTGCAAACACACACCCTATACTTGCTGAAAAATACATATGCAGAAATTATTTAGAACCACGATGCTCCTGTTCTTACTCGCAGTAAGTATGTTTGGTTGCTCCGCTGTCAAAACGGTAAATCTGAAACAGGGCTGTACTTTTCATTCCCAACAGGATACAACCGACAAAAAAATGAAAAGGGCAATCCGTAAAACCTTGCGCCAAATGAAACGAAAAGGTGTATTCAAAAGGAAGAATGCAATGGCTTTTGGAACTGGCTGGAGTATATTTGAGAAATACCAACATCGGCTACATGAATACATTCGAAAACAGGTTCCAGACCTTTCGTATCAAAGAAATCGAAGCCTGTCTGCGCAGCAGGGCCTGGACAAAAGAAGCATTACTCGAAGAAATGAACGAACGGATCATACAGGAATTTGGCCCGGAAAAACAAGTGCAGGAGCGTACATTTAACGAAGACCTCAAAAAGATCAAAAACAGGCTGGAAGAGGAAGGCGAAACAATTAAAAAGACCAGGATTGGAACACAGGTATATTATGAATACAGTAATAAAGAAATCTCCTGTTTTGATGAAGCCCTTTCCAAAGCCGATGTACAAAAAATCACCAAAGCCCTTGCAGTGATTGATCAGGTAAAAGGCATTGCATTTAACCGTACACTTACGGACGTAATCGGTAAGCTGAACACACAGGTACGCTCAAGAGAAAACAAAGAAAAACCGGTAATCAGTTTCCAGACGGATGCCGTGGCTGATGGATTTGAACACATTTCCGAACTGTATGATGCAATCATCGGTAAGCACGTAATTTCCTTCCCCTACAAACCCTTTCATGAGCAACAGTCTGAAAAAAATGTACATCCCTATTATTTGAAACAATACAATAACCGCTGGTTTTTATTTGGCTATGTTTTAAAAAATAAAAGAGTTGAAGTATTTGCATTGGATAGAATAGCCGGTAACATTAAGAAGATGATCAAAGAACCCTACCTCGAACCGGAAGGCTTTTTTGATCCGGAAGAATATTTCAGTGACATCATCGGAGTTACCCGTTACCCAAGTGTGCCAAAGCAGGAAATTATAATTAACATCAGTGCTGTTAGTGCAGCTTATGTGCAAACAAAGAAATGGCACAGTTCTCAGGAAGTAGTTCATTCCAACAAAGATGGCAGCATCCGCATCCGATTATTGCTTATTCCGAATCGGGAGTTGAAGCAGCTGATTCTTAGTATGGGTGCTGCCGCAAAAGTAATCAGCCCTGCAAGCCTCGTAAAAGAAATGAAAGAAGAAGCAGAAGCATTGGCTGCAGCATACAAAACAAAAAAATAAACGTCGCAAATGCCACTATGAATTGGAAACAATTGCTCACCCCTGTTGAAAACATTTTTAGGAGCTGATGAGAGCTGAATCCCCTCCCGGGAGGGGTTAGGGGTGGGTTGCTTTAATTCAAATAATAAATTGAATCTATTACGGAAACAGGAATAGTAAAATATAGTTAAGCTATCCTGTTAGTCGATTTGTGAAAAAGGATACAAACGTGTATAATCCATATCCGTTTTGCTCCTGTAAAAATGTAATCCGTCATCTGTAAGTACCAGTTCTGCGCCGGTTCTGTAAAACCCTTTCAAATCCTTAGCCAATAATTTTTCTGCAGCATGCTGTAATTGCAGTATCAGGTGCCGGAAACTTCCGGTTGATCCCGTAATAAAATGCAGTCCGCAGGCAGCTCCGTTTGCCAGCAGTTCCAACACATACCTCCCTGTTTTCTTCTTCTTAAACACAAGCAGCAAGCTGAGGTCGTCAATAAAAATATAAACCGGCTGTATCGTATTGTTGCTGTCGCTGCTTTTTTGTTTCTGCCGCAGTTTCAATTGCCGGTATAAGTGTTCAAAAAAAAGATCAGGTGAACTGCCTTGCAAATCGGTTGTATCCTGAAACCGTACGAAGCGGTCCAATAGCGTAAATGAATATTGTTCAAATAAACCTGCAAGAGTACGATGTGCTGAATAAGCAATCAGTACAGTTGGTTGTTGATGCAGTTCAGAAAGCCAGTATTTAAAAAGATGCGTTACCTGCTCAGGCCTGCTCCACGAAAAAAACAAATGCCCTTCCGTTTGCAGGTCAGCAAACAACAATTGTCCTTCACTCGTAAGCCCCGTTGCAAGTAAGCAGCCGGAATGTTTTTCAAAATGCATAATAGAACGCTGATACTTTCAGTAACGAAGTAAAATACGTTGCGCTGCTTCCTAAAGCAAGAACATTAATCCGTAAACGAATCTCTGCCAGTAAGCCAGGCAATCAATAAAAACAAACAACCGGGCAATAAAAAAAGCAGGTAAAAAAACAACAGCTTTAACAGCACAAATGAAATATCATCCTTAGCTGCTGCATAACTCGTATCCGGGCTTGCTATTACTGCTACTAAAAATAACACCACTTGTGCAAGAAACAGCCATACGGCCAGCCAACCAATCCGGGCACGTTCTGCACGGTTGCTTGTAAACAGGCAGGCCCATCCACGGCCACCGCAATACAGGTAAATACCAATCAGGAAAATAGTCAGCAACTGTTTCAGTAAACTGCCGCCTTGTTTTTCGTTTGTCATACACAATGCTTGTTTAAGTGGTGGAGTTGAATTGGGGAAACATCAAATGATATCCTGTTCTACAGCAGATGCATACCAGCGGATGGCATCCAGGTTTTTGTAAACAATACCGGGATGTTCGATCATCTCCAGCAGGTTAATTACAAAATCGGGTGCATCGCTTTTCTTTGCCAGTTTGCATAAGTGTGGTTGCAGGATCATAGCGGGATAACTGAAAACGGTACGCCACTCCTCAATCAGTCCCGTGGCAGGTACATAGTAAAAACAATGATCGGTACAAACAGACCGTGCCGGAAAAGGCCGACGGATCGTGATTAAATGAATCATAAAAATGGCAGGTTTAAAAATTTAAGAAACAACTGCAGCAGCTTGTAAATCCTTTACTTTTTGCTCAAAGGAAGTTTGCAGGTTTTGTATCAATAAACGGTAACGTGTGATCTCCCGCTGGAGCTTTACCTGTTGTTCATACAGTTTCAGTTCACGCAGCAACAGCTTTAGCTTACGGTGCACATACAAAATAGTTTCTGCTACGCAACTGTTGTCCAGTTCCTCCACATCAGCTTGCAGGGCGCTGATGCGCTCACTCAGGGGTTTGCTCACAGGTGGCTTTGTTGCTAACGGTTGCGCCTTGCTTAGTAAATGCCTGCGTTTATAATTTCCTTTAGTGCCACACCAGTAACAATCGGTACCGCTGCTGCCATTGCATCTGCATTTCATTGAACGAATCGTTTGTTGTGAATAATGATGAACAATGCAAGAGTACAACCTGGCTTTGCAGTCTATTTGCAAACTGATCGGGGATAATATCGATTGGTTAGCTTGCCAGTGTCATTTTTTTAGATTTATACCACGAAAATAAAAGGGCTGTATGCAGTTTATTCACAGCTATAACTTACTTAATTGCTATAGATTTGTAGATATCTACAACAAATACTAAATTATGAGTGAGATAAATTATACTGCAGAATTCGTTGAAAGAACAAAACAATTATTGGAGCAAGTTTATGAAAAAGCAGAATCAGAGAATCTGGAAAATACTTTTTTGATGAACTGCTTATTAGGGCTAGTTGTTGCAGTGTCCGAATTAAAGAAAGGAGACTCAAAGAAGTATTTTGACCAAAAGATCAATGATGAGTTGCTTGCTAAAATTCCCAATAAGGTGGGCTATTTAGTAAATAATTCTGAATATAATTTATTAGGTATAGAATCTTCTATATCATTTGAAATTGGTAAAAGAGAAAATCTTTCGGCACAAACGGCGAGTTGGCTTCTAGGGAAAATTAGAAATGGAATAGCGCATCAAAATATTGAAGCGATTAATTCGAATGGCAAATGGAACGGGGTGAAAATATGGAATCACGATAAGCAGAAGAGAAAAGATTTTGAAATTGAATTTACTAACTTTGAATTGAAAGATTTTACACTCTTTATTTCTTTACAATACATCGCTCATATTCCTGTATCATAAAAAATCTTAAAGTATAAATGGATTGGGTATAAGTTTAATCCTTATTAAGTTCGTAAAGATTCAATTCCCTTTAAAAAATCTTTTACAAATTTCGAATTGTCCATTCCGCAATTTTCCAATACTAAGAGCGCTTTTTCTAAGAAAAAAATTGCTTTTGTTTTATCACCTTTCATTTTCCATGCAAATGCAATGTTTGAGTAATTAATAGCAACACTGAGGTGTTTTTCGCCAAAAGTATTTTTGTAAATTAATTCGCTTTTATGATGGAAATCTAATGCTTTGTCATATTCTTTAATCTTAGTTAAGATTGATCCGATGTTGTCATAGATAGTTGCAAGTTCTTCATGGTCGTGGCTAAAATACTTTTGCTTAATTTTCAAGCATTTCATGAAATATTCAATTGCCTCAGAATAATCTTTTTTATAGGACAATATTAGACCTATGTTATTATAAGTTGTTACAAAATCTGGCTGTTCGGTTTCGTGTGCTTTTTGCTTAATTAAAAGACTTTTCTGGAAGAACTCTAAAGCCTTATCGTACTCTTTCAATTTAAACAGAACACCACCTATGTTGTTATATGAAATGGCTATAGTCGAATGATCATCTCTATAGTATTTTTGTTTAATCGTTAAGCTTTTGTAATGCAATTCTAATGCTTGATTGAAATCTTCTTTTTCCTCTAGGACAAAGGCTATGTTGTTGTAATCTATTGTCAGACTCGGATGGTCGGCTCCATAATAACTGTGGTTTACTTCTAAGCTTTTATGATGATATCTTAGTGCTTCATTCAACTTCCCTATTTTAGTCATTATCGTACCAATATTATTATACGACGCAGCTATAGCGGGGTGTTGACTGCCATATTTACCCAGTTGAATATTCAAAGCTTTTTTATAAAAGCTTAATGCTTTTTTGTAATCACCTATTCCATCCCAAAGCAAACCAATATTATTATAAAGAACTGCAATCTCAGGTTCATTCTCGCCGTGGTATTTAAGATGGAGTTCTAATCCCTTTTCATAATATTGAAGCGCTTTATCATAATTAGCAATTTTACGATAGTGTTCTGCGAGATTTGTAACCAATATTCCGTTTTGTTCGTCATATATGTCTCTAGAATGAAGTTGTTCTAGTAATACTACTTGTTTGGTGGCGTCTGTTAAAGTCAAAACATCAAGATTCTTTGCAAGAAATGCACAGCTTTCCCAGATGTTAGTATTAACATGATTAATAAGTTCTCGAACAACTAAATGCTTTAGTTGAAAGTTTTGTCCATGTTCAATTATTGAGATTGCTTTATTTATCACTACCCAATCACTTTTTTTGTCATAGTGAAACGCATTTTTTAGGAACACAGGCACTTCATTTGTTTCCAAAGCATACACAAGTGCGGGAGACGTAACAGCTGGCTTTAGTTTTTCGGATTGTAATGTTTCAATTAGTAATTCAGTGCTATTGTTTGTTATTAAATAATGTAAATAATATTTTATAGCCTCACCCCAAACTTCATTTTCTTCATATTTTTTTACAATTGTTTCAAAACCTGCTTCCTGCTCTATTAGATAGTTGGTTAAGCTGTAAAAAAAGTAATCCTCCATTACAAACGAAACATAAAACCGGTTGTACAGAGTATACTGGCTTAATACGGCGTTAAATAATAACTTTTGGTAAGGAGCATCTTTTACGTAGGTTCTGATAGAAGCACCAATTATTGGATCATCGTAAAGTTTATCCAATGTAATTTTTGTACTCTTTTTTTTAATCATTAATACTGCCAGTCGGGTAATAAATGCTTTTGTCTCCTTATCCTTTTCAATGGTTATTTTCCACCAGTTTTTCCAGATATTAATAAATCCTGGGTTTGTAGATTCAAGTGTTTTGTTGTTGAAAAGTTCCAGAAACAAACGCAGTAGCAATGGGTTGCTCAGTAAGTCACCTGTAATTCTGTCTGCATAAAGCACTTCGTTCAAACTGAATTTAGGTCTGTACTTTTTCTTTCCTTCAGGGTGATTGTTATAGTTATCCCAAGCAGCGGCCAATTCAATTTTATTTAGCCGTTGAAGCTTATAGCCGTATTTGTTATGTCGGGTTGCTTCAGTTGAATCAATTTGGTTCGTGAATAATATACAGTTCCACGACTGATCAAGGTCTGGAAAATCTTCGGGTGAAGTAATACGCCACGATAAAAGTATTTTTAATGCATCAGGAGGGAATTCGTTGATGAGTGCTTTAATACTGCTTAGCAACAATTCAGGATTGTCATGTTCATTGCCTCCGTCAATAATCAGTATAAAGGGTTGTTGTCGATTGTATTTTTGGAATACACTTTTTTTAAAATCAAATGAAGAACTAAGGTTCAATTTATGTTTAAGTTCTTCGGAAATTTTGCTTTTTTCAAATCTCGAAGCCCTTAGAAATAGTGTATCATAGCCAAGTTCATCTTTATACTGTCTGTTTATTTCAGCCAGTAGGTTTGTTTTTCCCGTACCTGCTTCTGAATGTAAAAAAAATAACGGAGCACTGCTTTTTATCCAGCTTCGAAGTAACATTTCCGCCTCATTCCGCCGTTGATAAATTCCCGGTAGAATTTTTCGTTCGTTTTCAAGTTCTTTTCTGGTTTGTTCATTAATGCAAATAATTTTAGTTTTAAGGTTTTCGTAGTTGAACTCTTGTTCTGTCAGAATTCTATCTTTTAGTTTTTCTTCCAGAAATGCATGAAGTTGATTTAGTAATATCGGGTCATTGGTTTCTTCCTTTGAACCTTCGGGGCTGTGAAAAATTATTCTTGCACCAGTAGTTCCCTCATACATAAGTATTTCTGATTTTTCTGCTGCTTTAATCGTGTACGGTTGTACAAAAAAGGGCAGCAGAGGAAGGCGATGGCCTTTGCTGTTTTGCAACCACACATTTGAATCATGTTTTAATACTTCTGCTAATGAACCTCCTTTTTCCACTTCTGTTCCTGTAAGCTTCCAAAAGAATTGCCTGTCTGCTTTTAGCATTGGGTAATTTTTGCAAAATGAAATAGCCGTGATTATGTCCCTTAAAATCGGATAACAGTAAAAGTATAG
This sequence comes from Bacteroidota bacterium, assembly GCA_023428755.1. Taxonomy (GTDB): domain Bacteria; phylum Bacteroidota; class Bacteroidia; order Chitinophagales; family Chitinophagaceae; genus Lacibacter. The sequence continues at coordinate 161,867 of JAEYWX010000009.1, forward strand.
TTCCTTGTAGTTTTGTTCACTCATTGTGGGAGAATGGCCTAATTCGTCATTACGGTAAGCCAGAAGTACATTAATGGCCGTTGGCTTATTGTTATGCACTTTGATCCTGTAAGTTTTAGTAGTACCAAACGCATCAGTGTACTCTTTCTTTATTGTGTATTGTTTTATGGTATTATGTTGTTTGCCAGTTTGTAATTTGTGATATGCTATCGGCAGTTCTTTTACAAAAAATAAATGATTATTGCTTTCCAGGAATTCAATACACATTTCTAAAAACTGATTCCAGTTACCATAGTAAGGCCTTGAAAGCCTTTCCCTAAAGAATGCATTTATTTCCACACTCTTATATGAAGAACGAAAGTATTCTGTTGCAACAAGTAGTGCCAGATATTTCAAAGTGTTTATAAAACTATCTTTTAATATGCTAAACTTGTAGAAGTACGATTGTTCTTCAATCATACGCTTAAAAGGATAGGCGATAATGTAAGGATAATTATTGATAACATCAGTCTCCAACTCATCAAATTCAATTTCGAGAATCAGTGGCTGCCGACATTCCTGACACAATCCCTGCAGATGAGAAAAATATCCTTTTTTATTCCAAATACAACCGGGCGTTTTACAATAATACATACTGGTAATGCTAGAATGACAAATTACGAAATTGTGAAAGAATGCCTACTATTCCGCAAACATAATCCCCCACTTTGCAAATACACTGCAAACTCACCTCCTTTCTTTGCGCTATGAAAAAGGAGGAACTTCAAAAAAACTAATTCATCCTGCAACAGATAAGGCAAGAACAGATTCCCTTCGCCGGCAAAACCCAAACGGAAGCGCTGGAGCAGGCCATCCAACAGTGTTGTGCTGTCTATTTTCACCAGGTCGAAACACTTTCTGAAAAACGTTTCGGTGCACTCCTGCAACGGGTAATGGCGTTTGATGAAGAACGGGGGCTGGTTCCCGGCCAGGTTCCACATATCCGTTATTCGTACAGCGATGCTTTTCTTACCTGGGACGATGAACTCTGGCGACGCATGAACCAACGGCTGGAAAAGGTGAGCGACCAGTTTTTTCGATTCCTGCCCGATTAATGATACGGGTAACATTAAGCATAGTAACCCTTTTCAAACGAATCATAACACATCAACAGGTATGGATGCAGAAATAAACAGGTTAACAAACGAACTGCAGGAGGCACAAAAGCTGTTACAGGACACTGCCTTCGATCGGATGGCCTACAAAGCACTTTATGAAACGGAAACACAAACCACTGCTGCCTGTAAGCAACAGATTCTTCAACTGAATGAAGAACTGAAAGATGTGTGGCAACAGTTAGGTAAGGTTCTGGCCGATTTTGATGAAGCAAAAGAGCAACTGGCAGCTAAAGAAAATCAACTGCAAAAACTATTGAACAGCCGTAAATAAAAATAAAATATAGCAAATTCTGCTTCTACTAACACACAATAATTATATCAACATGAATACACTACTTCTTTTGTCCGTTATTTTTTCGCTGGCAGCCGGTTTGCTCATCGGTTGGCTCTTGGGGAAATTTCAAAGTAACAAACTGCTGGCTTCGGTTGAAGCAAAGCAACAGGAACAGGAAAACCGCTTGCAGGAAACAACGGCTGCTGCAAGGCAATCCGAAAAAGAAAAGCAGGAATACCTTTCGCTGTATCAAACTGTAAATGGAAAATTGTCGGTACTGGAAGCTGAACAGAAAAAGCATCATGAATTGCAACAGGTGCATCAGCAAACTCTCCATCAACTGGCAGTTACTGGTGAGCAGTTACAAGCAGCCAATGAACGTTTCAATACACAGAAACAGGAACTGGAACAAATCGGCGACAGGTTCCGTCATGAGTTTAAAGTTCTGGCCCAGGGTATTCTTGAAGGCAATTCGCAAAAATTTACAGAGGTAAACGAACAAAAATTAAAAACTATTCTCGATCCGCTGAAAACAGAACTGGGGGTGTTTAAGCAAAAGGTAGAGGAAACCTATGATAAAGAAAGCAAGGAGCGCTTTACATTGGGCAGGGAAGTGCAACGCCTCATTGAAAGCAGTCAGCTTGTAAGTGAACAGGCCAATAACCTCACAACTGCACTCAAAGGAAATAAAAAACTGCAGGGCAACTGGGGCGAAATGATTCTTGAATCAATTCTTGAAAATAGTGGTCTCATCAAAGGCAGCCATTTTAAGTTACAGGAAATGATCAAAGACCATACAGGGGTTGTGATCAAAGATGATGAAGGCAGAGCATTACAGCCGGATGTAACGATTTATTATCCCGACGACCGGAAAATTATCATCGATTCAAAAGTATCGCTGCTTGCCTATGAAAATGCCATGAATGCAACAGGTAAAGATGAAGCAAACCAGTTCATGAACGAGCATATCCGTGCATTAAAAACACATGTAGATGGCCTTAGCAAAAAACGCTATCCCAAATATGCAAAAGCACTGGATTATGTGTTGATGTTTGTACCGGTGGAGCCTGCCTTTCTCGAAGCATTAAAAGCAGATCACCTTTTATGGAAGTACGCATACGACAAGGGAATTATCCTGGTAAGTCCTACCAACCTGCTGGCCATCCTGAAAATTGTAGAGGAAATGTGGAAGGTGGATAAGCAAACGAAAAATGCAGAAGAGATTGCCAGCCAGGCCGGTGTTATCTACGATAAGTTTGTGAACTTTCTCGGTAGTTTCAAAGCCGTTGGCGACTCGTTGGGAGCTGCACAGAGTATTTATGATAATGCATTCAAGCAACTGGCATCGGGGCAGGGCAATTTCTCAAAACAGGTGGAGAAACTGAAACTGATGGGTGCAAAAACAATCAAATCAATACCGGGTCATTTTCAGGAGGAGTAAACATTTGTTCAATTGCAATGCATTAAAAACGAACTGGTATTTATGTTACGCTTCAAAAATGAATGGTTATGCAAACACACAATAATCCAGATAACGCACAGGTGTGGCTGCTCGATGAACACAGAATCGTACGCCGTACACTCATTGAATATTGTTTCAAAAAACATTTTCCTGCATACAGTATTGCAGAATTTGCAGATGCTGCTGCAGTTATGAAAGCCTGTAAAATGCAGTTAAAGAAAGGTGACTGGCCCTTACTTTTCATCACAGATTTTAATCATGCCGGGGCCAATGGCATTGAACTGGCGTCGTACATCCGTGACTTGGAAAAACACAATAGCGTGATGGGAATGCATATCGTCTTGTTTTCAATGGTAAGCGAAACCATCCTTGCTGCAACGGCAAAACAGGCGGACAATCCGGTCAACAAAATTTTTTCAAAAGCAGATGACATGGAACGGCTGATTCATTACCTGGGGGAAATTCTTCATTCCCCAAAAACCTGAAAACAAAAATCCCTTTGCTGCGGCAAAGGGATTTTTAATATACTGATTGGGTTTACTTCTTTTCCAATAGCTTTTCAAGAAGTGCAATTTTTTCATCTTTCTCTTTTAATAACTTATCGTACAAGTCTATGATTTTATCAACAGGGTTAAATTGAAAAACAGATGCGTTATCATGGAAGTCATGAAAGGTGCATGAGATGTTATTTATAACTGCTTCCTCTTGGAAACTTCTGATTGCATCTGGGGTAACTTTCAAGACCTTCCCAATCTTTTCAATCATATCTCTATCCAAAGCTTCCTTTTGCTCCAACGCACTCACCGCCTGCTGGCTCAATCCCAACTCCATCGCCAAAGCATCCTGCTTAATACCTAATATCTCACGGATGCGTTTTACATTTCTTCCTTCGTGTATGGTCTTTTCTGTCATACCGCTAAAGTAATTATTTCTGTTTGTTTTTTCTGCTGCTTCCGGTGTAGAGAAAGTCGGGTAGTGAAATACAACCTCAAATGGTTGAATACCAGCCAAAACCCTTCGTTTGTGAGTTTCTCCTTACATAGGATAAAGATCGGTGTCCCTTTGTGTCCATCCGTGGCCAAAAAACGGCGCCAAAGCAGGTACTTATCAGTAAATAGGTAGCATTGTACAGCAGCCATCCTTCGTTCATCCTTCGCTCATTCTTCGCTGCTAAAGCCACGATACTCCCACCTTAAAGCGTAGATAAAGCGTACTTAAAGCGTTCACGGCGTATAAATCCGACAGGGGCTAAGCGTACGTTAAGCACGGAAAAGGCTGCTGTAGAACCCTGTCAACTTCGTTCAAACAAGGGTAAACAACCGCAGGAAGATGCGTATTTACCCAAAAATAGCATTCAGCAATCCCGCCAATCGAACCCCCGCTTTCAGTAATTGATCATTTACAGTAGCAATGTATTTGAAATTGTAATCGTAACTCAAACGATCGCCCGTTTTAATGCCGGCGTAAATGCCTTCCGCCAATTGATACGATTCCCAGATCCAATCCTGCACCGCTTGTGTTTGCCATTGTTTTCGCAATGATCTGGTAATGTAGTCAACAGCTGCCGCATGTTCGGTATAGCTCAAGTGCTGAAAGTCGATGATGCGTGAATCCCATACCTGGTGCAGGTTCGATGCATCACTGAACCAGTTTACCGTAATTCTGTTTCCGCCAAGGTCTTCCGGTCGGCCCACATGCATCGGCTGATGTACATCACCTACAAAGTGAATGAGCAAACGCAGATACAGTTTTTTCTTTTCAGCTTCCAGGTTTTTGTTTTTCAACTCCTGCGCAAGCCAGTTGATCTTTGTGTACACATCGGTGGCTGTATCTGTTGCAAGAAAATTGTACACGGCCTCTTTGGTAAGCCCGGCCGGTAAGTTGATATAATGCCAGTTGGAAAGATAGTTGTACGATGGATCGGATTTGATAAAATCGGCCCAGTTGCTGGTCATGGCAATGGATTCATGTCCGAGAATAGCAGCAATGGCTTTACCGGTTTTTTTACTGATGTACTTGTTGGCAACTTCACCCACCACCCGGTGGCCCTGCACACCCCAAGCCATGGTTGTAAATGGAAGAATAAAACAGGAGAGGAGGAGTACCGATGTTCTGAATTGTTTCATCATGCTTTTTGTTTGTGGCGCAAAGCTAATGGAAGGACGATTATGTTTTGTGCAATGGGTGAGTCACCCGCTCTCCTTAGGGTGGCTCACCCGCATGTTGCACGCAAACAAAAAGGCGGTTCGCAAGAACCGCCTTTCACTCATCACTCATCACTCATCACTCATTACTCATTACTCATCACTGATCATTCATCATTCATCACCTCATCCCTTCAGTTTCGTTTTAATATAATCGATCTGCTCCTGCAGTGCATTTACATCTTCGCCTGCTTTTTTCAGGGTTTCTTTTTTGCCAATAATGGTTTTCAGGAAATTTTCAAAGATGGGATTCAAACCATACTGCTCCGGAATGGCATCCCGGAACTTTACAATTTCATCAACGCCACGTTTCACTTTCTCTGTGTTCTTCATATTGCTGAGCAGCGTTGCATAGTTCGCTGTTAAGTTGAACTTCGCTTGTGAAAGTCCCATGCTGCTGTAAGCATTGCTGATCTCATCAAACGAACTTTCATCGCCACTTTTGATCAGGATCGTTGCCACTGCTTCAATCAGGTTGCCTTTCATGGTTTGTTTCGACAGGCGTTTTGCTTCTGCCAGGGCAGCCGGCGGATCCAGTTTCTCCAATGCGTTCAATGCAGCGGCACTGAGGGTATAAGAAGAGTCGTTGAGTAACGAAGTGAAAAAGGTTTTATACGCAGGCTTTTTCAGGTTGCCGAGAAACGTAACAGCGGCACTTTTTACAATACGGCTGGCATCTTTTTTCGCAATGGTTTCCAATGTAGCTTCTGTTGCTTCCACTACTGGTTGCTTTTTGCTGTCGAGTTTACTAATAGCAAAATTCCGTAACCCGCTGTACTTATCATTGATCGCTTCTTTCAGGAAGGCAACTGCTTTTGCATCATCCTGTTTCTTGGAAATGAAATCGATCGCTTCTCTTCTGTCTAAATACAGTCCTGCATATTTATACTGGTGAATGTATTCATCCAGTGTTTTGTTTTCTTTCTTTACAGCGAGTAATATCTTATCACCATCAAAATTTACAAGGTCAGGTTTTGCAGCAACGGTAAATGTAAATGTATCAATTGCATGCTGCACCCATACCTGCTCACGTGTTTTCTTGCTGCCGTTATAAATATCAATCGCAACCGGTAACATGAACAGTTTATCTTTTTGTGTTTGCTTCACAATCACGTTTACTTGTTTGCTTGCTTCATCATAATTATAGTTGATATCAAGTGTGGGATGCCCGGATCCAAAATACCATTGATTGAAAAACCAGTTGAGGTCCTTGCCAGTCGCTTCTTCAAAAGCCAGACGCAGTTGATGTGCTTCTGCTGTTTTGAATTTGTTGGTGGTTAAATACAGGTTAAGCGATTTGAAGAACGCACTGTCGCCAATATAGTTCCGCAGCATATGCAAAATGCGTCCGCCTTTGTTATAGCTCACGGTATCAAACATATCTTCTTTATCACGGTAGTAAAAGCGTACCAGGTCTTTCTGTTCACTGCCGCTGCCAAGATAACCCTGCATGGCACTGTAATGCGTTGCATCGGCCTTGTCTTTACCGTATTTGTATTCATCCCACAGGTATTCGCTGTAATTGGCAAACGATTCATTTAATGTAAGGTTGCTCCAGCTTTCGGTAGTCACATAATCGCCAAACCATTGGTGAAACAATTCGTGGGCGATGGTTCCTTCCCACTGGTTGCCATCCACCAGTTCACGTGCATCCTGCTGGGCACTTTCCTGGTGAAGGGTAGCGGTTGTATTTTCCATGGCACCACTCACATAATCACGACCAACCATTTGTCCGTACTTCACCCAAGGGTAATCTACACCGGTGATCTTGGAGAAATAGGTCATCATTTCAGGAGTGTTGCCGAATATTTTTTTCGCAACCGATGCATACTCTTTATCTACATAGTAGCTTACTTCTTTTCCTCTCCATGTTTCTTTGATCACGGCAAAATCGCCGGCACCTACAAAGAATAAATAAGGTGAATGGGGTTGATCCATTTTCCAGTAGTCAGTTCGGGTGCCGTTGCTGCCGGGTTTTTGGCTCATGAGTTTTCCATTACTGAGCGTAACCCATTTGGCAGGAACAGTGAGATAAAATTCCTGTGTTGTTTTTTGGTTAGTCTTGTCAATGGTGGGGCACCAAACGCTGGTGGCTTCAGTTTCGCCCTGTGTCCAGATTTGTGTGGGCTTGTTTTTTTCTTCACCCTTCGGGTTAATAAAGTACAATCCTTTTGCATCGGTAATAGCAGCACTGCCTTCTGTTTTAAATTCATTAGGCTTGGCTGTGTACTGCACGTACACCGTGTAGGCTTCACCACCCTTATATATTTTGTCGAGTGTAATTTTCAGCAACAACCCGTCGTATTCATATTTCAGCTTTGTACGAGCTGTGCCTTTTTGTACGGCAACATCCTTAATGTCCATTCCTTTTGCGTCGAGCACCAAAGTGTTGCTGGGATAAAAATGTGGTTTTAATGTAAGCCACACTTTTCCGTTGAGCTGTGCATTGGGTACATCAAAGATGGCCTCTAATTTGGTGTGTTGTAATGCATGTGTTTTTTCGGGGGTTGCACGGTACTGTTTTTTCCAGCTTGTATCCGCCTGTTGAGTTTGGGCGAACATGGTTGTTACTGTCAGCAACAGGAAACTGAGAATGGTAAGATTTTTTTTCATTGCTCTTTTTATGCTTTTTGTTTGTTTGGATCAGAGTACTTCAATTTCAGATCATCATGTATTTCTGAACCTGAAGCAACTTCTTTTTTTTGAATTTTGGCTGTAAAGATACAGGGGCGCTTGTTACAGGTATCAGAAATTGACAGATGGATTGTGAATCGGATACGTAAAAAAATTAGCTTTGTTGTTATGCGAACGTTATTGATCAGCAGATTTTTTCTTGTTGCAGTGCTGTTAACCATCGTTGGGGTAAAGGGACAGGCACAGTTAAATCATTTCATTTATCTGCAAACGGATAATCAGCAACCGTTTTACATAAAATACAATAACCGGATCATCAGTTCTTCGGCATCAGGATATCTCATTCTGGCGAAGTTGAAAGAAGGTGTGATCGATTTCACCGTTGGCTTTCCAAAGTCAGACCAGCAGGAGCAGCAGTTTCAGTGTACCATTGAGCGGTCCGATAAAGGGTTTCTGATCAAAAACTTCAATGAAAAGGGCTGGGGCTTGTACGATCTGCAAAACTCTTCTGTTCTGTATGCTGCGGTAAAAACCGACCCGAAAGTCAAGAATATTAGGGTTTCTGCTCCGGCGGCAGATGATCCGTTTTCCAATATGCTTTCAAAAGTAACACAGGACAGCACCGTTAAAACGGTGAACATCGTGAAGGAACCGGTGGTGGAAAAGCCGGTTGTAGTTGTTACTCCCACTCCGGCAGTAACTACCCCCGCAACACCGGCAAAGGACTCAATCGTCTCTGTTCAGAAAACAACTGAGACTGAAAAACCAAAAGAAGAGGTTGTAACAGAACCCGTGTGGACGGCTCCTGCAAAAACACCGGTCAAGCAACTACGCAAATTCGAAAGTCGGGAAGGGAACGATTATGTGTTCGAGGTACTGGAACAAAATGGTACAAGAGATACGATCCGGCTTTTTATTGAAAAGGATAGTAGCTTGGTTCAGCTCACCGAAGCCCCCAATCAGCCGGAATTGACTAAAGATACAGTAGCAACCGAACCTCTTGTAAAGGAAGAGCCGGTAAAAGTAGAAGAGAAAAAAGATACAATTGCCGTGGTTGTTCCTGCAAAAGAGGAGATAGTGGAAAAGAAACAGGAAGAGGCTCAGCAGCAGGTTACAGAACCCGTTCAAAAAACCGAAAAGCCTGTATTGCCGAACAGTAACTGTAAGGATTTTGCCACAGAAGATGATTTGATCAAACTCCGCCGGAGAATGGCTTCTCAAAGTAAAGATGAACAAATGGTCAATGAAGCAAAGAAGGCTTTTCGAAAGAGTTGTTTTACCACCGCACAGTTGAAGAACCTCTCTGTTCTTTTTTTGAGCGATGAAGGTCGCTATCGTTTCTTTGATGCTGCCATGCCGTTTGTCACCGATTTTTCGAATTTCAAAAATCTGGGTGAAACAATTACGGATGAGTATTACAAAAAGCGCTTTTTAGCGCTGCTGCCCAACCAATAAGCCTATGCCACGTTATTTTCTGGAACTGGGTTACAGGGGAGAGCATTTCAGTGGTTTCCAGGTACAGCAAAATGCCATAACCATTCAATCGGAAATCGAAAGGGCATTGTTTGTTTTTTTCCGGGAGCAGGTTTCCCTCACCGGTTCGTCCCGAACAGATGCTGGGGTTCATGCATTACAGAATTACTTTCATTTTGATTTTGACAGGGCATTTCCTCGGGAAGCCATCTATAACCTGAATGCAATTCTGCATCGTGACATAGTTCTGAAGTCGGTTCGGGAAGTAAAGCCCGATGCTCACTGCCGCTTTCATGCCACTGCCCGTGCATACAAATACTATATCTACAGCAGCAAAAACCCCTTTCTGCAGGACAGGGCCTGGTATGTACCCTATACAATAAACCGTGAATTACTCGATCAATGTGCGGCTTTGGTGAAACAGAACCGGCACTTCCTGGCTTTCTCCAAGCGTAACACACAGGTGAAAACCTTTCTGTGCCAGGTTGAAGAAAGCAGCTGGGGGTACGAAAACGATTGCCTCGTGTATCATGTAAAGGCCAACCGCTTTTTAAGAGGAATGGTCCGGGGATTGGTAGGAACCATGCTGCGGGTGGCTCGGGGAAGCATGTCGTTGGACGAATTTGCGGCGCTACTTTCCGGTGGTGATCCATCCAGCGCAGATTTTTCGGCACCCGCAAAAGGCTTGTTTTTAATGCAGGTAAGCTATCCCGATACCTTGTTTGTAAACCCCTGAAAAAAAAGTGGTAACTGTAAGCCTTGCCAGTAAAGGATTTCAGCTTTTTCTGTAAAAAAGAAGCAAAAAAGTTTGGTTTGTAATTCATTCTGCCCTTACCTTTGCAACCCGCTTCGAAAAAGGGGATAGTTCTTCAAAAGGTGATTACTTCTTTCTCTTATTACAACATTGTTTCTGAATCATTTATCAGAAAATAAATTGAAAATAAACAAAGAAAAATTTGGTGAATTAAAAAAGCCGCTTACCTTTGCAACCCGCTTTGAAAAAAGCGAAAGTTCTTCAAAAGGTTTACAGCAAAACATTCACAGCAAAACAAATTTTCTCCGAGTGAAATTCAACAAAAAAAGTTGAAAATAAATGAAGAAAAATTTGGTGAATAAAATAAGCCACTTACCTTTGCACTCCCAATCAAAAAATGGGAAACGAAAAACGAAAAAAGATCTTTGAAAGTTTGAAAGCAACAGCAACGTTTTAATTAATTAGAACGGGTAAAATTAAGTGTAACATAATTCGAATTTGAACTGTTAATTCTTGAGAATTAATAGTCAGTATCAAACAACATTTACAATGGAGAGTTTGATCCTGGCTCAGGATGAACGCTAGCGGCAGGCTTAATACATGCAAGTCGTGGGGCAGCAGGTTTGTAGCAATACAGATGCTGGCGACCGGCAAACGGGTGCGGAACACGTACGCAACCTCCCTCCAACTGGAAGATAGCCCACCGAAAGGTGGATTAATACTCCATAACATATTAGAGTGGCATCACTCTGATATTAAAGCTCCGGCGGTTAGAGATGGGCGTGCGTCTGATTAGGTAGTTGGCGGGGTAACGGCCCACCAAGCCTGCGATCAGTAGCTGATGTGAGAGCATGATCAGCCACACGGGCACTGAGACACGGGCCCGACTCCTACGGGAGGCAGCAGTAAGGAATATTGGTCAATGGACGCAAGTCTGAACCAGCCATGCCGCGTGAAGGATTAAGGTCCTCTGGATTGTAAACTTCTTTTCTCTGGGACGAAACCCCCTGTATCCACAGGGCCTGACGGTACCAGAGGAATAAGCACCGGCTAACTCCGTGCCAGCAGCCGCGGTAATACGGAGGGTGCAAGCGTTATCCGGATTCACTGGGTTTAAAGGGTGCGTAGGTGGACATTTAAGTCAGTGGTGAAATCTTTGGGCTTAACCCGAAAACTGCCATTGATACTATTTGTCTTGAATTCTCTGGAGGTAAGCGGAATATGTCATGTAGCGGTGAAATGCTTAGATATGACATAGAACACCCATTGCGAAGGCAGCTTACTACGGAGACATTGACACTGAGGCACGAAAGCGTGGGGATCAAACAGGATTAGATACCCTGGTAGTCCACGCCCTAAACGATGATTACTCGACATTAGCGATATTACTGTTAGTGTCTAAGCGAAAGCATTAAGTAATCCACCTGGGAAGTACGACCGCAAGGTTGAAACTCAAAGGAATTGGCGGGGGTCCGCACAAGTGGTGGAGCATGTGGTTTAATTCGATGATACGCGAGGAACCTTACCTGGGCTAGAATGCATTTTGACCGCAGGTGAAAGCCTGTTTTGTAGCAATACACAATTTGTAAGGTGCTGCATGGCTGTCGTCAGCTCGTGCCGTGAGGTGTTGGGTTAAGTCCCGCAACGAGCGCAACCCCTATCTTTAGTTGCCATCAGGTAATGCTGGGAACTCTAAAGAAACTGCCGTCGTAAGACGTGAGGAAGGAGGGGATGATGTCAAGTCATCATGGCCTTTATGCCCAGGGCTACACACGTGCTACAATGGGGGGGACAAAGGGCTGCCACTTAGCGATAAGGAGCTAATCCCAAAAACCCTCTCTCAGTTCAGATTGGAGTCTGCAACTCGACTCCATGAAGCTGGAATCACTAGTAATCGTATATCAGCAATGATACGGTGAATACGTTCCCGGACCTTGCACACACCGCCCGTCAAGCCATGGAAGCTGGGTGTACCTAAAGTCGGTAACCGCAAGGAGCCGCCTAGGGTAAAACTAGTGACTGGGGCTAAGTCGTAACAAGGTAGCCGTACCGGAAGGTGCGGCTGGAATACCTCCTTTTTAGAGTACGCTTTTTACTGCTGTTGCTTTTTTCTTTCAAAAATTAAGTTCTTATATGTATTATTCGGCCAGTTGCTATGGATTCGTAGAGGCCAATTGGCTATTGTTAAAATAGATCCGTAGCTCAGCCTGGTTAGAGCACTACACTGATAATGTAGGGGTCCCCAGTTCAAATCTGGGCGGGTCTACAATAACCTCGGGGGGTTAGCTCAGTTGGCTAGAGCATCTGCCTTGCACGCAGAGGGTCATCGGTTCGACTCCGATATCCTCCACGAAAAAAGTTCTTTCTTATTGATGTTGACTTTCAGGTCTGATGATTCGTAATCATAACATCAGCTTTTCATTTGAACGTAAGTTTATTTGATTAAGTTCTTTGACATATTGGGATAAAACAAGTTGTAATTGTTTAGTAAGGCGATTTTAGTAATAACTCTTTTAAAGCGAATAAGGGCGTATGGTGGATGCCTTGGGTCTGAGAGGCGATGAAGGACGTGGTAAGCTGCGATAAGCTTCGGGGAGCTGCACACAAGCATTATATCCGAAGATTTCCGAATGGGAAAACCCAGCACACTGAAGGTGTGTTATCCGAAAGGAAGCCAACCTCCTGAACTGAAACATCTAAGTAGGGAGAGGAAAAGAAAATAACAATGATTCCCTGAGTAGTGGCGAGCGAAACGGGAAAAGCCCAAACTTGAGCGGCGTGCCGCTTGAGGGTTGTAGGACTGCATTTAGAAATTCTCATCAAATTGAACCTTCTGGAAAGTTGGGCCATAGCAGGTGATAGCCCTGTAGATAGAAATTGAGAAGGACGAGCAGTATCCTGAGTAAGGCGGGACCGGAGGAATCCTGCCTGAATCTGCCGGCACCATCCGGTAAGGCTAAATACTCCTCAGACACCGATAGTGAACCAGTACCGTAAGGGAAAGGTGAAAAGTACCCCGAAACAGGGGAGTGAAATAGTACCTGAAACCGTACGCCTACAAGCGGTCGGAGTCCAGCAATGGATGACGGCGTGCCTTTTGCATAATGAACCTACGAGTTACTCCTCACTGGCGAGGTTAAGTTCTTAAGTAACGGAGCCGAAGCGAAAGCGAGTCCGAACAGGGCGCTTAGTCAGTGGGGGTAGACGCGAAACTTTGTGATCTATCCATGGGCAGGTTGAAGTTCTGGTAACACAGAATGGAGGACCGAACTCATGAGCGTTGAAAAGCTCTGGGATGACCTGTGGATAGGGGTGAAAGGCCAATCAAACTGAGAGATAGCTCGTTCTCCCCGAAATGTTTTTAGGAACAGCCTCGGATTTAAGAAGTGTGTTAGAGGTAGAGCTACTGATTGGGCTAGGGGGCTTCACCGCCTACCAAACCCTGACAAACTCCGAATGCTAACACATATCTCCGGGAGTGAGGCTGCGGGCGCTAAGGTCCGTGGCCGAGAGGGAAATAACCCAGATTAGCAACTAAGGTCCCTAATACGTAGTTAAGTTGAACAAACGAGGTGAGACTTCTATAACAGCCAGGATGTTTGCTTGGAAGCAGCAATTCATTTAAAGAGTGCGTAACAGCTCACTGGTCGAGAGGTCTTGCGCGGAAAATGATCGGGCATCAAACTACGAACCGAAGTTCTAAAATTGTACTTGTACAATTGGTAGGGGAGCATTGAAATCTGCTGCGAAGGTGTCTGGTGATGGATGCTGGAGCGATTTCAAAAGAAAATGTAGGTATGAGTAGCGATAAAAGTAGTGAAAAACTACTTCGCCGAAAGTCCAAGGTTTCCTGATCAATGTTAATCAGATCAGGGTTAGTCGGGTCCTTAGGGAAAGCCGAAAGGCGCACCTGATGGAAAGTTGGTTAATATTCCAACACTTGCTTTTGTTTCGATGGAGTGACGGGGTAGTGAAAGATCCGCGGACGTACGGAAGTGTCCGTTAAAGCGTGTAGATATATTTTTTGCAGGTAAATCCGCAGAGAATGTCGAACGTGATAGTACCGCAAAGCTTCGGCTGCGTGGATAGTGATCCTAATCAGACCTCCGAGAAAAACTTCTAAGGTTAGGCTTAAGCAACCCGTACCGTAATCCGACACAGGTGGACGAGATGAATATTCTAAGGCGCTCGGGTGAGCCATGGAGAAGGAACTAGGCAAATTGACGCTGTAACTTCGGGATAAAGCGTACCATCTTCGGATGGTCTCAGTAAAATGGTTCAACCAACTGTTTAGCAAAAACACAGGGCCCTGCAAAATCGAAAGATGACGTATAGAGCCTGATACCTGCCCGGTGCTGGAAGGTTAAGGAAGGATGTTCGGCGCAAGCCAAAGCTTCTGACTGAAGCCCCAGTAAACGGCGGCCGTAACTATAACGGTCCTAAGGTAGCGAAATTCCTTGTCGGGTAAGTTCCGACCTGCACGAATGGTCTAATGAGTTGAACACTGTCTCCTCCATGAGCCCGGTGAAATTGTAGTATCGGTGAAGATGCCGGTTACCCGCCACGGGACGGAAAGACCCCGTGAACCTTCACTACAACTTTGCATTGATTTTGAATTACGGATGTGTAGAATAGTTGGGACGCTTTGAAGCAGCTGCGCCAGCAGTTGTGGAGCGGTCGTTGAAATACCAACCTTCTTTGATTTAGAATCTAATCCCTAACGGGAGACAGTGCATGGTGGGTAGTTTGACTGGGGTGGTCGCCTCCTAAAAAGTAACGGAGGCTTGCAAAGGTACCCTCAGTACGGTTGGTAATCGTACGAAGAGCGCATTAGTATAAGGGTGCTTGACTGTGAGGCATACGAGCCGAGCAGGAGCGAAAGCTGGCTAAAGTGATCCGGCGGTTCTGCATGGAAGGGCCGTCGCTCAAAGGATAAAAGGTACTCCGGGGATAACAGGCTGATCTCCCCCAAGAGCTCATATCGACGGGGAGGTTTGGCACCTCGATGTCGGTTCGTCACATCCTGGGGCTGGAGAAGGTCCCAAGGGTTGGGCTGTTCGCCCATTAAAGTGGCACGTGAACTGGGTTCAGAACGTCGCAAGACAGTTCGGTCCCTATCTGTGGTGGGCGTTAGTAAATTGAGAGGACATGCTCTTAGTACGAGAGGACCGGAGCGTATGTGCCGCTGGTGTATCGGTTGTGCCGCCAGGTGCAGTGCCGAGTAGCTATGCACAGCCAGGATAAGCGCTGAAAGCATCTAAGCGCGAAACCTTCCTCAAGATGAGTTTACTTTTAAGGGCCGTCAGAGACGATGACGTTGATAGGCTACAGGTGTAAAGGTGGTAACATCAAAGCCGAGTAGTACTAATTGCCCGTAAGCTTTAATTTTATTTTTACCAAGAGACAAAAAAGTTGCTGACCCAATATGTTAAGTTATTGAGATAAGGGTTGATAAGTCAAAAAGGCAACAGGTCAATAAGTAAACCTGTTAACCAATTAACTTTTTAACCAATTAACTTATCAAAGAGCTTATGGTGGTATTGCCGAGGGTGTTCACCTCTTCCCATTCCGAACAGAGAAGTTAAGCCCCTCATGGCCGATGGTA